>CAZAWR010000024.1:0-109234 GCA_964488865.1 uncultured Polyangiaceae bacterium | reverse complement strand
TTCAGATAAATTCCCTCAAACAGCACCCCGAAGTGCTTGGTTTGGGACTAGGAGCGGAGAACACGGAACACGGAACAGAGAACCAGGAATGCGCAGAGTCAGGCGCAACACGGCCTACCTCCGCACCAACCTTCTGTGCCTTCTGTGTCTTCTGTGGTTCTCTGCAGTGCGTTTCCGGTACTCACTTGGGTGCACGGTACTAGCGTGCCAGCACGAGCGCGAGCGCGAGCACGAAGAGAACATGCCTAGGAATAGGGAGGCTGCATGCGTAGGCGAATCGCTTGGGGGATGATCGTGGCGGCCATGACGACGGGGTGTGCGGGGCAGAAGCCGCCGGAGACGGCAAGGTCCGTGCTGCCGCTCACGAGCATTCGCCTCTACGAGACGGGGGTGGGCTACTTCGAGCGCACGGGCAGTGCGGGACCTTCGAACGGCACGTCGCTTCCGGTGCCGGCGGGTCACCTGGACGATGCACTCAAGACGCTGGTCGTACTCGGACAGGGGGGAGAGAGCCAGGTGGACGGGCTCGAGTTCGAGAGCTCGATCAGCGAGGGCATGGCGCGCGCGCTGGCGGGATTGTCGAAGGAAGCGAAGAGCGCGATCACGCACTTCGATCTGCTGGCAAGCCTCAAGGGCGACGAGGTGCAGGTGCAAGCGCGGTCGGGCACCTACGAAGGCCGGGTGATCGAGGTGATTCGACCGGAGCCGAAGGCCGAAGCGACGGAGGAGCAAGAGCAGGACGACACCAAAGAGAGAGTCGAGAAGCAGAAGCCGCCGGAACTCGTGTTGCTACTTCTCACGAAGGGCAACGAGATCCGACGGTTCGAGGCGGACGAGATCGAGGCCGTTCGACCGACGTCGCCGGTAACGGCAGCGAGGCTGGGGCTGGCATTGAACACGCTGTCGCCGAGCGCGGCGCAGACGCGTCGGATGCTGCGCGTGATGGCGCGTGCGAAGGGCCCGGTCACGCTCGGCTACATCGCCGAAGCGCCCTTGTGGCGCACCACGTATCGGATCGTTCTGGGGCAGGAAGACAAGGCCGTTCTGCAGGGCTGGGCCTTGCTCCACAACGACACGGACGAAGACTGGAGCCAGGTGCGCGTACAGCTCGTGAACGGCCGGCCCGACTCCTTCCTCTTCCCGCTCGCGGCGCCTCGCTATGGCCGACGCGAGCTGGCAACACCCTCGGAAAAGCTCTCGACGGTCCCCCAGTTGCTGGATCGGACACCGGACGCGATCTGGGGTGACCATGCGGACGACGAGGGAGGGGAGAGCATCGGCCTCGGGTCCTATGGCACGATCGGACATGGCAGCGGGGGCGGAAGTGGGTCCGGTTACGGGTACGGGTCCGGAAGCCTGTCCGTCTCGGGGCGCGTGTCCAAGAGCGACCTTCTGGAGATCGGAAACCTGGCGAGCATCGCAACGGCGGCGGGCGTCGAGTCGGGCGCACTGTTCACGTACACGCTGCCACGCCCGCTGGACCTGCGCGCCCACGGTTCAGCCCTGGTTCCCTTCGTGCAATCCCCGGTGGAGGCCAAGCGCATCACCTGGTACGAATCCGACCATCCCCGGATGGCCGTGCGCTTCGTCAACAGCACGAACCAGACCTTGCCCCCAGGTCCCGTCGCGTTCTTCGCGGACGGTGGGTTCGCTGGCGAGTCCGCCCTCGACCGCCTCAAGCCCACCGAGCAGCGGTTCATCGAGTTCGGCGCGGACATCGATGTGGAGACGTCGACCAAGGTCATTTCGGGGGGTGAGGAGACGAAGAAGCTGGTCTTCGAGAAAGGCAAGCTCTCGGTGCACTTCGTGAGGACAGAACGGAGCGTGCACACCATCGAGAATCGGTCTGGTCAGGCTCGCTCGGTGCACTGGGTTCTCGGCGTGGTCAGCAACGCCCGGGTGGAGGGGCCGGACGAGGTCACGTTCGACACCGCAAGGAACCAGCCCATCGCCGTGTTCGAAGTCCCGCCGCGCAAGAAGGTCGAGCGCGAGGTTCGCACCGAGCAGGGACTCTCGCGTTCCTACCCTTTGCGCAACCTCGAAGTCGCGACGCTGGAGCGTCTCACCGAGGGGACGAGCCTGCCGGATGACCAGCGCAAGACGATCGCCGAGGCGGCCCAGAAGCGCTCGGCCATTCAGCAGACCATCGAAAAGAAGTCCAAGAACGAAGAAGCCATCAAGGAAGTGGAGGCTGACTTGAAGCGACTGCGCGAGCACCTCGAAGCACTCCGGGGAGAAACCGGGGGGGTTGCCGCGAACCCGTTCGTTCGACGCATTCTCACCGGCGAGGACCGTCTCACGGAGCTTCGTCAAACCAAGACGTCCCTCGAGGAAGAGGAGCGTCTCGGCTGGAAGGCTCTGGAGGAAGTTCTGCAGCGACTCAGCCCCCCGAGAAGTGACCCCCCGAGCCAGCGATAGCCCAGACCAGGCCGATCATTTGGCCATGTGCGGAGCGCATGGTATGCCAACATCAAGCGCGAGAGAGACATCCCTCCCTCCCCCCCCTTGTCCTTTCGCGCCCTGTTCGTCGCGCGAATGATCGCCACCTTTTGGGGCTCTTCGCGCGACGACCTTTTTGTGCCGACAGATGCTGGATCAGCTCGGGTGCGAGCGCGACGATCTGTTGTGCTTCCCTTGGCGCTATCTGCCTGCCAAGATGCGAACCGATGGCTAACCGGACGTTCGCCGTCGGAGACTTGCACGGTGGGCTCGACCACCTATTCCGGTTGCTTTCGTGTCTCCCGGAGCTGGACGCCGAGGACACGATCGTGTTCATCGGGGACTACGTGGATCGAGGTCCGAAGTCCGCGCAGGTGATCGACTACGTGATGAGGTTGCCGGCGATGACGCCGGCCAAGGTGGTGGCGTTGCGGGGCAACCACGAGGACGCGTGGCTCCGGGTGGTGGACGAGGGGTGGGACGAGTTCGTGGCACCGCCGCTCAACGGCTGTCTCGCGGCGTACCGCTCCTTCGTGAACGGCCCTGTGCCTTCGGAGGAAGACCTTCCCCGGGCGGACGAGCTCATGATGATCCAGACCGGTGCGTTCTTCCCGGACGCCGTGGTGGGCTGGTTCCGGGACCTGCCGTTCTGGTACGAGGACGAGCACGCGATCTACGTGCATGCGGGGCTGCCGCACCGGCCGGGTGGGGGGTTCCTGCACCCGAGCGAGGTGAACGCGCCCGTGTGCCTGCTCTGGGGCCGAGACGAGGACTTCTTCCGGAGCTACAAGGGCAAGCGGGTCATCTTCGGCCACACGCTGACCGAGTACCTCGCCGAGGAGATTCCGGAAGGGGTGACCAACACGGAGGTCGGCATCTGGAGTTGCTCGGACAGCGTCGGAATCGACACCGGGTGCGGACACGGGGGATATCTCACGGCGGTCGAGCTCCCATCCATGAATGTCTATGATTCGCGCTGAGTTCCCGCCCCAAGCCACGCTGACGTGCGAGCTCGAGCTGCTCGACGGTCGGTAGCCGCCCATCTCCCGAGACGAGGACCGCTCTCCCTGGGTCGAGAATCGGGTTGCGCTTACCCACATCGACAACTACTGTGCGACAACAAAAGTTGAACGTTCCTGTTCTTACAACCAGCTGGGAAGCCTTCATGAACCGCTCGCTGATGACCACCTTCTGCTTGCTCGCTCTCGCGACCGTCGCGTGCGGCGGCAGCGAGGACGACACCGCCGAACCCGGGACCGACGCGGGCGTGGATGCCCTGAACGAGAGTGGCGTCGACGCGGCTCCCGAGGACGGAGACCCGGGGGAAGCCGCCGCCGAAACCGGGCCCGACGCGGATTCCGACACGTCACCGGAAGCCTCTGCGCCGCAAGCTGACGCGCTTCTCGCCGCGTTCCTCACGGGGCGTTTCGACTCCGAAGCCCAGTCCAAGGAAGACCCGTCCTACTTCGCGATCCAGCTCCGGACCTGCGCGCTCGACGTGCCTGACCTCGGGGCTCGGGTTCTGTATGTCGAGCAAGCGAGGCTCGAGCAAGCGACCGCTCCTTACCGCCAGAGGCTGTACGTCATCGAGCCTCTCGACCCGCCCGCGACCCGCGCCGTCTCCCGCGTCTTCGAGCTCAACAGCCCGTCGGCCGCGGTGGGTCTGTGCGACGATCCTTCGAAGCTCACCCTCACGGCCGCGGACGCGGAGGAGAAGGAGGGGTGCGGCGTCGAGATGGAATGGAAGGGTGATCACTTCGAGGGGGGCACCATGGGCAAGGCGTGCGCATCGACCTTGAGCGGCGCGTCCTACGCGAGCAGTGAAGTGAACCTCACGGACACCACAATGACCTCCTGGGACAGGGGCTTCGACGCCAACGACGTGCAGGTCTGGGGCGCCACCAAGGGACCTTACGTGTTCGATCGGAAGACGCCCTTGGAGCCGGCTGCGCCTTAGGTGGGAGTGGCGTGAGGGTTGCGTCCTTCGGGCGCGACCGATACGGTTCCTTGGCGCTTGCGATGACTCGATCAAGGAGGGGAGCGCATGTCGGACAAGGATCAGGGCACGGCGTTCTTGCTTTCCTACTTCCTCGGTGGCTTCGGGGTGGATCGGTTCTACCTGGGGCACGTGGGGCTTGGCATCGCGAAGCTGCTCACGGGCGGGGGACTCGGGGTCTGGTATCTCATCGACCTCATCCTGATCGGGATGAACAAGGTGAACGACTCCCAGGGTCGTCCCTTGCGCCGAGAGCCACCCAGCGGCACACCGACGAAGGACCAGGGCACGGCACTGTTGCTGTCCCTCTTCCTCGGATACCTGGGAGTGGATCGGTTCTACCTGGGACAGGTGGGGCTCGGCGTCGCCAAGCTACTGACCTGCGGCGGCGCAGGGATCTGGGCGATGATCGACATGATCCTCATCGGCATGGGAAAGATCCGAGACGCGCAGGGAAACTCGCTGCGATAGCGAGGACATCCGCTGTTCGTTGCGGGTCGCCGACAGCCGGGAGCCAGAAATGGGTCACGGGGAGGGATCCAGGTCGAAGTCCCGGTAGACGAAGTCGAGGTCGGACCGGATCCGCTGGGCGGTCAGCCCGAACTTCTCGAGCGAGTAGACGTGGGGACTCCTTCGCTGCCGTTGCTTTTCGGCCTGCTCGCGCACGATGGACCAGAACTCGGGCCCGGGGGCCACTTCGAGGAAGTCGACGACCTCGCGCATCGTGGCCTCGAGGTCCGCCATCATTCGCGGATAGCGCACGATGCACAGGTTCTTCTCAGGGATCTCGCCGGCCTTCCACACCTCGTGGAAGTAGCGGAACAGGTGACACGACGCCTGGTAGAGGTTCTCGAGATACCGCTTGCGGTCCTCTTCGCGCGTGCTGTGGAACATGTCGTAGGACTGCTCGAGCACGCCCGTGATCATGGACATGCCGCTCGGGATCGTCTCCACGGGGTCGCGCACCATGTACAGCAGCTTGCAGTCCGGATAGCGCTGCAGGAGGGTCTTCACGCGCAAGGTGTAGCTGCTCGCCTTGACGGCGATGCGCGCCTTGTCTTTCACATGCAGGTTCCGACGCCAGCACCCTTCCATGTAGCGGAAGTGCTTCTCGGTCTCGGCCGTGGGCTCGTTGTCGAGGTCGAAGCAGGCCCGCGCGGACTCGCTCCCCCACGTGTCTTCCCAGGCGCGGAAGTAGGTCCACAAAAACCCGCCGTCGACGAAGCGAAACAAAGCCATGGCGTCGTCGGTCTCGACGTCGCGCAGGCTGGTTTCGTGGGCGGCGGCGCTGTGGTAGCGGGCGGGGGACAGGGGAGCGAGGCGGTCCACGAAAGGTCCGAGCGCATGGCGTGCCGTCACCGCGGGGAAGAGCATCTCCCACAGCTCGAACGCCGCCAGCCGGTCCGTGTTGAGCAGAAACCGGTGTAGGAACGTGGTCCCGCTGCGCGGGTTGCCCAGGATGAACACCGGCCGGTCGATCGGACGGTCCTTGAACGACGGTGCGATCAAGTGATCGGCGGCGAGGGTCCCGGCGTTGAGGAGCGCGTGGGCTTGCTTGAGAGCGAACGTGCCGACGGGACGGATCCGGAACCCGAAGGTCTTCAAGATGATCCGGTACAGGTCGAGATACCGTGTCACGTCACGCCTCCCAGATTCCCGCAAGGCTGACCATGCTGAAGCCTGCCGCTGCAGTGCCCAGCACCAGCTTGTCTCCCGGGCGAACGCGTCCGCGCTTCAGAAGCTCGTGCATGGTCAGGCTCACGGTCGTGCTCACCGTGTTGGCGTACAGGTGATGCGTCAGCAACCCCTTGTCGCGATCGACGCCGAGGTCATCGAGCACACCGAGCAAGATGCTCTCGGACGGCTGGTGGAAAACGAAGTGGTCGACGTCCTCGACGCTCCAGCCCACCTGGGCGACGAGGCTCCGGACTTCCGGGGCGACGTGTTCGTTGAGCTTGAACAGGTCGGTGGACAGGGAGGTGAAGGTGCCGTCGATGGGGGCGGAGCACAGGTGCCAGTGTCCGGGCATGGAGTGGTTGCGGAACCCGATGACGCGCAGGCAGCCGCCCTCGAAGGGTTCTCTGCTCAAGAGCCACGCGCTCGCGGCGTTTCCGATGGTCAGTCCCGCGGCCTTGGTCACCAGGTCCTTGACCGTCTGGATGTCGAAGCACAGGAAGTTGCGGGTGAGCTCCGCCGAGCAGACGAGCGCCTTGCGGTAGTCGTCGTGCATGGCGAGGTAGCTCGCCGCGATGTGCATTCCCTCGAGCTGGCCCGCGCACGCGCTGGTGACGTCGAAGGCGTGAACGTTCTGGATGCCGCACTTGGCAGCAATTTCCATGGCCGTGGCAGGTTCGAAGTACTCGCGCGCCACACCGCCGCAGATGAGCACGCTCACGTCCGAGGGCGGGGTGCCGTGGTCTTCGAGGCACGCATTCGCGGCCCGGGCAGCGTAGTCCCCGACGCGCACGTCGTGGTCATCCTCGAGGTAGCGAACGGAGGTGCCGCAGCGGTCGAGCACCCTTCGCATGGCAGCCTCGAGCAGCGTCCACTTGCGCGGGTCGCCCCGGTAGTTGGCTCGCACCCGGGCGATGACTTGCTCGTTGTCCAACCGCGTGGGCGGCAAGATCACGGAGGGGGGCGACAGGTACAGCGGCGGCAGCGGCATCGACGGGTCACCAGTCCGTGAAGAACGATCGCGGAACGTTCACGGCCTTGTAGCTCCAATAGTACTTCTGAATCACAAGCTCCCAGACCTTCTGCTTGTCTCTCGAGACCTCCACCAGCCGACCGTTGATCCCGTCGGTGACGAGTACGTTTCCGTTCGGCATCGCCTGCGCCGACCCCAGCGCGAACGAGTAGAAGTCAGGCGTCTCCCGGTACTCCCACACGATCTCCGCCCGCTTCTGCGACGGGTCGAACTGCACCTCGATCACTCGCGAGTATTGCGGGCTGGGACGACGGTACCCGTTGTCGAAGATCAGCACGCGGTCGTCCGCGAGGAATTGCGGGTCGTGGGAGTGGTCCCAGATCCCCTCGCCGAAGTCCCCACCGTCCCCCATGATCCAGTCGACCTTCTGGGTCGCCACGTCGATCTTGTAGATGCGATTGAGGTTGCGGACGTTGAGCAGCACCTTGCTGCCCGTCTCGTCGAAGGTGATGGAGTTGGAGTGCGTCCAGTCCTGCCCGAGCCCGAGCTCGTTGGTGGCCAGGTCCTCCTCGTTCACGTCGGTCCACGGGATGTGCTCGCGCCCCGCCCACTGCCACTCGATCGCCGTACCGTCGGGGTTGAGCACCGCGATCCCGTCGCCCAGACGCGTCTCGCCTTCGACCTCGAAGGGGTCGAAGTACAGAAAGGCCCATCGCCCGTCCGCGAGGCGGTCGATGTCGTGCCGAGCCGTCGTCTGTGTCCAGCGGAACAACTCGGTGCCGTCCAGGTCGATGTGCACGAGGTACTGGTTCTGACCGGTTGCAAGGGTCCCGTCCGGTAGCGGCTGGACCTCGGTGACCGGCCCCCACTCGAAGGTTTCGTACTCCCAGATGACACGGCCCGTTCGATCCACTGCCGCCATGTGACCTTCCCGGAAAAGCTCGGCCGCGATCCGGTACACGCCAAATACAGCCACGTCGTCCCCGGGATTCACCGAAGGGACGGTGATGTCGAACGAGGGAAACGCGCTCGCAGGAGTCGAGACCGAGCCGGTCTGGTGGGGCTGCTCGCAGGCGTCGTTGCGACAGACGGTCAACCGGTAGGTGTAGGCGGACTCGGGATCGAGCGCGAGGTCGAGGAAACGTCCGTGGCTCGCGTCCTTGCGACCGACTTCCTCATACCCCTTGCCCGAGGCGGCGCGATGGATGACCACCTGGGCGTCGGCCATGGGCTGCCACCGAATGCGGACGTTGCGGGCACTGACCGCGGTCGCCTCGACGCCGGTGAGCGAGGAGGGATTCTCCACGGTCGGCTTGTCGTCACTGCATGAGAGAGCGAGCCCGGCCGCGAGGAGGACCGAGCAACGCGAGAGGACGAGCCGACGGGAGGGGAGCACGGGGGGCAGAATAGCGCCCGAATCCCATGGAACAAGGCAGTTGTTGTGAAGACGAGGGGGCATGAAGGCCAGCCGGGCGGTGAAATCGTGCTGCGGTTGGAACCCAGGCGAGGGATCAGCCCTCAGGGCAGGCTCATCAATCGGAACTGGACCACGACGAACCAGACGAAGACCGCATGGGACAGGATCGACGGGATCAGGCGCTGGGTGCGCGCCGCCAGAAAGCTCCAGGCACATCCACCAAGCAGCGCAGCCCCGATGACGAGGGGGTTGGGTCCGGCGTCGGTGCGGAGCCACCACGCGGTGGGGACGAAGGCGAGGCCGTAGAGCAGGCCTGTGGCGGGCCATGCGAGGCGAGTTCCGAGGCGCTCTTCGAGGGTGGGCATGACGAGACCGCGCCAGCCGATTTCCTCGAGGGCGGTGAAGACGAGCACGGCGGCGAGGACGGGAGCCCAGTACTTTTCGAGCGAGTCGGGGTCTCCTGCCTGCTCGTACGCCCGCGTGAGCCAATCGTGCCGCAGGGAGCCGTCGGGGGCGATGCTCTTTCGGGCGACCCATGTGCCAGCGAGCAGAAGCAGGGCCGAGCCCATGCCCAAAGAGATGTCACCCCACCGCGGCAGAAGACGATCCCGCAGCTCTTCGTCGGCGTGGAGCTTGCGCAAGGCAAGCGCGGCCACGGGGACCTGGCACAACCCGAAGGCGAGCCACATCCACGGAGACCCTTGCAGGCTCGGGTGAAAGCCGACGGCCGCACCGATCAGCGAGAGAACCAAAGCGAGGGCGACGACGTGCACGTCAGCCTCGCTCGGCGAGGCAAGCGCGCACGCGGTCGAGGATCCTGTCGGCGAGCGCGTCTTTCGCCATGAGGGGCAAGTGATCGACGCCGTCGTGACCGACGAGGACGGCCTGGTTCGAGTCGCCGCCGAAGCCGACGGAGGCAGCGTTGCCGACGACGAAGTCCACGCGTTTGCGCGCAAGCTTGCCGAGGGCTTGCTCGACGAGGGCGTCTTCCTGCTCGGTCTCGACGGCGAAGCCGACGAGCAGGGGGCGAGGCCCGGTGCGCAGCGTGCCAAGCTCGGCGAGGATGTCGGGGTTGGGAACGAGCTCCAAGGTAATCGCGTCGGCGCCGCGCTTCACCTTTTCTTCGAACTTCAGGGCGGGGCGGTAATCTCCGACGGCGGCAGCCATGACGAGCACGTCGGCCTCTTGCAGGGACGGGCCCAGGACCTTGTGCAAGGCGTTGCGCATCTCGAGGGCGGAGCGCACGTCGACGCGCTTGGCGCCCGTGGGGGTCGGCAGCTCGGACGGGCCAGCGATCAAGGTCACGCGGGCGCCGCGGGCGGCGGCCCTTCTTGCGACGGAGAAGCCCATGCGACCGGTGGAGCGGTTGCTCAGAAAACGCACCGGGTCGATGTCCTCCACGGTGGGGCCGGCGGTCACGACGACGTGCATGGATCGCAGGTCTTGGGGCGCAAGGCGTGCCATGACGGTGGCCACGATGTCGTGGGGTTCCGCCATGCGGCCCATGCCCACCTCACCGTTCGCGACCGGTCCGACGACGGGACCCACGAGGTCGATCCTGCCGTCCTGCTCGAGGACGCGGACGTTGCGCTGGGTGGCGGGGTGGGCCCACATGCGTGGGTGCATGGCGGGGGCGGCGATCACGGGACCGCGTGCGCAGAGGGCGAGTGCGGTCAGCAAGTCGTCGGCGCGGCCGGAGGCGAACCGCGCGAGCACGTCCGCGGTGGCGGGCGCAATCAGCACGACGTCGGCCTCGGTGGCGAGGTGCACGTGCAGCTCGCCTGCGAAGGTTTCGTCCCACATGTCCGTGCGGGCGGGCTCACCGCACAGGCCGGTGAAGGCGATGGGACCGACGAACCGTGCCCCGGAGCGTGTCATGACGGGCAGTACGCGCACGCCGTGCTGGATGAGGAGCCGGGCGATCTCGATGGCCTTGAAGGCGGCGATGCTTCCGGTGACCCCGAGGGCGACGGTGGGGCGGCGTGTCTGGGGAGCGCAGGGCGTCGTGACGGTGGGCGGGATGGAGTGGTTCATCGCGGGTCGCAGCCTAGGGTTTGTTGGCGGGTCTGTCGATTGCGCTGTGAGTTACGTGTCGTGAGCGCGCAGAGCAGGACGGAGAATGGCGCGGGCGGGGCCGCCATCCCCACCCACCAGCTTGAGGGGAAGACACGTCAGCTCGTACTCGCCGGCGTCCACCGACTCGAGGTCCAGTCCTTCGACGACCACCACGGCCGGGCTCAGGGTCAAGAGCGCGTGGTGCACCGGCATGCCCGGGCTGTCGAACCCCTCTACCGAGGGGGAGTCGATGCCAAGGAGGCGGATGCCGTGCGCCCGCACCCAAGACGCCGCGCCCGCCGTGAGGTGCACATAGTCCCGATCGAAGGCTCCGTCGGCCCAGCCCTCGCTGTCCGTTCGCAACAACAATCGCTCCACGCGGCGCAGGTCGCAGGAGGACAGTACCGCCTCGTCGATCCGGCGCCCGCGCCCTCGCAGGTCGACGACCCGAGCGCGGCCGCAAAGGACCTCGAGGTCGATCGCATCCACACCCGCCTGTGCGTCGTCGAAGTGGCGCGGAGGGTCCACGTGCGTGCCGGTATGGGTTCCGAAGCACAGCAGCGACGTGTTGAAGCTGTCCGGGTCGCCCTCGGTCACACGCAGGACCGGGGACAACCGAAAGGGTGGATCCCCCTCGTACACCGCGATGGATTCCCGAAGCGAGAGCGTGATGTCGATGATCCCAGTCGCCATCGCATCACCATTCCACATCACGCGCCGTTGCGGTACAGCTCGAAGGCGATGAAGGATTGTACCCGGATCCAGAACAACATGCGGCAGTGCAACTGCACGTACGATCCCTGCCCGCGCAAGGGCAACTGCTGCGAGTGCTTGCACTACCACCGTCGCGCCGGGGAGCTGCCGGCATGCTACTTCCCCAACGACGTCGAGCGGACCTACGACCGTTCCATCGCGCGGTTCGTCGCCTGCCAGAAGCGGTAGGGCTGCTCGATCCCCGACGACGGGGCCGGCCCGGATCGTGTCAACGTGACTGTCCAGCAACCTGCAAGCTCAGGCCCAAGGAAGCTGTGGTTGCATGCCCTTACATCGGCCACGGAGGTGCTCCGGTTGCGTGAAATCTACCCTTGCAGGTCTGGTAATCGGGCTTTCGCGACTGCAACAAATCTTCACGATTGACGCGACACGCGGTGGTCGCATTTCAAGCCCCCTGTGACATGAGGATCACCCCTTTGTCGGACTGACACGCAAGACTCGGCACGATTTCGCGGTCTGGTCCGGGGTGTCGGGTGGGAATCTGGGCTGTTCGGGGCGGCCAACCAAAGACGGCACGGCGATTGCTCACCTCATGGGCATCCAGATCGGAGCACCTCCCATGATGCGAACCCGAGACGAAATCGAACGCCCCAGCGAATGGCTGCGACGGCTCCGTGAAGACCCGCAGTGCTACCACCTCCTTTTGGAGGACGCTGGAAGCCTGGCCCTGGCCGCCCACCGCATCGCTTGCGCGCGGTGTCGCACCCGCCCGACGGCGATGAACGTACCGACCGGCTCCGAGCTTCATGCGGCGGCGAGAGAGATCCAGAGCCACGTGGCGAGCATCGACACGGTCCCCCCAATCTGCGACCTGGCAGAGGACTGCGAGTCGGCCGGCGTTCCGGTGCTCTTACCGGCGGTTCGCGCGGCCTGAGCCTACGAGCCCTCCGGGGGTCGACCGACCACCGTCGTCACCCACACCGATTCCCCGTCCGTCTCCCACCGCACCGCCCCGTGACGGTCCGACCGAAACACCCTGATCCCTCGTTGCCGCAACACCTCGAGCGTCTCGTGCGTCGGATGCCCATACCGGTTGCGAACACCGCTTGTGATGACCGCGTCACGCGGGGCCACGGCGTCGAGAAACGCAGTCGAGGTCGACGTCTTGCTCCCGTGGTGCCCCACCTTCAACAGGTCGGCCCGGAGCATGGCGGGCCCCAGCCTCAGCAGGTCGGACTCTTGCTCTCGCTCCGCATCCCCGACGAGCAGCGCGGAGCGGGCGCCGAGTCGTAGGTGCAAGACGAAGGAGTTGTCGTTGCCCCCACGCCCAGGCACGATGTCCGGGCAGGGCCCCAGCACCCGCATCCTCGCCTCACCGAAAGGAAAGACCCTTCCGCAAAGCTCGGGGGGGCGTCGGACCGGGATGCCGCGCCCCCTCACCCCGGACAGCAACCCAGCGTAGGTCGGCCCCGCGCCCTCCCGCTCCCCTTGCCCCGTATCCCAGAGTTCTCCGACCGACACCTGCGGGACCGTCGACGCCAGCCCGATCATGTGGTCCGGGTGCGGATGGGTGAGCACCGCAAGACTCAACACGTTGCGTCTTCTCGCACGCAGCACGGGAGAGACGACCCGCAGCCCCGGATCCACCGGGCTTCCCACGACCCCGCCGCCGTCGATCAGCATCCCACGCCCGTCCGGGAAGTCCACGACGATGCTGTCCCCCTGGCCCACGTCGAGCACCGTGACGCGAAGCCTGCCCTTGGGCTGGGCGGCCGCGACGGTGAGAGACTCCAGCAAGAGCAGCACCACCGCACCTGCTGCGATCAAGGACGGACGGCGCTTGGGGAGCAGGACCGAAGCGGCGACGGTGAGCACGCAGGCTGCGAGCTGCCAATCGGTAGGCCTGGGCGTGTCGAAGGCCAGGAACTCCATCGCCGCGGCGTGGCGGGCGACGGCGCGCAC
Source organism: uncultured Polyangiaceae bacterium (assembly GCA_964488865.1). Classification (GTDB taxonomy): domain Bacteria; phylum Myxococcota_A; class Polyangia; order Polyangiales; family Polyangiaceae; genus MWCO01. The sequence continues at coordinate 96,004 of CAZAWR010000024.1, read as the reverse complement.
CAGCAGCAAGCTGCCCGAACCGAGCAAGGCCACCCCTCGCTCCGCGGTAGGGAAGGGCGCGAGCAGCAGGTGCGCGAGACAGGCGGGCAGCGAGACCATCTCCCCCACCGGCACGGCGAGCACGTTGGCCGCCACCCCAACGAGCGAGAAACGTGGGCCCAGCAAGGTCAACCAGGGCAGGCAGAAGGCGGAGGAGGACACCGTGGCCGAGACGGGCGCGGCCGCCCAACACAGCGGGCGCGGGAGGCGCTGCAGCCGTTGCGCCAGCGGTCTCGAGGCGATCAACAGGCCCGCCGTGGCGCCAGCGGACAACCCGAAGGAGACGTCGAAGGCGGCCAGCGGGTCGATCAGGGATCCGGCCAGCAAGGAGAGGCCGAACGCCCGAACCCCGTCGGGCAGGCGCGCCATCGCACGGGCGCAGAGCACCACAGTGGCCATCAGGGCGGCGCGTCGCACGCTCCCGCCGGCTCCCGCGAACTCCGCGTAGGCCCACGCCAGGGGGACCCCGACGCCCGCAGCCACGCGACCCACGTCGCAGCGCGAGGCGAGCCACTCGACCCGGACCAGGAGGGCGCCGATCAGGCGAACCAGCCCGAACACCGCCAGGACGATGTGGGTGCCGGAGACGGCGAGCAGGTGAGACAGGCCGGAGAGGCGAAACGCCTCCGCGTCCTGCTCGGGCAGGTCACTCTCGCCGAGAACGAGCGCGCGCGCCATCGGGGCGGCGTCCGCGGGGTACGACGCGTCGATGCGTCGCCTGGCGTGAGCCCTTGCGCGGTCGATCCAGGCGGCCGGGCTCGCGTGGTCGCGAGCGATGCGTTCGCCGTCGAGGACCCCTCCGCTGAGGGTGGCGCCGAGCCGAGCGGCGTAGGCGTGTCCGCCTTCGAGCTCGAAGTTTCTGGGAATCTCGAGGGCGCCGGCGCGCAGGACCACGTCCCACACATCGCCGCGAGCGAGGTCGTCGGCGGGGGAGTACAGGCGCAGGCGGGTGCCGGGCGCGACGCGGGCGGAACCCTCGCACTGCAGGGCGACGGCCTCGGCGAGGAAGCCGAAGCGGTCGCCGCGGCGTGCGGGGGAAGCGACGACGCGCAGGGTTCCACTGCACGTTTCCGGGGCGCCGAGGGCATCACGCGCCGCGGCTCTCGTCAGGTCGTAGGAGGCGAGGGTGGTGGCGGCGCGATGCGAGCCGAAGGAAAAGAGAAGCAGAAGGAGACCGACACGCGGGACGCTGAGCCTGCGCCAGGCGAGGACGACGAGGCCGACGGCGGTGAAGGCCACGGGCCACGGGGAAGAGGGGGCGAGCTGGCCGAGGACCAAGGCAAGCCCGGCGGCGAGGGGGAGGTCGATCACACGCCGCTCTTGATCAAGAGGCGGGCCAGAACGGGACCCTCAAAAATTTCCGCTAATTCAAGCCCATTTGTGTCGTGAGGGGGGAGGCGTCTGATGGCGGTGCGCCACCTCGTCTTGCCCTTGGGATGGGGTTCCCGTCCTCAGAACCCTGCGAAACGCACGGAATCGTCGTCAGGTGGCGGGCGCCAGGCCCGAAGTGGCGGCCGCCAGGGGCCCGAGCCAGCGCACGTTGACGGAGCGCCCACGGCCAAACTGGTGAGCAGGGGACCGGGGACCGGGAGTTCTGAACGGCGGCACGCTTCCGTTCCCCGCTGCCAGCGCCGCATTCACCAGCTTGGCTTCGGGTCTGCGTGATCCTGTTTAGATCTCATCGGCTTGGGCCACGGGGGGCCGAATACCCACCAGCAAGGAGCTCCACTCGGTCGCCTTCCAGACCCCGGCAGTATTGCGGCGGAGGCGAAGGGGCCGCGGGCTGTCTGCCCCCGTGCAGAACACGAACACGCGGGCCTCGTCGGCTTGCACGTCGCTCGGCTGCTCCTTGATCCGAACGCGCCACGGCGGCGCGGGAAGCTGATAGCCATTTTCCGGGGTCGTCCCTTGCACGTAAGACCGGGCAAGGTGCGGACGACTCCCGAGGTAATCCCGAAAGCCTTGCTGGTCCGCGCGGCGTGGCTCCTTGCCTTGCACGCCCGCCGTGCCGTCCTGCAAGCGCGACGCATCGATCACCGTGGTCAGGCAGGTCAGTCCGAAGGCCTTGTCGGAAGCGTAGGCCATCAGGGCGAGGACGAACGCCGCCGCGGCGCCTTGTGGGGTCGTGGCCAGTTCGTTGCGCAGGGAGAGGAACTCACTGACGCTCTGAGGCACGGCCGGGACGAGGAGTTCATGTTCCATCGATGGGTCTCCTTGGGGTGCCGAGGATCGCTCTTCGTCTCCCTCGCAAGAGGGCGAGAACGCCAAGCGGAAGCCACCACGCGCCGTGGGGTGAAGGGGTCCCGGGAAGAGCACAGCCGCATCCACCGTCTGCGTCGCTCTCGTACCAGCCGGGTCCCGCATCGACTCCCCCGTCGGGGGTTCCGCCCGCGCCTGCTTCGGTGGTCCCCCCACTGCCGCCTTCGCTCCCTCCACTACCACCTTGGCTCCCGCCGCTTCCAGCGGTTCCGCTGCTCCCCCCACTACCACCTCCACTGCCGGACGCCCCGCCGTCGGGCACACCCGCATCCGGCTCGTCGGCCGCCACGGGTCCCCCCAGCATCAAGGTCCCATAGGTACTCGGGTGCATCCACCCCAGCCCCGCCCACGACGGCCCCGCCATCCTCGCCCCGAAGGACCCGCCTTGCGACGCAAAACAGAACAACCCTTCATCGTCGAGCCCGCAGAGGTCGGCGCGGCGGTCCCCGGTCACGTCCGCCAGCCGCAGCGACCCGTACTTGCGGTCCAGCTCCCAGCCCTCGCCATCGCTGAGGGCCGGCCCCTCGAAGGAGTCCCCGAACCCATTGCCCTCCCAGGGCCAGCAGTGGACCCGAGCGTTCGCGCGAGCGCACAAGTCCGCGTCCCCGTCCGCGTCGAGGTCCGCCAGCCGGAGCGTCCCGTAGTTGGAAGGATCATTCCACCCACTGTCGTTCGTGAGGATCTCCTTGGCGATCGCGGTCCCGAACGCCGTCCCCTCGGACAGGTGACAGCGGTAGTCCGCGGAGGAACGCGCACACAGGTCCGCCCGGCCATCTCCATTCACATCCACGAGCTGGATCGTCGTGAAGTACATCGGTCTCCACCACCCGCTCGCGTCGGTCCAGGCCGGCCCCTGCACTGCCGTCGGAAACCCGTTGCCGTCGGACAGGTAACAGCGCACGCCCTCCGCGTCGCGCGCGCACACGTCGGCCATCCCGTCGCCGTCGATGTCCCCCATGCGCAAAGTGCCATACTTGTCCGCCGCACCGAACCCGTCGGCGTCCGCGTACAGCGAAGTCTGGATCACGTCGCCGAAGCCGGTGCCGGTGGACGGATAGCATCGCAAGCCCGCGGCGCCCCGCGCACAAAGGTCGTCGCGCCCGTCCCCGTCGATGTCGGCGAGCCGGATCGTGCTGTAGTATTGCGGTCGATCCCAGCCGCTGTCGTCCGACAGAGCGGGACCGTCTACGGCGGTGTCGAAGGGGTCGGTCTGGGTGGTTCGGCACGCGACGCGCGCGTTGGCCCGGCCACACAGGTCCGCCCGCCCGTCGCCGTCGATGTCGCCCATGCGCAGGGTGCCGTAGTTGGAGAGGTCAGCCCAGCCGGACTCGTCTTTCCAGCCCACGAAGGCGGCGTCGGCCCCAAAGCCGGTGGCGGCGCCCGGCGCGCAACGCACGCCTTGCTCACCGCGGATGCAAGCGTCCGCCTTCCCGTCTGCATTGTAGTCGGTGGACATGCGGGGCTGCTGCATGGCGGACTGGAGGATAGCCCCTGTGAGGTAGTCGACGCAGTGGCCGGGTTTCCGGCCCTTGCCGCCGGCCGTGCCTGCGAACACGCCCCAGTGGTTGGCGACGGACCGTATCGAGCCGCCGTTGTTGCCGGTGGCGCTATTGACATAGCTCTGTCCATCGACCCACATCTGCGTGGAGCCGCCGCCGTCGAGGTTGTAGGCCTGCCAGGCGCCGAGTTTGTCCATGAGCTCCGCGAGCTCGGTGCCGTACATGCCGGCGGACACGGAGGTGCGGCCGTCGACCACGACGATCAGGAAGTTCCTGCGGTCCTGGGTGAGGCCCATGGCGGTACGAGGGTGGCGGTCCCGCATGTCGGAGCGGTCGGGAAAGCAAGAGGTGGCGGTGGGGCTCGAGCAGGTGACGCGCTTGCCCTCGACGACGAGGGCGGGGAAGCCGCTGACGAGGGCGAGCGTGCCGGGCGGGACGGCGTGGGTGACCTCGGTGGGACGGAAGCCTTCTCGGACGTCGAAGTCCTGGGGGTGTTTCTTGACGTAGCCGGTGTGGGTGAATTCGACCCAGTCGGGTCCGAAGGCGATCCAGCCGTAGTCTTGGTAGTACCACTCGGAGGCGTAGGCCGGGTCGGTGCCGGTCTGGGAGTCTGGCCAGGCGGTACCGGAGCCGACGGCTTGTCCGTACACGCGAACGGGGCCGGTGCGATAGAAGTCGCCGTTGGTGGCGACCTGGGCGCCCACGGAGGTGGCCCAAGCGCCGGAGCTGCGCAGGGCGGAGGGGGCGGTGGTGGCGTCGACGTGGACGTAGTCGTTGCACAAGTCGACGTAGGTGGCCCAGGCGCGGGTGGTCGGGCTGGAGGTACGCAGCTCGACGAGGCGGATGCCCGGAAATGGGGTCGTCTCAGACTGGCTCGTGATGGTGACGGCGTGTGCCACGGCAGGCAAGCTGAGGCCGAGCAGCAGCGTGGCGACGGAGGAGAGAGCGAGGGGGTGACGCATGACGGGACCTTCGAACGAGGGTAACCGAATTTCGGTCGTGAGGCGTGATCAAGCTGGGGCGTGGTCTTGCGCCCCCTTGACCCGGCAATTCGAGTACGAGTACGAGTAGGAGCACCGCTGGCGCCCAGGCGCCTGGCACGGAAGAAGACCGCGCATGGATCAGAACCTGCTTCGCTCCTACCTCGCCACTGTCTACGAGATCCCGTCGCCCGGCGGTTTGCTGCGGGTATCGATGGACGGGGACGTGTCCACGGACCCGAGCTTGCTGCCGGACCCGTTGACGAAGACGTTCGCGCTGTTGACGGCGTACAACCCGCGCTCGATGCTGTTGCCACGGCGGGTGAACGAAGCGCGGCACCAGGTGCTGCGGGACCTCTTGATCCTCGGTGTGTACCGTGTCGAGCAGTGCGTGGGGTACGAAGACGAGCCGGAGGGGGTGTGGCGTGAGCCGGTGTGGTTCGTCCACAACATGGATCGAGCGGAAGCGGAAGCCTTCGGGCGGGTGTTTCGGCAGAACACGATCATCTGGTCCACGGGCGGGCGACCGGAGCTGATCGTGACGGACCCGACGTGCGACGAGCTCGGAAGGACAATCACCTCGAACTTCCGGGTCCGCACGTAGACGAGGAGAGTCGGGGGCGCGCCTTGTGGCCGGCTCTCAAATGCGAGACACTGCCCGGGCGAGTCACGACATGGTTGCTGCACCGCCACAGGCCGACGGGCCGACCCGGACCGGGGAAGTCCTCCTCGGGAAGTACCGAGTGGAAAGAACGCTCGGGGCGGGCGGCATGGGGGTGGTGGTGGAGGCCACCCACCTGGTCCTCGGCAAGCGCGTGGCCATGAAGTTCATGCGCCACGGGGCGGACGCAGGGAGCGACGCCGCCGCACGCTTCCTTCTCGAGGCGCAGGCGACATCCCGGCTCCAGAGCCCCCACGTCGCGCACGTGCTGGACGTGGGGACCCTGCCGACCGGCGAGCAGTACATGATCATGGAGCTGCTGCGGGGCAGTGATCTCTCCGACCTGCTGCAGAGCGAAGGGCCTCAACCGCCGTCGCGCGCCGTCTCCTTTGTGCTGCAAGCGTGTCATGCGATCGCCGAAGCTCACGCCTTGGGCATCGTCCACCGCGACCTCAAACCGTCCAACCTCTTCCTCGCCGAGGCCCCGGACGGCTCCGCGTGCGTCAAGGTGCTCGACTTCGGCATCTCGAAGGTCAGCCAGCCTGCCGACCCGGAGGTACGCGCCATAAGCCTGACGGGAACCAACGCCATCCTCGGCTCACTGGCCTACATGTCGCCCGAGCAGATCCGGAGCACGAAGTCCGTGGACACGCGCACGGACATCTGGGCCCTGGGGATGATCCTGTACGAGCTTCTGACCTCTCGGCTTCCGTTCGAAGCCGAGACGATGGCAGGGCTGGTCGCCGCCATCACGGCCGAGCGGCCCATCCCTGTGCACGAGAGGGTCCCGTCGATCCCGCGCGACCTTGACGCCGTGGTCATGCGCTGCCTCTCCAAGACGCCGGACGAACGCCCCCGAAGCGTCCAGGCGTTGGCGCGGGCGCTCGCGCCCTTCGGCCCCCCCGACGCCGCGGCCCTGCTGGCGCGAATCGAACACATCGGGATAGTGACTTCAAAGACGATGGGACCCACCCCGGCTGGCAAAGGCCCTCCCGTCGAGGTGATGGCCGCCAGCGGCGTGGCCGACACGAAAGGCCGTTCCAAGGCCTGGCTCGCGGTTCCGGCGGCGCTCGCGATGGCAGCCGTGGGAATCGGCGTCGTGTGGGGAATGCAGCACAATGAGCCTGTCGCCGTCGGCCCCGACCCCCAACCGAGCGCCACCGTGACCCCTTCCTCCATGCCGTCGCAAGAAGACCTTCCCGTCGCCGCGGTTCCGGCGGCCTCGAGTGCCTACCCGCCGAATGCGAGTCCCCCCGCCGCCCAGAGCCGGGAGCGCCCAGCCCCGTCCGCCAAAGCAACGTCGTCGCGCAACGCACCTGGCCCCTCGACCACGGATGGCGCACAAAAACCCGATGCCGCACCTCGCGACGCAGAGAAGGGAGACGATGTCGATCTGTCGATCCGCAAGTAGGGTCCTCGTATCGTTGTCGGTGGGGTGGCTGGCAAGCGCGGCGTGCCCTGCCCGCGCGTGGGCCCAGGAAGGCACCAGCCAGAGCACGGCTGCACAGGCGCTGTTCGAGCAGGCTCGCAAGCTGATGGACGAAGGCAGCTACGACACCGCGTGCCCGAAGTTCGTCGAGAGCCAGCGGCTCGATCCCGGCACCGGGACCTTGCTCAACCTCGGGCTCTGTTACGGCAAGGCGGGCAAGACCGCGTCGGCATGGGATGCCTTCAAGCAGGCGCTCGCATCCGCGCAACGAGAAGACCGCGCGGACCGTGCCGGATATGCGCAGAAACAGATCGCGCAACTCGAACCGCTCCTGTCCACCCTCACGGTGGTGGTGCCGGACGGCGTCCGCGCCGACGGCATGGAGGTCACGGTGGACGGCGTCGCCCTCGGGCAAGCCGCGTGGGGAGCGCCGATCCCAATGGACCCGGGCAAGCACGTGGTTCGCGTGACCGCGACAGGTCGACGCCCTTGGGTCGCGGACGTTTCTCTTGGGAAGGAGGCGGACCGGAAGGTCGTGACCGTCACCGGCCTCGAGCCAAGCACAAGAGAGCCTGCACCCCCGTCGCCCGAGCCCCAACCCGCAGCCCCCGTCGACGTCGCGCCCTCCGGCGACAGAAGCACGCTCGGCTACGTGGTCGGCGGGGCTGGCGTCGTCGCCTTGGGCGTGGGCAGCTACTTCGGTCTGCGCGCTTTCTCGAGCTGGAGCGACCGCAACGATCATTGCGACGCGGGTTGTGACGAGACCGCGGTGACCAAGGCGGACGACACAAACCGATTCGCCAACTACGCGAACGTGGCGGTCCCCGTGGGGCTGTTGGGGATCGGGGTGGGCGCCTACCTCGTGTGGTCCGCACCGGGGAAGGAAGGGCGGCCCGCGACGACGCTCCGGGTGCAGCCCGCGGTGGGACGCGACGGGGCTTCGCTGGGTGTGGGAGGTGCGTTTTGACCAGGGCTTGGCAGAAAGCGGCCTTCATCGGGGGCGCGTGGCTGGTGGGACTCTCGGGGTGTCAGCTGCTCGTCGGGTACGAGGAGACGAAGGCCTCGCTCGCCGATGGTGGAACGGTCGATGGAGCTTCAGGGACCGGCGGTTCGCAGGACGGTTCGGCTGAAGCGGACGTGGCGACCGGTGGGACGGGCGGCACGGGTGGAACGGGCGGCCTCGGCGGGACCGGCGGCAATGCGGGGGCGGGAGCGGGAGACCCTGGGCCGGAAGGTCCTTCCTGCAGTCCCACGCTCGACTGTGGAGGTCGAAGCTGTTGCGAGAACGTGCGCATCGGGGGCGGGTCGTTCCTGATGGGGCGAAGCACCGAAGGCACGGACGCGTTCTTCTGTCAGGGCAGCGGCGAAGAGTGCCCGTCGGAGTTCCCGGAACACGAGGTCACGGTGAGCCCGTTCTATCTCGACACGTTCGAGGTGACTGTGGCGCGATTCAAGCGGTTCGTGACGGACTTCGACCCGACCTTCATCTCGAAGGACCAGGGCGCACACCCGTCGATCGCGACCAGCGGGTGGCAGACGGCATGGAACGCGGAGCTGCCCGGGGACGAGGGGGACTTCAAGACTCGCCTGCTGGACGTCGGCGAACCGGCGAGCTGTACGTGGACTGTGTCCGACACCGCTGGGACAACGGCGGCGATCAACTGCGTGAACTGGTACGAGGCGTTCGCGTTCTGCGTGTGGGACGGAGGTCGCTTGCCGACGGAAGCCGAGTGGGAGTTTGCGGCGGCGGGTGGCGAGCTCAACCGGCTCTACCCCTGGGGTGGGCAAAATCCTGCGGGACGCGCCAATGACGACAACACGTCAATTGGGCCCTTGGACCCGGTGGGCAGCTTCCCGACGGGAGTTGGTTTCTTCGGACAGCTCGACCTGGCTGGGAACATGTTCGAGTACGTGCGCGATGGCTACGATCCGGAGTGGTACGACGGGGGGTGGGACGACGGGGGAGGGGTGAGTTGCAGCGACTGTGCAAACCTCGATGTTTCCACGGCTGTCGTGGTGCGCGGCGGATCGTGGACGTATGGCGCGCAATACCTTCGGGCCGCAGCACGCTTCCACGCGCCCGATGGGGACCGCCACATCAACGTCGGTTTCCGGTGTGCCCGGGACCCCAGCTGAGACTCTACAACCCCAGGTCGTCGACGAGGGCACGGAGCATTTCCGCCACGCTGGCGGCGTACGCCACACAGCCATCGGGCCGGTGAGGCGGGTCGCCATCGGCCACCTCGGGCACCTGTCCGACGGCGACTTGCTTGGAGAGTGCGCTCTCGAGCAGCGCGCGCATGCGGTCCTTGCGATCCGCGTCGTCGGGGAAGGTATGGCGAATGGCGCGGGATAGCGCACCGAAGAGGAAGGGCCACGCCGTTCCCTGGTGATACGCCCGGTCTCGGTCCTCGATGCCGCCCGTGTAGGTCCCGCGATAACCCGGCTCGTAAGGGGACAGGGTGCGGATGCCCATCTCGGTCAACAGGTCGCGCTCCACCCTCTCGATGATCAGGCGGGCCTGCTCATGGGTGAAGAGAGACGGGTCGATCGAGAGCGCAACGAGCGCATTCGGACGAACGGACGCGTCGGACCAGGCGGCGTGAGGCTCCTCGCTCGCAGACACCACGTCGTAGGGGTAGCTCGTCTGCTCGCACCAGAAGCGACGGGAGAAGCTCTGCCGGGCCGCATCGCGTGCGAGGGCGGCCTTCGTGGCGAGGGCGGTGTCACCGAAGCGATGGGCGAGCCACGCGAGGTCATCGCAACCCTTGGACCACAGGGCCTGCAGCTCGATCGCGAGCCCCCACCGGGACGAGACCGGGTGGCCTGCCACGCGTGCGTCCATCCACGTGAGTGACGTGCCTGGGTTCCCCGAAGTGAGCAACCCGGACGGGGTGACGCGGATGTCGTCGTGCGTGCCGGCGAGGTGCGCCTCGAACACGTTTCGAAGGGCGGGGAGGAGAACGTTGCGGGGGAACGGGTCGGCCTCCGGCAGCAACTCGGTGAGCCGTCGTGCCACGCCGAACAGCAACAAGGTCGCATCGGCGGCATGGTACTCGGCAGGCCTTCCGTCGTCGGGGAGGCGGTTGGGCAGGCGTCCGGCCAGCATGCGCTGCAGGAGGCTCTCGACGACGCTCTTGGCTTGCTCGACGCGGCCGGTCGTGAAGTACAGGCCCGGCAGACCGATGAGCGTGTGGCGGCCCCAGATCTCGAACCAGGGGTAGCCGGCAATGATGCCTGGAGTGGGGCAGAGGTCGGCGCGAAACAGGTTGGCGGCCACGGACAGGCTGCGCACGGACCAGCAGCGGGAGGGGCCCGGGTCGCAAGCGCGCAGGGCATCCGCGGACTCCTCGAACAGCTCGTCGCCCTCGCGATCGGGTAGGGAGTCGAGCCCAACGACGATGTATTGGGGGACATCGGGCTGGAGGGTCAAACGGAAGACGCCGGGAGACCAGAGGTCTTCCTGGAACTCGAGCCCGCGGTCCTGTTCGCCGAGGTACTCGAACCGATGCCACCAATCGGGCGAGCCGACGAAGGTGCCGGCGTGACGGAAGACGACCTTGGGGAGGGTGCGCAGGGGCTGCACGCAGACCTCACGGGGCCGCAGCAGCACGCGCTGGATCATGGCTCCGTGCACGTGGGTGAGGCCGTGGTGGTCGCGCATGGCGAGCAGCGGACGCGCGGACATGGGAATGGGGGCGGCACCGCTCCACACGTAGCGAATCACGAGGGCGTTGGCGCCGCGCACCAAGGCGAGGGTCTTCTCGAGGGTTCCCCTGGCGAGACCGTAAGTCCATCGAGGCAAGGGGTCCTGGTGGAACCACTGCAGGTAGCGGTACCCTTCCCGCGGTGGGACCGTCGGGAACTGGTGGCTTGCGAGCTCGATCTCCTGAGCGCCGTCCTGCAACCGGGTGTCGACGTGGGACACGACGACGGTGCGCTTGAGCGGGGGTTCGAGGGCGGCGACGAGCAACCCGTGGTAACGCCGGGTGTGCATCAGCGCGACGGTGGAGGAAGCGTAGGCGCCCGCACCGTTGCCAGCGATCCATTCGGCGCGGGCGTGGGTGAGCTTTCCGTCCACGTGCAGGGCGGGCCAGATCAGGTCACTCATCGCGTGATCTCGCGCAGGCTCGGAGGGCGGCGGCATGGATCGGTTCGCGCGGGGGGCGCATCCCCGTCCACGTCTCCACCATTTTCAAGCCACGCGTTGTGAGCATCTCGACGCCTCCGATCCCAGTGAGGCCATGTCGGTGGGCTTCGACCAGAAACGGACCAGGTGGGCTTCCGTATACCAGATCGCACACGGTGGCGTCGCTACGTGTTTGTGACCAGGAGACGACACGGGATAGGAGGCGCGCGTCCTTGGAGGAGGGGGCGACGGGGACGGTCTGGATGATGACCTGGGCGGAAGCGGCGAGCTCGAGGAACTGGAGCCGCATCTCCTGGGAGAACCGGGTGGTCGGGGAGGCGCCGGTTGGGCTGGGCCACAGGGTGGGGAGCGCGCCGAGGGTCCGGAGCCTGGCGGCAGTGGGCGAGTCGTGGAGCACTTCCGTGGAGAGCCAGGATCGGCTGGTGATACCGATGAACTGGAACCCGAGCTGGCGGCATGCGGCCACGGCTGCGAAAGCCGGCGCTCCGGCCCCCACGACCACAGCCGTCGAGCGCGGGGCAGGCACCGTGTCGAGCACCTCGAGAAACGCCTCGTAGGTGGTGTCGTGGCCGAAGACCCCCGAAGGCGTGCCCATCAACATGTTCGCGTAGCCAGAATGCCGTGCGGAAGGGCCAAGCTCGTCGACCATGCGAGGGGCTTCCCCACAGACGGCACCCGAGAGCGAGACCATACCCAGCTTTCCCCGTCGGAGGGAACGAACGAGCTTTGCAAGCTCCACAGCGTCGGACACACGGACCTTGTAGACCTCGCCGGGTAGCTCGAGGGCCTGCAGCGCGGCCCGCACGATGGCGCCCAGCGCAGCGATTTCGCGGCTGCATCCGCCGATCGCACAGTCGTGGGATCCGAATGGCATCACGTGGGGCACCCCATGGGTCGCAACCGGAGAGTCTACGACGGGGGAAGCACGAAGTGGTGTGGGGAAATGGGATGGCGCTTAGCTCTCTTCACCGGACGCTTCCCCGGACGACCGCAGCACCCCGGCCGAAAGCTGGCCGTGGCGCAGCCGCACCTCGATCGTATCGCCGGGCTCGACCTGCGAGGCGTCGAGCAAAGCGCGACCGTCGGGACCCACGGCGATGGCGTAGCCGCGGGCCAGGACCGCCAGGGGCGAGAGAGCTTCGAGCTGCGTCCCCTTCCCCGAAAGGTCCGCACGACGCGCTCGCAACGCGGCGCGCATGGCCCCCGCCGCCCGCCATCGCAAGGAGTCCAACTGCGCGCGCGTCCGCGTCAGCACCACCCGCGGGTGCCGCGCCACCAAGCGTCGCTCGAGCCGGTCCAGCGCCACGCGACGCGACGCCTGCATCGCCTGCATCGCCCCCTGCGCTCGCTGCACGAGGTCGTCGAGCCGCTGCTGGCGCTCGTCGATCGCCCGCCTTGGGTCGCCGAGTCGCCGCTGCAGCTCCCGCAATACCCCGCGGTCCTCGCGCACATGGGCAACCATCGCCCTGTGCAGCCGCGCCCGAAGGTGCGCGAGCGACCGTTCGTTCTGCTGCCTGTCAGCCACCACCATCTCCGCCGCTTGCGACGGCGTCGCTGCGCGCGCGTCCGCCACCAGGTCCGTGAGCGTCACATCCACCTCGTGGCCCACCGCCGACACCGTGGGGATCGGACACGCTGCCACGCAACGCACCACACGCTCGTCGTTGAACGGCATGAGGTCTTCCATCGACCCGCCGCCCCGGCCCACGATGATCACGTCGAGTCCGCGCACCCGTTGCAGCTTCACGAGCGCCGCCATGATGCTGCGCGGAGCGTCGTCGCCCTGCACCTGCGCGGGGGCCAGCAAGAGGCTCGGAGCACCTCGACGAAACGCCACGCGAATGATGTCGTGGATGACGGCGCCCGACGCGCTCGTGACCACACCGATGCAGCGCGCGTCGGGGGGGACGGGTCGCTTGCGAGCGGGCTCGAACAGACCTTCGGCTCGCAGCTTCTCCTTGAGGCGCTCGAGCGCTTCGAGCAGGGCACCTCGCCCCGCGGGCCGGGCTGCCTCGACCACCAGCTGCAGACGGCCTCGCGGTGCCCATACCGTGGCCTTGCCACGCACCAGGACCCGCGCCCCCTCGGTGAGCACACGACGCGTCCGCAACGCGTCGTCGCGGTACGCCACCGCCTCGATCATCGCATCCTGCTGCTCGTCCTTGAGCGTGAAGTACACGTGCCCAGACGTGGCCACCTTCAGGCCCCGCACTTCTCCTTGTACCCAGACGCCAAGGCTCACGCCCTCGACCGCAGTGCGCAGCCGTCGGTCCAGCTCGGCCACGGACAGCGCGGGAGCCTCCGACGACGAGCTGGGTGGAAAGCCCGGCAGCACGGCCATGGGCAGAAGGCTAGAGGCGCACGCCGGAAATGTCGATCCCGCGGACGCAGCCCCGCCACCTGGGACTTGGGACCGGGCACGAACCGATGTAAGAAGTCCCCCATGTTCAAGAAGGTGCTCGTCGCCAACCGGGGGGAGATCGCTTGCCGTGTGATCCGCACCCTGCGCGAGATGGGAATCCGATCCGTGGCCGTCTACAGCGACGTCGACCGGGCGGCGCTGCACGTGCGGATGGCGGACGAGGCCGTGCCGATCGGGGAGGCGCCCGCGTCGTCGAGCTACCTGAGGTTCGATCGGGTTCTCGAAGCGATCAAGCAGACGAAGGCGGACGCGGTTCACCCGGGCTACGGGTTCCTGTCGGAGAACGCGGCCTTCGCGAAGGCGTGCGCGGACAGCGGGGTCGTGTTCATCGGCCCGCCGGCTTCGGCCATCTCCTCGATGGGATCGAAGACCGCGGCGCGAGACCTGATGTCGAAAGCGGGTGTCCCCGTGGTGCCGGGAGCCACGTGCGACACGGTGGAGGAAGCCAGGGAACGCGCGCAGGAGCTCGGCTACCCCGTGATGCTCAAGGCATCCGCGGGAGGGGGCGGCAAAGGCATGCGCCTCGTGCACGGCGCCGACGAGATGGCCAGCGCCTGGGAACGCGCCAAGAGCGAGTCCCTGAAAGCCTTCGGCGATGACACCGTCTACCTCGAAAAGGCGATCATCCAACCCCGCCACGTCGAGATCCAGGTGCTTGGCGACCGCCACGGCAACGTCGTCCACCTCTTCGAGCGCGACTGCTCGATCCAGCGACGGCACCAGAAGGTCGTCGAGGAGACCCCTTGTCCGGTGCTCACCCAGGACATCGTCGAGAAGATGGGGGAGATCGCGGTCAAGGGAGCGAAGTCGGTGGGCTACTTCTCGGCGGGGACGTTCGAGTTCCTGCTGTCGGCCGACAAGTCCTTCTACTTCCTCGAGATGAACACGCGCTTGCAAGTCGAGCACCCGATCACCGAGTGGGTCACGGGCACGGACTTGGTGCGCGAAATGGTGCGGGTGGCCGCGGGCGAACCCCTGTCGTGGACCCAGGAGCAGATCCACCGGCGCGGCGCATCCATCGAGTGTCGTGTCTACGCGGAGGACCCGTCGACCAACTTCCTGCCCAGCCCCGGCACGATCGAACAGCTGCGCGTCCCGTCGGGACCTGGCGTGCGCGACGACAGCGGCGCCTACCCCGGCTGCACGATCTCGAGCTATTACGACCCGCTGGTTTCCAAGCTCGCCGTGTGGGCGCCGACCCGCGACCAGGCCATCGCGCGCATGCGTCGGGCCTTGCATGAGTACGTGGTCACGGGCATCCGAACGAACCTCGCATTCCACGAGCGGCTCATGGCGCACCCGGACTTCGTGGCCGGGAACTACGACACTGGGTTCATTGACGCGCACCGGGACCAGCTCATGGGTTACGGCGTGCCGAGCGCGGACATGTCCGAGTCGCTTGCGGTGGCCGTGGCCTTGGCCGCGGCGGGGCTCGAGAGGAAGGCGGCGGGTGCGGCCCGAGCCGAGAGCCTCGACGCTTCCAGGCTGTCGGCTTGGGTGACAACCCACCGATCCCGACGATCGACCTGACCTGACGCACCATCGCAGCGGAGCCTGTGGCATCATGGGAGTCGCAGATGCTCAAGACGCTCGCAGCCATCCTGCCCGATGACCCCGTGGTCGACCACGCCGTGGATTCGCTTGCGCTGGAGCGCAACGCCCTCGGCTACGACGCCTGGGGTTTCCACGCTGAGCACTGCAGGGGCGCCGCGAAGCTCGCCCACTACATCTACCGGTACTTTCGCCCCCGCATCCACGGGATCGAGAACCTTCCCCCGGGGCGCGTGCTGGTGGTCCCTAACCACTCGGGGCAGCTTCCCTTCGACGGGCTCGTGGTCGCCACCGCGTGCATGCTGGAGGCGAAGCCGCCGCGCCTCGTGCGCGGCATGGCCG
This sequence comes from uncultured Polyangiaceae bacterium, assembly GCA_964488865.1. Lineage (GTDB taxonomy): Bacteria > Myxococcota_A > Polyangia > Polyangiales > Polyangiaceae > MWCO01. Next base: position 80,672 of record CAZAWR010000024.1, on the reverse strand, counting down.
AGCGGTGGTTCTCCACCCTGCCCTACGTCAGCGAAGTCTTCGCCCGAAGCGGTTCCGTGCTCGGCGACCCTGTCAATTGTCGCAACCTGCTCGAGGCCGACAACGCCATCCTCGTCTTCCCCGAAGGCGCCCGCGGGTCAGGAAAAACATGGGACCGTCGATACCAGCTTCAACCCTTCGGACGCGGTTTCATGCGCCTGGCCCTCGAGACCCACTCACCCGTCGTGCCCGTTGCCGTCGTGGGTGCGGAGGAGTCCATCCTCAGCGTGCACGACGCCAAGCTGCTTTCGAAGCTCTTCGGGACACCTTACTGGCCGGTCCCGCCCCACCTGCCTGTGGTTGGCCTGCTCGCCTACCTCCCCCTTCCCACGCGCTTTCACGTCACCTTCGGCAAACCGATGCATTTCGAAGGCCGATGGGACGACGAGGACCAGGCCATCGACGAGAAGGTCCGGCTGGTGATGGATCGCGTCCAGGAGATGGTCGACGAGGGGTTGAGGCGGCGGAAGTCGGTGTTCGCGTGATGGACCGGGAAGTGGCCCTGGTCACGGGGATCGCGGGAGGGCTCGCCGGGCAGGTCGCGCATGCCCTGCACGATCGGGGATACCACGTCGTCGGCGTCGACTATCGCGCTCTGCCTTCCGCATCGGTCTTGCCGGAAGGGACGACGTTGGTTCGTGCGCACTACAACAGGACGGGGATCGAGGACGTGTTTCGGCGGCATCGCCCTTCGCTGGCCTTGCACTTGGGGCGCGTGGGGAACCTCAAGGAGCAGCTCGAGAAGCGATTCGAGCTGAACGTGATCGGCGGTCAGAAGATCACGGCGCTGTGCTTGAAGTACGGGGTTCGAAGGCTCGTGGTCCTGTCGACGTTTCACATCTACGGCGCGGACCCGATGAATCACACGCCGATCTCCGAGGACGATCCGCTGCGGGCCGGCACGGAGTTCCCGGAGATCGCGGACGCGATCCAGCTCGACAACCACGCGTGGATGACGATGTATCGGTACCCGCAGATGCAGACCGTGGTTCTGCGCCCCTGCAACGTCGTGGGGCCCGGCATCCAGAACGCCATGAGCCGGTTCCTGCGGCAGCCTCGCGTTCCGGTGATGATGGGGTTCGACCCGATGGTGCAGCTCGTCCATGAGCGGGACCTCACGTCGGCGATTCTTGCGGTAGTCGGAGGGACCGCCATCGGCGTCTTCAACGTAGCGGGCAAGAGCGCGCTGCCTTGGAGCGCTGTGGTGGACATGGCAGGGGCGAGTCGCGTGCCCGTGCCTTCTTCCGTGGCGTTCGCGTACCTGCGCGTGGCGAGTCTGTTCACCTCCACGCTCCCGCCTTACCTGGTCAACTTCATCAAGCACCCTTGCGTGATTTCGGACGGAGCGCTCCGGCGCACGTTCGGCTGGGCGCCGCAGGTCGACGAGGTGGAGACGATCCGGTCCACGGTGGGGCGATCGTGCGCCACACTGTGCCACGACCCACCTCAGGGGGTCGGGAGCGCGGGCCCTACGCGCGGGGAATAGCTAAATTTTCAATGGTTCTTTGAGAGTCAGCATTGGAACGGACTCTGCAGTGGAACCGTCCATGTGCCACACGGAGGCAACCCATGGGTTCGAGTGATCATGCGAAGCTAGCCAGGGCGTATCTCGAGGAGATCTGTCGGTCCCTCGATCGCAAAGAGAAGGTGGTCCGACGCAAGGAGTGGTGGAAGGCGCCGTTGGTCGTGTCGACGGCGATCGGGCTCGCGATGGCGGGCTGCGGCGGCTCGGTGGAGACGTTGCCGGGGGACGAGACGGAGGTTTGTGACAACGGCGTCGACGACGACGGGGACGAGCGAATCGACTGCGCGGACGAAGACTGCGCGGGCTTTTCCGGCTGCAATGCGGGTGGGGCCGGCGGCGCGTACATGGCCCCCATGGAGACCTGCGACAACGGCGTCGACGATGACGGGGACGGGAGGGTCGACTGCGCCGACGAGGACTGTGCGGGCTTCTCGGGCTGCAATGCGGGTGGGTCGGGCGGCGCGTACATGGCCCCCTCGGAGATCTGCGACAACGGCAAGGACGACGACTTCGACGGGAGGGCCGACTGCGCCGACGAGGACTGTGCGGGCTTCTCTGGGTGCAACGCGGGCGGGTCCGGCGGCGCGTACATGGCGCCCATGGAGATCTGCAACAACGGCGAGGACGACGACTTCGACCAGAAGGTCGACTGCGACGACGAGGACTGCCTCACCGACCCGTACTGCACTCCCGCCCCTTACTCCGCGCCCTTCGAGATCTGCGACAACGGGGTCGACGACGACTTCGATCAGAAGGTCGACTGTGACGACGAGGACTGCACCACGGACCCGTACTGCACTCCCGCCCCCTACTCCGCGCCCTTCGAGATCTGCGACAACGGGGTCGACGACGACTTCGATCAGAAGGTCGACTGTGACGACGAGGACTGTGTCGACGACCCGGTGTGTGACATGAGCGCGGACTACGCCGCGCCGTTCTAAGCGCTATGCTGAATCACGTTGAGCCGTGGCGAAACCGAGGTCATCGAAACTAGGAACTACGAACAGGAATGCGAACACGGAAGGTAGAATGGGCTCCAAACCCTAGGCGTCGTGACCACCCTCCGCGACACGCTGGCGTTCGCATTCGCATTCCGTGTTCCTCTTCCTAGTTCCTAGTTTTCCGCACGGATCAATGTGATTCTGTTTAGAACCCGGCGTCCTCAGGAAGCGCGCAGTCCTCCTGGCAGGCGCCGGAGATGCACTGGCCGGCGGCCATGGCAACGCCCACCGCCGGATCCTGCAGGCTCGTGACCCCCGCCTTCGTGGCGCAACCCATCCCGCAGCCGTAGTCGATCCCACTGGAACCGCCGAAGCACTGGTCCTCGAACAGGCACAGCAAGATCGTCCGGCACTTGTCGTCCTCTTCGCACGCCTGCATCTCTGAAGGACAGCCGACCACCGCGCAGTCGTAACACCCTTGCAGCGTGGCGCCGGAATCGTTGAGGGCCACGTCGGGCATCGTCAGGTCGAACAGGCTCCCGTCGCTGACTTCCGCGTCCGGAACCGCCGTGTCGGGCTGCACGGACTGGTCGGGAACCACGTCCGGGGTCACGTCGACCGTGGCATCCGGCAGGGCTGCCTCTTCCGCCACCTCGGCGACGACGTCGTTCTGGCCCGAGTCCAGGATCTTGCCGCCCTCCCCTCCGGTGCCGTCGGAATCGGTGCTGTCTCCACTGCACGCGCCCACCCCGGCGATGGCAAGGGAAGCGGCCAACACAAGCAAGAGATTCGAAGTGCGCATCGGGGTACCTCCGCGTGGGACGGGCCAATCAACTTCGTGAAGGATAGTCGATGCAGCCCCGTCTCGTCCAATCCCGCCTGCCGGAGGAAGCCAGAAGCAACGTTGGCTCACCCCTGCGGGACACCGAGAAGGAAGGCGTCATGGGGTTTCACCTGCGCCACACGCGCGGGCGACGTGACCATGATCGCGACCAAGGATTCAGGCACGTTGTCGCTGCCGAAGACCTTGGCAAGCTGGTCGCGGGTGGGCGCCTCGTAGGTCCCCGTGCGGTCCCGAGCCAGCACCTGCCCCGGCGCCACCCTCGCGCCGCTCTTGAACCACGGCTCGTACTGCAACGACGCGGGATGCCGGATCAAGCCGCGATGCACGAGCCGCGTTCGGTGCGCGGGCCCTGCCGCCGCGCTCGGTCCCGGCGCCAGCATCCCGAGATTCCGCAACAATGCCACCGCACTCGCGAACGCCACCCTCGCTCCCGCACCCGACGCCTGCCCATGCTCCCCGCACTCCACCGTGATCGCACGTCCGCCGTGCCGTTCCACACACTCCATCGTGGTGCCCGGCAACACCCCGCGATACCCGTAGTCCACGCGGTCCAGAGGCATACCCGCAAGCAGCGCCAGGGTCGCGTCGTCCAGCCGGTCCACGACCGCAAAAGGCTTGCTGGGGGCCGAGGTCGAATGGAGATCGAGCAACACGTCGACGTCACGCAGCAGGGGAGCAAGCTCCTGCGCACGCTCCCAGTCGGGCCCCCGCGGCTCGAGCCCCTGCGCTGCGAGAACTTCAGGCTCCGCGAACAGCCGGTTCATGTCCTGCCCATCTGCGCATCGGGTGGGGCGTTTTCTCGCCGCCGCCAGCAGGTTGCCAGGAAGCAGGGACACGCGCCCGCGCAGCAAGGGCTGCCGGCCCAATCGGCTCAGCAGCCGTTCGAAGGCATGAAACCCAGCCCTCTCGTCGCCGTGCACCCCGGCCAGCATCGCCACGTGACAGACGTTGGGCTCCCGGCTCTCCACGAGCACCCGGTTCCAGAGCATGCGACGTTCCCAGACCATGTCGCGGGACCTTGCTAGAGAGCGGGGAGGATGGGAAGGGGGGTTGGCGAAAGAGACTCCACCTCTTTATATTGTGGTCAAGAGTTGAAGTACCACAACCAGTAGTGTATATGCCCCTTCTCCAGGCAGAAAGCGGGGGAGAAGGCTCGCAAGCGGGCTTCTTCTTCGGGACGGTGGCGTGTGCCCACCGTTCCAGGATTGTCAGAACCCGGGCCATGCCCGGCATGGATTGGATACGAGGCAAGATGGCGCAGCAGCGGGCGGACGCGGTGAGCAAGACGACGAAAGGCCAGCGCAACGGCGCACGAGCGGGCGGGGCGAAGAAGCGGGGTGCGGCGACGGGTCCCGGGCTGACCCTTCCGCGGCGTTTCACGATGGTGGGGAGGGACCCTCTTGACGCGATCGCGTGGGAGAAGCGCAAGAGCGCCATCAGCAACCCGGACGGCACGATCGTGTTCGAGTTGGACGGGGTGGAGGTTCCCGCGAGCTGGTCGCAGCTGGCCACGGACATCGTGGTGTCCAAGTACTTCCGGAAGGCGGGCCTGTTCGGCGACAAGAACCGTGGGGAGACGTCGGTGCGGCAGGTGGTCGAGCGGCTGGCGATCACGATCCGGGAGGCAGGCGAGCAGCTTGGCGGATACTTCGCGCGACCCGAGGATGCGGACACGTTTCAGGCGGAGCTTTCCTACTTGTTGGTCCAGCAGATGGGGGCGTTCAACTCGCCGGTCTGGTTCAACTGCGGCCTCTGGCATCGCTACCAGATCAGGGGCAACGGAGGCGTGTTCGCTTGGGACTTCGCCCAAGACAAGGCCGTGGAGGTCGACAACGCCTTCGAGCGACCCCAGTGTTCCGCGTGCTTCATCCAGCACGTCGGCGACGATCTGATGGATATCTACGAGCTGTTGAAGACCGAGGCGCGGCTGTTCAAGTACGGGTCGGGCACGGGGACCAACTTCAGCGCCTTGCGAGCCCGGCAGGAGAAGCTGTCCGGCGGGGGAACCAGCTCCGGGCTGATGAGCTTCCTGGACGTGTTCGATCGTGCGGCGGGCGCCACCAAGTCCGGCGGAACGACACGTCGGGCCGCCAAGATGGTGTGCATCGACATGGACCACCCCGAGATCATCGACTTCATCGATTGGAAGGTCCGGGAGGAAGACAAGGCGCGCGCACTCATCGCGCAAGGCTACGAGGCGGACTTCAACGGCGAGGCCTACAAGACCATCAGCGGACAGAACGCCAACAACTCGGTGCGCGTCACGGACGCCTTCATGGCAGCCGTCGAGATGGGGGGCACCTGGCGAACGATCGCACGGACCACGAAGGCCACGGTGGACGAGTACGACGCGCGCTGGCTCTGGAAGAAGCTCGGGGATGCGGCGTGGGCGTGTGCGGACCCGGGCGTGCAGTTCGACACGACCATCAACCGGTGGCACACGTGCCCGAAGAGCGGCCGCATCAACGCGTCCAATCCCTGCTCCGAGTACATGTTCCTGGACAACTCGGCGTGCAACCTGGCCTCGCTCAACCTGACGCGCTTCACGAGCGCGGACGGGCAGCTCGACCTCGCATCGTTCCGGCACGCGGTGCGTTTGTTCTTGTTGGCGCAGGAGATCTTGGTGGATTTCTCCTCGTACCCGACGGCGGAGATCGCGCACAACTCCCATCGTTTTCGTCCGCTGGGGCTGGGGTATGCGAACCTGGGCACGTTGCTGATGCTGATGGGTCTGTCCTACGACTCGCCCCAGGGGCGAGCGGTGGCGGCCGCGATCACGGCGGTGATGACGGGCGAGGCGTACGCCATGTCGGCGGAGATGGCGGCGGCGAAGGGCGCCTTCGAAGACTACGAGTCGAACCGGGACGAGATGCTGCACGTGATGAGCATGCATCGCGACGCGGCCCACGGGATCGATCGTGCGTACTGTCCGCCTGACCTGGTCGATGGGGCGTGCGAGGCGTGGGACCGGGCGGTGCGCATGGGCGTGGAGAACGGGTACCGCAACGCGCAGACCACGGTGCTCGCCCCCACCGGAACGATCGGCTTGCTGATGGATTGCGACACGACGGGCATCGAGCCTGACTTCGCACTGGTGAAGTTCAAGAAGCTCGCGGGCGGTGGCTACTTCAAGATCGTCAACCAGTCGGTCCCCGCAGCCCTTTCACGTCTCGGCTACGCGAAGCACGAGGTCGATCAGATCGTGGCGTACGTCTCGGGCACCGGTACCCTGGCGGATGCGCCGCACATCGACCGGGGCGCGCTCGCGAAGGCAGGGCTGACGTCGGGGGAGATGGCGAAGATCGAGGCAGCCTTGCCGAGCGTCTTCGAGATCAGCCAGGCCTTTGCGCCGTGGGTCGTGGGCGAGGACGTCTATGCGCGGCTCGGCCTGTCGGAGCGGGACGGGAGCTCCCTGCTTCGCAAGCTCGGGTTCGACGGCAAGCAGATCGAGGAAGCGAACGACGTCATCGTGGGGTGCATGACCATCGAGGGCGCGCCGTACCTGCGGGACCAGGATGTGTCGGTGTTCGACTGTGCGAACCGCTGTGGAGCGAAGGGCAAGCGGTTCTTGCGGCCCGAGTCGCACGTGCGGATGATGGCGGCGGTGCAGCCGTTCTTGTCGGGCGCCATCTCGAAGACCGTGAACATGCCGAACGAGTCGACCCGCGACGACGTGCGGGAGCTGTACACGCTCGCTTGGCGTCTGGGGTTGAAGGCGGTGGCGATCTACCGCGACGGCTCCAAGGCTTCGCAGCCGCTGCAGGCGAAGCGGACGAAGGAGAAGAGGGACCAGAAGGCGGACCGGATGGTTCTGGCCTCGGGATCGGAGGTAACGCCGGACGCAGGGGTGCGAGGTCCCAGCGTCCGTGTGCGTCTTCCGAAAAAGCGTCAGGGGTTCACGCAGGAGGCGCGCGTAGGGGGCCACAAGGTCTACGTGCGCACGGGAGAGTACGCCGACGGCATGCTTGGCGAGATCTTCATCGACATGCACAAGGAGGGCGCGGCCTTCCGCTCGCTGATGAACTGCTTCTCCATGGCCGTCTCGATCGGGTTGCAGCACGGCGTGCCCCTGTCCACGTACGTCGATCAGTTTTCTTTCACCCGGTTCGAGCCCCAGGGGTTGGTGGAGGGCCACCCGAACGTGAAGTTCGCGACGTCGATCGTGGACTACATTTTCCGGGTGCTGGGCGTGGAGTACCTGCAGCGCTACGACCTTGCCCAGGTCCCTCCGGCCCCGGTGCAGCATCGGATCGAGGACCCGTCGGACACCAAGGCTCACAAGGACATGACGGCGTCGTTGCCCCCGCCTGAGCCGAGTGCCCAGCTGGCCTTGCCGGAGCCGCCCGAGCCGGCGCTACCCGGGGATGCCCTGAGCCAGTCCCTGGACGACCTGATGGGCGACGCCCCGGTGTGCGACAACTGCGGGCACATCACGGTCCGGAACGGGTCGTGCTATCGCTGCCTGAATTGTGGCAACTCCCTCGGCTGCTCCTGACGAAGACCCGGGAAAGACAGGCCGGGTACCCGCGAAATTGGCCCAGGTCGCCCATCCACCGTAGGCTTCGGATCGGATGAGTATTCCGCGCCGTCTTGCTCTGCTCACGTTGCTCCCGGCCGTCTGCTTCGGGTGCTCAGGGGCGGGTGCGTCCGCACAGCGCCAACTGGACGAGATGCGCCGTGAAATTCATGCGATCCAGAACACCAACGAGCGCTTGAACGAGAGGGTGACGAACCTCGAACTGGCAGGCGCAGCGGCGACGGCTCCGCCCAAGCGCAAGGACGAGCGACCTGACGGCCTTGAGGTCGTCAAGCTCGGTCCCGGAGAGGAGCCTCCTCTGGAGAGCGAAGGGGCGCCCCCGGAGGACGACGGGGAGCCTCCCACCGTGATTCGCGTGGAAGGAGACCGGATGCCGTCGGTCCAGCGAGGCAGCGTGGCCCCGAAGGGCGCCACGGACGCGCAAGCGGCTCGGGACTACGACGTCGCCCTCGAGCTTCTCGACAAGAAACGGTACGAGGAAGCCCTCGAGGCCCTCGCAGGGTTTCTGGTCCGGTACCCGGGGCATGCGAACGCGGACAACGCGATGTATTGGCGGGGCGAGTGCTACTACGCCATGGGCAACTACGTGCGCGCAGCCGAGCAGTTCGAAGGCCTCCTCACGCGGTTTCCGCGCGGAAACAAGGTACCCGACGCCCTCTTGAAGTTGGGCCTGTCCCAGCGTCGAATGGGGGAACGGGACAAGGCCGCCAAGACCTTCGAGCAGCTTCGTAAGAACCATCCCAGCAGTGATGCCGCCGGCAAGATCCCGAGGGAGTAGGGTGATGGGCAAGTTCAGGTTCCTGACCATCAAGATCGTCTCGACGTTCGGTCCCGTGCTGTGGTGCACGCTGGCGTTCGCGCAGGGAGAGGACGCACCCGACGACGGCGCTGCCGTGCAGGTCCCGGCGGGAGGCGGCAACACCACGGTGGTGGTGAACCCCCCGACCACGCCGTCCACGACGACCACGACGACGGCTCCTTGGGGGGTGCCAACGGGACCCGTGGAGCCGAGCGAGGGAGGGTCCTACGGGTTTGACCTGTCGGGATCGGGGCGCAGCGAGTCCGTGCGGGGTGGCGCCGAAGGCTCCTACGTACTCGGCGGCCGCGCGACCTCGGTCCCCGGCCATCACACGGTTCGCAGGGGCGACACCCTGTGGGACCTGTGCGATCACTACTACGACAACCCCTACGCGTGGCCGAAGGTCTGGTCCTACAACCCGCAGGTCGAAAACCCGCACTGGATCTACCCCGGCGACCGTCTGCGCATGCGCGCCACGACCACCGGCGCCGCGCAACCCGATCAGGGCGGCGGCTTCGTCCGCCAGCAAAACGTCGTACCCGCGGGCACCGTCTTCCTCCGTGACTATGGCTTCGTCGGCGACGAGTCCAAGGAGGTCTGGGGCATGCTCGTCGGGAGCCCCGACGATCAGATGCTGCTGTCCGACGGGGACGAGGCTTACGTCAAGGTCGAGAAGGACCACGACATCCGGATCGGACAGGAGCTCACGCTCTTTCGAAGCGCGCACAAGCCCGAAGCCGGCAAGAGCAAGGGTCACGTCGTCCACATCAAGGGGACCGTCAAGGTCAGCCAGTGGAACCCGAAGACGCGCATCGCGCGCGTGGACATCACCGAGTCTCTCGACGTGATCGAGCGCGGCGACAAGGTGGGCCCCATCGGCCGTCGGTTCGACGTGGTGCCGCCGGTCCCGAACGATCGAGAGGTGTGGGCGCAGATCACGGGTGCGATCCAGCCACGGGAGCTGATCGGCCAGCACCAGGTGGTGTTCATCGACAAGGGCGAGAAGGACGGGCTCCGTCCTGGAAACCGGTTCTTCGTGGTCACCCGCGGGGATCGCTGGGACCGGAGCGTCAAAGTCGGCCGCAAGATGGCCGCGACCCGCGTGGCCTACCGGCTGCGCTCCGCCGAGGTTCAGCGCGCCCCGGACACGGTCCGCGGGCAGAAGTTCCCCACGGAGGTCGTGGGGGAAGTCCGCGTCCTGCGAGCGCGCGAAAACACGGCCATCTGCGTCGTCACCTACACCGAGTACGAGCTGGAGCCGGGACAGATCCTTCTCGCACGCCGAGGATACTGAGCGTCAGATAGCCTGGTCCCTCCGCGCCACTCGACTATCATCTCCCTTCGTGGCCGGAACCATCCCTCCTCCCCCGCGCTCCGACGACGAGCCCTCGAGCCCTACGAGCTCCGGGTCCCGAGGCCCCACCGGCACCCTGCGTCCGCCCCCCGTGTCCGCTCCCACCCCCTATGCGCCCGCGCCCCGGCGCACGCCTCTCATCCCGCCGCCCCCCGCGTCCCACCCCACCACGCCCAAGCTGCCCCCGGTCCACGCCGCGCCGGTCCAACCCGTCCCCATCGTCGCGCCCGTGATGCCCGCGGTTACCTACAACACCGGCGCGTACCCTGTCGTCCCCGACAGGCCCACGATGCACTCGGCGACCCCCGTCGGCCCTGCCCCGGCCCTGCGCAGCACCGGCGAACACCCGATCGCCGCGCCTCCCTCCGTGACGCAGCCTGGGGCCACCGCATCCACGCACGCAACCGGCCTGGCCATGACCATGCCCGGGTGGACTCCGCCCGCCGCCCAGACCGTCACCGTTCGCTCCCAACGCGGTGACTACGTGATCGGTCCCCAGGTCGGCGCCGGCAGCTTCGGCGCCGTCTACGAATGCCTCGGCCCCTTCGACCAGCGCTACGCGCTCAAGGTGCTTCGCCCCTCGGGTCGCCCGATCGAACGCGTCCGCGAAGACTGGTCGAGCGAGGTCCGTCGCCTCCTGCAGCTGCGACACCCCAACGTCGTGTACATTCACGACGCGTTCGAGTGGGAAAGCACCTTCTGCGTCGCCCTCGAGTGGTGCGACCACACGCTGCACGACATGCTCGAGCAGCCCTTGCAGGAAGAGCTCGCCATCGAGCTGTTCCGACAAATGCTCGCCGCCGTGCAGTATCTGCACGACTGGGACCTCGTGCACGACGACCTGCACCCTGGCAACGTGCTCATTCAGCAGGCGGACCGGCCGATCGTGAAGCTCTCGGACTTCGGCATCTCCGCGGAGCTGCGAGGCGCCCCCACGGTCCGCCCCGAGATCGTCCACCACGCCATCATGGCGCCCGAGCTCATCGCCGCCGGCTACACGAGCAAGCAGAGCGACCTCTACCAGCTCGGCATGGTCATGTACTGGATGATCACCGGCAGGCCTCCCCTCGACCGCCACGTCCCCTACGAGATGCTCGTCCGGCAGATCTCCGAAGGCGTCGCACGACAGCGCGCAGAACAGCTCGGTACGCCTCTCGGAAGCATTCTCGCCAAGATGCTGCGACGGCGAGATGCCTACCGCTACACCTCCGCCCGCGAGGTCTGGATGGACATGCGCACCCTGCCCGCCTGGCAGGGGCGGCAGATTTTCCACGTGCGCTGATCGCGAGCTCGTTGGCGAATCATCGGTTGTATCGCCCGCCCGGGCCTGGTACCGCACCCGCACACTCCCTTCGACCGAGGTTGCTCATGCGCTCATCCATCTCCTTGTTGCTTGCTTCGTTCTGCCTGCTCGTCGGCTCGGCTTGCTCGACCTCCGACGACGAAGGCGATCCCTCGGGCGACGCTGGGACGTCCGATTCCGCCACGAGCGACGTCACGCCGGATGTCGAGGTCGATGCGAGCCCGGACGCGGTGTCCGAGGCGGCGCCCGATGCGACGCAGGACACAGGTACGGCGGACACAGCCGAGGACACAGCCGCGGACACGGCTACGGACACGGCTACGGACACGGCTGACGCGGCCGGCCCGGCCCTGGTCGCCACGATCGTGACGTCGATGGGCACGATCCGCATCGCGCTCGAGGAGGAAGCCTCGCCGGTCACGGTCGAGAACTTCCAGAAGTACGCCGACGCGGAGTACTTCGATGGCTTGATTTTTCACCGTGTGATCCCGGACTTCATGATCCAGGGTGGAGGTTTGGAGCCGGGGTTGAAGACGCGCGCCACGCTCTTCCCGCCCATCGTGAACGAGGCCGCGACCTCGGGTCTCTCGAACCTTCGGGGCACGATCGCGATGGCCCGCACCAACGCCGCGGACTCCGCCACGTCGCAGTTCTTCATCAACACGGTCGACAACACGTTCCTCAACGCGGGCCAGTCCACTGTGGCCGGCTACGCGGTGTTCGGCAAAGTCATCGAAGGCATGGACGTGGTCGATCAGATCGAGGGTGTGCCGACGCAGACCGTGGGTTCCTACGACGACGTGCCCGTGGACGACGTGACGATCGAGTCGATCCGGGTGGCCGTGGAGAACTAGACGGGACCGCGAAGATCGCGGCATCCTTGCTGCCAAAGCCGCTCGCCCGTCGCCAGGAATTGGTTGAGCATCCGCTCGATCTTCAGGCCTCACCCACCCTGCCAACCTCCGCACCAACACCATCCCCGTTTCTGTGGTCTCTGCGGCCTCTGTGGTTGCTTCGGGTTACGGTCGTCGCCCGCCGCCGCGGCGGGTCGCGCGCGGCAAGACGGTGTGGGTCGACACGCCGAGGTCGAAGCCGTGGCGTGTCCCCCGAGCGAGCTCGAGCGCCCCGGCGTAGGCGATCATGGCGCCGTTGTCCGTGCACCGCGCGGGCGCCGGAACGACGAGCTGCAGCCCTTGCTTCTCGCATGCGGACGCAAACCCTTGCCGGAGCCCGCGGTTCGCCGCCACGCCACCCCCGATCACCACGGTGTCGACGCCTTCCGTGCGTGCGGCCAGAAGCGTCTTCTTGACGAGGGTAGCCACGACGGCGGCCTGGAAGGAGGCGCAGAGGTCAGCCATCTGCTGCTCGCTCGAGGGCCGTCCGTTCGCGGCCACGTGCGACGCGATGAAGGTCTTGATGCCTGAGAAGCTCATTTCCAGGGAGCTGCCGGCGTACATGGGTCGCGGGACCTTCACCGCGTTGGGGTCCCCTTGCGCCGCGAGACGGTCGATGATGGGACCTCCGGGGTAACCGAGGCCGAGCAGCTTGGACACCTTGTCGAAGGCCTCCCCCGCCGCGTCGTCCCGCGTGCCTCCCAGCTCTCGCATCTGCTCGGGGAAGGGGCCATCCGCACGGTACAGCGACGTGTGTCCCCCGGACGCGATGAGGGCGACGTAGGGGAAAGCCGCCTGCACGGTGCGGCCCTTCTCCTTGTCGTAAAGAAACGACGCGAGCAAGTGCCCCACGAGGTGATCGACACCCACCAGGGGCTTGCTGGCGCCGTAGGCGAGTCCCTTGGCCACCTGCACGCCGACGAGCAAAGCACCCATCAACCCCGGCCGGTGGGTGACCGCCACGCCGTCGACGTCGCGAAGCTCCATGCCGGCGCGGGCGAGCGCCTCCCTCACGACGGGCAAGGCCGCGAGCATGTGATCGCGGGAGGCCAACTCGGGGACGACACCCCCGTAGGGCGCGTGCAGCGCAACCTGGCTGCGCACCACATCGCTCTCGATGCAGCCGTCTTCGGAGACGACCGCCGCGGCGGTTTCGTCGCAAGAGGATTCGATGCCTAGAACTCGCACGTGCCCTTCTGCCTCACGAGGGGAAAGACACCGAACAACTCCGGCCCGAACCAGCTCACGGGGACGGCCTCGATATCGGTGGGGGGAGCGCCTCGCAGGACGCGAACCTCCACGCTCTCGTTCTCGAGCAGCGAGACGATGACATAGGCGGTCGCACCTTGCGCCGGCTGCGCGCCCAGCAACAGGTTGCGGACCCGGCCCTCCCCGAAGTCCAGGGTCGACAGGCTGTCGTGAGCGAGCTGGGGAATGGGCCGCAACGGCGCGTCGACGAACGTCCCGTCGTCCGTGCTGATGTCGCCGGGAGCGTCGTGAAGCCGGTCGGGATCGATGTGTAGGCGCATCGCGACCCCCGGGGCGAACCCCTGTCGCACGAAGCCTCCGGGCACGATCCCACCACAGTAACTCTCGTCGGGCCCCGTCCCGAAGCGCGAGATGTCCTTGCATCCCATCACGACGACCGGAAACGTCGCGAGAGCGAGGGACAGGAGAAAGGTCACGGGGCGAGCCACGGGAAGAACCTAGCGCATCGGCTGCTCTCGCTCCACCCCGTCCGTCCCCGCGCGCACGTTCTGCGTCACCTCGTCACGGCGTGCAGCGCGCCGGAGGCAACCGTTGGAGGAAGTCCTCGAAGGCCATGCGCTGATGCGGGCGAACCACGCCCTGGTATCGATAGGGGCGAGGGCGTTCGTGGGCGTACAGGCAACGAACGGACTCCTCGAAGAGCATGGCCCGTTCCCTGGCTGCCTCCTGCGTGCACCCGCCGCGGCTCACCTTGCCGATCACGCCGACCATGGGAGCGCACGGCTCCCCCGGCTCGGGCAGGTCGAGAGGGGAGGCGCCCGGGCAGCAGGCGTCGCGGATCATGGACACGACGACGAGCTCGTACCAGCTCAGCGAAGACCACATGCGCATGCCCTCGGTCACGCCCCCTGCGCCTCCTTTGACGAGCTGCTGGTGAAGCATGACAGCCGCCTTGCGGGGATTGTCGTTCGCGCAGACGTAGTCGAAGGGCACTTTGCGCACGAAGGTGCCCTGCGGAAAGAAGTCCTCGACGCACGCGCGGAGGTCCGCTTCGGCGGGAAGCGGTGTGGAGGCTGCTCCGGCGGGCGCGCTGTGGCTGGTCTCGGGCGCGAGGTCGCTGCCTTCTGGCGCGACGCTGTCCACGGGCGCGTCGGTCCCCTCGGGCGTTTCGGAAGCGGCGGGGAGTGCGGAAGACGCTGCGACGGCAGGGACAGGGGTCGGAGCCGGTGAGCCGGTGGCGCGTCCGAGGATCGAGGCGACGGGAGCGGGCAGGCGTCCCCCGGCAGTGACGACGGCGATGGTGAACGAGAGGGCTGCGGCGAAGGCCATCAGCAGCACGCCCCCCAGCAGCAACCAGAAGACGCTCCGCTTCTTGGTGGGGGGAGCGGGGTCGGGGATGGGCTGGGCCTCGACGGGCTTGGCGACGGCCGGGTCTACGAGCGGGACGCTGGGGTCGATGAACCCTTGGCTCACGGGGTCGGCCTGCTGCTCGGCCGCATCCTGGGCGACGGCGTGCAGGACGGCCGGCTCGATGTGAGGCGGCGTTGGCTCGGCCGGCCCCCAACCCTTCTGGGGTCCACTCGTGGGAGGTTGGGGAGGCGGTGGGGCGGCAGGAGGCCTCCCGAAGGGCGGCGGGCCTTGATCCGGCCGAGGAGGATCCTCCGGCCAACTGTCGAGGAAAGGCTGGGACGGCGGCAGCTCCACCTCGACACTGTCCCCCATCAAAGACTGTACGCGAAACGCTTCCACCATCGACGGGTCCATCGACTGCGTGACACTGCGCATGGGCTCACGCGCCTTGGCCGATTCCTCCCTCAACTGGCCCATCATGTCGTCCAGCATGGGACCGGACATCACGCTGGTGGGAAGCTGATCCTTCAGGGACGGGTCGTCCGCCTCGCCGAGCGGCGAGCCGTACATGGCGAACGCCTGCGCCATGGTCGACCCGGCATCCAGCTGGACCGTCGCCATGTCGTCGTCGTCATCGTCGAACTCGTCTTCCGGTAGCCTGCCGTCAGAAACCGGTGACGCGACGGCAAGCGTCCGATGACCTTCGGCCACGTCCTCGTCGTCGATGGGCGGCGGAGGAAGGCTGACGAGGGGCGCTACCATCGACACGCGCTCCTGTTCCCCGGATGGGTGCGTCCGCAGCCACATGACCAGCGCCTTCTCGAGACCGGCGACCGAGACTTGCCTCGCCGCGCGGTCGACTTGCAGGCCCTGCCGCATGAGCTGTTGCAGCGCGGGGTCCGACACGCCCTGGACGAGCAGGCTCGGAATCGCCCCGGACAGGATGGATGCGGCAAGCTCTTCGCGCGTCTTGCCCTCATACGGGGTTTCGCCCGTCAAGGCCGCGAACAGAGTCCCGTACAGCGCCCAGGTGTCGTCTTCCGGGGTCGGCCCCCCTCCGCGCACCCGCTCCGGCGAACAGTACGCCCCGTTTGCCGCGGCGCGCAGGTTCGTCAACACCGGGACCACACCCCCGTCGTTGCGCGTCACCACCACGCTTCTGGGCGACAGCGCCCCGTGCACGCCCCCTTCCGAATGCAACACGTAAAGGGCGTTCGCGATCTTGGCGACGACACTCACCGCCCGGTGCGGCGACAGCGCCCCCGACTCCAGCCGCTCGTGAAGGGTCTGCCCAGCCACGTGCTCTGCCACGGCGATGGCCATGCCTTGGCGCAGGGCCACGCGACCGGGGATCTGACCCGGTGAGATGTCGTCGAACAGGTCGAGCAGCGTGGCGAGGTGGGGATGGTTCAGCCCCACCGACTTCTTCAATCCTGCAACGCGAGCGGACGTCACCGACGAAACCACCACCGTGCGACCGGCGACGGAATCCGATGCGAGCCAGATCACCCCTGAGGAGGCTCCTCGTAGCCCCCGCAGGAAGCGGTAACGCCCGGCGAGTGGCAGGGGTGCATCCATCCGAAGCGGCATCTTCTCACACCGGCGGCAGATGTGGCAAAGTGCTTTGCGAGAAGCGCGTCGCGAATTCGGACCACCCCAGGTGCGCTCGCGAAAGCGGTGCGCGCTACCTCTCGCGCCTGCTGGAGGCGACGCGTCTCGTCGCGCTCTATCTCTCAGGCGATCTCGGAGGCGAGGACCGGATTCGAACCGGCGTTTGACGGTTTTGCAAACCGTTGCCTAACCACTTGGCTACCTCGCCAGGCTCTCGGGAGCCGGGTCGCCTTATCTAACATTCGCGCTCCCGAAGTCAAGCACTGGGTGCACGGGCTCCCGGCCGGCATGGTAGCTTCAGGCATGAGCCGCGTCCTGCCCTCCCTGGTGCTCGCCTTGGTCCTCGCGTGTGGTTGCGGAAGCGGGGAAGACTCCGACGGCCCGGCAACAGGCGGCGCGGGTGGGTCGAGCGCGGGCGGCTCCGGGGGGACCGGCGGGGACGGGGGAGCTGGCAACGCGGGGACGGCAGGCTCGGCCACGGGAGGAACGGGCGGTTCGAGCACGGGGGGAGCGGCGGGCTCCGGCACGGGCGGTTCGGCCACAGGAGGAACAGCGGGCTCCGGCACAGGAGGAACGGCGGGCTCCGGCACAGGAGGAACCGCGGGCTCCGGCGGAGAACCCGACGTCCACGAGGGGGAAGGCACCTACTACGACGCGGACGGGTCCGGAAACTGCTCGTTCGACGCCTCCCCGAACGACCTGATGGTCGCCGCGATGAACAACACCGACTACGCGAACTCCGCCGTGTGCGGCGGCTGCATCCTGGTGACCGGCCCGAGCGGGTCCGTGACCGTCCGCATCGTCGACCGCTGCCCCGAGTGCGCTCCCGGCGACGTCGACCTGAGCGCGGAGGCCTTCGCCCTCATCGCCAACCCCGTGGACGGGCGCGTTCCCATCTCCTGGTACGACGTGGCGTGCGACGTGGACGGCCCGATCGTGTACCGGTTCAAGGAGGGATCTTCCCAGTGGTGGACGGCGATCCAGGTACGCAACACGCGGTGGGCGGTGAGCGAGCTGGAAGTGAAGGTGAACGGCGCCTACCAGTTGATCCCGCGGGAGAGTTACAACTACTTCGTGGAGTCGGGGTTGGGGGTGGGCCCGTACGACATTCGGGTGACCGATGTGTGGGGCCACGTCCTCGAGGACACGGGGATCCCGCTGGGCGACGGTTCCTTGGCGACGGGGGCGGGGCAGTTCCCCCCGTGAGCTCGCCGCATCCCGTGATACGACGGTGCCGCAGGCTGGTGATGGGCTCATGACGACCTCGACCTACTTCGACCGAATCACGGCGCCGGCCACTGTGACCGTACTGGTGAGCAAGGACTGTCCGAACTGCGCGCGGGTGGTGGAGCAGGCGCGGGACCTGGAGAGGCGATGTCCTTCGGTCGTGGTCTCGGTGCGCGACGTGTTCGAGGCGCAGGATCTGCGAGAACGGCATGCGGTGCAGTCGGTGCCTGCGACCATCGTGGACGATGACTTGATGTTGCAGGGGCCGGTGACCGCATGGGCGTTGGCGGAGATCCTGGCCTCACGGGGGACGCCGTCGTACGACAGTCACAAGGTTCGGGCCTGGCTGCATGGACGACAGCTCGAGCGCGTTGCGCGGTTCCTTCGGGAGCCGGGGCGAGCGCCCTCGGTGCTGCCGCTGCTGGAGACGGGGGACCTGTCCGATCGCATGGCGGTCACGCTCGCGATCCAGATGGCCCAGGAAGCCGCTCCGGGGAGCTTGCGGGACCTGGTCCCCGGCTTGATCTCGCTGCTCGCAAGCGAGAGCATCAACCTGAGAGGGGACGTGGCGGACCTGCTGGGAATCCTCGCCGATCCCCGCGCCATGGACGCCCTCGAAGGGTTGCTCGCCGACCCCGACGAAGACGTCGTCGCCGCCGCCACGGACGCGCTCGCCACGATCCGCGGCGCTCTGAGCTGAGACCCCGATCATGCTGAAGCTGGGCCCGAGAAAACGAATCGACCCCAACAAGATCCCGAAGCAATCCAAGCCCCAGAAAGCCTGTTGCGGCTTCTGCAAGGGCCTGATCCCCCGAGCCACCCCTCGGCCTCAATCCGTGCAAGCTGCCGTCGGGATCTGTCCCTCGTGCGGCGCGTGGTTCATCGACGACAGCAACGGGAAGCTCGGCGGCGAAGCATTCGTGGTCGGCCTGACGCTTGTGGCCGGCGATGCCAACCGGGCGATGGAGATGCGCGAGTCAGTGCACTACGAGCAGTGCGCCCTCGCCTACGACGGGCGGCGGCACGAGGTCGATTTTGGCCGCGACCCGAAGCCTTACGGCGTGGGGCGCATGTGGTACTTTCGCGCGCTGGCCGGGGATTTGCCCTGATCCGGAGGCGCTCATGTTTATCCATATCGGGATATGCACACAGGCCTTTGCCTTCCCTCACCGCGGGCTCAGAGCCCACGGCAACTTCGGGGAAAGCCCGCCGCGAGGGCGGGCTTGGCGCGACCACGACGTGAGCTCGCTTGGGAGGTGGAAGGCAGCTCTTCCTCGAACTCCATCGAGATAGCATGGGCCAGGAGAACGGGTTGACACGGTTCCATCAGGCGGACATCGCTAAGCCCCGCCCCGGCGGGCTTCCCCACGCTTGCCGTCGGCTCCGCAACCCGCAGACAGAATCCACTCGCGAGATCCCGGTGTCACGCAAATAAGTATACGTATAGGGATAAAAATACATCTCCCGTCGCACACCGCCCGTCGCCGCTCGACTGCCCTCCTCCGCAAACACAACCCAAGCCATCTGCGGCTCTCTGCGGAATCTGCGCCCACACCACCGCCTTCCCCCGGGCCGGGCAACCTCCCGTTTGACTTCCCTCGCCGTAAGAACGAAAACCTCCTCGTGCGACTCGGCCTCTTCGTTCCCTGCTTCGTCGACAGCTTCTATCCCTCCGTCGGCATCGCCACGGTGAGGATCCTCGAGCACCTCGGCTTTCACCCCGAGTACCCCGAGGACCAGACCTGCTGCGGCCAACCCCACTTCAACGCCGGAAAACGCGACGAGGCACGCGACCTCGCCCAGCGCTTCTGCGACGTGTTCCGACCCTACGACGTCATCGTCTGTCCCTCCGGCTCCTGCACCGCCATGGTGCGCTGCCATTACCCCGAGCTCGTCGACTCCCCCGTCTGCGCCCGCGTCTTCGAGCTCTGCGAGTTCCTCGTCGACCGCGCCGGCGTCACCGACCTGGGAGCCACCCTCGAGGGCCGCGCTGCCCTGCACATCGGATGTCACGCCCTGCGCGAAATCCGAGTCGGTCGTGCCACATCCACCTTGCTCGCCTCCGTCAAGGGCCTGTCCGTCGTCGAAACATCCTCCGACTCCTGGTGCTGCGGCTTCGGCGGCACCTTCTCCGTGAAGTTCCCCGAGGTCTCCGCCGCCATGGGCCGTCGCAAGCTCGAGCCCATCCTCGACGCCAACGTCGACTACCTCATCTCCACCGACTCGAGCTGCCTGATGCACCTCGGGGGATTGCTCTCCCGTCAAGGCGAGAGCCGTCCCAAGCTCCTGCACGTGGCGGAGGTCCTCGCTTCCGGCCTGGAGGACGCATGAGCAGCCACGGCTTCCGCGACGCGTCGCGCGCCAAGCTCGACGAGCTCGGCCTGGGCGACAAGGTGCACAAGGCCACCTTGCACACCGTACGCAGGCGCGATCAGCTGGTCGGGCCGATGCTCGACTGGGAGAGCCTGCGCGTTCGTGCGCACGACGCCAGGATGCGCGCCCTGGATCACCACGAGGACTTGCTCGCCTCCTTCATGCGGGCCCTCGCGGGCCGGGGCGTGTCCGTCTCCCTCGCGAAGACGTCCGAGGAAGCGTGCGAGCTCATCGCCAAGCTCGTGATGGAGGCAGGCGGAAAGGTCACCAAGAGCAAGTCCATGACCTCCGAGGAGGTCGGACTCAACCAGGCCCTCGAGAAGGCCGGGGCCCAGGTCACCGAGACCGACCTTGGAGAGCTCATCGTTCAACTCGCCGGCCAATCGCCCTCCCATGTCACCGCCCCCGCCATCCACCTGTCCACCGAGGACGTCGCTCGCATCTTCCGCGACAAGCTCGGTATGCAGGTGCCGCCCTGGATCGACGACCCCGAGCCCGCCGACCCCGAGACCCGCAACCGCCTCGCGCGGGACCTCTCGCTCACCGCCCGAAAGCACCTGCGCGAACGGTTCCTCCAGGCCGACGTCGGCATCTCCGGCGCCAACTTCCTCGTCGCGGAGACCGGCACCGTGGTCCTGGTCGAGAACGAGGGCAACATCCTGCTCACGACCGCCTTGCCCAAGCGGCACATCGTGCTCGCCGGCATCGACAAGCTGATCGAAACCGAAAAGGACCTCGGCGTACTGCTGCGCTTGCTGCCCGTCTCGGCCACCGCACAGCGACAGAGTTGCTACGTCTCCCTGATGGCCGACGCGCACCCCGACATGCACGTCGTCCTGCTCGATCACGGTCGCAGCAAGCTGATGCTCGACGAAGAGCTGCGGGACCTGCTCACGTGCATCCGTTGCGGGGCGTGCATGAACGTGTGCCCGGTGTACCGGAACGTGGGCGGCCACGCCTACGGTGGCGCCTACCCGGGGCCCATTGGCTCGCTGCTGATGCCCCACCTCGAGGGTATGGATCGGTTCGGTGACTTGCCTTTCGCCTCTTCGCTGTGCGGCGCCTGCACCGAGACCTGTCCCGTGCGGATCCCGCTGCACAAGCACTTGCTCACGATGCGTGCCCGGATCGTGGAGAAGGGGTCCTCGGATTCGCTCGCGTGGCCGCTTCGCATGGCTGCCTCCGCGATGCGCAAGGGCAGCCGCATGGACCGGGGCACGCGGCTGTATCCGCTGGCCCGCAAGCTGGCCTCCTTTCACCCGACGGGCAAGGCGTGGCTCGCGTCGCGGGAGTTGCCCTCCCCTCCCAAGGAAAGTTTCCGCCGCTGGTGGCATCGCGAACGGCTCGACCGGTCACCCGCCGAGACCCAGCCCCTGCTCGAGCCCGTCGCCCGGCCCGACAGCGGCCCCGGACCCGAGCCCACCCATTACGCCCACAACGACCTGCTGCGGTCCTTCCAGGAGCGCATGGTCGAGCTTGGCCCCGACGGCGCCAGTGAGGTCCAGATCTTCGACCAGGCGTCCGTCGCAGAGGAGTTCCTCCGCATTCGCATGGAAGAACACCCGGCGGACCGCGTTGCGGTGCAGGGCGAGCCGACCGACAAGCGCGAGTACGCCTTGGGCATCACCCATGCGGAGATGCTGATCGCGGACACCGGTGGCGTGGTCATCGACATGCGACGGCGCGCCGAGGGGCATCCCGTCATGCTCGCGGAGACGCACATCGTCGTGGGCAGGCCCAGCCAGATCGTGCCGACCGTGGCGCATGCGCTCGTGGCACGCGCGGTCAAGCGCAAGTCCGCCACGTGGGGGGACTACCAAATCATCGTGACCGGGCCGAGCCGCACCGCCGACGTGGAGAAGGTGCTGGTCATTCCCGCCCATGGGCCGCGGAGGCTGGTCGTGGTGCTCTGCGAGGAGCCGGTGGATCTTGGGGCGTTGCGACGGGATCGCACGGGTGTGAGCCCAACCCCTTAGTGACGTCGGGCTCTGCCTGACGCCTGGCCGCTCGCCTATGAGGATCCGGATTGACACCCCGTCCGGCGGGGCCGGCTCTCCTTTCGGGTCGCAACGTGCTACCTTCGCGGACCGAGGAGTGTGCCATGGTTCTGTCGATGGATCTGCTTCGACTCAAGAGCGATCCCAAGGGATTTCTCGAGGACTACTGGGTCGTTCCCGGGTCGGGCTACACGATGGGCAAGGGACCGAACGGCTACCTTCCCCTGGCCCGAGTTCTTTCGGGACAAGTCGAGACCACGGATTCCAAGCTGACGCTCACGTCACCGCGCGATCGAATCGCCTACGGTTCGCTCGTCAAGGAGCAAGGGGACAGGTACCAACTCGCGTTCCTCTCGCATCGTCAACTCGACGAGCGGCAGAGGAAGAACTACCTGCCCATGTGGTTCCTGCCCTGGTTCTCCGACCACGTGACGAAGATGAAGATCCTGCGGCCGGAGGTTCTGCCGCCCGGCACGCCAGACTCCCCGATCTTCTTCACGTCGGCGTTGTCGGGCTGCTCGGTCTTCGTCGATGGCCCCGACGACTCGCCGACCGTCTATCATGGCGGTTTCTCGAATACCCGTGACTTCACCGCGAAACCGAGGCTCACGGATCCCAGCACGGGAACCGAATCCGACAGCGTGACCCATTGGCGTCTCCTGTTCGGTCGGATGTCCGGAGGCTCCCAGAATTTCGCGGAGGTCAACAAGCAGCGGTACCTCTCCGGCGGCGGCACCTACGACAGGATGACCCCCGACATGCAGGCCTACATGCAGTTTCTCAAGAGCGAGCACCAGAACGAGATGCGAATCTCCGATATGAAGTCCGAGGGAACCGTCATGGGGCATCGCCAAACCGACGGTCGTTGGAGATTCTTCCTCCAGGAATCCGTCACGATCGTGATGTACACGCTTCGCAAGAAGAAGCGGCTATTTGGCAAGGCCAGAATGGTCGACGGCGAACAGAAGACGTTCCGACGTCCCATGGTGCTGCGGCAGATCTACCCAGCCAGGGGGACCGTCGTCACCTGGAACGTCACTCGCGTCGTCCCCTGAACGCCCGTTACTGCACGGTCTCGGTGCGAGCGCCGCGATCCCGTCCGCTCGCCTCTCGCAACAACCCGACGTTCTTCCGCGGGCCGGGCCGGGGATCGCGTGGTTCGCATTCCCGGGCGAGGCCCTCCCACGCGAGGTACCAACTTGCCGACCGCTGTACTAAGACCTTGCACCATGCGATGGCGTCGAAGTCGTCCGTCTACCTCGCTTCGTAACACGGCAAGAACCGGGTCTAGTGCATCGGCGCGTGCGCTGCGGCAACGTACCCTGCAACTACTGACCGCGTCCGCCGTCGGTCTCGTTGGCCCTTCCGCCTTCGCCCTCGAGGGCGGCGATGTCGCGGGTCATCCCCTCACCGTGGACGTGACCGAGACCGCGGTCGTCAACTACAACTTCGACAACCGCAACAACACCGGCGTGGACGACAATTGGGGCACGTGGACGAACCGCCTCAACGTGCAGGCGCAGTGGTATCGGCTCGTTCTAGGCGTCCGCATGGACAGCTCGACCTTCTTCTCCACGCCCGACCCGAACGACTTGGCGGAAGAGGACGTTGCCGCGTGGACCCCGTCGCCGGGCAACCCCGACCCACCGGACCTGTACGACCGGACGTTCGTTCACGGTAGAGAGCTGTCGAACCGGTATCGCAACGTCGTGTACCCGTCGAAGCTGTACTTGACGTACATGACGCCGGAGATCGAGGCGACGGTAGGGGACGTGTACGCGCAGTTCGGGCGCGGGTTGGTGTTGAGCGTACGGAAGATCGACGAGCTTGCGGTGGACACGACGATCCGCGGGGGCAAGCTCTCCTATCGCGTGCCGATGCCGAAGGGTACGAAGCTTCGGGTCTCGGGCGTGGGGGGTTATCTCAACCCGTTGCGGGTGGACGAGCCGAGCGGGCGCGTGCTCGAGGCCCCTGGCACATGGTACTTCGCGGGCATGCCGACCCCGCGTGAGACGGCCTACATCACGAACCCCGAGGCCACCTTCGTGCCGGACCGGCTCATCGGGGCGAGCGTGGAAGGCGGCCCCCAACAAGCCACCCTGGGGCTGCACGCGGTCGCCCTCGATCGTCCCGACCCTTGTGCCTTCCCCGATGCGCCGGAAGTGTGCACCCCGTACAGCAATCAGGAAGCTAGAGGCGCCGGTCAGATTCGCAACGCCAGCGCCTCCGTCACCATCCCGGACATCTTCGGACACGCCTCTTTCTATGTCGAGGCCGCGGTCCAGCAGCAGCGCAACCAGGAGTTGCCCGCGGCGTTCGACCCGACCGCAAGCTCCGCACGCACGACTGCCGACGACGCGGACGGGCACGCGGTGTACGCCTCGGCTTCCGCCAACGGCGGCCCCTTCGCCCTGACGCTCGAGGGCAAGCACTACCGGAAGTTCTTCCCGCTCGCGGCGAACATCGACGCCAACGGTTCCGTGAACGAGTTTGCGCTCATTCAGTACAGCACGCCCCCCACAACCTTGCCTGTCTACGTGGACACCGAGGCGAACTTCTTCAACACCTGCGTGACCGGCGGCCGGGGGCGCCTCGACGCGCGCGTCACGAACGACCTACTCGTGTACGGGTGGCTCGGGCGCTATGCGTCCTGGGGCGAGACCGGAACGGCGGCCTGCGAGATCGCGGACGAGAACCGCAACGACGTCTGGGACACGGCGGTGGGGCTGGAAGCGACCTTCGAGAAGAAGAAGTCCCACGTGTTCGCCTGGATCGGCGCGAGGGACGATCAGCTCGCCGAGCGGGACCCTGTCTCCGAGCCGACCTCCGTCTACTACCGCGAAGGCTACGTCCGCTACGACCTGCTCAAGCAACTGACCCGCACGCTCTACCTCCAAGTGCAGGGCACGGCGCGACGTCGCCATGATGCGTCGAAGACGCCCATCCCCTGGTGGGAAGGGGAGAACTACACGGCGGTGCAGTGGAATCCCCACCTGTCCGTGGCCTTCGGTTACGAGTACACGTCCCAAGAGGGTCATCCGGACAGCTACTACAACGGGTCTGTCAAGTGGCGCGTCGACTCGGACAAGAGCTTGCGCCTGTTCGTCGGGCAGCAACGCGGCGCCTTGCGTTGCATCTCGGGCGTCTGCAGGGACTTCGCTCCCTTCGAGGGCGCCAAGGCGGAAGCCGTCGTACGATTCTGATCGCTGGGGCTCGAGGAGCTACAGCGCTGGAGACAGCTCATGGAGAAGAAGTTCGAACCCGCACCGGTCGACCAACTCGGACGCTGGATCTTCGGAGGTCTTGGGAGCGACGAGGTCATGGGAATGCCGCGATCCTCGGTCCGGTTCCCCCAGGACCGCATGGCGGTGTCCTGCTTCGGCCACCACATCGGCGCTCCCCTCGGCGTCGCTGCCGGCCCCCACACCCAGCTCGCCCAGAACATCGTCGCCTCCTGGCTGTGCGGCGCCCGCTTCATCGAGCTCAAGACCGTCCAGATCCTCGACGAGATCTCGGTCGCCCGCCCCTGCATCGACTCCGCCGACGTCACCTACAATTGCGAGTGGTCCCAGGAGCTCACCCTCGAGCAGTCCTTCGACGAGTACCTCAAGGCCTGGGTGCTCATCCATGCGCTCGCCCATGAGCTCGGCCACCCGCCCGACCTCTTCTTCAACATGAGCGTGGGCTACGACCTCGATGGCATTCGCTCCGAGAAAGTGCAGCGGTTCTTGCGTCGCATGCGGGACGCGAGCGAAGAGCTCCCGGCGGTGGTGGACGCGCTCGCCGCGGTGGTGCCGTCGGTGCGCGACGTACCGATCGGGCCGAACCTGTCGAGCCTGGTGACGCTGTCGACGATGCATGGCTGCCCGCCTGCGGAGATCGAGAGGATCGCGCGGTTCATGCTCGACGACCTCGGCATCGACACGTGGGTAAAGCTCAACCCCACGCTGCTGGGACCGGAGCTTCTGCGCGGCATCCTCAACGAACGCATGGGGTTCGACGTGGTGGTCGAGGACGCCGCGTTCGATCACGACCCGAAGTTCGACGATGCGATGCAGATGGTGCGCAACCTCGCGCAGGCGGCGCAGAAGTGTGGACGGCAGTTCGGCCTCAAGCTGTCGAACACCCTCGAGGTATCGAACCGTCGCCCTGTGTTCCCGGCTAGCGAAAAGAGCATGTACATGTCGGGCAGGGCGTTGCACCCGCTGACGGTGACGCTGGCCCATCGCATCACGGAGGCGCTGGACGGGCGCTTACCGCTGTCGTTCTGCGGCGGTGCGGACGCGTTCAACTTCCCTTCGCTCGTGGCGGACGGGCTGGGTCCGGTCACCACGTGCACGGACTTGCTGAAGCCTGGGGGTTACGCGCGGCTGACGCAGTACGTCGACTCCCTTGCCGCCGCCATGGATACCGTGTCCGCGAAGAGCCTCGACGACTTCGTGGTCGCGCGCGCGGGGATGCAGGGCGCGGAGCCGTCCACCGCTGCGAGGGAGAACCTCGCGCGACATGCCGAGCAAGTGCTCGGGGACAGGCGTCTGCGCGGTCGCATCAAGCCGCTCGAGACCAAGGGGGCGCGAGCCCTCGGCAGCTTCGACTGCATCGCCGCACCCTGCCAGGAAGCGTGCCCCACGCACCAGAACGTGCCCGACTACATGCGGCTGGTGGCGCAAGGACGACCCACCGAGGCGATGGACGTCATCCTGCACACCAACGCGATGCCCGCCGTCACGGGACGGGTTTGTGACCACCCCTGCGTCGAACGATGCGTGCGCAATCATTACGAGGCGCCCCTGGCGATCCGCGCCATCAAGCGGCACGCCGCCTCCGAGGGGACCCCCAGCCTCCAGGAGGAGGCCTCGACCAAGCGTGGCGTCCGGGTGGCCGTTGTGGGCGCTGGGCCAGCCGGTCTCTCCGCTGCCTACTACCTCTCCCGCGCCGCTTGCTCCGTGACGGTGTTCGAGAGCAAGCCCGAACCCGGTGGCATGGCCTCCGCGGTCATTCCCAGCTACCGACTGCCCGACGAGCCCATCGCGCAGGACCTCGCTCGGATACGACAGGCCGGGGTTTGGGTCCGCTGCGGGGTGAGCGTGGGCCGGGACGTCAGCCTCAAGGAGCTACAAACGCAGGGCTTCGACAACATCGTGCTCGCGGCCGGCGCACAACGAGGTCGCACGCTCGGCATCGTCGGGGAGGATGCGGATGGCGTGTTCGACGCGCTCGACTTCCTCGACGCCGTTCGACGCGGCAAGCCTCCGACCCTCGGTCCCAACGTCATCGTCATCGGGGGCGGCAACTCCGCCATGGACGCCGCACGCACCGCCGTCCGCCTCGTCGGTCCGGGAGGACGCGTGACCGTGGTGTACCGTCGCACGGTCGGGCAGATGCCCGCGGACCCGCAAGAGATCCAGGCTGCCCTGGACGAAGGCATTTCCATCTCGGAGCTGCGCGCGCCCGTGAAGGTCGTGCAGCGCGACGGCAAGGTCGCCGAGCTGATTTGCGCGCACATGAAGCTCGGGGAGCTGGACCGATCGGGTCGTCCCCGCCCCGTGCCCATCGAAGGCTCCGACACCCCCGTCCCGTGCAACACCATCATCGTGGGCATCAGCCAGGAGCCCGTGCTCGACTTCCTCGGGGACATGAAACCCAAGATGTGGAAGGACGGCACCCTCGTGGTCGACCCAGAGACGTGCGAGACCAGCCTCCCGAACGTCTTCGCGGGGGGCGACCTCGCGCGCGGTCCCTCCACCGTCATCCAGGCCGTGGCCGACGGCCGTCGCATTGCCAAGACGATCGCCTTGCGGGAGAACCTCGCGTGGGACGGCGAGCCCCGGTCGCCCGAACCCCTGTCCACGTCCGAGCTGCTCGAGCGGCGCTCCCGACGGGTCCCCGCGGTTCACGAGCCCGAGCTCGCGATGGACGCACGCGACGGGTTCGAGGAGGTGCTCGGCGCCCTACCGGCCGACCAGGCGATGCTCGAAGCCGATCGTTGCCTCGCGTGCCACACGATGTGCAGCCTCTGCGTCACCGTGTGTCCCAATCGTGCGAACCAGATGTACGTGATCGAGCCGCTGCGCGTGGACCTGCCGGCCCTGTGCGTGGACGGAGGCGAGCTCATCGTAGCGGGCACGCACACCTTCGAGATCACGCAGCCCTACCAGATCGTCAACGTCGCGGACTTCTGCAACGAGTGCGGCAACTGCACGACGTTCTGTCCGACGTCGGGGGCGCCTTACCGGGACAAGCCTCGCTTGCACCTGCGGGACGAAGGGTTCGAGAAGGCGGCGTACGATGCGTACCGCATTCGCGCGAAGGGCAAGGGGTTGGAGGTGCTGGCGAAGCTCGATGGGTCGAGGCACAGCCTGGAGATCGAGGGCGACGACGTGCGCTACCGCGGTCAGGGCGTGTTGGTGCTGTTCGACGGCAAGCTCGGGATGAAGGAGGCGGACGCGGTGGAGGAGCTTGCGGAGGGCACGGAGGTGGACCTGTCGGTGGCGGCAAGCATGATGGTGCTGGCGCGGGCGGCGGGCGTGTTGCCTGGGTGAGGCGGGGTTGCGCTCAGCCCTACGGGGCGCTCGCGATGAGCGGCTCGGTGGCCTCCGTCCCTTCTTCTTGCAGCCATTGCATGGCACGCGTCATCCAGGCGTCCATGTCGGGGGCGAACCAGTGTCCGACGTCGCCCAGGCTCATGAAGGTCGACGGCACCCCTTGGCGGTCGAGCCTGCGCGCCTGCTCTGTCATGTGCCATCGCATCATGTCGCGGTCGCCAGAGGCAAGCAGCACGCGCCGGACCCCGGCACGCTTGAGGAGCGTTGCGTTGGGGTAGACCTTGGCCCCGATCAGGATGAGCTTCTCCCACGGTCCGTCGCCGCGGTGGGCGATGTCCATGGCTGCGAGCGCGCCGAGGGAGAATCCGATGAGGATCCCTCCTTCGGTCTCGATGCCGTTGGCGCCGTGATGCCGCATCCGGGCGACGGCCGCGTTCACGGTCTCGTACTTTCCCTGCCAACTCCACATGGTCCCGCCCCCGTTGCAGCGGAGTCGCGCCCGGGGGCAGGCGAGCCACCCGAACTGGGTGACGGTGTTGGAGAAGAAGGGGCACTCGTTCTCGGGGGTATCGCACATGCCGTGGAGCATCACGACCAGGGGACGGCGCTCTCCTTCTCGCTTGGGAGGGTAGACGAGCACCGCGGGGTCCGTGTCGGTCTCTGGTAGCCAGACTGGCTGTGTGGAAGGCGCGGGCACGTCGCCCCTTGCGGACGTTGCCAGTAGCAGGGCGAGGGAGGCGACGGCCCCCGCAAGCAGACGCATGACGATGCCGGCACGCCCGGACGGGCGCGAGACGCGATGACCCATGACGGCCCCTTCCTGCTCGCGTGTTGCGAGCGGTTCAGGTCGCCGGCTGACGCGCGTGCGCGCTGCCCGGGGGCGCGTTGCCGACCGTTCCTACCGGGTCATCGGACGGGGCCGGGAGAGTGTGACGAGAAAACGTTGTCTATCCGAGATGGGATAGGGGTGGGAGATTGCCCACGAGCCGGAGCGGGTTCACCGTTCGTCGGCCCGCCGCGCCTGGGCACGACCGGCGAAAGATGTGGCCACGATCCCTTCCTTCCGCAGGACCAGGGCGACATCCCGATCGACCAGGACTTGGCGTGTCAGGTCCGGTATGGGGAGCTCGACGTTCGGGCATCCTCCGGTTGGGTCGATGAGCAGCAACCGGTCAGGAGCGCCCCGGTCACCCAACAAGTGCAGCACCGCCCCGCCGTCGCTCGCGTACACGGACGTCACCGTGGTGTGGACGTCGAAGGTGCCCAGCGGCTGCCTGGCACCCCCGGCTCGTGGGATTCGGAACAGATCCAGCTTGCGCAGATCCGTGCCCGAGGCGAGGTAGACGTCGTCACCGTGCACCGCGACGGCGCGCGAATCGGTGGAGCGCGATCCGAAGACCGGCTGGACCACGCGCTGTTCGCTGCCGTCGGAGCCTCTCCGAATCACCTCGCCGTCCTCGAGCGCCAAGTAGAGCCCGTCGTCGGCGTGCGCGATCCCTTCAAAGGAAACGTCGGCCTTGCGGGGCAGCGGTGCCAGACCCGTGGGCGGTGGACCTTTGGCAACGACGACCTGCTTGGCGTGCGAGTAGGTCTTGCTTGTGGCCCAGACGGCTTCCGCGCCCGGCGCTCGCTTCGGGCCGAACACACATGCGGGCTCGCTCACGGGAACCGCCCGCGTGGCGTTGCGTCCCAGCCACACCACGCGGCCGCCACAAACGCCTCGGCTCATGTCGTCAGCGGCCATCCAGAACCCGTCGCTTCCCACCACCAGCGCACCGGGATCGCCGCCCATCTTGACGCTGATGATCCGCTGCGGCGTAGCCTGGGCGTCGCCGAGATCGAGGCTGAAGATCTGCGCCTCCGTCTTCATCGAATCGTACGTTACCCAGTAGAGTCGGCCGTCGGGGCCGACGTCGAAGCCGCGGATGGCCCGCTCCGTGACGAGGACCTTGGGTTCGGACAAGGCGCACTTGTCTACGGGAATAGGAGTGACGGCCGGTGGAGTACTTGCCGACGGCGTCGCGCTCGCGGTGGGTGGCGCCGGTGCGGCCGAGACCGACGGCGGGGAGGGATTCGGCGAAGGCGTTGGCGCCGGTCCGACGGGGGGCGGAGCCGTACCCGAACATCCGCTCGCGAGCACCAGAACAACAACACAGCACCCTCGTCGCCACGGCGTTGCCATCGGCAAGAGAGTAGCTCTGCGTCGCCGAAGTGAACAGCGGATGGCTACGCGCTCGGTACGAGCGAAATGCCAAATCCTCCCCGGCTCCTTTCCCCTTTCTGCGGGTCTCTGCGACATCTGCGGCCACTCTGGACTCGACGGTCGAGCACGAGCACGAGCACAAGCACGAGCACGATAGGAGAGCTTACCCTACTTGGACCCCAGGGAATCGGGGCCGGGCATGGTGGGAGCCTTGGGCGGAGGCGCGTCATCGGTCCGCACGGGGCGGGGCGGGCGGGGAACACCGCTATCCGTTTCGGGATAGGGAATGGCGCTTCGGTCCGGCGGGGCCGACAGCGTAGGCGCAGGCGGAGACTCCGGCTTCAGCGCCCGCGCGGCCACTTCTCGGGCCCCCTGCACCTCGACGGTACGATCGCCTACGGGGTCGAGCGCCCTCGCTTGGTCCAGCACCTCGAGGCAAAGCTCCCACCGCTTGGCCCTGCAGTCCTCCAGCGCGATACGCCGAAGCTCACCGGCACGGTCACGCGGCGAGGGCTCCGCGCTCGGAACCTCCCTCACGATCGGGGTCTCCGGGTCCACGTGGCGACGCCACAACAGGAAGCTCGCCAGCACGAGCAACAGCACCGCCGCCACCGCCGCAAGCTGCTGCGCCCACCGCTCCCGGAACAACCGACGAAGCCGCGCCACCCGCTGCCGCAACGCCGGCGCCTCCACCTCCTGCTCCTCCGCGATCCACTCCAGCTTCTCCCCGTCGCCCTCCCGCAACATCACGTCCAGGGTTCGCTGGGCCTGCTCCCCCTCCGGCAACTGCCCCTCCGCCCACCGAAGCAAGTCCCTCGCACTGTGCGCCGCCGAGTCCGCCGGCACGTCCACGCCCTCCCCGTCCGGGGCATGCTCCCTCGCTCGCAACCGAAAGTAGTCCGCGATCTTGTGTCGCGCGATCCCGTGCACCCAGCGTCGCAGCTCCGACGCTTCCTCGGGGACCCGCGCCGCCGCGAGCGCATCCACGAGGGAAGCTTGCACGATGTCGTCGATCTCGTGCTCGGGCACCTTCCCGCGCACGAACCGCGCCAGGGCTTTGCGCAAGGCGGGGTCGGCGAGCAGGGCGGTCTTCACCGAATCCGTCGCCGGCTTGATCGAGCTGTTCACATCCCGATCATCGCACCGCCGGCCGGGAGTGTGACAGGGCGAGGGATATTTTTTCTGGCGTACCGGGGTCATCGCGGCGCGGCCGACTGCCGACGTGCTCGTAATCGCGGTGGCGTTCCTAACCCAGCCACCCCGGGTCGCCGGTTCCCACTCTTCGACTCGAATCTGGACATATGAGTGGGAACTAATGTAATTTCAATTAGTAAAACCCGGTTCCCACCAGAACGATCAGGCGGCACCGGGTGAGTGGGAACCGTATGGATTTCATTGAGTTGACCAACGAACAACGCCGGCAGACGATTGACAGCCACCAGGTGCACGAGGCGTTCTGGTCTGCCTCGGACGAGTTGCGCCGTCGATTCGACGGGAGCATGCGCTGGGTCACGCGAAAAGGGCACGACTACCTTCACCGCAAACGAGGCACGCAAGAGCGCTCACTCGGGCCGCGCGGCGCCGACACGGAGCGCCGGTACGAGGCGTTCACCCATGGTCGTGAGCGATGCCGAGCCGATGTGGAGGGACTCTCGACGCGATTGGATCAAATGGCGCCGGTCAATCGAGCGCTGAATCTCGGCCGAGTCCCCAAGCTCACGGCCCGCATCCTGCGAATGCTTGACCATCAAAGGCTGCTCGGGACCCACCTGCTCGTTGTTGGAACCAACGCTCTCTTTGCCTATGAAGCGCGCGCAGGAGTTCACGTCCCGTCCGAGTTGCTTGCTACGCAGGATGCAGATCTACTCTGGGACGTGCGGTCCCGCGTCGAACTCCTCGTGCCGGAAGTGCGTCGCCGCGGGGTTCTCGCGTTGCTCCAGAAGGTGGACCACTCCTTTCGGAAGCGCGGTGGCCGAGACTTTCGGGCATTCAACCGAGACGGGTTCGTCGTCGATCTCATACGGCCACTGGATGAAAGGGTCATGAATGCGAAGGATCGCTGCACGATCGGCGAGTCGGACGACGACCTGCATGGCGTTCCGATCGAAGGGCTCAAGTGGCTGCTGAACGTTCCTCGTTTCGAAGCCGTTGCAATGGCGGAGGACGGGTACGCTGTGCGGCTCGTGACGGTTGATCCGCGCGCGTTCGCCCTCCACAAGCTCTGGGTAGCCGGTCGACAGGACCGTGATCCTCTCAAGCGACCGCGTGACCGCGCGCAGGCTCGCGCGGCAGCCGACCTTGCCCGTCGCTGGTTGGGCCTCGGGCTGGACGATGAAGCCCTGTCGGGCCTGCCCAGGGAGGTTCGTGCTCTGGCTAATGTACTTGCACAATGAACGAGCGATCGAACGTGCGCTGATCGGGACAGGGACGAGTCTCAGCGTGAATGCGGGATCGTCACGGCACCAAGATCATGGAAGACCGCGCCGGCACCGTCACCGACGGCCCGCTCACCGTGCTGCCCGACAGAAGCTCCGTGAGCGCTCCCGAAGGCAGCCCCGACGCCTGCTGCGGCGAATCCGACCGGTTCACCGCCACGAACACGTCCTCCCCCCCGTACGACATCTTGTACGCGTACACGTCGTCGGTCAGGTGGACCTTGGTGCGCGTGCCGCGACGCAGGGGCGCGTGGTCCGCGCGGATCTTGCCAAGCTTCTTGAGGTGGTCGCGCAGCAGGTTCTGGCCCTGGCTGGTGCCGCTCCACTGCATGAAGCGACGGTTGTCCGGGTCCCCCGCGCCGGGCAGCCCGATCTCGTCGCCGTAGTAGATGAGCGGCACTCCCTGGATGGTGAACAGAACCGTGAAGGCGTTGGCCAGACGCTCGAAGGCGGACGTGCCCGAGGGCAGGCCGGGCTTGTTGTCCCACGCCCGGTCCTTGCCGTCGTACCAGGCGTTCGTCGAGATGGGGGCGTCCTCGGCAAAGTGGATGGGCCGCGGCACGTCGTGGTTGCCCACGAACGTGCTCATGATGGACCCCGAACCGTAGAACGTCTCGTAGGTGCCCAGGTCGGCGTCCAGTCCGCCCATCGGCTCCGCGCGCGTCAGCAGCGTCGACACCAGCTTGTTGCGAAGCGGGAACTCGAACTGCCCGTCGAGCATCGAGGGCTTCACGTAGTAGCCGATCGTGTTCCGGTCCCCGGTGAAGGTCTCCCCGACCAAGTAGAACTTCTCCTGCGTCACGCTCTCGACCTCGTTCTTCAACCGCGACCGCAGGTCAAGCAGCCACTGGTCCTCGATGTGCTTCACCGCGTCGAGGCGGAAGCCGTCGATGCCGGTCTGCGCAACCCACCACAGGGCGTTGTTCACGGACCAGTCGCGCGCATCGGCGTTGTTGAAGTTGAAGTCGGGCAGGTAGTCGGTAAACCAGCAGCGCTTGCCCTCGGCCCCGTCCCAGGAGCAACCCGCACCGCAGATGCACGGCGGCTGGAAGAACCAGTCCGGGTGCTGGGCGTAGACCGGCGAGTCCTCGTGCACATGGTTCATCGGATAGTCGAACAGCACCCGGATGTCCTTGGCGTGCGCTGCCTCGACCATCGCCTCGAGCTCCGCCATCGTGCCGAACCGCTCCTCGGTCTTCTCCGCGTCCGAGATCCAGTACCCGTGATACCCGCTGTACATATGCGTGTCCCCGCCCACGCCCACCCCCGCCGACGACGTGTTGTCCATCGGCGGCGAGATCCACAGCGTGTTGACGCCGAGATCCGTGAAGTACCCCTCGTTGATCTTCGCCGTGATGCCGGCGAAGTCCCCGCCTTGATAGTCCGCCGCGGGCAGCACCCCGGAACCGGTCGGGGCGCCGTCGTTCGATAGGTTGCCGTTGTGGAACCGGTCCGTGAACACGAAGTAGAGAACCGCGTCGCGCCAGTCGAACGCATCGGGGTTCACCATCCCCTCGCACGACCACCACTCGCACATGACGCTCGAGATCAAGGAGTTGAACCCGCCGAACCCGTCCGAAATCTCGGCGGGGTTGTTCGGGTCCTTCACCCACTCCGTCCCGTTGATCACGAACTTGTACTGCACGCTCGTGCCCCATCCGAGGTCGTCCACGACCGCCGACCACACCGTGCCGTCTTGGGTCATCGGCACGCCCGCGCCCCAGGAGTCGAAGCTGCCCTTGACCGTCACGGACGACTCACCCCCGTACGGGTACACGAACTTGAAGTCGCACGCACGCGTGCTCTCCGGACAGTCGCCCGGCGCAGGGTCCGACGCGCACGACCACCACGAGCAACTCTGCGGCGCCAGCACCGACTTCTGACCTCCCTGCCCGTCCGGTACCGTGCTCGGGTTGTTCGGATCGATCACCCACGTGGTGCCGTCGACCACGTACTTGTACGTGACCTGGAAATCGTACGGGACGGGCACCGTCGCCGACCACGTGGTGCCGTTCTTCGTGAGCGCCACGCCGCTGTCCCACCCGTCGGCCTTGAACGACCCACGCAGCTCGACCGACGTCTCCGAACCCGCCGGGAACGTGAACTCGTGGTCGCACCGCTTGTACTCGGTCGCGCAAGCCGGAGGCCCGGCTTCTTCTCCCGCGTCGCTGCCACCCGTGCCTCCCGTCGCGGTTCCCCCCGAACCCGCCGAGGCATCCCCGCCTCCGTTGGCGGACACACCCCCGTCGCCTGCGTCGTAGCCTCCGCTCCCCCCCGTGACGGGAGGCTGAAACGGCGTCTTGGCGTCGTCCTCGTCGCCCGACGCGCACGACATCATCCACAGGGCGGAGAGCCCAAAGGCAAGGAGGGTGCGGCTCGCTGTCGTCTTCATCGCCAACCTCATCGATCGCGGGGACCTATGGCGCGGCAAGGGTCAGCGACAGGGGTCCGTGGCCGACACCAGCACGCGCGCGGACAAGGAATCGACGGTAAACGTAGCACCCACGCCCGCGCCTCCCACCGAAATCTGCTCGCCCGAGAGCACGTCCACGTACGACCCGGCGGGCAGCCCCGCGCCGGACAAGGTGAAGGTCTTGGCCGTGGAAGCCTTGGACAACGCGACCAGCACGGGCCTGCCGTCACCAGCGTCCCGCACGAAGGCGTACGTGTCCTTGTCCGCCTGCAGCGTCTGCTGCGTGCCGCGGCGCAGGGCCGGAGAGCACCGACGCAGCGTCCCTAGCTTCCGGACGTGCTCGAGCACGAGCGTTTGATGGGGGTTGAGAGCGGCCAGGTCCGGCATGACGCGGCGGCAATCCGGGTCACCTCCCCCGGCAAGGGCGAGCTCGTCGCCGTAGTAGATCACAGGTAGCCCCGGCAAGGTCGTCACGAGGGTCATGGCCATGCGGTGCCGTGCATAGGGCTCAGCGTCGACGGGCTGCACCGGCGGGTCGTCCCATGGATCGTTGGCGGCATCGCCGTTCGCCTCGGACAGGAAGCGGGTCGTGTCGTGGTTGCCGACGATGCGCGAGATCGTGGCGCCCGATCCCTCGTAGGACAGGTCCGATGCGGCGAGGATGTCCGCGATGTCCTCGAAGGTGCCCTGGCCGTGCGCGATGGTGTTGCGCAGGGACCACATCAGGGGAAAGTCGAAGGCGCTGTCGAGGCCCGCGGGGCCGAGGTGGTAGCGGATCTGGTTGATACCCTGTTGCCCGCCTCCCGTGTAGATCTCGCCAAGGAGAAGCATTTCCGTACTCGGGGCCGCCGAGCCACGCAACGCATGCGCGATCCTGCGCGTGGCGGCACGTGGCATCATCGGGACCGCGTCGACCCGCACGCCGTCGAGGTCGAAGGTCTGCACCCACCACAGGGACTCGGACGACCCGTGCTGCATGACCGCCGGGTTCATCCACTGGTAGTCGGGAAGATACGACGTAAACCAGCACGTCTCGATGTGCGTGCTCCAGGGGCACGGCGCGTTGCCACAGATGCACTTCTCGGGGCCGTCGTGAAACCAGCCGTCGCCCTGGTGATCGAGAAAGATGGGGTTCGTCTCGTAGACGTGGTTGGGAACGATGTCGAGCAGCACGCGGATGCCGCGCGCGTGTGCGGAGGCCACGAGACTTCGCAGCGCTTGCTCGCCGCCGAGGCGGGGGTCGACGACGCGAGACGCGTGAGGCCAGTAGCCGTGGTACCCCTCGTACAGGTGGCCGTCCCAGGGTCCCAGTCTGGGTTCCGTGGGGTTGAGGTACACGGGCGAGAGCCACACCGCCGTCACGCCAAGGTGATCGAGCTCGCCGCTCTCGATGGCCGCGCGCACACCGTCGAGGGTTCCCCCGGCACGGCTCCCCGCGCTCGACGGCGGGGCCAGGCGCGAGCCGCCATCCCCCAGGAACCGATCCGTCATGATCTGGTACAGGATGCCGTCCTGCCAGGTCTTCATGGCCGGTCGGACCCACACCACCGCGCTCACCGGCTCCGCCTCGCGACCCCCACGATCCTTCGCTCGCACCGTCACGGTGTACTTGCCTTGCACGAGCCCCTCGGCCCCCACCACGATGTCACCGGTGTCGGGGTTCGCGCGCTCCACGCGAAACGTCGTCCCATCCAGCGCTTCCACCCGCACACTGCCCGGGTCCAGCGCCTGCCAGGACGACGAGGTAAGGAACGTGCCTGCCACGCGCACGCGTCCTTCGTCCGTGGCCTCGACCTCCCCCACCTCGAGCTTCGGAACGGAGCAGTCCTCCGAGAGCAGCAGCGACACTTCCTCTTCCCCGCGAAACATCGTCAGCGGGTTGTACGCGTCGAGCCGCGAGGTCCCGTCCTCCACCACCAGGTACCCGTACTCACCGGGAGGCACGAGGAAGTACGCCAGGTACCAGCCGTCGTCCCGCTTGAGCATCGGCACGGACACGCCCTCCCAGCCGTTCCAGCTGCCGGTGAGGCCGAGCGTGGCGCCCGGTCTGGACGCGCGGGCCCAGACGGCCCAAGCGCAGTCGCGAGCGGGGGGTAGCGGCGAAGACTCTTCCCCCCCGCAAGAAGGGGCGATCGCGGCGAGGAGGGCAAGGGCAAGAAGCCAGCGGGTCGGATGTCTCAGGGGCATCGCAGGAGGGAACGTAGTACGCGCGGGCCCCAAGACCAAGTCGGGGTTCATTGGGAGCTGGCCCTCGGCGTGGCCTGACCTGCCAGGGAAAGGGGGACTCGCCCGAGCACGGCGTCAGCCGAGCTTGCGGCATTTCGTGCCGGCGTCCGCCTTGGTTCGAGATCGCGCCCCGTGCTAGGCTTCCGGGGTGTCCAGTCGACAAGAGCGCGCCGCGGCGCGCCAGGCAACCTGGGGAGGTCAGATCGTCGAGACCGGCCAGCCGAAGGGCGCCCTCTACGCTGAGCTTTCCCCTGCTGAGCGATTGCTCGCGCTTGCCGAGCTGAATGCGCGCCTTTGGCTCGCCTCGGGGCAGTCCCTCGTGGGGGGTGACCGGCGCTCCTGGCCCGGACAGGTTTTCGAAATCGAACGTCGTGGCTGAGCTGTCGCTACCCCAGGACTACGAGGACCTGCTGCGCGAGTTCGTGGAGACGGGGGTCGAGTTCCTGCTTGTGGGTGGGTGGGCCGTAGCCGTCCACGGGCACGGCAGAGGCACGGACGACATGGACTTGCTGATAGCTGCCAACGAGGCCAACGCTTCGCGGGTGGTTGCTGCCCTGCAGCGATTCGGTGCTCCCCTCGATGCGCATGGCGTCACCAAAGGGCTATTCGCGACCGAACGCTACGGGTACCGGTTGGGGAGGAAGCCGCTCCTGATCGAAGTCCTCACGCGCATCGATGGCGTGACGTTCGAGGAAGCCAGGCGCGACGCCGTGATGGTGGAAGTGGCCGGGCTGATGATCCCGGTCATCGGACGGCGGGCGCTGCTCGCGAACAAGCTCGCTTCAGGGCGCCCGAAGGACTTGGCGGACGTGGAAGCGCTCGAGAGCCAAGGTCGCATCGGGGAAGACTGAGCGGGTCAGCAGGTGCCCCGAAAACGGAGCACCACCGCTACCCCCTACCTGGACTAGGTAGTGTCCGACGACCATCAAGTCAGGTGGTCGGTGGACCGAGTAGGTCCGGCCGGTCCTTCTCGAACCACGCCTTCACGTGGGCGAGCAAGGCGATGGCTTGGCCGACGCACTCTCGGACGGCCGCTTCGGGTACCGCTTCCCCGTCGTAGTCCGACAAGTTCCGCAGTTTTCGAAGCCCATCGAGAATGACCATGCGGTTCGTCGCGAGCCCGGTGGTTAGGGTCAATGTTTGGATCGCGGTCTGGTGATGCCCGGGCCGGCTCGTGAGCGGCCTGTAACCGTGGGCATGAAGCGCGACCATCCCTAGCTGCATGACGGCCTTGTAGGCAGCGTCGAAGCGGTTCTCCGCGCTCACGGCGGCGACCTGCGAGTCCTTGATGTTGCGTTCGGCAGCGGCGAGAAGCCGGGTCACCGTTTCCTGGCTGGGTTCAATCCTATCGAGGCTGATCCCCACCAAGTTCTCCAAGCTCATCGGGGCCTCCGATCAAGAACAACTTCGGCTTGGACAACACGTCCCGCACGAACGTGTCCGTCGCTGTGACCTTCGACTTCCATTCATCCTCCGTGAACACCTTCGGGTTGATCTCACGTCCCAACTCCGCCTGCACAGGGTACACGAGCTGGAGAACCTCGCCGAAGCCAGCATCCCCGATCACCATGACGTCGACGTCGCTGTGGGCGGACTCCATGGCTCGGGCCACGGAGCCAAACACGAACGCAACCTTCACCTTGCCACCCAGCGGTTCCAGCGCCCGAGCAATCACCTCGGCCAGACCGGACGTCTTTCGCATGATCGAAGCCAACTCTTCGAAGATCGGGCAGGCGCGGTTGGCCTGGTAAGCGAGCTGGTTGCCTCGGCGCTCGCTCGACAGGATGCCTGCTGCTGCGAGCTTCGTCAGCTCCTTGTGCAGCGTTCCCGCCGCGGTACCCGTCACGCGAGCAATCTCTCGAACGTGGTACGACTGGTCCGCGTGCAGCAGCAGCAGGCCAAGCACACGCCGACGGTAGTCTCCGAACAGGATAGCCGTTGGGCTTTGAAGCATGATCGACTACGAACGTAGCATCATCGGCTACGATCCGCCACTTCCTGTCCGTGCCCCGGGTGTTCCCGCTCGCCACCACGTGTTTCGCAGACGGCCAGAGGACCAGATGCCAAGACCGGCGGCCCCGAGGACGCTGCGTGTCGATTTCACGCAACCGATCCAGCCGCTGGCCGAACAAGGAGTGTGACTTCGATCAGCGACGCACATCCGTCTGTTGCCCCCACCCCGGATCCCGATAGACTACGGGCCTCTAAATCGCCCACATGTACGATGAGCCCTCAGAATGTAATACCCGATCCGAGCTCGCCAGACGCACTGGCCGGGACCAGGTATCGCCAAATCTCACTCATCGATGAAGGCGGCATGGGTGCGGTCTACCTCGCCGAGCACACCGAGCTCGGACACGTCGTGGTGGTCAAGCTGCTTCACGCTCGCATCGCGAACGATCCGGACATGATCGACCGAGTCCGCCTCGAGGCCCAGACGCTGGCCGGTCTCAAGCATCCTAACCTGGTCCTCGTCACGGACGCGGGCTACACCCCGGATGGTCGTCCGTTCATCGCGATGGAGAAGCTGGTGGGGTGCACGCTTCACGATGAGATTTGTCGCCGCGGGAAGCTTCCGCTCGGTGAGGCGATTGGCATTGTGCGCGCTGCGCTGTCCGGCCTCGCTGCGGCGCACGACAAGGGCGTCGTGCACCGCGACGTGAAGCCCGGCAACGTCTTCCTGCACGTTGAACAAGGGCGTCGCATCCCCAAGCTGCTGGACTTCGGCATCGCGAAGGTCGTGCGAGAGGTGGCCGGCGGGCCACGTCCCCTCGCCGTGCCGACGCGCGAAGGCGGGGTCGTTGGCACTCCCGCGTACATGGCTCCGGAACAAGCACTCGGGAAGACTGTGGACGTGCGAGCGGACATCTACGCGGTCGCCCTCGTGCTGTACAAGGCGATCACGGGACGCGGTCCCTTCGACCACCGCAAGGGCGATGGCGGCGTGCTCGCGGCCCAGGTCCGAGACGTTCCCGAACCGCCGTCACGCTTCAGCCAGGAACCCATCCCCCCGGAGCTCGAGGCGGTTGTGATGAAGGGGCTGAGCAAGGATCCCGCGCGACGATTCCAGACCGCGGAGGAAATGATCGCGGCCCTCGATGGCATCGGGCAAGCGCTTCGGAAACCCGCAGGTTGGCTGGCGACGACCGCGTTCGACGACAGCGAGCCTGAGCCCGCCCCCGTGCTTCCGCCGAACAGTCGGTTGGGCGATACGGAACCCCTGCCCACGCCGAGCGCGTCGAGCACGCCGAGCGACGACGATTCACTGACAAGGCCAACGACCGAGTCGTCGCAAGCTCGAGCGCGTCGGTTCGAGCCGATCCTCTTCGCGGGCGTCGTGGTTCTCTCCGCGGTGATGGGAGCCGGGCTCATCGCTTGGATCGCGTCTTACGTGAGGGGCACGCCATGACGTCGCAGGCCGCTCCTCCGATGCAGGCTGCCGATCCCGAACGCCACCCGTTCAAGCCGGGCGACGTCTTCGAGAAGTACGAGATCGTCAACCTGATCGGTCGCGGAGGAACGGCGTTCGTCTACCACGGCTACCAGGAGTTTCTCGATCGCCACGTCGCGATCAAGATCATTCCCGCGCAAGCGAACCAGGGGCAGGAGTACCGACGTCGGGCGCGCGCGGAAGCGACCGTGCTTTCGCGATTGCGGCATCCGAACGTGGTGCAGGTGTTCGACGCGGGTGTGAGCGAGGACGGCGCGTTCATCTACATCGTGATGGAGAAGCTCGAGGGGCGGCCGCTACGAGAGCTGCTCTACGCGCTCGGTGCCTTGAGCGTCCCCGAGGCCCTGCTCATCGGGGCGCAGGTTTGCGACGCGGTCGAGGCCGCGCACCGACTCGGCGTCATCCACCGCGACTTGAAGCCCGAGAACATCTTCGTCGAGCGGGGCAATCACGCGATCGTGCTGGACTTCGGCATTGCGAAGTTCCTCGGAGCCGGGTACGCGACGACGGCGAAGCACCGCTGGCAAGGCACAGCGCTGTACATGAGCCCGGAGCATCTGCAGGGCAAGAACGTGTCGCCTCGCAGCGACATCTACGCGCTGGGCACGATGCTGTACGAGGCGCTCGCGGGTGGGCATCCTTGCCTGAACGGCATCGACCAACCCACCATCCAGGAGATTGCGTGGATTCAGGTGAGCCACGTCGCTCCGCTGCTGACGCAGGTGGTGCCGACCATTCCCGACTATGTCGCGCGTATCGTTCAGCGCGCGATCGCCAAGGCGCCCGAGCACCGGTACGCCTCGATGCTCGAGCTCGGAACCGCGCTTCGTGACGCGGACCGCATGTTGACGCTGTCCTGTCGCGATCAGGGACGCTACACGCCGACCGTTCGCGATCTGGTGAGCGAGACGAACACGAGGCTGGGCAGCAAGGTGCTGGCCGTGCCGATGGCACCGCAGACGCCGCGTTCACAATCTCCCGAGGCGCCGCCGGTTGCGGAGCCGACGCGGGCCGTGGCCCCGATCTCGCGGCTTCGGGGAAACACGCTGCGGATCGTCGACGGACAAAGCGCGCCGCCTCCACCGGTTGTGCAGTCGCCACGGCCGAGGCCCGTTTCGGAGGCGCCTCCGCCCGCACGACCTGAGGCCGGACCGAACCCGGCTTCGCTTCGAGCGCCACCCACGAGGGAGGAGAAGCGCAGACCGGTCCCAGCGCGGGTCGAGTCGGATCGAGGGCGCCTTCGAACGATTGCGCTGGGCTGCGCCGTGGGCCTGCTGATCGCGGTACCGGCCGGCATCCTCATCGGG
The DNA here is from genome assembly GCA_964488865.1 of uncultured Polyangiaceae bacterium. Classification (GTDB taxonomy): domain Bacteria; phylum Myxococcota_A; class Polyangia; order Polyangiales; family Polyangiaceae; genus MWCO01. The sequence goes on along the minus strand of CAZAWR010000024.1, from coordinate 38,090 downwards.
TTGCCGAAGGAGGACAAGCGACCGGTGGACGATGCAGCAGCTGTGGAGCCACCCGTAACGGTCGCTTCGACCATCGCGAGCGAAGCTATGCCTGCGCAATCGGTTGCCGAGCCCACTCCTCCTCCCATCGCGCCCATCGCTTCCATCGCTTCCACGACTCCCACGGCGCCCACGACGAGGCCGCCGCGGTCCGTGCCTCCAGCCCCGCCCGGCACCGCGGCCAAGACGGCAGCCGCGCCGCCCAAGACGGCCGAACCGAAGACCACGGGAGGGCTCGTGTTCCCCGAACCGCAGTTCGGCAAGGAAACGGGTCCAAAGTCCAAGATGCCGAGCTCGGGGTTGTAACCATGGGAGCTAGACGACATGCCCAGACTCAGCCCAACCGGAGACGGCCGTCATGAGCCTCAAGCGCAGCGAAGCCGAGGTCGTGGGGCACGACACCGCGGTGCACGCCGCAATCGACGAGCTCACGGAAGGGCGTCGCGGTGCGGATCCGCTCTACGACGATGATCCCGGGCAGCAGCGCAAGCAGCGACCTAACGACCGCGCCAACCTCTATCGCTTCCAGGACGTGACGGTTCCGCCGGGCGTCGCGAAGAAGATGGCGGAGATTGATCTCCGCGACGTCGATGAAGGCAAGCAAGCGAACGAAGAGGACGAAGCGGACGAAGCGCCCGTGGTTATCCCTCGGCGCGCCATCTCTCCGTGGTTCTTGGTCGCTGGGCTGACGATGGCGGTGATCGTCTTGCTGGTCTGGATTGCTATCCCGAAGGGGACATCGACGACACCGTCGCCTGTCGTGACCCAGTCGGCCGCGCTTGTGGCCACTCCCCCAGCTCCCCCAGCTCCCGGCGCGAATCTGCCAGGGGATGGTGCGATCGCGGCACCCATCGCATCGGAGTCCGTCGCGCCTGATGCGACGAACGATGTGCCGGCCCGCGCGCTGCCAAGCACGACCAGGAGCACGTCAGCCGCAAAGGGACCCGGCCGACCGGCGGCCACACCGACCAGCGACGTCACGCAGCCACCAGCCGCGAGCGCGTCGCCGAAAAAGCCTGACTTCGTCATTCCCGACGTGGAGTTCTGAGGAGCGATGCGTAGAGCCGATTGGAGACGTTGGTTGTGGATTCCCCTGGCGATCGCCTGCGTTGCTCCCCACGTGGCGGCTGGCGACCCTGCGACGGGGGCGAGCGCGTCCGACGACGCCGTGACCCAGAAGGCGCGGGACTTGTTCGTCGAGGGACGGCGTCTTTTTCAGGAAGGGAAGCTGGCCGAGGCGCGCGCGTCCCTGGTAGCGGCTTGGCGCATTCACGAGCACTACTCGATCGCGGCGAACCTCGGCGTCTGCGAGCTCAAGCTGGGAAACCCTCGAGACGCGGCCGAGTATCTCGCGTTCGCGCTGCGTGCGTGGCCCGAAGGACACCGCGACGCGGAGCGAGAGAAGATCGACAAGAGCCTGCGCGAGGCATCGACGAAAGTGGGGACGCTGGATGTGAGCGTCGAGCCTGCTGGCGCAACGATTTGGGTCGATGGGCAGCGACGGGGAACCGCGCCCTTGCCGGGCAAGCTCTACGTTGCACCGGGGCGCCACGTGGTGACCGCGACGATGCCTGGCAACGATCCGATGGAGTCTTCGGTCGACGTGTCCACGGGCGAGACCGAGACGGTCCACTTGACGGTGAAGACCGAGCCGTCCGCGGGTCTTGCTCCCGCGCAGATTCCACCGAAGAGCGCAGGGGACCCGCCCGTGAATCGGGATCATGGGACCGAGACCGCGTCGGCGGGCAGTGCCCGCACGCCTGTCTTGATCGGGGGCCTTGCGTTGACGGGGCTCGCTCTCGGAACGGCGGTCGTGTTCAAGCTTCGCGCGTCGGCGGCGCAGGACGACGTGGACGAGAGCAAAGCGCGCGCGATCGAATCGCTCGGTCGTAACTGCTCGAGTACGACCGAGGCCCCGGCGTGCGAAGACCTGAGCGAGGCGACGGACCGTCGCAACTCGTCCCATCAGGTTGGCAACGTCGCCCTGGTCGCGACGGGGGTGTTTGCCGTGGCGACGACCGCCACGTTCTTGCTTTGGCCCAGGGAGTCGAAAGAGGTTACGGCAACGCCCGCAGCGTCGTCGTCATTCGTGGGAGTGAACTTGGCGGGCTCGTTCTGAGCGTCGCTTGTCGAGGAGGGAACCGCATGCATCGCTTCGCTTGTTCGTGGTTGCTCGCTTGTCTCGCCGTAGGCGGGATGGTTGCTGTTGCGGGTTGTGGCAAGACCGAGACGGACTGTGAGGACGGGATCGGATGCGTCGATCCGGGTACGGGTGGGTCCGGAGGGACGTCAGGTACCGGTGGGACAGCTGGGGACGCGGGCTCGTCTGGGTCGGGCGGAACGATTGGCGATGCGGGCGACGAGGACGTTTCGACTGGCGGCACTGGCGGTACCGCGGGGGAAGGTGGGAGTGCGGGCGCGGACGCGGGTGACGCGAGCGACGATCTGACCGATGCGACGGAGGAGCCCGAAGCGTTCTGGTGCGACCCGACGTGGGAGCCTGGCGATCACGAGTGTGTGATTGACGACGAGTTCGGCGTGTTTGTGTCGCCGAGCGGGAGCGATGGCGCGGGATGCGGCACGGAGGCGAACCCTTGCGCGACGATGGCTCGCGGAATGATCGAGGCCAAGGCGGCGGGGAAGCGGGTGTATGCGTGTGGCGACGGGGGTGCTTACGCGGAGAATCTGGTGGTCGACGCGAGTCTCGATGGACTGGTGGTCTTCGGAGGGTTCCACTGCAGCGGTTGGACGTACGAACCCGACTTCGTGAAGACGAACGTGGCACCGGCGTCTGGTTCCGCGCTGGTGGTCGAGAACCTGACGACCGGTCTGGACATGCGCGACTTCGCCCTGACGAGCGCCGATGCAACGACACCGGGCTCGAGCAGCGTTGCGGCCGTGGTGAGGAACGCGCAGAACGTTGTGCTGAGACGATGCGAGATCCAGGCGGGCGCTGGCGCAAGCGGTGTGGCTGGACAACCTGGAACGAAGGGCGGCGACGGGGCGGTTGCGGATGCTGCGCAAACGGGTCGCGTCGCGTCTTGCGTCACGGTGCCGGATGTTCAATCGGGAGGAACTTGGTCTGCCGCCTCGAGTTGCGGATCGCAGGGTGGCTTCGGCGGACCGGCGATCAAGAACAACAACGGCAGCAATGGTGACCAAGGCATCCCAGCCACCAACGTGACACCGCCGAACGTGGACAACCGAGGAATCGGCGGCACCGTCGTGGGCGAAGAGGGAGGCGCGGGGGGGCCGGGTTCGAGTGGTAATGCGGGGTCGAATGGTCCCGCTGCCCCAGCGACCGGTCAACTCTCCACCTCCGGCTACACGCCGGCGGATGGCCTTGCCGGAACCGATGGTCGCACGGGCCAGGGCGGAGGCGGAGGGGGAGCGAGCCGCTCCGCGGCCAACTGCATTGGAGCCAGTGGAGGCGCCGGCGGAATGGGAGGGTGCGGAGGGACGCACGGCACGGGCGGCACGGGCGGCGGCGCATCCGTGGCGATGCTTGTGTGGGATTCCGTCTTGACGCTCGACGGCTGCACGCTCACGTCGGCGACGGGAGGAGCCGGTGGCAGCGGCGGCCCCGGTGGGGGAGGCGGATTGGGCCAGGACGGTGGCGACGGAGGCAATTCTGGAGGTGGCATGGGTCGAGGAGGTAAGGGAGGCAAAGGAGGCAGCGGTGGCCCGGGCGGAAGCGGAAGCGGCGGAACCGGCGGACCTTCCTACGCCCTCGTCTATCACGGCGCAGCACCGACCGAGCAAGGGGCGAACACCCTCGCACCCGGGTCAGGCGGCGCGAAGGGACTGGGAGGCCAAGCACCAGGTGGTAACGCGGCACCGGATGGTAGCGAGGGTCAGGCTGCACAAAGGCACGAGGTTCCGTGATGCGGGCTCCTGGTGCCTCTCGACACGTCCTGGTTCCGGTAGTGCTCGGACTCGCTGCGATGGCTTGCGGAGGCAACGACTTCACGGACACGCCACCCAAGAACAGTACCGGTGGGTCCGGAGGGACGTCAGGTACCGGTGGGACAGCTGGGGACGCAGGCTCGTCTGGGTCCGGCGGAACGATTGGCGATGCGGGTGACGAGGACGTTTCGACTGGCGGTACTGGCGGTACCGCGGGGGAAGGTGGGAGTGCGGGTGAGGACGCGGGTGACGCGAGCGACGATCTGACGGATGCGGCGGAGGAGCCCGAAGCGTTCTGGTGCGACCCGACGTGGGAGCCTGGCGATCACGAGTGTGTGATTGACGACGAGTTCGGCGTGTTTGTGTCGCCGAGCGGGAGCGATGGCGCGGGATGCGGCACGGAGGCGAACCCTTGCGCGACGATGGCTCGCGGAATGATCGAGGCCAAGGCGGCGGGGAAGCGGGTGTATGCGTGTGGCGACGGGGGTGCTTACGCGGAGAATCTGGTGGTCGACGCGAGTCTCGATGGACTGGTGGTCTTCGGAGGGTTCCACTGCAGCGGTTGGACGTACGAACCTACCTCCGTGCGTGCTCGGGTGCTGCCGAGCGGTGGGGGACCTGCGTTGGTCATCGATGGGAGCGGTGGCGTGGAGATGAACGACTTCGTGTTCGAATCGTTGTCCGCGACAACACCGGGAGGAAGCAGCATCGCGGCGGTCGTGAGAGAATCGACTGCCGTGGTGTTCCGCAACTCCCTGTTCGTCGCGGGTGATGGGGCCGCCGGCGTGAACGGGAGCCATGGCTCGAAGGGCGAGGATGGACTCCTTGCCACCGCAACGCAGAACGGTCGCGGCGCTGAATGCAGCGTGACGGATTTCGCACGCGAGGGGGCGGCCGCAAGCAACGGTGGCACCTGCGGATCAACTGGAGGGAACGGCGGAGGCGCATTCCGGAACGGAAGCGGCAGCAATGGCTATCCCGGAACCCCCAATACTGATGTCACGCCGGCTGGAGTCGAGAACCAAGGTGCTGGGGCATCAACAGTTGGCGTTTCGGGCGGCGCAGGCCAGCCCGGTTCCCCTGGCAACGACGGATCCAATGCATCGGCCGCGGCTACCGCTGGCAGCATCACTGCTACGGGATTCACTCCAGCCGCTGGCTCGTCCGGAACACCCGGCATGCCAGGACAAGGGGGAGGCGGCGGTGGCGGGAGCGCCGCGCCCGCGACCGCGAATCCCGCGTGCATTGGTGCAACCGGTGGAGCCGGTGGCATGGGAGGCTGCGGCGGAACCTCGGGAGCTGGGGGCACGGGCGGTGGCGCATCGGTTGCCCTTCTCGTTTGGACCAGCGAGGTTACGTTGGACGGCTGTACACTGGAGTCGGGCGTGGGCGGTGAAGGTGGAGATGGGGGCAATGGTGGAGCGAGAGGCGGGGGCGCTGGAGGCGGATTCGGGGGACAGGGAGTAGGTCTGATGTCCCAGGGAGGCAACGGTGGCCCCGGTGGAAGCGGAGGCCTCGGCGGAAGCGGTAGCGGCGGAACCGGTGGTCCTTCCTACGCGCTCGTGTTTCACGGCACAGCACCGACCGAGCAGGGAACTGTCACGTTGGCCCCGGGCTCAGGGGGCGCGAAGGGACTCGGAGGCCAAGCTCCGGGCGGTAGCGCGGCACCGGATGGTAGCGAGGGCGACACCGCTCAGCGGCGAGAGGTTCAGTGACCCGTGAGCCGCGCGTGGTCAGAAGGAGGCTTTCGGTACCGTCGCCTGCGCGTCTGTCCCATGTGGCTCTCCGTCGCGGCGCTCACGCTTGCATTGGCCCCGTCCTCCCCTGCACAAGCTCCAGAGCCGGAAGAGGCTGTCGTTCTGCAAGCGAGAGATCTCTACGCGCAGGGCAGCGAACACGCGCGTAACGGAGACTGGAAACGAGCCCAAATCTCCTTGAAGCTGTCGTTTGATCTCGTACGTCATTGGAGCACCGCAGCGAGCCTCGGTCAGTGCGAGCTCGAGCTCGGTCACTACGAGGAGGCAGCGACGCACCTGGATTACGCTGCACGCGCTCTGCCCTTTGAAGCGGAGCAACACGAGCAGGTCGGTGCCATGCTGAAGCGCGCTCGCGCCCATGTGGCGGCTCTTGACGTACAGGTGAATCTCAAGGGTGCTACCGTGTCGGTCGACGGCAAGACCATCGGGAAGTCGCCCGTGAGCATGCCCGTATTCGTCTCGCCTGGCGAACACGTCGTCGCCGCAAGTCTCGACGGAGGGCCCATCGCGTCTCAGCGCTTGGTTGTCGGTGCTGGCGAGGGGCGCACGATTGCTCTGGCCGTCGGAGCCCCTGTCCCCGCCAACGCATCAAGCAAGCCGGCCGCACCCCCCAGCGCAGACGTTTCCCGTGATGATTCCGTCGCGGCGACCTCACCGAGCAAGTGGATCGTGGTTGGGACGGGCGCAGGACTCACCGTGCTCGCGGCGGGAGCAGCAGTCGTCTTCCGGTACCGTGCATCGAATGCGGAGAGCGAAGCCGACGCCTTGGGAGAGGGAATTGGCACGAACGGTTGTTACCAGCCAACCGGCGCGCTGGTTGGGACGTGCGCGGACCTTCGAGGCCTCCTCGACGACCGAAACGAGAACGCCCGCTACTCCACGGCGGCGTGGGTTTCCGCAGGCGTGCTTGGGGCCGCGACCGTGGCGACGTGGTTGCTCTGGCCGAACGAAAGCGAATCTGAGGATCGAGTATCGGTGGGCGTTTCGCCGTCGCCCGGCACAACCGGGCTGGTGGTCCGCGGAACCTTCTGACCCAACCTGTCAGATACCCGCCCACACAGACGTCCCTCTCTCGAACGCCGCAGCCGGTGCGCTCCCGGCAGAGAGAACCCGTCATGCCCACGACTCTCGTCTCCCCGCCTGCGCCACCTCCTCGCATCCGCATCACCACTCCCCACTACTCACTCAGCCACGCCTTCGCCCTCGCCCTGCACGAGCGCGGCTTCTCCGATGTCGTCGCCCGCGTAGCGCCTGTGGACCGATGCGCCCTCACCCACCGTCGTGACATCCCATTCCCGCTCATCGCAAACGTGCTCAAGACCCTCGAGCCCTTTCAGATCGACGAGAGCGACGTGGCCGACTTGGACGACGGTGTCGACCTTGACCTCACGCTCGGTACCGCCGAGCCGTTGACCGACTGGAAGGTCACCGTCTTCGCCGACTCGCGGGACGCGGCCGCCGGGGTGTGCGCGCGACTGAACGCCGTCGGCTTCCGGGTGGAGGCCGTGTGGTACGGGGCGCAGAATGGAAACGTGATCAGGTACGGTGGAGCGAGTCCCTTCGCGCGACGCCTCGCCGCCTGGTGTGTAGGTCCCGAGCCGGGGACATGCGAGGAGGAGTCCGCCTGGCCGGCCTCGGACTACCGGGGTTCGGGGACATGTTCATGGATCAGGTCGGCGTGGCCCAAGTCGAGGACTGGCAAACGGGCATCGCCATGCTGATCGTGGACGGACAGTACGCACCGACCACCGCGAACGGGTGGCTCGCCATCCTCAAGATGATCTTCAAGTCGGCGCAACGCGACCTCGGCCTCACCCGCAACCCGGTCGCGGACATGAGGAGCTTCGACACCTCGGAGCACGTCACCTACACCGAGGAGGAGCCCAACGCTCTCACCGCCGAAGAGGCCGCGCATTTCCTCGAGGCGATGCGCTCGGAGTTCCCCCAACACTACGCGATGACGTACCTCGGCTTCGCCCTCGGGCTTCGTCCCTCGTCGTTGCGACCGCTTCGTCGGCGGGGTCCGACACCGGACGTTCTCTGGGACGAAGGAGTCATCCTCGTGCGTCGCTCGCACACGCTCGGCGACGAGGTCATGAACCGCACCAAGACCAAGCTGCGCCAGCGCATCACGGTGCCCGAGGAGCTGATGGACGTGCTCCGATGGCACGCGGCAACGCAGCTCGTCACGCCGGAGCAACAGGAGTCCGAGCTTCTGTTTCCGAGTGCGGCGGGTGGCTTTCGCAACGAACACCTGCTGCGCAAGCCGTTCGACGAGGTCGCGGGCCTGATCGGTTTGCACAAGAAGATCACGCCGCGCGGGATGCGAAGGACCTTCAACGACCTGGCGCGCATCGCGCACGTCGAGTCGCTGGTGACCCGAAGCATCTCGGGGCACAAGACCGAGCGGATGCGCGAGCATTACTCGACGGTGAGTGCCGACGAGCAGCGCGAGAGCATTGGCCGGGTGCTGCAGCTGGTGAAGCCCGAGGGCAGTGGTGCTCCGGGTGGTGCCCCGGGGTAGGAAGTGGTGCTCCCGGGCAAAAAAAGAGCCGGCTAGTTTTTCTAACCGGCTGACTTCTTTTAGCTTTCTTCGTAGGCGCGAGTGGATTTGAACCACCGACCCCTACCGTGTCAAGGTAGTGCTCTAAACCCCTGAGCTACGCGCCTGGGACCGGCACAACCGCACCGGAAAAGTAAGGGTGAACGCATCTACCGGATGCACGTCCCGTTGTCAAGCCATCGAAAGCGTCTTGTCCACCGCCTTCTTCACCCCCGCCCAAACCTCCGATATCCGCTCCGCGCACATGTACGCCGGCGTCGTCACCACCCGGTTCGCCTCGTCCACCACGATCTCCGTCACCGCCACCTTCACGTGCTTCCCTCCCATCTGCTCGATGTGCCCCGCCGTCCCCGCGTCACTCCCAATCGTCAGCGTCGGGTGATGGTCCGCACCCAGCGACTTTGCCACCAGCACCGGCGCAATGCAGATCGCACAGATCGGCTTTTTCGCCCCGTGCGCTGCCTTGATCAACGCGTCCACCTGCGGGTCGAGCTCGCAGTCGGGCCCCTTCAACGCGTAGTCGCAAAGATTCTTCGCAACACCAAACCCGCCAGGAAAAATCAACGCATCAAAGTCCGCCATCTTCGCTTCCCCGAGCGGCTTGATCTGCCCACGCGCCAACCGCGACGCCTCCGTGAGCACGTTGCGCGTCTCTCCCTCCACCGGCGTCTGGTTCGTGTGATGCACCACGTGCATCTGCGGCTTGTCGGGTGCGAAGCACTGCACCTTCGCGCCCGCAAGATCGAGCGCAAGCAGCGTCGACACCGACTCGTAGATCTCCGCTCCGTCCAGGTACCCACATCCGCTCAACACGACGGCTACACGCTTGGCCATCACGGCACCTCCATCTGTCGGCTGACTGAAAGGTGATTGCACCAAGGCAGGCAAGCCTGCACCCCCGGCGCCCGCGGAGCCTAGCATCCCCGCCACGCACATGCCCCAGGATTTGGCCGGCTCACTTCGGCTTGGGAATTCGGAACCCGCCCGGTGGCAGGCGGGGTGGCTTGCTCGTACCGGTCGAGGTGGCAGTCGACGTCGACGTCGACGTGGGAGGCGGGCTCGAAGTCGAGGTTCCCGTGGACGGCGGTCGGATGATCCAGGGTGGCCGACGAGTGGACGTGCTGGTCGCGGTGGCCGTGCTCGTCGCGGTGCTGGTCGCTGTCGCGGTAGCCGTCGCGGTGCTGGTTGCGGTGCTCGTGGCCGTGGTCGTTGACGGAGGACGCGCGGTGGAGGTGCCGGGTGGACGCGAGGTCTTCGTGGTCGCCGGTGCGGTGGTCGTAGCGACCGGGTCGGTCGTGTCGAGCGGGTCCGGAGGGTCGAGGGGTTCGGAGGGCCCTGTCGGGTCTCCTACCCCGCCTTGCTCGCCTTCGGCTTCGATTGTGGCCGGGGGGGCGAACGTCAAGATCGGAGCATCGCCTTCTTCGGGGCTGTCGGACATGCCCCGCGCGTAAATCACGGCGCCCGCGGCCCCTCCGCCCATGAGCAACACCACGAACCCGATGGCGAACACCACACCAAGACCTCCACCACTGCTGCTTCTGCGTCTTGGCGGGGCCACCGGCGCGTACCCGATGGGACCCGGATGCACCCCTTGGTACGCGGGGCCGGCGGGAACGCCGGGCTGAGGATAGGCTCCGGGCATGACAACCGGCGCCACCGGGTGGTCCACCATGGTGGGCGCCGGTCGAGGGCCTCCACCTGGTCCGCCAGCGCTCGGTCCCAACGCGGCCGGGTCGATGTCGAGCGGAGGTCCTCCCGGGATGGTCCCCCCTCTGCGCCCCATGCCCCCGTACCCGTCGTCGTCAGGCGGGTCGAAGCTTCCGGGTGGTTGATTCATCTCACGTATCTCCTGTGCACTTCCGTGGCGACCCTTCTGATCTCTACCGGAAAGCAACGCCGTCTGCCAGACCGCACGTCACCCGATTCCATACTCCTTTCCAGCCGGCACGTCCCGGTGGACCCGCCGACTTGATCCTCGCCGGTGCGAACGGAAACTCCGAACAGGCGGAGAAAAGGCCTCCACTTGCACACGTCTGCCGCTGGGCCATGTCGACGGGGGAACTTTTCCCCCGAGTCGACGTACCATGGAGCGTGCGTAGGCATGGGTTGTCTCCGGAGCGGTAACCAGCAGCAGCGGGAGAGCGTCGATGCGTTGGAACACGATGGTTGGGTTGATGGGCGTGGCGAGCCTCCTGGCTGCCGGCTGTACCTTCGTCGAGGCTTCCGATGACGAAGGTGATGCCGGAGGCGCCGGAGGAAGCGCCGGGACCGGCGGTGTGTCCGGCACGGGAGGCACGTCCGAAGGAGGCACGGGAGGCACCACCGTCGACGACCCATGCAACGGCGTGCCGATGCAGGGCGAGTGCGTCGACGAGACCACCATCCGCGCGTGCCTGATCCCCGACGGCAACGCCGACGATCATGTCGACATCGTCGAGACGCAGTGCCCGCCGGGGCGCGCTTGCAAGGTGGGAAACAACGGCGCCGAGTGCGCCATCAGTGGCATATGCGTGCCGGGGGATGTCGAGTGCAGCGCGGACTCGCGCTTCGTGCGTGTGTGTGAAGGCACCGGAGACGACGCGCACTGGGTGGACACGGCTTGCGACGCGGCCGCGGGAGAGAAGTGCCAGCCGGGCACACCGGATTCACCGGCGGCTTGCCACTACGTGCCTTCGTCGAGCGGCGGGGCGACGGGGCCCACGTTGGCGGGTCGTGTAAACTACGAGTACCGGCCCGTGCGTTCGGACGGGATGGGCTGGGGTGACCTGCAGGTGCAGGACATCCGGGACCTGTACATCACGATCTACGACGACGGGGAGTTCATCGGCGCCGCGCTCTCGGGGTACGACTCCGTGGCCGAAGGGTTTCTGCCGGACAGCTCTTTCGTGGCGAAGCTCACGCGAGAAATGCGAGGGCCGACGTCGGTGTGGGCATGGCCCATCGTGTTCAACTACACCACGGGCTTGCCGGCGATGGCGGTGGCGAAGCTCAAGGAGGAGAACCCGATCCAGAACGCGCGGAGCGCGAACGAATACTGGTCGTGGGGCATCGACATCGCCACGGGCACCAAGGACATCGGGACGTGGACCATCACGGAGGAGGAGTACTCGGGCGCGTTGCACATCTTCCAGTGGATGGACTACGGCCTGCTGCGGTCCGCCGCCGCGACGAGCGGTGATCAGATGTCGCTGGCGGTGTACTGGGATCCGCTCGTCGGGACGCCCACGTGCGGCGCTTGCTTCTGCGGTCCGGCGTGCGGTGGCGCCCAGGTGCAGTACGGAAGCACCGCGGCGGAGACGGACTACTACGACAGCTGGGTCGTTCTGGGCGGTCCTCCGAGCGATGGCTCCACGCAGTGGGCTCGCGCCGTCATCTCGCACGAGTTCGGTCACTACGTGATGCAGAACTACTCGAAGTCGCCGGGGGAAGGCGGCACGCACTACGTCAACGCGCCGTCGAAGCCGGGGCTCGCGTACAGCGAGGCGTGGGCCACCGCCTTCGGGTGTACGAACATCGACAGCCCGAAGTACGTGGACGAGCAATCCGGCTCGTTCTTCTGGGTGGACATCTCGAAGTACACGTACTCGGGCGGCGAGTTGCAGATGGCGGACCCCGACGGGCCGATCGACCAGTACATCAACGAGAACATCGGCGCGGGCATGATCTGGAAGCTGATCGTGGACCAGTCGATGGACCCGCAGGGAAGGGGACTGGGCGACCCGAAGGTCTTCGGAGCGCTCACCCACGGACCGCTCGTGAACGGAACGTTCAATCGGGGCTATCATACCGTCGACCTGGTCGACTTCTTCGACGCGGCGCTTTGTTCGGGCAACGCGAGCGTGGCGGACATCAACGCGGTCACGCAAGCCACGGGATTCCCCTACAACCCTGCTACCAGGCCGTGTCTGTGATGGGCGGAGCCATGAGGAAGATCAACATGACGATGACGAAAATCTGGTTGGGTGCCGGAGCGCTCTGCGCCGTGCTCGCGGTCGGGGCGTGCACGCCGAACGGGAACAGTGGCGGGGGCACCAGCGCGCAGCCCCAGCCTTATCAGCAGCCCCAGCCCTATCAGCAGCAACCACAGCCCTATCCACAGCAGACGGCTCCCCACACCGAACGGGGCATGACCGCGCCCGTCATCCTCAACCTGCGTGGCCCCATGCCCACCCCCTCCGCCGGGCCCATCACTCTCGACCTCGAGATCGTCGTGAACGAGCCCATCCAGGCCCCCGTCTCGCTCCAAGTCCAGCTGCCTCCGGGCGTGCAGCTCGTGTCCGGCATGCCCTCCGAAATGCTCAACCTCCCGCAACCAGGGAAGCTCTACCGTCAATACGTCGTCCAAAGCCCGGGGCCGCTGAATCAACCTGTGATCGTGACGGCCCAGGCGCGAGGCCCCAACGATGCTTGGGGATTCAGCGCACGCAAGCAGTACCCAGCAGCCATGGACAACCTGCCTCCTCATCCCCGAAGCCCAGGCGTCGGTCGCCCCCCTGCCGTTCGCCCTTGATCTCGGTCTGATCGCGCACGTTCGGCGTATTCGTGCTCGGTCAGCCCTCGTCGCCCGACCCGACGTGACCGGACAGGTCTACCGTGTCTGGGACCGCGCCTGGCTTCGCGGCGCGCTCCCATGCGCTTTCGGTGCGGGTTGAACGAGCTCCTTGCTCGTACCCGAACCCACGAAGAACCAAGCCCCCGCTGCTGCCCCTGCCAGCACCAGGAACCCCGCTACCCCGAGCAGCGCCACCACCACCACCACGACCGCCACGATCCCTGTGTTCTTCCTCGCCTTGGGAAAATGGCTCGAAGGCGATGCCGGCGGCCAACCCGTGGACAGCTGCGGCGCAACCCCGCTGGGCCTGCCCTGGCCCAACAACTCCGCCAGCGCCAGCCGCACTTCCGCCATGCTGCCGATCCGCGCGCCACGATCACGCTCCATCGCACGCGTCACCAGGTTCACGAGCCCGGCAGGCAAGTCTCCACGCAGCGACTCGAGAGGGGCCGGCGTGGTCGACGCCACCTTGAGAATCACTTCTTCGTAGGTGAACCCGTCGTAGGGGCGAACGCCCGCGAGGATCTCGTAGAGCATCACGCCGAGCGCATACACGTCCACGCGACCGTCGAGATCCTTGGCCCCGCACAGCTGCTCCATCGACATGTACTGCGGCGTGCCGAGCGTCGTTCCGGTCTGGGTCAACCGGATGCCATCTTCCCGCGTCAGGATCTTCGAGATGCCGAAGTCCACCAACTTGACCATCTCTCCGGCGGGCGTCTGCAAGACGAAGACGTTCTCCGGCTTCAGGTCGCGATGCACGATCCCCTTTGCATGCGCTTCCTCGAGGGCCGAGGCGATCTGGTCGGCCAGCCGCATCACGCGTGGGACGGAGAGCTTGCCTCCCGCTTGCCGCACGAGCTGTCCGAGGTCCACGCCGTCGAGGTACTCCATCACGAGGAACGGCGATCCGTCCGCAAGGTTGCCCGTGGCCTCGACCTTCACCGCGAACGGCGTGGTCAAGGCTCGCGCCGCCATGGCCTCCTGCACGAACCGCTTGGGGATGACCGGGTGTCGCAACAACGCCGCGTGCAGCACCTTCAAGGCCACGCGCTGGGACGTGACCCGATCGCGTGCGTCGTACACAGACCCCATCCCGCCGCTGCCGATCAACCGATCGACGCGGTACCTGTCCGTCACGATCTGGCCTGGCGTCAGCTCCATGATGCCGTCCGAAAGCAGAGGGATCGGCAGGAGCTTACGCAGGGCATCGCGGAAACCCGCCTCGAAATCGGAAGGACGACGTGCTTTCGTCGGGGTCGAAACGCCGTGCCGGTCACACGAGCAGCCAGACCGAGGCCACACCGATGCCGACGAGCAGCAGAAGAAGGGCCGCGGCGAGGAGCACGAGCACGAGCACCAGGACCTTCGGTGGACCGGAGCGCGTGTGAGTGGGTGAAACATGAACCGCTGCGTGGGCGGAAGCCCCAGGGGACGGGGCCGCGGCCAGCGCCTCGTGGTCGGGCAGGGTTCGTGCCGGGGGCGGAGGAGCCGGCGGAGGAGCCGGCGGAGGAGTCGGGGGCTGAGCCGGCGCTGCGGCCGGAGGAGCGGGCGTCATGGGGCCACTGGGTCTCTCGAGGACTTGCGTACGACCCGCGCTCGCTCTTGGAACGCTGGGAACGCCTGCCGGTTGTCCGCCGGTCTGTCCGAGGCCCGCCGCATGACCCCCCGTCTGCCCCAAACTTGCCGCATGACCCCCGGTTTGCCCGAGCGCCGCGATGCCCGGCGCCGCAGATAGCGCGAGGGGTGAGCGGCCCGACCAGAACGGCGCCATCTCCTGCCGCAACTGCACCATGCTGCCGATCCGCTCGTCCCGGTTCCGCGCCATCGCGCGATCCACCACGCCCACCAAGCCCGGTGGCAAGTCTGCTCGAAAGGTCCCGAGCGAAGGTGCCGTCGTGCTCGCGACCTTCAAGATCACTTCCTCGTAGGTGAACCCATCGTACGGTCGCAAACCCGCGAGCATCTGGTAGAGCACCACCCCCAGCGCGTACACGTCGACACGCCCGTCGAGGTCCTTCGTACCCCGAAGCTGCTCGACGGGCATGTACTGGGGAGTTCCGACGGTCACGCCGGTCTGGGTGAGCTTCACACCGTCTTCGCCGGAGAAGATTTTCGAGATGCCGAAGTCCACGACCTTGACGAGGTCGCCCTGGGCCGTGGGGATCACGAAGATGTTCTCGGGCTTGAGATCGCGGTGAATGATGCCGCGCGCGTGCGCGTCCGCCAGGCCCTGGGCGATTTGATCGGCGAGGTAGAGCGCACGTTCCGCTTCGAACCTCGGCCCTTGGCGCTCGATGACCGCGTGCAGCGGCAGGCCCTCGAGAAGCTCCATCAGGATGTAGGGCGACCCATCGGCCATGTTGCCCGTGCCCTCGACCTTCACCGCGAAAGGCGTGTCGAGCACGCTCGCAGCCTTGGCTTCTCGCAAGAAACGCTGCGGAATGACCGGGTGCAACAGAAGCTGCCGGTGCAATACCTTCATCGCGCAGCGTCGCCCCGAGGTCAGGTCCTGGACCTCGAACACCGATGCCATCCCGCCCGAGCCGATCAAACGACTCACCTGGTAGCGTCGATCGATCACTTCCCCTGGGTGAAGCTCAGCCATGGCGGTTCAACTCCACCTGCGTCGCCCACCATACCGCAAGGGCTGCGTCTTGGGCTCCGGTCTGGGATGCCGGACCACGACCCTGGGTACGCTGAGGACAAGTCGACGCATAGCTCCGGTCACTGGTTCGGGGGAGGAGGCCAGCCGGGGATGGTAATCGTGGGCAACTCGGTGGGAAACGGGGGAATGACCCCGGAAGGGATGGACGACGGGAACGGAGGCAGCTGGAATCCGCCGTCGGGCAGCCCGGGGATCACGAAGCCGCCGTCGGCTCCCCCGTCCCGTGCGGGAGGGCGGGCCGTCGTGGTCGCAGGAGGCGCGGTGGTCGTCGCGGTGGGTGGGGAAGTCGCGACCGGCACGTCGGTTACGGTGGCGGTGGGTCCGGCGTTGTCGGCAGAGACGACGGCAGGGGGCGCGATGGTCGGCAGCAGTGCCGGTTCGTCCGACTCGCCGGGGTCGATGACGAGGAAGGCGATGACGGCAGCGGCGGCCAGGGCGCCGAGCAGGCCAGCGAGGATTCCGATGACGGTCCAGGCGCCGGACTTTTTCTTCTTGGGGGGGGGCGCGAAGCTGGGCGCGAGAGGAGGTGGGCCGTAGGGCTGCATCTCGGCGGTCGGGCCGTATTCCGCATGCTGGGGCGGGAGTCCTGGGCCTGCGCCATCGCCCAGTACGGTTCCCGTTCGCCCCGTCGCATCGGTCATCGGGTCCGACGGCGGAAGGGTTGGGGACACGCCCTCCATGCGGTCGGGGTCGGTGCCCGGCTGGGTGGGTGCGGGGCGGTTGGCGGAAGGGGCCGAGAGCACCGCGGTCCCCTTGTGAACGGGCGGCACGGGGGGCGTGACCGCCGCCATGCTTGGGTAGTTCACCATGCCCGAGGCCTGTGCGGACGCGGTGAAGAACGGGAGGATGGCGCCTCGCATTTCCGCGGCACTCCCGAAACGCGCATCCGCCCTGCCTGCGAGAGCGCGGCCCACCGTGTCCGAGAGGCTCTGCGGGACGCCAGGGGCCACGTCCACGAGCCGGCTCACGCGGCCCGCCATCACCAGCGCGGCCATCACTTGGGGCTCATCCACCTCGACCGGACGGCATCCCGCGATCATCTCAAACAAGATCACACCGACCGCGTACAGGTCGGCACGATGGTCCACCGTGTCCGCCGAGAAGGCCTGTTCCGGGGCCATGTACTCGAGCGTGCCCATCAGCGCGCCGGGCCGGGTCAGCCCACGTTGCAGGTCGGCAATGCTGCGAAGCTTCGCGATCCCGAAGTCGAGCAGCTTGAGAAGCGGTCCTTGGGGCGTCGGAACGAGGAAGACATTGTCCGGCTTCAGGTCTCGGTGAACGATCCCTCTCGCATGCGCGACCTCGAGCCCGTTGAGGATCTGCACCGCGTACTCCAGGGCCGTGCCCATGGGCAGCTTGTGGCACCGGTTCAAGCATTGCTGCAGGCTCTCCCCGTCCAGCAGCTCCATCACCAAGTAGGGCAATCCCTCCGGGGTCTGGTCCACGTCGGACACGTGCACCACATGCGCGCTCCGGATGCTTGCTGACACCCGGGCCTCTTGCAGGAAGCGCGCGACCAGCGCCTGCCGTGCCGCAAGCTCGGGATTGAGGAACTTCAGCGCGACCGCGCTCCCGAGGTACTCGTGGGTCGCCTCGAAGACACTCCCCATCCCCCCCTCCCCGATGAGACGGGTGAGCCGATACTTGCCGCCGATGACTTGTCCGACCTCGGGTCGCATGCAGAGGAAGCCTACCAGATAGAAATGATTCCCTCGACCTGTGCTATTTCACACCTGCTAGCATCGAAAGCCCCTCGGCGAAACGGGAGAGCAAGACATGGGCAACCAGGTGACGGAATCGGGCGCGAAATCGAGCACGCTTGCCGCGGACTCCACCCATGAGGGCGAGGTCCTCGGGCTGGACGCCGCCGGCATCGAAGCGCTGCGAGCCCAACTCGAGGGGTGGCGCAAGGGTCCCGTCGCCGCCACGGTCGACCGCATGCCCTTGCGCAAAGAGCGCTTCACCACCTGGAGCGACCTCGAGATCCCCGACCTCGCCTCCCCGCTCGACGCCCCCGTCGACTACGCGCGGGACCTCGGCGTGCCCGGTGACTACCCGTTCACCCGCGGCGTGCAGCCCACCATGTACCGCGGTCGGCTCTGGACCATGCGCATGTTCGCCGGGTTCGGGGCACCCGAGCAGACCAACCAGCGCTTCAAGTACCTGCTCGAGCAAGGACAAACCGGCCTGTCCACCGCCTTCGACTTCCCCACCCTCATGGGCTACGACTCCGACTCCCCACGCGCCCTCGGCGAGGTCGGCATGTGCGGCGTCGCCGTCGACTCGCTTCGCGACATGGAAGTCCTGTTCGACGGCATCCCGCTCGATCGCGTGACGACGTCGATGACGATCAACGGTCCAGCCATCGTGCTGCTCGCGTTCTACATTGCGCTGGCGGACAAGCGGGGGATCCCGCGGTCGAAGATCGGCGGGACCGTGCAGAACGACTGCTTGAAGGAGTTCATCGCGCAGCACGCGTGGCTGGTGCCGCCGCGGCCTGCGATGCGCATGGTCACGGACTCGATCGAGTTTTGCGCGGCACAGGTACCCCGATGGAACAGCGTCTCCATCAGCGGCTACCACATACGCGAAGCAGGGGCGACCGCGGCACAAGAGCTGGCCTTCACGATCGCGGACGGGCTTGCCTACGTGAAGAGCGCGCTCGATCGAGGGATGGACGTGGACGCGTTCGCCCCGCGGCTCTCGTTCTTCTTCGACGTGCACAACGACTTTTTCGAGGAGATCGCGAAGTTTCGAGCGGCGCGTCGCATGTGGGCGCGGTTCATGCGCGAGCGCTTCGGGGCGAAGACCGGGGCGAGCTTGAAGCTCCGCACGCACGCGCAGACCGCAGGGGTCGCCCTCACGGCGCAGCAGCCGTACAACAACGTGGTCCGCGTGGCGTTGCAGGCGATGGCCGCCGTGCTCGGCGGGACGCAGTCCTTGCACACCAACTCGATGGACGAGACCTACGCCCTTCCCACGGAGGCAGCAGTCACGATCGCGCTGCGCACGCAGCACATCATCGCGGAGGAGAGCGGGGTCACGGGCACGATCGACCCGCTCGCGGGCAGCTACTTCGTCGAGTGGATGACCCACAAGCTGGAGCAAGATGCCCTCGCCATCATCCGCCACATCGACGAGATGGGCGGCATGGTCGAGGCAGTCGAGAAGGGCTATCCCCAGCGGGAAATCGCTGCCTCCGCCTACCACTTCCAGCGGCAGATGGAGACCGGGGAACGCGTGATGGTCGGGGTCAACAAGTACGTCCAGGAGGGCGACGCGAAGATCCCTCTGCTCCGCATCGACGAGAAGGTGCAGCGCAACCAGTGCGAGGCCTTGCGCAAGCTCAAGGCCGACCGCGACCAGGAGCAGGTCCAGCGCTGCTTGGAGCAGGTCCGAAGGGCGGCCCAGGGCACCACGAACCTCATGCCGCCCATCATCGAGGCGGCGAAGGCGTACTGTACGGAGCAGGAGATCTGTGACGTGCTGCGCGAAGTGTTCGGGTCCTACAGCGACCCGGCCGAATTCTGAGGGAGCCTCAAGCTTTTCGCCGGTACACGCGACGCGCGATCTCGTCGCCCATCTTCTCGGACAGCGCGTCGATCGTCCCCACGCTCTCCAGCTTGCCATCGTGGTAGCTCTCCACCGTGATGGTGCTGTCGTCGACTTCCTTCTGGCCCACGACGATGAGGTAGGGGATCTTCGCAGTCTTGCCGTTGCGGATCTTCTTGCCGAGCTTGTCGCTGGTGTCGTCGACCTCGGTGCGGAAGCCCTTCTTGCGAAGCTGATCCGCGACGGATCGGGCATAGTCGAGCTGGGTCTCGCCGATGGGTAGGACGCGCACGTGGGTCGGGGCGAGCCACAGGGGGAACGCACCGCCGAACTCCTCGATGAGCAGCCCGAAGAAGCGCTCGAAGGAGCCGAGGATGGCGCGATGGATCATGACCGGACGTTTGCGAGAGTTGTCCGCGTCCGTGTACTCGAGCTCGAAGCGCTCGGGCAGGTTGAAGTCGAGCTGGATGGTACCGCCCTGCCACTCGCGGCCGAGGCAGTCACGGATGGTGAAGTCGATCTTGGGCCCGTAGAAGGTCGCGTCGCCTTCCTGCACGTAGTACTTGCCCGGCGCGCGCTTCTCGAGCACCGCGCGCAACCCGTTCTCCGCCATGTCCCAGATCGCGTCCGTGCCGAGACGGCCCTCGGGCCGGGTCTTGAGCCCGACGTGGTAGTCGAAGCCGAAGGTGTCGAGGATGTGGCAGCAGAAGTCGAACACGCCCTCGATCTCCTGAGGGTAGTTGTCGGGCGTGCAGAACAGGTGCGCGTCGTCCTGGGTGAAGCTGCGGACCCGGAGCATGCCGTGCAACGTGCCGGCCCGCTCGTAACGGTACACCGTGCCGAACTCGAAGTAGCGGACAGGCAAGTCGCGATAGCTCTTGGTGCCCACGTTGTAGAGCATGAGGTGGCCCGGGCAGTTCATCGGCTTGAGGCCGTAGTTGCCCAACCCCTCGCTCTTGCCCGGGGTCTTCTCTTTGCCTTCGGCCTTCTCCTTGCCCTCGGCCCCGTCTTCTTCGCGCGTCAGCAGGCCCTGGTCCAGCTCGTCGAGGCTGTAGACCATGAACATGTTCTCTCGATAGTTCTCGAGGTGACCGCTGGTCTTCCACGCATCGGTCCGCAGGATGTGCGGCGTGGTCAGGGGCTCGTAGGTCTTGTCCGGGTGGCCGTAGTCTCCGGAGATGTGCAGCTGCCACATCCAGTCCTTCAACTGCTGCAGCACGCGCGCGCCCTTGGGCAGGTAGAAGGGAAGCCCAGGGCCCGCGAGCTCCGGGAAGTCAAAGAGCCGAAGCTCCTTGCCCAGGGTCCGGTGATCCCGCTTCTTCGCTTCCTCGATGCGCGCCAGGTGCGCCTTCAGCTCGTCCTTCGTGTCCCACGCCGTCCCGTAGAGGCGCTGCAAACGCTCGCGATTCTCGTCGCCGCGCCAGTAGCTCCCGGACACGTTCGTCAGCTTGAAGTGCTCGAGGTCCTCCGTGCTGTCCACGTGGGGCCCCGCGCACAGGTCCACGAACCCTCCGCTCTCGTACAGCGTGATCTCGCCGTCCGTGAGCGTCTCGACGTGCTCGGCCTTCAGCTTCTCCCCTTGCTTCGAGAAGAGCTGCACCGCCTCCGCCTTGCTGATCGACTTCCTCACGAAGGGCGACTTCTTCTTCGCCAGCTCGCGCATCTTGGCTTCGATCTTCTTCAGATCGTCGTCCGTGAAGCGGTGCTCGGCATCGAAGTCGTAGTAGAAGCCGTCCTGAACCGGCGGCCCGAAGGCCAGCTTGGTCCCCGGAAAGAGGTTCTGGACTGCCTCGGCCATGAGGTGCGCCGTGCTGTGCCGGATCCGGTACAGGCGTTCCTCTCGCTCGTCTCGTTCGGTTTTCTTGGCAATGATTGGCATGTTGGCGGCGCGAATATGGCAAACGACCGCCCCCATGGGAAGTGGCGAATGGGACTTCGCCCCGCAAAGGGCTCGTTAATCCCCCCGCCTCGCGAACCTACGGCTTGTCCTTCGCATGCGTGATCGTGATGACCGTCTTGCCCGCCGTCGGGGACAGCACAACGTTGTAGGACTCTCCAGGCGCAGCCTCGTACGCGAACATGGACCCGTCGGCCGTGTCCATCTTCGCCGTCTGCTTGTAGACCGTGAGCGTATCGTAGTGCGCCTTCACCTTCGCGATCGGGTCGTCCGACTCCAGCATGTAGACCGTCCCCGATCCGGTGGGCGTGTTCTGCGCGAACCTCCCCTTGGCCTTCATCCCCGGGTAACGGAACGCCACCGGCAAAGCCGAAACGTCCACGTTGTCGCCGATCGCCAGGCTCGCGTCACCGCCCGAGGCCTCCTCCACCGCCTTCTCCGCCGCCTTCTCCGCCGCCTTCTCCACAAACTTGTCACAGCAACCCGTCAGACCGACCGCCATCACCGCCGCCATCACCGCCGCCATCACCATCGTCGTCGCTTTCACGTTCCATCCTCCCAGTCACTCGACCACGAAGTCGAACACCTCTTCAACCGGCGCATAGTACAGCATGAGCACGGCGTCGCCCTCGAGCTCGAACAGCCCAGGGTACCCGCACTCCGACGCACCGCAGTCTCACACCTGGATCCCGCTCGCTCCACGTCGCGCCCTCGTCCAGCGAGTACCGTCGACACCCACCGGAGGTGACCAGCGAATCGACGAGGTCGTCAGTCGGTTTCGCGCTCGTCCATGTGCAGGATCGTGAGCCACATGCACCCCGCGGCATTGAGCAGGGCCCAGATGCCGAGCAAGGCGCGAGAGCGCAGGTCGGACGTGGTCAACTCGAGCAGGGGGACACTGACCAGGTAAGCCGCGGTTCCTACGGCCACGCCGGCAATGAAGGGGCGCGCCTTGCGGATGCTGAAGGCGACGGCGGACAGGGCGAAGGGAACGAAGAAGTGCGCGAGGGGGAGCCACCGATGCACGGAGACACCGAGGAGCAGGTCCCATTCGGGGATCGGACGCGCGAGCAGGTCCACGGGGAGTGGGACGCGGGAGGTGAACAAGGGGGCGAGTGAAAACAGCCCGGGTCCGAACGCGAGGGCCATGACCCAGAAGCCGGGACGCCACGGCCGCGCCACGCCGCCCTTGCGACGGATGTGGCGCCAGGCGAATCCGGCCAGCATGAGCACCAAGGCGAAGCGCGTGATCACCTGCACCCATACGGTGGTGCTGACGGCCTGTCCCACGTCGAGGATGCCCTGACCGAAGCGGGGGCCGCCTCGCTTCTCGTCCTTCGGGACCCGTGCGGAGGACCCGAGCATCGATTCCACACGGCTGGGGTCTGTGACGCCCACGCTCATCAACAAGGCGGCAGCGCCAGCGACATGGGGTGCCGCCATCGAGGTGCCCGAGAGTCCCGAGAAGCGCTCACAACGGTCCTTGCCGCCGTTGCAGATGGTCTGCTGCAGCACCTGAACCCCAGGCGCGGCCAGGTCCACCTCGGGCCCTCGGGAGGAAAAGCGGGCGAGCTGATCGTCCTTTCCGATCGCGGACACGGCCAGCACTCCGTCGAAAGCGCCCGGGTACTCCACGGACTGGCCGTTGTTGCCCGCCGCGGCGACCACCATCACGCCCTTGGACCTCGCGTACTGGACCGCGTCGAACATGATCCGGCTCGCCCGCGATCCGCCCAGGCTGAGGTTGATCACGTGCGCTCCCGCGTCTGCCGCGTAGCGGATCCCGTCCGCCACGGCGACCGTCGTCCCCCAGCCCTGCGCATTGAGGACCTTGACGGGCAGCAGGCGCGCGCGAAACGCGAGGCCTGACGCGCCCAGACCGTTGTTGGTGGACTGGGCAATCGTACCGGCCACATGCGTTCCGTGACCGTTGTCATCGGACGCGTGGGCGTTGTTGTCGACGAAGTTGAAGCCTGTTCTGCACCAGGTATCTGCAAGGTCGCTGCCCTTGGAGAAGGGGTTGTGATCTTCGCAAGCCACACCGGTGTCGACCACGGCGACGGTCACGCCTCGGCCGGACGCATACTGCCAGGCGCGCTGGGCTCCCACGCGGTCCATGTGCCATTGCTGCTCGAGGAGCGGGTCGTTGGGGACCCAACGAGCGTGCACCTTGGCCAGGGGCTCGACGTGCTCCACCCGCTGGTCTCCGCGGAGTCGGGTCAGCAAGGAGGCGACCTGCTCTTTGGCCACGGTCGCGTGGTGAATGCGCGTGCGCGCGGTCAGCACGCTCGACGGCAGCAGGGTGACACCGAGCTCGGAGCCGAAGGCGTCCAGCTCACCCTGCGAGAGGTGATCGTCGAGATCGATGGCGACCATGCCAGGGATGTCGTCGGCGGTCGATGGTTGGTCGGGCAGCGGGGCGGCCTGGGCCGAGGGGACCCAAGCGACGAGAGAGAGCAGAAGGAACGCAACGCACCACGCGGGGGTGGCGAACGAGGGTCTCAGCGGGAAGCGGGGCATGGGATCTCCCGGTGTGGGTGCGAGGTTCGACACGGAAGTGTAGTACGACCTTGGCCGAGCGCGAGGCTCGACGCGGTCGGTGGACGGATGCCGCCCATTGGCCGATCAGAATGACGTTGATCCGTGGGGAAAACTAGGAACTAGGAAGAGGAACACGGAATGCGAATGCGAATGCCGTCGTGTCGCGGAAGCTGATCATGAAGCCTGCGGTTTGGAACCCGTTTTACGTTCCGTGTTCGCGTTCCTATTCCTAGTTCCTAGTTTCCGTGACCTCGGTTTCGCTACGGCTCAACGCACTTCGGCATCCCCCCCGGCCCGGACGTCCACGGCACGGTCGGCATCCCAGGCGGCCTCGTGGTAGGCTCCTCGCGTGAGCAGAAGATGGATCGCGGCGTCCGGGTTCGGCGTCCTCGCCCTAACGATCGCCGCGTCACTCGCTTCGGCGCAGCAGCCGGAGGGCCAGCCTTTGCCCGGCGACCCTCCCGCGCAGCCCGACACGCCCGCAGCAGCCGAACCCCCCGCGACCGAACCTGCCGCAGAGGAACCTCCGGCCGAGCCGGACTCCGCTCCGGTCGTGGAAGAAGCAGGGACGACCCCGCCACCTGGCGCAACCGCTGCCCCCCCGCAGGTAGACCCCGCGGGACGCTGTCCCCAAGGCGGGGCATCACCCACCGCCTCCGACGACGAGAGCGCCCAGCTTCGCTACGAGCTCGAGCGCATCCAGGTTCGCGGCAACCTGCGCACGCGCGAGCGCGTCGTGCTCCGCTACGTCAAGCTTCGCCCCGGTGACATCGTAGACGTCGACGACCCCGAGCTGGAACTCCTGCGATATCGGCTTCTCGGCACCGGGTTCTTCCAGCGCGTGAACCTGTCCCTTCGCAAGGGCTCCCAGCGAGGCAAAGTCGTCCTCATCGTCGACGTCGTCGAGCGCAACACGATCGTCGTCAGCGACCTGTGGATGGGGTTGTCCGCGGACGCCGACACGGAAGGCAACGCGCGACCGTTGACGGCCTATGCTGGGGCTGACCTCGCCGAAACCAACCTTGGCGGCACGGGCATCACGCTCGGTGGAGGCATGGGGTTCGCCCAGGATCAGCTCGCTCTGCGCACGCGCTTCTTCGACCCGTCGTTTCTCGGGTCGCACGGGATGGCGACGGCTTCCCTGCTCTACAACGACGCGCTCGAGTTCTACGGCAACCGCGACGTCTTGTACGACGACCCGTCGAACGCCGCCGAGAAGGTGCGGGACTATGCGGTCGTGCGCTATCGCAGGTTCGGCGGCACCGTGGGCGCGGGCTGGGACCTCGGCGCCGCGTGGCAAGCGTGGCTGGACTACCGGCTCGAGCGTATCGACGCGACGCTTCCCCTCGCCGCGTCTCATCGTCGCGGGCTGGACGTCGAGCCGATCGAGTTCGGGCTCAATCGCGGCCTGAGCGTTCTGTCCACCGTTCGCTCGATGTTGCAGTACGACACGCGGGACTCGCCGATCCTGCCCACGCGAGGCTCGCACACCACCCTGGCGGCCGAGGTCTCCCTCACCCCCCTCGGCTCGGACTACCCGTTCCAGCGATACACGCTGGCGACGTCGAAGTGGTACGAGCTTCCGTGGGACCACGTGATCCGAGCAGGCTTCTTCGGCGGTGCGATCGTCGGACGGGCACCGATTTACGAACGCTTCTACGTAGGCGACTTCAGCGACCTGCTGCCGAGCCGCATGCTCGGGTTGAACATGGACCGGCGGCCGCCACCCAACCTGCTCGGCACGTCCATCGTCGAAGTCCGCTACGGTCACTACGCGGCCAAGCTGCTCGGGGAGTACCGCATCCCTCTGTACCGCGGCACCAGCGCCGTGTACGGCGTCGACCTGTTCGGCGCCAGCGGCGTGTACGCGGTCGCCTCCGAGCGTGACCTCTCCGACCCTCCCCGTGGCTACTCCGGGCTCGCCAGGATTCCCGTCGACCTGACCTTCAACCTCGGGCTCCAGATCGACACCAATGCGGGCGGCTTCACCTTCGCGTTCTCCAACGTGCTGGGCTTCATCCCGGTGCGCAGCGAGGCCCGTCCATGAGACGTCGGGGGGTTGCCGTCGCCATCGGCTGTGCCACGTGGGCGGTCGGACTGATCGCCCATGCGCAGGACGTGCCTGACTCCCCGAGCAAGCTGCCGGAGCGACGTGCCATCGTGGCGCGCGAGGCGTCCACGCGGGTCCTTCATGCGACCTTCAGCTATCGCGACGTGGTCGACGCGGACGTGCAGCGAAAGCTGCAGAGCGGGTTGACCACGGTGATCGTGCTGGCGGGGGGGGTGTTCGAGGCGGACAGGGGTGGTTCTCCGGTGCCCGGCACGGGGGTGTGGCAATCCTGCCGTGTGACGTTCGACGTGTGGAACGAAGTGTATCGCTTGCAGATCGCGAGACCGGAAGGGGACCGCAAGGCGGTGGCCGTGAATCTCGAGGGCGTGCTGCGACGTTGCACGGAGGTGCGTGCGCTGCCGGTGCAAGGGGTGTTGACGCCGAGCGCGAGGTACTTCCTTGCGGCCACGGTGGAGGTGAACCCGGTATCGCAAGAGATGCTCGAGCAGATCCGTCGCTGGGTGAGCCGACCTCCCGGGTCGGGGGCGGTATCGCCTGGCGATTCGCTGTTCGGCTCCTTCGTGGGGCTGTTCGTGGCCCGCATCGGCAAGGCGGATCGTACGATCTCCTTTCGCACCCAGACCTTCGTCATGCCCCCGTGAAGGACGCTGCGATCCGATTTATCCTTTTTCGGATAGACGACCGCTCGCCTGTGGTGCTCCTGCCGGGAGGAGGTGAGGCTCGGTAAGGGGTGGACTGGCCGGCAATCCCCATCGCGCCTGGCGGGCTGGCACCGTACGATCCCTTTCGGGCCACTGGTTCGGGATGGGGCTAGACATGGCGCGTGCGTCCCTGATAGCCTCTTGCGAGTTTCATCTTGTTTCCCAGGATCCCAGTCTGAAGCAGGGAGGACGAAGCAGCATGCGTGACCGAAATCATGTGCACCCGGGAGGTCGTGTCCTCGCGGCCGTGCTCAGCGGTCTGCTTGCCACGAGCGCGATGGCGCCGTACGCGTTTGCACAGCCCAAGGGGGCCGCTGCCGCCGCGGAGAAGCAGAAGCGCGATACGGCCCGTGGCCACTACGAGGCGGGCAGGACCAAGCTTGACGCCAAGGATTATGCGGGAGCGCTGACGGAGTTCCAGGCCGCCAACGCCCTCATCCCTTCGCCCCAAGCGCAAGAGAAAATCGCCCTCTGCTACGACGGGATGAACGACGCTCCCAACGCGCTGAAGGCGTACGAGCTGTTCATCGAGCAGGCGAAGGACAGTGAGAAGCTCAAGGCCGAGGTGGAAGCGGCCAAGGGACGCATCGAGGCGCTCAAGAACGCCCCGGTCGCGGTCTCCTTGGTTTCGGATCCCCCCTCCGCACAGGTCGAGGTGGACGGGCAGGCGCAGATGGGCGCCACCCCTCTCGAAGTCAAGCTCACCCCCGGCACGCACAAGGTGAAGGTATCGGCGGAGGGGTTCGAGCCCCTCGAGAAGGACATCGAGGTCAAGGCCGGCGAGGAGAAGCGAACCGTTTCCTTTTCCCTCACCCAGACCGCCGAAGCCGTCGCCACCCTTTCTCCGCCTCCCGCACAGCAGGACCAAGGCGCCAACCCACCGGTCCAACCCGCTCGGTCCAACCTTCCCGCCTACATCACCCTGGGTGTAGCCGGCGCCAGCGCGATCGTCGGCACCGTCTTCGGCGTCAAGGCCCTGAGCAACAAGTCGGACTTCAACGACAACCCCACCACCGAAAGCGCAGATGATGCCGAGCGCAATGCCCTCATCTCCGACATGGCATTCGGTGTGGCCGTTACCCTTGGCGTGACCGGCACTGTCCTGTTGCTGAGCAACAACAACGCGGGACAGGAACAGGCCGCCAAGGACGCCCGCTCCCAGAAGACCATGCAGCTCACTCCGTTCGTCGGTCCCTCCGGCGGCGGCGCCGCTGCCACCTGGCGCTTCTAAGCCCACCGCAAAAAATCTGGTCAGGAGTTGGGCCGGACAGGCCCACGCCCATCCGAGTAACAAGCCCCCTCGCCTTGTCCTCGGCACCCGTCGAACCTACCAGTCACGGGCCACCCACCATGATCAGCCCTCCCTGGCTCCCCCACGCGACTTGGACCCGTTTCGCCCCCCGCGACGACGGCTCCGTCGGCTGCCTCTCAGCGCGTGAGGTCGAGCACGTCATGGATCAGCTCGGAGCCTTGCCCGCCCGCGTCCTTCACCTGTCAGGGGCAGAGCTCGGAGACCCGCGTGCGCTGCAAGTCGCTCTGCTCCGCGCACGATCCGCAGGCCTGTCCGTCGAGGCGTTCCTCCAACGCGCCAGCCTCCTCCCTGCCCCCCTGGTCGACGCCTTCGTACGGGGCGGGCTCGCGGGGCTCTCCCTTCCCTTCGACCGCCCGACCTCTCGAGATCGTGACCGCGTCGGTACCATGCTCGACCTACTGCGATCGTCCGGCACCCACCTGGGGGTTCACAGCCTCTTGGTCGACCCGCCCGCGATCGACGACCTCTGGAAGACCGTTCGATCCCTTGGCGTCGCCCGATGGGTCGTGTCCGCCCAGGTGTGGCCCGCGCGTCCTTTCCCCACCTTGGAGGCCACCGTCGCGAAGCTCGCCGGTCTCGTGGCCTCGGGTCCCATGGAGGTCTCGCTGCGCTACGCCCCCTTCTTCCTCCGGCTGTGCGGCCCGCTCCCCCCGTGCACCATCCTTGGCGACCGAAATGGCCTGTGTATCACCGGCACCGGGCGCATCTTCCCGGACGCCGCCATCCCCGTGTGCGTCGGACACGTGCAGCATCACCGTCTCTCCGCCGTATTCGACGATCACCCGCTGATGCGCGCGCTACGCGACCCGGACGCGGTGGAAGGGAAGTGTGGAGCTTGCGATTTGCGGCAACAGTGCGGTGGTTCCCGGGCTCGTGCCCTCGCCGTCACGGGCAACTTGTTCTCCAGCGATCCTGCTTGCTCCTACGTCCGAAAGTAGGAGCCGGCTACAGCCACGTCGGCACCGACCCGAACCGTGAGGCCAGCACCGCCTCCGCGGCGTGAACCCCGTGATAGAGCGACTCTTCCACGAGGGGCACGCTCGAGAGCTCTGTGTGGGCGAAGTGCAACCGGCTGCCCAGCGGCTCGCCCGCCCGCCTCCTCGCTTCACTCCAGACGAACCCGGGGGTCGGCCGGATCATCGCGTGGCCCCAGCGCATCAGGTCCACGCGCTCCACACACTCCCCGATGTCCGGATGGGCCCGCGACAGGTCCGTCAGCACGACCTCCACCCACTCCTCGGTGGTCGCGCTCAGCAGCTTCTGCCGCGCACGGCGAGGGTCGGAGTCCGTCAAGGGATAGTAGTAGGTCCACACCGAAGGGCCGAACCTGCGGCCCTGCTGGTGCGTTGCGGCCACGTACCCAAGCGACGGGCTGTCGTACATCACGTTGTCCCAAGCCGGGACGAACCCCCGCTCCCGAGGTCGCTGGCCGAGCATCACGTTCGCCACGAGCCAGGGCGACGTGTCGAAGGCAGGGCTGGTCGGCGGATTCTCTCTCATCGGACGCACTACTCTTTGCTGGACGAAGCGAGGGATGGCCATCACCACCTGGTCGGCGCTGATCGTGCGCCGCACCCGGCTCGGTCCGTCGAGGAACGTCACGAGGACGTTCTCGTTGCGCGGCGTGATGTCCACCACCAGCTGCCCGCACCTCGTCTTGGCCTCGACCAACGCGTGCAAGTGCCGCACGAGACGCCCGTTGCCCTCTGGCCAGGTGAGAAACGGCGCAGACGGTTCCCACGGACGGTCGATGCGGGCCGCGAAGTAGAACAGCCCGGCCCACGCGCTCGTGTCGTCGATGCCGCAGCCATAATCGTCGCGGCACGAGAAGTCGACGTACCAGCGCAGCGGCGTGCAGCGAAAGTTCCGCTGATTGAGCCAGGTTGCCATGGAGATCCGGTCCAGCGCGGTGACCTCGGCGTCGTCCGAGCACAGCGCCGTGGGCAAGGTGAAAGCGCGCCGCCCCTTGGCGTCACGGAAGGCGACCCAGCGCGCGATCTCTTGGTCGAACCGGTGGAGCTCGAAGACCTCCTGGGGCGACAGGGCCTCGTGGGGAAGCAACCCCGCATGCCACCGACCCCGGTAGAACACGCGCTCCTCGGGCTCCACGATGAGGGCGGACTCCCTGCCCACGGGACGGCCCGCACGGGCGGACTGCTCCGGGTCCAGCACATCCATCTCCGTGAGCAAGCGCACCAAGGCCCGGTTGTCCGCGCTGGGCACCGGCACGTAGTGGGCTCCCCAGGGGAACGATGTGACAGGCGCCGTGCCAAACGTCGCGGTGCCTCCCGGTGCGGGTTCCAGCTCCAGAACCACGAACGGCAACCGACCATCCCGGGATAGTCGCCAGGCGGCCGCCAGACCCGCCATGCCACCGCCCACGATGACCACGGGCATGTGCTCGTCTGGCTCCATCGTCGATGGAACACTTATTTCCTCGCGCAATGCGTGCCCAAGAGCCACGTCGGCTCCCACCACGCGCCCCACCGGCAGCGCCCGCCTCCCGCAGCCCGAAAGGGCAAGACCCGACGCACCCAAAAGGGATAAGAGAACGTCGCGACGCGTGGGCGTCAAAGCGTTCTCCCCCAATCGTTCTCGTAGTACCGAACCAGCGCCTGGCTGCTCAGCCGGTTCGCCTCCACCGGCACCCGCGCCATGTCCGGCGAGATCTTGAAGAGCGACCCCATCACGTCGTCGTCCAGATAGCGCAACCCCGCAGGCAATCCCGAAGGAACCCGCAGCGCAGCGGGCGAGGCCAGCGCGTAGCCCCACTCGCCGAAGGAGGGAACGAACGCGTGGTAGGGAAGCACGTTCATGCCCACCTCCTCGAGCGTGGTCACGATGCACCAGAACGATTGGCCTGCGACCAGCGGCGACGTGGCCTGCACCGAGATGGCCCCCTCGGGCTCCAGCCGCGCGAGCACGAGCCGGTAAAACGTCGTCGTGTACAGCTTGCCCAGCGTGTAGTTGTTGGGGTCCGGAAAATCGATGACCACGATGTCGAACCGATCGGTGCCCTCCCGCAGCCACGCCATGGCGTCGTCGTTGATGACCTTCACCTTCGGATGGGCCATGGCCCCCTCGTTGAGCGCCGCGAAGACGGGGTGACGAAGGGCGAGGTCGGTGATGCCCGGGTCGATGTCGACCAGCGTGATCTGCTCCACCTCCGGGTAGCGAAGGATCTCCCGCACCGCGAGCCCGTCCCCGCCCCCCAGCACGAGCACCCGCCCGCGCCGTGTCCGCGACGCGAACACCGGATGCACGAGCGCTTCGTGGTACCGGTACTCGTCGAGGGACGAGAATTGCAGGTTGCCGTCGAGAAACAGGTGGTGGCCTCCCCTGCCCGCGGTCACGACGATGCGCTGGAACCGCGTCTGCTGCGAGAACACGATTCGGTCCGCGTACAGCAACGTCTCGGAGATCGCCGTGAGGCGTTCGGAAGCGACGAAGGCCGCAGCGAGCAGGGCGAGCACGGCAATGGCCTTGACGCGAAGGCGGGTGTGGTCGGAGAGCGACGGGGCGAAGAGCCAGGTACCGGACAGAGCGACCAGCGCGTTGAGGAAGCCGAAGGCGATGCCGGTGTGGACGATGCCGAGGTTCGGGAGCAGGACGAAGACGAACAGGATGCCAGCGAGGAAGGACCCGAGGTAGTCGAAGGCGAGGGCGCGAGCGACCAGGTCCTTGAACTGCACCCGCCGGCGCAGCAGGCGCACGATCAGCGGGACCTCGAGGCCTACGAGGGTGCCTTCGAGCAGCACGATGGCGTAGAGCACGGCCTGAAAGGAGCCGGGACGGGCGTAGGCGGCGAAGAGCAAGGGCGCAGCCAGGCCCCCAATGACCGCCACGGACAGCTCGACCTCGATGAACCGCTTCGCGACCTCGCGCTCGATGAACCGCGAGAGATAGGACCCGATGCCAAGGGCGGACAGGAACACCCCGATCACCAGGGAGAACTGTGTGATGCCGCCCCCGAGCAGGTAGCTCGAGATCGTGCCCGCGATGAACTGGTAGACCAGCCCGCAGGTGGCGACCAACAAGACGGTCAGGTAGGCGAGGGACGGCAACATGTCACGGCGCGGCGGGCCCTTCGCGGCCCCCTACTTGCCACTGCTCCAGCCGCCCCCGTACACAGGCGCGCCACGGACGCCTGGCGAGGAGCTGCCCGTTCCCGACCCGCTCCCGCCGACGCACACGCACATGCCACAGAACAGCAGCACCAGGATGACGATGACCACCAGCACGATGACGGCCAAGGAAGGCCCCCCGCTCGAGCTGGTGGTCGAGGGGTACGGCTCGTCATCGTCATCGCCCGCGCCGAACGACACCGGGGGTGTGGCGGACAAGCTGAACGCTTGCGCGAGGGTGGCCCACGGGATGACGGGCGCGTGCGAGTAGTGAACCTCGTTGGAGCCGAACTCGCGTGACAGGACGTCCGAGCCGCTCGCGAAGTCGATGTTCTGGGTGGTCTCGCCGACCTGCACCTTCCAGTAAAACTCGCCGAGGACGTACTCCGTGCGGCCCGCGCTCTGGTTGCGCATTCGGTAGGTCTTGCCCCCGAAGGCCACCGCCGAGGGATATTGGCTGAGGTCGACGTCCGCGGCGTTCAGGGGCGTGACAAACCGCCAGGTCCCTTCGTCGTCCACCAACCAGCGGAAGCCGAGCCCCGGCCCGAAGAGCAAGTACTCGGTCCAGTAGAAGGTCTCGCCCTCGATGACGGTGGACTTCTGCACGAAGCCGATGACGGTGTAGGACTGGTTCGCGATGGTGCCGGAGGAGCCGAGCGGGATGGCGGGTTGCGCCCTCGCGGCTTCCTGCCGTGCGATGATCTGCTGCGAAGCGGACTCGGAGATGGTTCCGCAGTATGGGCAAGCCACGCGCTCGATGCGGTTGCCAGCGTGAATCTTGAGCGGGGCGCCGCAGCCCGGGCAGGTGAGACCTTCGAGGTCGAGCTGCCTGTGCGGGCGCTCCACCTGCTGGGTGATGCGAAGCTGGGACTCGAGCAGCTGGTAGCCGAGGAAGACCTCGATGGGATCGGTGCCCTGGCCCCAGTCGATGGTACCGAACCCGTTCTTCGGCCCGTGCAGGTCGGCGTAGTAGCGAGCTTCTCCCGTCTTGGGTGTGAACGGCAGCTCGCCCTGCGCGGACGCGACGGTGGCCTGCTTGAGCTCGACCACGCGGTAGCCGCCGCGCTGTCCGAGGCTGACGGTCGAGTCGACGCGGATCTGGCCCATCGGAGGGACGGGCGGTGTGGGCTCGACCTTCCAGGTGACCATGAACAGGCCCTGGGCGTAGGCGAGCCAGCCCCACTGCCCGTTGTGGAAGCCGAGGTACCACTCTTCCCAGACGCCCCCCATGTCGTGCTGGAGCTGCACCTTGCCAAGGACCTGGAAGCCCTGGTCTCCGACGACGCCGGTGTCCCCGACCGCGACGATCGCGGGGGTGTCGGCCACGGCGGCGACCTTGCCCATGTTCTCCAGCCCGCGGTCCGTGCGACGCACCGTGGTGCTGCAGAACTGGCACACGGCGGAGACGGAGGCGCCCATTCGAAACTCGATGGGTGCTCCGCATCCGGGACACTGACCCTGTGCTGCCATGCCTCTGCCTTGGATCTGCCTTGGATCTGCCTTGGGATCGACGACGCACACGATGTGCGCGAATTCGCGAGACATCATCGCCTCGCCCGGGCTTGGGCGCGAGTCAAATCTGACAACAAAGGGAACGGGGAGAAAGGCCGCGCCCTACTTGGGCATGGGCCTCGCCGCGATCGAGCCCTGGGAGGAGCGCTTCGCCGCGCTGCGCACCATGCCATCACACAGCTCGGGGAAGGAGATGCCCGCCGCGGCGGCGGCTTCGGGGTACAGGCTGGTGGAGGTCATGCCCGGAATCACGTTGACCTCGAGCAGGGTCACGGCCGAGGGGTCGTCGCCGTCGCCCACCACGAAGTCCACGCGGGACAAGTCACGACACCCAAGGGCACGATGGGCGGCGCAGGCGATCGACTGCACGCGCTCGAAGACGCCTGGGGGAAGGGAGGCGGGACATTCGTGCACGCTGCCCCCCGTGGCGTAGCGCGACTGGAAGTCGTACCACGCGGCGGCCTTCGAGAAGATCTCGGTCGCGGGCAGGGCGCGAAACCGCCCCAACTCGGGGGCGTCGAGCACGCCGCACGTCACCTCGCGCCCCACCACCAGGCGCTCGCACAGCACGACGTCGTCGTAGCGGAATGCCTCGGCCAGCGCTCGGCGCAACGCATCCCGGTCCCTCACATCACGCACGAGCGAGACGCCGATCGCCGAGCCCTGGGACGCCGGCTTGATCGCGATGCCCGAAGAGAACTGCTCGCACAACGGACCCATGCTCGCGTCGAGGTCGTCGCCGGTCCGAAGCACGAGCTGGTCCGCCACCGGCAGCTTGTACGCGCGAAACGCATGTTTTGCATGGACCTTGTCGCAGGCCAACCCGCACGCGAGCACGCCGGACCCGACGTAGGGCAGGCCGAGCACCTCGAGCAGACCCTGCAAGGCGCCGTCTTCCCCGAGTTTGCCGTGGGTGACCGGAAAGACTACTTCGTAGCCTCCGTCGAGAAGCGCGCGGGCGAGCGCGGGGGCGAGCTCGATACGGTCGACGTCGTGCCCTGCTTTTTGCAGCGCGGCAGCGACTCCCGCCGCGGATGTACGCGAGACCTCGGCCTCCGCCGAGGGACCTCCCTGGATGACCGCAACTCTCATGGTGCCTCCTGCGTGGTGTCTCGGAGTGGCGCGACGTCGAAGTGACGCAGCGCGATGCCTGCTTCCTTGGCGAAGTCGAAGATCCGCTGGTCGCGGTAGAATTCCCCGTACACGATGGTGGCGATGCCCGCGCTCGCGCACAGCTTGAAGCAGCTGAAGCAGGGCGAGGCGGTGACGTACAGGGTGGCGCCCTCGACGCGCGCCCCATTGCGCGCGGACTGGCAGATGGCGTTGGCCTCGGCATGGACGGTTCGCACGCAGTGCCCGTCCTCCATGAGGTGGCCGACGTCGTCGCAGTGAGGGAGGCCTGGGATGGATCCGTTGTAGCCGGATGACAGGATGAAGCGGTCGCGCACGATGACGGCGCCGACGTGCTTTCGGTCGCAGGTGGCGCGGGTGGCCACCTGCAAGGCGATGCGCATGAAGTATTCGTCCCAGGAAGCGCGGCTCATCGAAGGTCCTTGGTGGGGTGAGAAGGGTAGAATCCTCGGGCGTGAGGGTGGCGACGGCAAGTTTTCGAGGGGGAATTTTCGGATCGAATCTCGATTCACGCGGGCCCGCCGATTGTGCTAAGCCTCCGTCGCGCCGGGGTTCCGGCGGACGGTCACTTCGAACTCACGGGTTCAAGGGAACGGGGAGTAGCACAGCCTGGTAGTGCACAAGCTTTGGGTGCTTGATGTCGGGGGTTCGAATCCCCCCTCCCCGACTGCGGTTGCAAAGAGCGAAGACAATCCGTTGACACCCCGCCCCCGCCGTGGCACCCCGACGCCCATGGAATTGGGGGTTGGCGGGCCTGACCGCGGCGTCGCGGCGGCGTGGTGGCAGTTCGTGATCGAGGATGTCGATGCCCCGTGGCTGGTCGACATGACGCTCACGCGCGTCAACGACGGCAACGGGCGCTGGAGCCTCGAGGCGTGCGAAGAAGCGATCGCGGCCGCGGAGCTCGTGGCGGCCGCAGGGCGCAAGCCAAGCCCCGAGCTCCAAGACAACCTCCTCGCGTGGGTGCAGCCCCACTGGCCCGCCTTGTGGCAGGGGAACCGTCGCTCCGCCCTCGCGGTGGTCAAGACCGTGCTGACCTCGTCCGCCTTGCACGCGCGATGGCAAGGCACCGAAGACTACGATGCGTGGAAGAAGAACCTCGAGGACTTGAAGGATCGGCTGTCCTGAGAGAACAGGTCAGTTGACCACCAGCACCATCGACGTTCGTGCCGGCACGTGGAGCGAAGCGCCCGTCACGGTCTGGCCCGTGAGCAGATCCTGCAAGGAACCCGACGGCAACCCGCTCGCCGCCTGCTGCGTGTCACCGCGGTTGACCACTACGTAGACCGTGTCGGAGCCCGACGTCATGCTGTAAGCGAGCACGTCGTTCGTCACGCTCAGGGTCTGGCGCGAGCCGCGGCGCAGCGCCTCGTGGTTCTTGCGGATCTCGCCGAGCTTGCTCACGTGCGCCCGCAGCGTGGTCTGGTTCGCGGTCAGCCCGCCCCACGTCATCATGCGACGGTTGTCCGGGTCGCCCGCGCCGGCCATGCCGATCTCGTCGCCGTAGTACATCAGGGGAATGCCCGGGATCGTGTACATGACCGTGAATGCGTTGCCGAGGCGTTGGAACGCGCTGCCCTCGGACGGCAATCCCGGCTGGCCGCTCCACGCCTTCTCCTTCCCGCCCGCCCAGGGGTCACCCCAGAGCGGGACGTCCTGCGCGAAGTGAATGGGCCGCGGCACGTCGTGGTTGCCCACGAAGGTGCTCATGACCGCGTCCGCGCCGTAATAACTCATGTACGTGCCGATCTCGGCGTCGAGCGTCTGCATCCCCTCACTGCGCATCAGCAGCGCGGTCATCAGCTTGAGCCGAAGCGGGAACTCGAACTGTCCGTCCAGCATGCTGTCGTTCACGTAGTACTTGAGCAGATTGCGGTCCCCCGTGAACGTCTCGCCTACCATGTAGAAGTGCTTGCCCGTCGACGGCTCGATCTCCGCAGTCACCCGCTGCCGAAGGTCGGTCAGCCACGAATCCTCGATGTGCTTCACGGCGTCCAGCCGGAAGCCGTCGATGCCCGTCTGCTTGATCCACCAGATCGCATTGCCCACCGAATAAGCCCGCGCATCGTCGTTGGTGAAGTTGAAGTCCGGCAGGTAGTCCCGGAACCAGCAGCGCTTGCCCTCCGGGCCGTCCCAGGAACACTCGGCACCGCACACGCAGTGCTTGCCGCCGTTGTCCAGCGGCCAGAACCACGACGGGTTGCTCGTGTACACCGGTGAACTCGCGTGCACGTGGTTCATCACGTAGTCCACGATGACGCGCAGGCCGCGCGCATGGGCCGCGTCCACCAGCGCCTTGAGCTCGGTCATGGAACCGAAGCTCTCCTCCGTTTCGTCGAGCACGCTCGGCCAGTACCCGTGGTAGGCCGAGTACGCGTGGCCGTCGTCCCCGACGCCGGACTGGCTCGTGTTGTTCATCGGCGCCGAAACCCACAGGGTCGTGACGCCCAGGTCGTTGAAGTAGTTCTCCTCGATCTTGGTGCGCACGCCGGCCCAGTCCCCTCCCTGCCAGTTCGCCGGGGTCTCCACCCCGCTCACGGTGGTGTTGTTCGCAGGGTTGCCGTCGAGGAACCGGTCCACGAAGACGAAGTACATGACGTCGTCACGCCAGTCGTTGGCCGGCTCGGGGGTGGTGTCACAGGTCCAGGTGCCACAGGTCAGATCGGACACGACGGAGTTCACACCGCCAAAGCCGTCCGACACCGTGTTCGGGTTGCTGGGGTCCGCGACCCACTGCGAGCCGTCAATGACGAACTTGTACTGAAAGTCCGACCCCCAAGGCACCTCATCGACGGTGGCTGTCCACACGTTGCCTTGCACGGTCATGGGCAGACCCACGTTCCACCCGTTGGGCTGGAAGCTGCCCCGCACCTCGACCGAGGTCTCTCCCGCGGAGGGGTACGTGAACACGTAGGGACACCGCTTGTCCGCGTCGTCGCAGGCCGGACCGCCCTCACCCGCGTCGGGGTCGACGCCTCCCGTTCCGCCCGACCCGCCAATCCCACCGGAGTCGCCCGCGTCGGGGTCCGTGCCTCCCGTACCACCGGTGCCGCCGCCCGCGTCGGGGTCCGTTCCTCCCGTACCACCCAATCCCCCATCCTCGGTGGTCCCGCCCGTGCCGCCCGTGCCGCCGAGGCCGCCATCCGTGGTCCCACCCGTGCCTCCGGTCCCACCCGTGGCGGAACCTCCCGTCGAGTGGGCTGCCGCCCCGGCCGCACCTCCGGGGTCGTCCTCCCCGCAAGCTACCATTGAAACGAGAAGGGAAACGAATGCCGCAAGGCGGAGAGGGCTGGTTCGCATAAGGGGTACCTCTTGCTTGAGTTACGGCGAGCCTAGCGCAGCGAGCGAGGCATGCAAGAGGATCCGCCGGAACGGGTCATAGGGAGGATCAAGACCCGCATGACTATCCTGATACGGACAGTCTCTTCACGGAGCTGCATCACGCCGAGATCCCTCGAGTGGATCCTGTCCGCGGGCTGCAGAGCCCACGGCAAAATTGGGGAAGCCCGCTGTGGCGGGCTTCGCACGGTACGCCTTGCCGACCCGTGTCATCGAGTCCTCCTGGCCCATGCTATCCCGGTGGCGTTCGAGCAACGAACTGCCCTCCAAACGACCCAAGCGTGCTCACGTCGTAGTCGCGCAAAGCCCGCCCTGGCGGCGGGCTTTCCCCGAAGTTACCGTGGACTACTGGCTCCTTGCGAGAGTATTCTCAGCCCGAGCCCGAGCCCGAGCCCGAGCCCGAGCCCGAGCCCGAGCCCGAGCCC
>CAZAWR010000023.1:49729-109765 GCA_964488865.1 uncultured Polyangiaceae bacterium | reverse complement strand
GCGAGGAGCTTCTGGAATGATTCGATGTTGGCCTTCATGCGAAAGTAGGGCTAGCATTGTCTCGTGTGCGATCGGCCCCGCGATCGTGGATGCTCCGTTCTCCACGTACCAGGTCGAGTCCGCTGGGGCTTGCTCTACCGCCAAAGGGAGTGCGGCCGGCGGAGCCGGTGCCGGCGACACCTCACGCACTGCACGAGCGAATTCCTTCACCGACACGAGCGGTACCCAAGAGGATCCGCCCATTGGGCACACCTTCGCGCTCGGAGGTATCTTTCCCGCCTTAATGCCGCGAACGACCAGGTCCGTAGAGACCGGGCCAATCGGAGCGCTGGAGTCATTCTGCACGTACCACTCGTAGGGCGTCATGACCAAACCTGTCGGGCTGAACATGACCAGGCAGTTCTCGCGGTGGTGATGGCAAGCGCGGGCTCAATGAGGACAATGGCATAGCTTTCGTCCACACCGAGTCGCGGGCCACGCCGAACTCGCGTGCGTACCCCGGCTCGAATCCTGCCGAACGCTCGAGATCCATCCCCGAAGAGCATTCCGATCACTTCCCCTGGCATTCTGGGTATTGCCGGTCGAACAGTCCCAGCATGGTCGCCTCCGCCTGGGGTGGGAGCCCGGCCGGTAGGCTACCTGACCGGCGCATCTGCGCCGTCCACGCAACGCGGGCGTCGCGACAACGCCCGACTGCGATGAAGCACTCGTAGGATTTGTCGACGTACGAGGACGCTTCGCTCACGGCGGCTCTCGGACAAATCCCAAATCTTGTCGGAAACGTGTCCAAGAACCTACCGAATTGCGCAGATGCGTCGATACATGCCTGCAAGGCCGTTTGACTCGGCCTGCGCCAGGTCGGCATCTGCTCTACAGCTGGGTTCAGGCGACGGAGCGATAGTGGCAACCAGGCTTCATCAATCTTCGCGCCAGGCCCTTCCTTGATGTGCTGAAATTCTGTTTGGCAGGCGTTCCGGCGCCGAGTCTCATCGGTTAGACAACCATAGGTCTCCGCCTCCGCGTCCACTTGTCGAGACACGAAGGCTGTTGTCTGCGGGTCAATCTGCTGACCGCGCCCTTGCGCCATTCTGAATTGCAGCAGTCTGCGCTTCCCCTGCTCGCACTGGCCAGCTCTCATCTCGCATCGCGCCCGCAAGTCTGCGGTCTCATCGCGTTGCGCACCATCGAGAGATTCCGCGCGACCGAGATCTGCGAGACACCCGTTGCCATCTCCAGCCCGGAGCTTCTCGCGAGCAGCATTCACGAGTTCAAGGGCCTGGTGCTCCGGCGACTGTGCAATTTCGTCGTTCAGCTGGGAAAGAAGGCTGCCTCCCGGCTTCGGCCCAGGCTGATGTGCGTCCCCGGAACTGCCTGGCGGCCCGGCTTGAAGGGGTTTCAGCGCGAGCCTGATCGGAATCCGGCAGCGCGTCTGAAGGTCCGTTTCGCATTCTGCAAGGGAGCCACCCCGCTTCAGAACCGACTGACCTCGGCTTCGACTGGCATGCGCGCCGACGCCAGCAACCCGCGCTCCTCCGCCGATGGCGGCGTCCACATTCTCCCGCAACTCGAATGCACCCAGGTTGTAGCGCCAAACATAGTGCGTTGCAGTCTTGCAGCCGTCATTTCCCACCAGATTGGCTCTCGCAATTGTTTCCCGCGTTGAGGAAATCATCCCGCTCACGAAGTAGACGAGCTTGAGCGATTCCCCGCGACTGACATTTGCTTCAAGCAGCGCTGCTGAAAGCGGTACGGTGGCGTTCAAGTCATCTGAGCTTCGCAGTTCGAGATCTTGAAGTGCCCCGCTGGACCAAGCGGGGGGGCCATAGCTTCCGTACTTGCCTGGCACACCCGGATCCCGGCAGCCCCACAGCATCTCGATCTCCTGCCCGTCGTAGCGCACGAACACGACATCGCGTGTTGCGTGCGTCTCGAATGCGCTGAGGTCGGTCGGATCCCACTCGATCACAAAAGGGTTCAGCGTGGACTTGGCAACGCGCGATCGATTCTGGCCAGCGGTTGTGCGTCCCATCAGCCTCGAGCCGACATCAGGCTCTGGGAGCGGTGAACACCCGACGGATGCTGTGACGATGACGCCGAGGGCAGCGACGAGCAGAACGTTCGCACGCATGCCCGTTGATGTGCGCGTCATCTGCGGGGCAACCTGATCTCTGCACCCCATTGCCGACCTGCTCCGTGAACGGCGATGCGCCGCAATCGTCGGTGCGATCGAAGGCACCACCAGCGACGCCCGAGGGCGCGGCGCCTTGATGCGCGGGCGATCCTGCGCGAGTTGTCGCGAAGTTTCTTGCACGACGCGCATGGTACCGAGGTTTGAAGATCCGCGTCAACGGACCGAAGGATCATATATGATCTCGTAGCCGTTGGCCGTGTCGTGATTGTTCACTGGGGGTGTCCGTTGGATCCCCCAAGACCAAGCACCACAAGGAACGGCCCGCGTTCAAGACGCAGGCCGCCCGGCTTGCGCGACGGATACGCGCTGAGCGTGCGGCCAGGGGGTGGACACTCGAGCACGCCGCAGAAAAGTTCGGCGTGGAGCCCGCTCACGTTCGACGCTTGGAAGCGGCGACCGCCAACCCGACGCTCAGCGTGATGGTGAGCATCGCGCGCGCTCTCAGCACTTCTTGCGCAGGATTGATGTCGCTCGAGCCGAAGGCCATCGCGGATCCTGTGCGGATGGAACGGGTGCGCCTGGCTGCGATGCCCCACCTACGGCGCCTACCGGAGGGATGGCCGCCCGACGTGGGTTTCTCCGTCACTGCCCTCGAGCAGGGCTCGGCGGACGAGTTCTGGACCACGATGGCTGAGCGGGGCGCCGCCATTGTTGCCGCATTGCTCGATGTGCCGGATGGGTCGCTGCCGCCAGGTCACGCTTTGAGTGCGGCGATGGCGGTGGCTCTTGCCCTCGCCGTGGTCAACGAACAGGCGCCCGACAAAGGAACGCCGCGAAGTCGGCGTCATCTGCCCCGAAGGTGAGCGGACATATAGGGCTGTCAACCGGCTGTCAGCCCTGCGTGATGACAGGCTGTAGCTGCGTGCGGCGATACGCGCCCGTTCGCCTCCGTCCGTGACTGCCGATCGA
The DNA here is from genome assembly GCA_964488865.1 of uncultured Polyangiaceae bacterium. Lineage (GTDB taxonomy): Bacteria > Myxococcota_A > Polyangia > Polyangiales > Polyangiaceae > MWCO01. Next base: position 106,665 of record CAZAWR010000023.1, on the reverse strand, counting down.
AAATCCGCGAGCGCACTGTCCCATTTCGCTGCTCGAAACCGCGTTTGGTAGGTATGGCCACCAATCCCGTCGCGACGGCGCCCGCCACGGCCCCCGTGTGTGCATCAACCACGAACGCTCAGCGCGCTGACCTCCGCCGACGCCTGGAAGAGGCCGCCGACGTCATCGCCGACGGCCTCCTGGACCTGATCCTGCGGAACCGATCGCGGCATCGCGTCGGAGGTACGAACCTCGCGCGCGGAGCCGAAAAGAATGTCTGATCGCGTGGCTTCTCTCACCTTGTCTTCCGGCGCATCAGAAGCCGTCATGTCGCTCCAGCCCAGAGAATCAGCGGGCGGAAACGGAGGCGAGATGGCGACGAATGTCCTTCAACGAGCGCGAACCGCGATCCACGAGCTCCCCAACGCACCAGCGCAGATGGCAGCGCTCGATCGCATGAGCGTGGACGAGCTGGCCGAGAAGTTTCGCGAGCTCTACGGGGAGCCGACCCGGACCCGGAACAAGCCCTATCTGCGCAAGCGCTTGATGTGGCGCATCCAGGAGCTGTCCGAAGGCGGCCTGTCGCTCAGGGCGCGCGCAAAGATCGACGAACTCGGCGACGAGTTCCCCGAACGCTGGCGCATGCGCCAGGCAGCAGCATCAGGGCGGCCCGCGCCGTCCGTGGACTCGCGCCTGCCAGCACCAGGCTGCACGATCGAGAAGACCCATGAAGGGACGCTCCATCGCGTGACGGTGCTCGAGGACGGCTTCGAGTACCAGGGCGAAGCCTTCCGATCGCTGTCTGCGATCGCGAAGCGCATCACGGGCACCAACTGGAACGGGTTCACGTTCTTCGGGCTGAAGGCGACGACGCTGGCCCCGCAACCGGAAGGCGGCCACCCATGAGCGGCGGCATCCCCTTCCATTCGACGCGCATGGGCCAGCGATTCTACGAGTCGACGTTGCCGGAGCTGGTCCGCGAGCTGAAGCGCCTCAACCAGAACCTCGAACGGCTCCTCGATCTGGCCAACACCGACGATGAGCCGGCGTCCGAGGCCGGCGAGCAGGGAGGTCCCCGTCCATGAAGCAACGTGCTGCAAAGCCGCAAGTGCAACCGGGAGCGAAGCGCTGCGCCATCTACACGCGCAAGTCGACCACGATGGGGCTCGAGCAAGAGTTCAACTCCCTCGACGCGCAGCGGGAGGCGTGCCTCGGGTACATCAAGCGCCAACCTGGGTGGGTTGTCGTCGAGGAACGCTACGACGACGGTGGTTTCACCGGCGCGAACACCGAGCGGCCCGCCTTCCAACGACTGCTCGCCGACATCGACGCGGGCAAGATCGACGTGGTCGTGGTCTACAAGGTCGACCGGCTGTCGCGGTCGCTCCTGGACTTCGCGAAGGTGATGGAGCGCTTCAACGCTGGCGGCGCGTCGTTCGTGTCCGTCACCCAGAACTTCTCCACGGCCGATGCGATGGGGCGGCTGACGCTCAACATGCTGATGTCGTTTGCTGAATTTGAGCGCGAAATGATAGCCGAACGGACGCGCGACAAGATCGCTGCGTCGCGCCGAAAGGGCAAGTGGACCGGTGGTCGTGTCCCCTTCGGCTATGAGGTGCATGACAAGAAGCTGGTGATCAACGAGCTTGCGGCGCAGGTCGTGCGAGAGGCCTTCGAGCTGTTCATCAAGCATCGGCGCATGTTCGTGGTCGCGTGCGCGCTGAACGAGCTCGGGCACCTGCGCTCTCTGGAGCATGTGCGCGATCGCGAGCTTCTGTTTTGGACCAAGGACTCGATCGCACGACTGCTCCGGAGCCCGATCTACGCGGGACTGATGCCATACGGCAGCGAGCTGCACCAGGGCGAGCACCCAGCGATCATCGACAAGGACACGTATCAACGGGTCCAGCGCATCCTGGCGGGCGCCGAACGTGAGACCACGTTTCACGGCGTCAACCAGGAATACCTGCTGCGCGGCCTGCTCAAGTGCGGGCTGTGCGACGGCGCGATGTCGCCAGGCTCAACGCGAAAGGGCGACCACGAATACAGGTACTACAGGTGCTGCACGCGCGACAAACACGGCAAGGACAAGTGCGCGGCGGCTCTGCTTCCGGCGGGAGCGATCGAGGCCCACGTTGTCAAGCGCATCGCCGAGGCTGCGGCCGACCCCACGCTTGCGAAGCTCGCCAAGCAATGCCTCGACGCCCGCATCAAGGCGCGCCGCGAGTTGTTCGAGAAGAAGCGCGCTCGACTCCCGTCGGCGATCGCGGTCGCGTCGGCGAACGCAGCGAAGCTCACCGACCAGCTGCTGCAGGTCGAGGGGTCGACGCGGACGATCGTTGAGCAGCGGTTGCAGGCCGAGAGCGCGAAGCTTGCGGCTGCGGAGCTCCAGCTGGCCGAAGCAGAGCGGGCCCTCGATGCCCTTCCGGACGCGGAGCGCGAAGTAGCGTGGGTCAACGATGCTCTCGCTCATTTCGGCGAGCTTTGGGCCACGCTCAACGTGCCCAACCGCGGTCGCCTGCTCCGCGCCCTGGTCGACCACGTGGTCGTGAACGAACGCACGAACGCCGTCGAGGTGCACCTCGTCGACTTTTCGGCCGCGATCGATGTCCCTGCCGACACAACGAACCCGGAGAAGGCAGCATGAGTTCGCAAGAAGCCGAGACCCCGCAGTTCCGGCGTGTGATCGCCGGTACATTGTTCCGTACCAAGCGGCGAGGCGTGCGCTTCGATGCTGCGGCGCCGCAGCCGAAACCCGAGCCAGTGCGCCGTCCCGCGCGCGTGGCACAGATGCTCGCGCTGGCGCACAAAATCCAGGAGGCGATCGATCGCGGGGCGGTTCCCGATCGGGCGACGGTCGCGCGGCGGCTCGGCTTCACCCGCGCCAGGGTCACGCAGCTGCTCGACCTCGCGCTGCTCGCGCCGGACATCCAAGAGCGCTTGCTGCAGCTCGAGGCCGTCGACGGGAAGGAGCCGATGAGCGAGCGGGCGCTGAGGGGCGTGCTTCAGCGCTGGCGTTGGCAGGATCAAAGGGCGAGTTGTGGGGCAGGCATCCCCGAAACCATCATCGCGAGCGGGGAGATGCCCAAGGGTTCTTGATTCTGTGCTGTTTGAAGTACTTCGAGATCGTCTTCGGGTCGAACCCAGTCGCCTCGACGGCCTGGCGTTGCGTATGGAAGCGCGCAGCAATGTCCTTCCATTCAGCAGGAGAAAGCCTTCCGGGAGGGCCATAATCCGACGGCGCATCGATCATCTCGACTTCGTCGTCTTGGTCACCGGACTCGCGAATGAGCTTCATCACCCGCTCGCGAATCTTGCCGAATCCACCCGTCGACGCGTCCTCGCGTATCTGGTCCACGACCGAAGGGGCCGCGAACTTGAGCAAGTTGAACAGCGCGACGAAAGCCTTCGCGAGTTCGCCTGGATTGGTCCCCCGCAGAAGGGGAAGCGCATGCACCTCTTGGAACAACCGCAGCCACGGGTTCGACTCGATATCGGCGTTCTTCTGCGCGGCTCTGATCTTCTTCTCGAGATCGTGGCAAGTCGCGGCGACGCGCTTCGTGGCGGCGCGCACTAACCGCTTGACGTTGGCCGGGGCATCCTGATCGAGTACGACGCGCCAAAATTCGAGGGTGGAGATCGCGAGACGGTACTCCTGGTCGAGACCGAGAAGCACCTGAACCTCGGATACCGTGCGCCGGTGTTGGTCCGAGCTGTCGTCGAGCAACATGAGGAACTGGCCAATCGTTGCCAGCGACTCGTTGACGACCGGCAACGGAGCCGCCGCGAGCGACTGGTTGACCTGTTCGATGCGCCAGGCGACATGCTCATCTGGAAGCCCGCTGCCGTCGACCTCATCGAGCAAGAACCCCAGTGCACGTTGGTGCAGTGGCAGTCGAAGATATGCGCGCTGGATGTGGGCTGGCAGATGTTCGAGACGAATCGTATCTCCGTCCGCGAGAGCCACGCTCTCGTCGAGCACGCCGGCAAGCTCGCGTAGATTGCCGGGCCAGCCATAGCGCGCCAGGGCGTCCCGCGCGCTACGCGTGATCGACGGAGTGCCGTGGTGCTTCCTTCGGTCCAGCAGCGCGGGAAGCGCGTCATCGAAGAAGCGTTCCCGCACGGCGAGAGGTGGGAGCTGAAGCCCGGCTCCCACGCGAAGACGATGAAGCAAATCCCTGCGAAACGTTCCGGATTCGACATTCGCTTCGAGATCGTGCCAAGTGGCAGCGATCACACGAACCGACAGCTGCCGCGCCCGGTTCTCGCCAATCCGCGAAATCACCTGGGTTTGGAGGAACCGTAGGAGGCGCACCTGCGCCTCAGGGGGGAGATCACCCACCTCGTCGATGAGCAGCGTCCCGCCATCGGCGGCCTCGAGGCGCCCGGGCCGTTCGCCCCTTGCGCCAGTGTAGGCGCCGGGTGCGTGCCCGAACAGCTCATCGTTCACCATGTCGGCAGACATGCCGCCCACGTGCACTATCTCGAAAGGCGCTCCTGGCTTCTTGACTCCAAGTTTCCAGAGCTCGTGAATCGCCAGCGCGAGGAGCTCCTTGCCGCTGCCAGTGGGGCCCTGAATCAACACCGGGAGATACCTATCCTTCCCGCTGGCATCGACTCCTCGGGCGCAGGCGATGTCTCGTGCCTTCGACAGCTCGAGCAACGTCGCGAGGTCGGAAGCCTCCATCGCCGAGAACACATCGTCGCTCGTCTTCCGCGTCGCGAGCCACCTCCGGCACGCCTCGACGTGGTCGGCATCGTGCCCCAGCGGAACCACCGCGTCGGTCGAGCTTCGCAGCCGTCGAGCCAGGGCTGCCCCAGCCTGGAGCGGATCGGGCGCTTGAGCAGCGTCCGGCCATTCGCTATCCCCGCTGGCCGACAAGCCGAATAGCAGAGCGAGGTCGTGGCCCGCGGTCGCAGTGCGCCGTCGAATGGACGAACGGGCGTGACGACGCACGTGGAGGACTGCTTCGCATTCCAATGGCGACTCCGGAAGACGTTCATCGATGCGGATGAGGGTCATGCTTGCTCCAATGCGCGGATGGTGACCGAGGGTGTACCGTCGGCACCCCGAATCGCGCGCACGCGCCAGCCGAGGCGAACCGATTCGACCCCGCGAGCGGCTCCCGCCGCGAGGCCGAGCCCTGCGCCGATGGCGGCACCCGCGGCGGGTCGATCGAATGCGAGGCCTATCAACGTTCCCACCCCCGCACCGATCGCCGCAAATTCGAGGCCAGTATCGGCCGAGACGGTCAGATAGTCGACGAGGTCGGGCGCGCTCTCTGGATCGAAGGTTATCGCGTATCCGGCTGATGACAGTGCGTGCTCCAGTAGTCGACGGGCCATCAAGAGCGACTGTGTCCCGCGGAGGGTAACGGCTTCCCCGGCGTTGATGCGGCGGGAGAGGGCGGCGGCGTTAGGATTCGTGCGTTTCATGATCTCACTCCCTGGTTGAAGGGTCGGTCTCTGCGCTCAGGGAAAGCGGGATCCATGCCAACAAGTAGATCAATGCAATTTCAATGAGTTACAAGCACAGACGCTGTTGAACCTACCGACTCGCAGCGGATTATCCCACGGAAGCCGATGGAATCCATTGGATTCCCACTCGACGCATCCACACCGGCAACGACCGCGCGGCGTCACGCCGCGTCCACGGACGCCGGCAGGGCGGCGACTGCGACATCAAGGGAGCCGCTCGGCGCAGCGATCGGAGTGTTGCGCTCGGCGGCCTCGTCGTGGAGTTCGATGTTCATAGCCCGCAGCGCGGCCTGGGCTTTCCTCAGCAACAGATCCAGGGCCTTCTGGGCCTTGCGGACCTCTTCACTGATCCCATCGACGTTCTTGCGGATGGCGTCACCGTGCTTCTCCATCCTCTCGAGGCGGGCCAGCTCGCCCTCGATGCGCGACTCGATGTCGCGGAGCCCGGCGATGTCGCCAGGGTCGCCCGAGGATCGAGTGCGGGTGACCAGGCCCATGCCAAGAAGGACCGCCGCGTGAAGGTACGCATCGGTCGCGGGATCTTGGTCGTCCCAGGTGACGAGCACGTTGTTCCCGTAGCGGGCGAAGCGCGGGAAGACGTCGCTCGCGTGCGAACGTGCCATCACGAAAACACCAGCCGCTGCGTCGCGATTCTTACGGGCAACATCGAGTTCGTCGAGCGACTTCTGCACCGTGTAGGTGCCGTCGCGCTTAGCTTCGAAGACGACGCCGGCCTGCGCGAACGCGCTCTCCGCCGTGAAGCGCAGCACCGCGTCGCCCTTCTTGCAGCGACCCACGCCTGCCATCGCACCGGTGACGTCGAAAACGCATGGCGCACCCTGCGTCGCCGCGCGCACGAACGAGGTCACCGCGTCCTCGAAGTCGAGCCCACCACGCGTCGTCTTCTGGTCCTGCGTGCGCTTGGTCTCGATCCGAACAAGGGCCTCCCGGACCTCTTTCTCGAACAGCGTCTGGCGATCCTCGTGGCGCTTGGCGAGATCCGTCTGGGCCGCCGCCTGCTCCTGCAGCATCTTGGTGAGGGTTGCCTTTAGTATCGCCATCGGCGACGACGGCGCGTCAGGATTCACCGCAGTCAGGACCTCCTGCCGTGCGCGATGGGTCTCGCGCACGAGGCGACTGAGGAGCGAGCCCTCGTCGTTCGCATCGAGGGCCGCAAGCGCCGCCGAGAGCTGCTTCTGCCGGTCCTCGTCGGCCCCTTTGAGCTCGTCGCGGAGACTTCGGAGAAACCGCGCGACCGCGCCGTCCTCCGCAAGAGGGTCAAGCGCGCGCACGAGTTCGTCGTGGCTCTGTCCCATCACCGCCCGGAGCTGCACCTCGAGCACCTGCACGATGCCTGTGCTCTCGGTGGGGCTCAGCTTCTTGAACAAGGGGCTCGCCTCGCCGACCTGCCTCGCGAGCGCCTCCGCAAGAACGCTGTTCTGCGGACCGAGATACTTTTCGAGCAAACGGGCGAGCACGCCCTGATCATCTACAAACGCGTCAAGGCGCTGGCTCACCTGCCCGTCGCTGGGGTCGAAGAACCGCCCCAGCACCGACCCGATCGTCGCCTGTTGTTGCTCGACATGGGAGCGTAGCTGGCGGTCGATGTCCGCGAGCAGACTCGCTCCGATGTCCTTGAGCTTGGACTCTTGCGCGGAGGAGTGCGCGTTGTGAAGTGCCCGCAGCCCGATGCTCCACGCATCGAGCACGAGCTGCTCACGCTGTGCTTCGTCGAGGGCACCGAACAGCGCGATGGTCTCAGGGCGGTGGTCACGCACGTCGGCAGCGACCTGCTCGGACGTGAACGCCACGGCGACTTGGAGCTGAGGGGCGCGGATGGTGTTTGTCATACCGGGTCGCCACAGCAGCTATCGTGCCAGCTCGGGAGCACCCGTTCAGGCCCACCAGGATCGCTTATTTCTGAGCACTCAAGAGTCGCGCCGCAAGTAAACCTCCTTGTGATCCAGTAAGAAGCCTTGTACTCTTCCGCCCGTGCGCAAGGTTCTCGTCGCCTGGGTTGGCAAGACCGACCTTCGAGCGCCCACCGAGGGCGATCGGGTGGGCGTCGGCCCGATCGCCCAAGCCCTTGAGGCCCGATCCTTCGACGAAGCGTTCCTCCTGTTTGACTGCGATGCGCAGACTGTCGCGCCCTACGCGAAGTGGCTCCGCGGTCGCACCAACGCCCGCATCGAGGTAGTGGAGGAGAAGCTCACTGGCCCGACGCAGTTCGGCGAGATCCACGAGGCTGCGGTGCGCGGGGTCCAGCAAGCGCTGGGCAAGCACCCTCGCGACACCGCGCTCTCGTTCCATCTCAGCCCAGGCACGCCAGCGATGGCCGCGGTATGGATTCTGCTCGGCAAGACGCGGTTTCCGGCGGAGTTGATCGAGTCTTCGAAGGAGCACGGGGTTCGGACGGCCTCGGTCCCCTTCGACATCTCGGCGGATTTCATCCCAGATCTGCTTCGAGAGCAGGATGAACGGCTTCGGCAGGGCAGCGCGGCCGTGCCTCCGGATGCCCCCGAGTTTGCTGACATCATTCACCGCAGCCGAGTGATGAGCCGACTCATCCAGCGAGCCCGGCGGGTTGCGGTGCGCAACGTCCCCGTCCTGGTGGAGGGCGAGTCCGGCACCGGCAAGGAGTTGCTCGCGCGAGCCATCCACCGAGCGAGCCCGCGGCGCGACCGTCCCTTCATCGCCGTCAACTGCGGCGCCATCCCGTCAGCGCTGGTCGAATCGGAGCTGTTTGGCCACGAAAAGGGCGCCTTCACGGACGCCAAGCAGCCGCGGAAGGGCTACTTCGAGGCCGCTCATGGGGGCACGCTCTTCCTCGACGAACTCGGCGAGTTGCCTGGGCCGGCGCAGGTCAAGCTCCTGCGTGCGATCCAGGAGGGCGAAGTCGTTCGCTTGGGCTCAAGCAAGCCCGTTAAAGTCGACGTCCGCATCGTCGCCGCCACCAACCGCACGCTCACGGACGAAATCGCCGGAGGCCAATTTCGGGGAGATCTCTTCTATCGCCTTGCGGTTGCCGTGCTGAGGATCCCGCCGCTCCGGGAGCGCACCGGGGACCTCGGAGTCTTGGTCGACCACCTCCTAGATCAGGTCAACCGGGAGGCGGTCGGCGAGCCAGGCTACAAGGAGAAGAAGCTTTCTGCTGGCGCAAAGAATCTTCTTCTCGCCCACCCTTGGCCTGGCAACGTCCGCGAGCTCCTGAACACTTTGAGGCGCGCCGCAATTTGGAGCGATGGCAGCGCGATCTCCTCCGAGGATGTGCGTGAGGCTCTTCTCCCTGCCGCTACCACGGCCCGGAGGGAGGTGCTCGGGCGCCCACTCGGTGGAGGCTTCAACCTGCCAGAATTGCTGAGAGAAGTCGCCCACCACTACCTGGGCCGCGCGATGGACGAGTCGGCTGGCAACAAGACGAAGGCGGCGGAGCTCGTAGGACTGCCGAGCTACCAGACCCTAACGAACTGGCTGAGCCGCTACGAGGTGAACTTGTGATGGCACGTTCATTGAATAGCTTCGGGGAGTACCCATGAGTCGCAACGAGAAACAGACCTGTAGAGAGCTCATCGAGCCCGCCCTCAAGGAGGCGGGGTGGAGCTGGGATTCGCAGGTCGAAATCGGGCCTGGTCGGGTGAACCTGACTGGCGCATCGATGTACGATGACTCGCAGCGGATCGTCGCTGACTACGTGTTGCGACTCTGGAAGATGCCGCTCGCCATCCTGGAGGCGAAGGCCGAGGGCGAAGACGCCGCCGACGGGATTCAGCAAGGCGGCCGCTATGCGAAGCGCCTGGGACTTCGCTTCTCGATCTCGAGCAACGGCCGCAAATACATCGTCAGCGACAATAAGACCGGTGACTACGAGTCCTACGATAAGGCTCCGAGCCCCGGCGATATCCTTCACTTGCTCGGCAGAAACATCGTCTGGGAGGAGTGGCGCCCGGTCTTCGAGGCGCCTTGGTACGAGGACCAGGTCACCAGGCGAAAGGTCCGGCCCTACCAAGAGATGGCCATCTTCGAGTCGTTGTACCGCTTCTCGCAGGGCGAAAAGCGCGTGCTGCTGCTAATGGCCACCGGCACGGGTAAGACCTTCACGGTCTTTCAGCTCGTGTGGAAGCTCCTATCCGGAAGCGTTCTCAAGAACAATCGAGTCCTCTTCCTCACGGACCGCAACAGCCTAAAGGACCAGGCCTACCGGGCGTTCGCGGCTTTCGATTCCCGTGAGCGCGTCGTTGTCGACAAGGAAACTGTTGCCCGCGGTGAGCACCTCGTCGGCAAGATCTACTTCGCCAACTACCAGAACCTCGACGAGGACTTCCAAGGCAAAAAGCTCTACGAGCACTTCACGCCGGACTTCTTCGACGTCGTCGTCGTCGATGAGTGCCACCGCTCTGCGTTTGGTGACTGGTTCGGCGTCTTGGAACACTTCGGAAATGCCTTCCAGCTCGGCCTCACTGCTACTCCGCGGGAGATCGATCGGAGCGGTCGCGAACTCACCGAAGAAGAGGCTCGGCGCGACACGTTCGTGTATTTCACGGGGCGCCCGGACGGGGAGCCCGCCTACACCTACTCGCTTAAGCAGGCCATTGATGACGGCTTTCTCGTGCCCTATTTGCTTGAGGAACGGATCAGCAACGTCGATGACGAGGGCTACACGGGCCCGGACGGGCGCCACTACACAACCAAGAACTTCGAGCGCGACATCCGGCTCCCCGAGCGGACGCGGCTCATCGCCGAGGACCTCTGGCAGACTCTCGGCAAGTACCAGCTCACCGACGAAAAGAGCATTATCTTCTGCGTCGACGACACCCATGCCGCCTTCATGGCCGCGGAGCTGCGCCGGCTGAGCGGAGATCAGGACTACGCGGCTCGCATCACTCGCTCCGAGCGAAACTCACATCAGCTCGAGCGCAATTTCGCTGAGGTCGGGCGAGCCAAACCACGCGTGGCGGTCACCGTTGATCTGCTGACCACCGGCTTCGACGCCCCCGACGTGAAGAACATCGTCTTCGCGCGGCCGTTGCTGAGCTCCATTCTGTACAAGCAGATGAAGGGGCGGGGAACCCGACTCTGCGACGACATCGACAAGCGTTACTTCACCATCTTCGACTACGTCGGCGCCTCCCAGCTGGAGGACAGCGAGTTCGACGGTCACCCGGCGAACGTCCAGAAGCCGAAGCCCTCGTCCAAGCCGAAAAAGAAGACCGGCGAGCCCGCGGAAAAGCCTGTCGGCGACGGCATCAAAGTCTTTATCGCCCGCGAGGAGCGCTACGTCTGCCTCGCCGACGGCAGGAAGATCCCCTTCGACGACTACCGCGAGCAGTCAAAGGAGGTCATTCGCGGTATCGCGCCCGCGAGTCTCTCCGACCTCCTCAAGCTTTGGATCGACAAGACCACGCGCCGCGACTTGCGTGCGGAGCTCAAGGACCGCGATGTCCACGTCGCTGCCTTCCGACATTTCCTCGGTCTCGATGCCACCGACGACGTCGACATCCTGTCCAAAATTGGATTTGACTTGGTCCGCGTTCCGAGCCGCCATGATCGCGTGACGCGCTTCTGGGACCAGGACGATGCATGGCTGCTCGCACGGCTCAAGGAGCAGGCGCTCGCGGCAGAGAAGCGCGTCAAGGCGCAGTTCTGGCAAACGAGCCTCGACCACTACGCGCTGTACGGTATCGACGACCTGGAACAGGGTTCAACGTACAGCGCACCCCAGTTCACCAACCAGTTCGGTAGCTTCAGCAGTCTGTTGCAGCGCTACGGCGGCCCGGCGGCTCTCAAGGACGATCTCGAGGCCGTGAAGGAACACCTCTACATTCCAATGGCCGCATAGAAGGACTCAGGCATGGCGACCCAGAAGAACGGTAATGGCAATGGCAAGGCGGAGCACAGGCGGCAGGAAGTCCAGCAGGCCGTCAAGAACGCCTGCGATCAGCTCAACAGCGATGGCGTCACTCCCCGTGATTACGTGGAGCAGCTCGCCTGGCTGTTCTTCCTCAAGGCGTTCGATGAGGCCGAGGCGCGCCACGATCAAGAAGCGAGCTTCGACGACAATGCATACACGCGCCGCATCGAGGGCGACTACCGCTGGTCCGTCTGGTCGAGCTGGACGAACAAGCCCGACGCCATGATTGAGTTCGTCGACGGCAAGCTCTGGCACTACCTACAGAGCTTCGGCACGACGCCAGAGACGAAGCAGTTCGCCAACGACCCGATCGCCGAGCGGTTCCGACGCATCTTCTCGACCGTCCGCAACCACTCCCGCCGCGGGGCCAGCTTCGCCCGGGTCGTTCAGCAGGTGAATCGTCTCCACTTCTCGGACGAGACCGACGTCATCGTGTTGTCGGAACTCTATGAAGACCTCCTCAAGCGCGTAGCCAGCGACTCGGCTGGCTATGCCGGTGAGTTCTACACGCAGCGCCACATCATCCGGGCGATGGTGGCCGTGGTGGAGCCGAAGATCGGGGATCGCATCTACGACCCGTGCTTTGGGACGGCCGGCTTCCTCGCAGAGTCCGCCGAGTACATTCGAGGAAACTCGGGCGCCCTGAGCGGCAAGAACCTGGACGCGCTGAACCGGAAGACCTTCTTCGGCATCGAGCTCAAGCCACTCACCTACCTTCTCGGCATCATGAACATGATCCTGCATCGCATCGAGGGTGCGAACCTCGAGCAGGCGAACACCCTCGAACTGCACTCCGCCAACGTTGCCGAGAAGCACAAGTACGACGTCATCCTCGCGAACCCACCTTATGGAGGCAAGCTTGCTCGCGAGCTCCAGACGAACTTCACGATTCATTCGGGCGCCACCGAAGTCCTCTTTCTTCAGCACATCATGGCGAACCTCAAGAAGGGCGGCCGCGCCGCAGTGATCGTACCCGAAGGGGTGATGTTTAGGAGCGGTCCCGACGCGAAGGTGCGAGAGAAGCTAATCACGGAGTTCTCCCTTCACACTGTACTGTCATTGCCGGCGGGCTGTTTCCTTCCCTACACGCCCGTGAAGACGAACGTGCTGTTCTTCGATCGCCGGAATGATGGCCGCACCACAGACACCACGTGGTTCTTCGAGCTTACGAACGATGGCTTCGAGCTGGCAGGATCCCGCAGACCGATCGAGGGCGAGCAGATCACGGCCTTTGTCACAGGGTGGCGTGAGCGTGCTGTGACTGAGTGCTCGTGGCTGCGCTCAGCGAAGGAAGTCGCTGCCAACGGATGGGATCTCTCGGCGCGCAATCCGACGCAGACCGCTGACTACGAGCATAGACCAGCTCTCGATATTGTTCGTGGCCTACGGCAGAGGGAGGAAAGAGTCGTGGAACTCTTCCAGGAGCTCGAGCAAATGCTCGCGGAGGACCAGAGTGACAGTGAGGATGGGACACCATGCGCGTAAGCCTCGGCGACATCTGTGCGATTCATGCGCCGCTGGTGGATCCGACCCACCCCGATCACCGCAGCCTATTGCATATTGGTGGAGCCAACATCGTCGCACATCGTGGCGTCCTGGTCGACCTGCAGACGGCAGCTGATGAAGGCTTAGTCTCGCCCAAGTTTCTCTTCCACGAGGAGGATATTCTCTACAGCAAAATCCGCCCGTACCTGCGCAAGGTAGCCAGGCCTCGCATGCGCGCGTTGTGCAGTGCCGACATCTACCCACTCAGGCCGATATCCGAGATGGTACTACCTGACTATTTGCAGTTCCTGTTGTTGTCGGATGCATTCACAAACTACGCGGTGCGTGTTTCGAATCGCGCGGGCATGCCAAAGGTGAATCGCGACCAGCTTTTCGCATTCGAGTGTGCGCTGCCGGACATGCGTGACCAGGAGAGACACGCAGCGTTCCTGCGAGATGCATTCGAGCGACTGACAGAACTGGAGAGACTGGAGAGAGGCCGCCGGGAAGACCTATGGGCTCTAAAGCGCAGTCTGGTGCTTGGGACCTCTCCAACAGCGTGCGCCCGAGTACCACTCAACGAACTCGTTGCATGGGTTCGCGAGCCAGAGCAAGTCAAAGCCACGAAAGAATACGCATTTGCTGGAGTAAAGTCATTTGGCCGGGGGCTCTTTGCGAGCGCGAAGCGTCGTGGCAACGAGTTCAGCTACAAGACGGTTCAGCGACTGAAGTCGGGCGACTTCGTGTTCCCGAAGCTGATGGCGTGGGAAGGGGCGCTCGCGATGGTCCCCAAGAAGTACGAGGGGCTCGTTGTTTCCCCCGAATTCGTGGTCTTCCGTACTATGAGAGCGGGATTTCTCCCTGAGGTACTGGACACCTACTTCCGCTCCCCAAGTGCTTGGTCGCTCGTGCACACCGCAAGCACAGGAACCAATCGTCGTCGCCGCCGACTGTACCCTCGCGCCTTCCTGGAATTGCAGGTGCCTATTCCGTCGGCTGAGGCGCAGCGCAAGCTGCGCGAGGTCTACGCGATTGAGGCAATGGCAGAGGCGCAATGGGCAGAGGGCGAAGGGGAGATCGAACGCATTCGGTCAGGCGCCTTGGCACGAGTGTTTCGAGAGTAGCGGAACATGGCAAATCGACTAGAGGCTAACCAGAAGGAGGGACGTGCGCTGAATGCGATCCTGGCGCGTCTGAGCCATCACGACGAGCGGACGACGTCGCCTCTTGACCTGGTGAGCGCTTTGGCCGGCCTGCTTGTGCTGCGCTGGGCGGCCTTCATGGAGGCGGAGACCGAGGCAGTGTCCGCATTCAACGACACGCCTTTCTCTCCTCATCTCCCAGTGTCTCTCCGTCAGCCCTCGTGGACTGACGCTCACGAGCTTGCATCGCGTCTGAGCGAGGGCCTGCCCGAGATCAGCCTGCGCCAAGACGCCACAGTAGGCCGGTACGTCGGAGCAGTGGCGCCCTCCGTACTGCAGTGCGCCGAGGCCAGCCAAGAGATCTTCGCTACCCTCGTGGAGTGGGTGGCGGGTCTGGCCTTTGAAACGGCTGAGGGTCGCGATGCCGCCGCTTCGGCCTTTGACGATGTGCTCGCAAAGGTCGTTGAGGGTCAGGGGAAGTTCGGGGGCGAGTTTACGACCCCGCGACACGTCGTCGACCTCATGGTGGAGTTGGTCGATCCGAAGCCTGGGGATCGCGTCTACGATCCCTGCTTCGGAGTCGGCGGGCTGCTTGTTGAAGCCGCACGTAGGCTCCGAAGAGCCGTCGCCAGTGAGTCTCCTCGACGTTGGGGTGAGGTTCGCAACAATGGCATCTTCGGCGTCGAGATCAACGCCGCCTCGTTTGTCATCGGGTTGTGCCGCGTAGTCCTCGCGGGCATCGACAAGCCCGGCTTGGAGCTCGGCGACGCCCTCGAGCGTCCGCTGCCGCGGAATCGGGCAGTCGAAGGCTTCGACTGCATCCTGGCCGCGCCGCCGTGGGGCGGTCGCCTTTCCGATGCAAGAGCCCGCCAGTTTCCGGTCCCCACGGGTGGGGTGGAGAACCTCTTCCTCCAGCACGTGATGGCACATCTGCGGCCGGGGGGGCGCGCTGTCATCGCGCTTCCTGAAGGCACGCTTTTCCGCACGGGTCCCGATCGCCAGGTAAGAAGGGCGCTGCTGGACGAGTATCGCGTTGACGGAATCATCGCATTGCCCGAGGGGGCGTTCGCGCCATGCACCGCCATCCCCTCGAGCCTTGTTGTCTTCCGCCGCGAAGCACCTCGCTCCAGCGTACGCTTCGTCACTGTCCCGGCAAAAGACTGGAGCGACACCTTCGGCGGCGGATTCGGCGATGGTGACGGCTATGGCTTTGGCAATGGCGACGGGAGCGGGGCAGGTGGCGGAACAGGCTACGGAGCGGGCAGCGCGGATGGCAGCGGTTTCGGCGATGGAACGGGGTACGGCTATGGAACGGGCGACGGAAGCGGGTCAGGTGACGGGACGGGCTCTGGTGCGGGGCGCCAGGACCGCCGCTCGCCAAGCGACACTCCGCCGACCCTGATTACCGACCTACCCGCGCTCATCCGAGGGGAGCGAACGGAATCCTTCGGGGCTTCTTCCGGCGTGGAGTCGTGGGACGTGGACGTCGCAGCACTCGCTGCGCGCGACTACGAGCTTCTCGCGAAGCACACCGGAGCGGACGAGCTAGAAGCCACGCTCGAGCGCGTCGTAGCTGCGGACGCAACCATCAGAGTCGTTTCACTGAAGGAGGCGGCCGACCTTGCGCTCGGCGTGTCCTACGACAAGACCGTCACCTCGACCGACCACAAGGATGAGGGGACGGTGGGGCTGCTGCGCGTCGGTGACTTCTCCGATCTCGGAGCAAAGGCGCCGAGCATGCGGCTCACCCAAGAAGGCGCCACGCGCTTGAAGCAGGACCAGCTTCTTCGCGCTGGCGACGTCGCTGTCACCCTCTCGGGGACTGTCGGCAAGACGGCGGTCATCACAGATGCGGCCGGCACCGTGGGGGCAGCTGCGGCAAAAAGCGTGGCCGTGATCCGATGCAAGGCGGAGGTGCAAGCGTCCTTCTTGGCCGCACTCCTCAGGTCGCCTGCCTACCAGTCGTGGATGCACGGACACGCTCGCGGCGTGACGATCCAGCACCTGTCGGTGCGAACGCTCGGTAGTCTCCCGGTGCCACTGGCCCCAATTGCTCTCCAGGACGCGGTGCTTCGACACCTGGAGCCGCGCGGAGACGCGCTGTCACTTCTCCTTCGGTTCGCCAGCCGAGCAACTTCTGACCCTGTCGCCGCCTGGCTGGAGCGGCCCATCGTTGTGTCGCTGCTCAGCAAAAGGGACACGCCAGCAGACCCCGCGCTTGTGTTATCTCAAGTCGGGCGGGAGCTCCGTGAGCTGCAGAATGTCTTCTTCAACGTCGTCAGAAGATCTGAAGTGCCCGAATCCGCAGTCCGTTGGCTGGCCCTTATGGGTGAGTACGGCAGAATCGTAGACGGGGTCGAAGCGGTCCCCGCTGGGACGCCGCGTCTGGCAGTCCTGCAGATCGCCCGAGGCCACCTGGAAAACGCTCGGACCGAACTTGGGAACGAGGGTGCACTTGTTGCGCGACTTCGGCAGGTGACCGCGGCGTTGCTACGGCTCGATGAACAAGCGGTCGCTGCCGTGCTCGGTACGGCATCTCTTAGGCTCCAAGCTGAACCGTCAGAAGTGGTGATTGGCATTCCTGCGGAAGTTCAGCTTGAGGTCGCGAACATCTCGCCATCAGGACTCCGCTCAATCCGTGTCTCGACCTCTCCAGAGGTTGGGACTGGAGCTGCAGCCTATCTCGCAGAGGGAGCGAGGATATTGGTTCCACTCACAATTGCCGCATCGGACGCGAGTCGACCGCTGGAGATCACAGTGCGGTGGGAGGCGATGCGCATGGATGGGGAACTCGCCCGTGGTGTTGAGATGATTCAGTTGTTGGTGCGTTCCACCCGCGACGCGGTGCTGGCGCGCGACCTCGGCCCGAGTCCCTATATCGTCGGCAACCCGGTCGACCGGGAGGACATGTTCTACGGCCGCGCCGACGTGATCGAACGCATCCGCCGGCAGCTGGGCTCCCAAGCGAACGCCAACGTCATCCTGCTGGAGGGCAACCGGCGCACTGGCAAGACATCCGTGCTCAGGCAGCTACAGAAGAAGGACGCGCTGCCCGGATGGATTGCCGTCTACTGCTCCTTCCAAGATGCCGAGGGTGACGAGTCCAAGGCTGGGATCACCACCCAGAACGTTTACCGGCTGATGGCACGGACGCTCGGATGGTCTCTCTACGATGCCGGTGTCCGCACCTGGCTCCCTGGCGAACAGCCAGCGGGGCAAGGCCCATTCAAGGTCCAGTTTCGTGGTGCTCTGGATCGCGCGTTCTCGGGGGCACACCCGTTCGAAACATTCGAGGACTACCTTGCCGCGGCACTCGAAGCGGCGCGGCCTCGGCGTGTACTTCTCATGCTGGATGAGTTCGACAAGCTGCAGGAGGGCATCGACAGCGGAGTGACGAGCCCCCAGGTGCCCGAGAACATTCGGCATCTACTGCAACACCACGCGGGGCTGTCAGCGATCCTCACGGGGTCTCGTCGCCTCAAGCGGCTGAGAGACGAGTACTGGTCAGCTCTCTTCGGTCTCGGGTATCGCATCGGTATCAGCGCGCTTCCTCTTGAGGATGCCCAACGACTCGTCACCGAACCGGTTGTGGATCGCCTCAGCTACCTTCCCGCCGCACGAGATCGTCTGGTCGAATTGTGCGCACGGCAGCCGTTCTTGGTGCAGTCCCTCTGCAACCGCGTCTTCGAGAAGGCGGCTGAGGCAAGGGAGAGGACGGTCACCCTCGTCGCGGTGAACGAGGCCGCCGTCGAGATGGTGCGCGAGAACGAGCACTTCAGGACCCTGTGGGACTACGCGCAGACCCACAGGCGGCGCCTTCTCCTCGCACTCTCCGAGCGTCTCGCGGATGGTCCGGACCCGGTCAACCTGGCTCTGTTCTCAGCCCAGCTCGAAGCCGCCGGCGTCCATGTCGATCTGGACAGCCAGATCGGGGACGACCTGGAGTACTTGCGCGAGCTTGAACTGATCGAGTTCGACAAGGCCTACCGTGGAGGCACGTACCGGATTGCGGTGCCGCTGCTCGGCATGTGGATTCGAACATCGATCGACTTTGATGGCGCGAAGGCCCGCGCCCGAGAGGAAGCTGAGGAGGCACACGCATGAACCACCCGTACCAGGTGATGGGCACCACGGTGCCCAAGATGCTCGGCCGTCGCCGCCTCATCGAACAGGTCGAGCGTCACGTCCTGAAGCCATCTCCCGACCACGTCCAAGTTGTTGGGCCGACGCTGTTTGGCAAGTCCGTGCTCCTAGCGGCTCTCGCTGATCGCCACGAGGCGGGGAATACCCACTACGCAACAGCCGCCTACGCGGACTTCCGCCACGCCCCGCCCGCGGACGACGCGGCCCTGCGGCGACGGTTCGCCGAGACGGTCAAGACGGCCCTGGCGCGGGTGATCCCCGAAGTGGCCGACTACATCGACCTGGCCGACGGTGGACTTCATGAGCTCCTGGATCTGACGTTCCAGGAACTGGAGCAGCGGAACGCGCGCCTGATGGTCGTGCTCGACGGTTTCGACCATGTCATGTCGGGGTCCGGGATCACCCGAACTCTGTGGGACCAACTCCGGTCGCTCGCACAGAAGTCCAGCCTACGACTCGTGACCGGAAGCAGACAGCCACTGCGAGAGCTTTGTCGCACGGAGGAATCCCGCACCTCGGACTTCTGGGAGATCTTCTACGACACGCCGATCACTGTCGGGCCTTTCGCAGCGGACGACTGGGATGATGTCCTCGCGCCGTTCACGGCGAAAGGAGTAACCGTTGAGTCCTCTGCGCGGAAGGAGTTGATCAACTGGACTGGCGGAGTACCGGTTCTCGCCGCTGCACTCCTTCTCCGCCTCGCCAACGCGACGAGCAACGGCCACACGCTGGCGGGAAGCGATGTCGATCTCGCTGCCAAGGACATGCTCGACCATCCTCCCGCCCATCTGCAGCAGCTCTGGGATGACTGCGGCGTCGAGCTACGTGGCGATCTCGGCGCGCTTTCCGGAAACGATGGGGTGCTGCTGTCGGAGCTCTCCGTGCCAAGGCAGCGCGCCCTCGAAGGGCGCGGCTACGGCGTTTCTTCGGGCAACAGGATGAAGTCAGCGTGCCGGCTCATGACCAGGTATGCGCAGGAGCAAGGGCCAGCCGTTGCCGACCTCAAACGATTGTTCGGAACCAACGACAAGTACCTGGCGAACGTCGAGGGGCTCCTCGAACTGCGAGTCGGTCATCTGGTGTTGCAGGGACCCGATCCCCAACTGGTGACCTACCTCCGGCACTCAATTCGCGACGTGGCGGGCGCCCCGGAGATGAGCCTCGTCGCGATCAGGAGCCTCGTGCAGCGCTCCCTTCAGCTCATCTGGGCAAAGGAACTCGGCACAAGCAGGACGCTGCCAGACGACTGGCTTTCGGAATGGCAGCACGGAGGAGCAAAGGCCAGGTGGCTCGACGGCAGCAAGCGACTGCCATCGGCAGACGGCGAGCAGATGTACGCCCTCGACCTCCTCACTGGCAAGAAGCAGGGTCACAACTTCATCGAGCGGAAGGCAAAGGCGCTGACGAAGTCGACGTTCCTGTTGCTTGACAATCTGCAGTCGATCGGCGACTTCGGCCAGCACCTGAAGGACTACCCAGAGTGCCCGCCGACGACGAGCTTCGCGGCGGCGGTGATCGGCAACGCCATCGCGTTCGTATCGGCGCTCACCCGGGACCTCGCGTGATGTCGCTCTTCGTGGCCGCTGCAAGGCACCGCCGTGGCCCTGTTCTCAAATCAAGAGAGCAAATATCCTGGGGAGGCAATCGTGGCGACTGAGAAGGCATCAGTCGAAGTCACCGGGGGAGCCGGGTTCGAGTGCGCCGACTCCGTCGCGGCTCGCTTCCTACTTGACATGCTGCTCGCGCGCTGTTCTGTGGCAGCCGATCTTGGCGCGGTCGAAGAGGTTCATTGGGAGAATCGCGAGTCGGGTTGGTTGGCTGATGACGTGGTGCTGCTCTGCCGAAACGGCGGCTCTGAACGCGCGGTCGGATTGTCCATCAAGAGCAACAAGCAGGTTTCCTCGAACGGCTTCCCATTGGACTTCGTTCAGCTCGCCTGGGAGCAATGGTTGGGTCTGAGCGGCGCCAGGCGAATCAAGGACACATCGGATGAGATAGGACTCGTCGTTGGCGAACTCGCCGACGGCGTTGCAGGCGCTTGGCAGAAGACCGCGATTGAAGCTCGGGAGACCACACCCGAACGAATGCTGGCTCGACTTGTTCGGCCCTCCGAGGACGATCCTGGGGCTCAGTCGTCCGAGCTGCAGCGCGCCCTGGTCGAGAGCCTTCACTGTCCTGACGCTCTGAAGACTGGCGATGAGACAACCGCCTCGGCGACGATTGAGCTGCTGCGTCGGCTCAATCTGATCCATTTCGATTTCGACTCGATTCAAGCCAGTGATCGCGTCGTCGCTATCCGTGACTGCCAGGGGTGCCTCGCGGCGAAGCCTGTGCAGCAGGGGGAGACGCTTTGGATTCGCCTTCGCGATGTCGCGGGTCGCAAGCGGGCTGTCGGCGGGTCGATCACGCGAGCCGAACTCGTCGAAGAGCTGCGAGGCGAGTTCGCTCTCACCGATCACCCAGATTTCGCGGCAGACTGGACCACCGTATCGGCCAGATCAGCGGAGCTGATGGAGGAAGTCCAAACAGAAGTCCAAGGCTTGGGGACGCTTGCGCGCGACGACGAGTTCGCGCGAGTTCGCAAACGGTTGGACGAGTACGGGAGTTGTGTAATCGTCGGTGATTCCGGGTGTGGCAAGTCCTCCTTGGCAAAGATCATTGCGACCACACACTATGGTCGGAGTTGTTGGCTCACGGCCGGTGACCTTGCACTTCCCGACATGGCCGCGCTGTCCAATCTGCTCTGCATCTCGCGGCCCCTGGCGGACGTTCTCTGCGCGGCGCCGGCGCCCTGTTTGCTCGTAGTCGACGCGCTCGAGAGCGCTGACCTGCGGGCGATGGCGCGCATACGGCACCTATTGGGCACGCTTCGGACGCGCCCCGGTTCCGCGCACGTCCGTGTTCTCGTGACAACACAACCGGACGGTCTGGCCCGAACCCTTCCTGACCTCGCTGCTTCGGGGATATCTCAGCAGCAAGTGGTCACTCTGTCGAGGCCTCCCGAAAGCGACGTTGGGGCACTCGTAAGAAGGCTACCCTCGTTGTCGTGGACGGCGCTACGTCCGAATGTTCGACCGTTATTGACGAACCTCAAGATCCTCGACTGGGTCGCCCGCGCGGTGGCGGCCGGGGAAATCCTTGACGCCAACGACGTCGTGAACGAGTCGGCTCTGATCGACTGGATCTGGGTACGATGGCTGGAACGCGGAGCGGACGCACTCTCGAGATCAAGCCTCGTAATCGAACTGGCCACCAAGGAAGGCGCGTCACTCCTTTCAGGCGTCCCACGAACGCAAATTGGTCATCCCGAGCAGCACACCCTGCAAGGCCTTCTGTTGGACGGCACGGCCCGTCGTCGAGACGAACGGGTGTTCCTCAGCCATGACCTGCTGGGCGATTGGGCTCGCTGCAAATTCCTAGTCGCAGAAGCGTCCGGGTCACCGAAGCTGATCGCCGAACGAGCCGCGCTACCGAGATGGCACCGCGCAATCCGCCTGTACGGACAGTGGATGCTTGAGAGGCACGGGGTCGGACTCCAGAAATGGCGCGAGGTGATGCGCTCGCACGAAGACGGATCCACCGAGGGCACCGTTGTCTGCGATCTCCTTCTCGAATCTCTCTTCATGGCTTCGAACGCGCGCGGCGTAATGAACGATGCGTGGCCCGAACTCATTGCAGACGAAGGGGCCTTGCTCCGTCGGATGCTCGAGCGCTTCTACTTCGCAGGAAGCATCCCGGATCCAAGAATCGCCGAGGTTCTGAAGGACCCAGCTCAGATCGACGAAATCGGACATCTGCTCCGCTACCCACTCTGGATTCATTGGGGCCCGATGCTGGAGACTCTCTGCGACCACCTTCCGGATGTGATCGCGCTGGCACCTCTCCTTGCTTCAAAGATCGCCGTCCTCTGGCTCAGCCGAACGCCGACACGATTTTCAGCCGGTCAGCAATATCCTTGGCGTGCGGCAGCCGCGAGACTCGCCGTGTTTGCGGCACGCGAGGTCCAATGCCAGTATGCCGAAGGCGCGCACTTTCGGGACAACAGCGATCGCGTTGTCTTCGAGGCATTGCTGCAGGCTGCACCGGACGAGACCGGAGCTGTGGTCGAATTGTGCCTGGAGCTGGCGCGCAGAAGAGATGTCGGTGAAGCTGTGCGCAAACGGGAGGACGCCGCAAGAGCATCGAACGAGGTGAAACGACAGCAATTCGAAGCGGACCATCCCGATATCGTCGAGAGCCGCAAGGCTCTGCTGACCCGGGTTCTTCCCAGGGGTCGAATGCTAGGACCGTGGCCCGATGGTCCACGTGAGGACGTCATCGACTCCTTCCGGTCGGCATGCCTGGACCCGGCGGCATTCATCGCTCTGGTTCGCGCGGCGCCGGACGCTGCGCTCGAGACCCTTCTTGCGGTTTGCATCGAGGAACCGAAAGAGGAAAACGTCTACGGCGACCTAATGCACGAGTGCGGAACTGCCTACTGGAGAGAGGGCTATCCGCCTATGCACTCCCGCGGGCCGTTCTTGAGCTTTCTCAAGGAGGCGCCGGACCAGGGGGTTGAGTTCATCATTCGCCTGGTGAACTTTGCGACCGAGCGTCGGATTGATTCCGCAATGACATCGTACCGAGCCCGAGGGGGACTTCATGACGACACCCCTCCCGGGATCGAACTGGAGCTGGAGAATCAGCCGCTCGTTTGGTCGGGCGACGAGATCGTCTATGGCTGGCACTGCCGTTTTTCGCAATCAAGCGACCTAGTCGCCAGTGCTCTGATGGCCCTCGAGCGCTATCTGTACGATGAGATCGAGGCGGGGCGGGATGTGAGACCGCTGGCCCGCCGCTTGATTTTCGAGTCTCAATCACTGGCGTTCGCAGGTTTGCTTGTCGCGGTAGGGAAACGCGACCACTCTCTGTTCGGGGATGTTCTTCGGCCTCTTCTCGCATGCCACCATGTGTACCAGTTAGATCTCTCTCTCGTGTGTTCCCAGGTTCCAGACAGCCCCTTGGTCGCGATCGTGTGGGGAGGGCAGCCGGCGCCGACGTTGAAGGTCGTTCAGGAATGGTTTTCGATGCCGCATCGGCGCGTGCTGCTGCGAGACCTCGCCATTCAATTGCTGCTGTCTCGCTCAGACATGCGGGAGTTCTTTGCGACCGTCACACCGAATTGGATTGAGATTGGTGGGCAGGACCTTACCTCTTCAGCTCGCATCCTCGCCGAAAGGCTGACCCCGGCAAACTACTCCGTCGGGGACCCGATTGATCAGAAGGGCGCGCTTACTATCAACTTCCGCTATCCGGCGGCAATCGAGCAAGCGCTAGAACCAGATAGAGTCCGCTCTCAGCAAGCTGAGATCGTGATGGGAATTCCGCTACGCTGTCGGAAGCTTCTCGACGCTGGTTCACCTCTGGAGCGAAGTGACGCGGAGGGCCTGTGGAATGAATTGCAGCGGGTGGAATGTCTCGACGCCAACGTTGTCGGGGATGATACCAATGTACTCTATCCGGCTTCTGACTCCATATGTGGAGGCGTCGCGGTCCTGCTGCAGCTTGCCCCGAATTGGCTCCGGGAAGACTCGTCACGCGAGGCTTGGTGCAGGCAGCAGCTTCTGCACATCCTCGAAGCCACCGATGAGGCGACGTTCTTCGGCTCGGAATGGGCGTTCGGGAATCATCATACCGACTCGTTCGCTGCCGAATGCGGCGTAGCTCTCTTGAGATCCAATGCGTCTGACGACCTGGGAAGGAGGCTCGTTGCACGAGGGATTCTGGCCGACCGCACGGACACGATTGGGCTGACCATGTCGAGAGCATTCGCGTGCCGCGGTGAACTTGGCGAGGACTTCGGTCGCCTGCAGAACCTGGTCGCTCGCTGGGCCGGATTGCGTTCGCTCATCGAGCACGCGAAGTACCTTCGAGCAGACTTCAGCAAATGGCGAGAGGAGGGGAACGCTCTCGCCGTTGAATTCGTCGTCGGCGATGGGCCCGTCGTGCCCACACCTCTGCTTTCGGCGAGCGAGCGCACGCGTGAGTGTCTGGCACAGCTGGAGCGTGAACATCTCCCAGAGGAGGTGTTGGCGCGGCCTGAAGCTAGCTTCCGCCGGCTCGCCTTGGACTTTGCGGTTGTCCAGTCCGCATTTGCTTGGCTGGATCTCGGCGCAGCGGACGGGAACGCTGAAGCGTACGAGTGGACGGAACGTCTGCGCGAGATAACGACGCTGACCGTCGAAGTCGCACCGAAGGGTCGGCGAAACGGCAACCGGGGTGATAGCGCTGTGCCGTCGGAGCCTCTGAGCTGGGGCCTTCGGATAGCCGCACACAATCTAGTTCTGGTCGAAAACGATGCTGCCGAGTCGTTGTGGAAGCCGGTTCTTGGTCTGGGTGCCGCCGCGCACTACTGGGTCGATAGCTTCTGTTCCCAGTTCCTTCGGTCAAGTGTCCGGGTGTGTACGCGAGGAGAGAGGGTGGCGGAGCTTTGGTCCCGCATGATCAGGTTCTCGCTCGGCCATCATGCCTGGGACGCAGCCAAGGTAGGCGGGTACGATCTGGCCCGAATCGTCGTAGCGTTGCTTGGATTCGGACCAGCGGGCCTGGCCCTCGCTCGGCATCAGAATGGCTCGGTCGTCCTGTCGGCAATGCTTCCGGCGATTCAAGACGCTGCGGCGCGGTGGTTCGGGCTCCCAACGGTCGCCCGAGACTTCGTGAGCTTTGCGGGTTCGCTCGGCCCGAGTCCGCTTCTGATTGAAGGACTCGTCTGGGTCGATGGAGTAGCGGAAGCGGCTGCTGAAGACGACGACTTCGACGAGCGCCTCGTTCCTTACTTGCGGGCGTGCTGGCTTCACGAGCGCTCACGCATCGTTGCGGATTCACCTGTTCGGGAGAGGTTCCTTCGCCTTGCGGCGGGCGCTGTAGCCAGAGGCAGTGACGCCGCCGCTTCATTGCGCGATCAGGTGTCGCGCCCCGAAGTGCTTGGGAGTTGAGACATGGCAGCACAACGGCGCAGTGGTGAGACGAGAGATCCGGGGACTTCGGTGGTTCGAACTTCGGAGTTCCTGGTCTACACCGCCGAAGACGGGCGCACCCGCGTCGAGGTCCGCTTCGAGGGCGACACCGCCTGGCTCTCGCTCACCCAGATGGCCGAGCTCTTCCAGCGGGACAAGTCGGTCATTTCCCGGCACATCAAGAACGTCTTCGAGGAGGGTGAGCTGGCCCCGGAGTCAACCGTTGCAAAATCTGCAACAGTTCAAAGCGAGGGCGGTCGGGAAGTCACCCGCGAGGTCGAGTACTTCAACCTCGACGTGATCATTTCGGTCGGCTACCGCGTGAAATCCCACCGGGGAACCCAGTTCCGCATCTGGGCCACCCAGCGCCTGCGCGAGTACATCGTGAAAGGCTTCACCCTCGACGACGAGCGCCTGAAGCGCGCTGGCGGCGGCAACTACTTCGATGAGCTCCTCGCCCGAATCCGCGACATCCGTTCGTCGGAGAAGGTCTTCTGGCGCAAGGTCTTGGAGATCTACGCCACCAGCATCGACTACGACCCGCGCGCCGAGGCCACACAGCAGTTCTTCGCCACCGTCCAGAACAAGATGCACTGGGCAGCGCACGGCCACACGGCGGCCGAGGTCGTTGCTGCCCGGGCCGACGCGTCGCAGACCAACATGGGCCTCACGAGCTGGAGCGGGGACGCGCCGCGGAAAGCCGATGTGGGCGTTGCGAAGAACTACCTGGCCCACGACGAGCTCGAGGTGCTGAACCGCATCGTGAACTTCTACTTGGAGTTCGCTGAGCTGCAGGCGATGCGACGCAAGCCGATGTACATGGCCGACTGGATCACCAAGCTCGACGACTTCCTGCGGCTTTCGGAGCGGGAGATCCTGGACCATGCGGGCAAGGTCACGCATGACGACGCCGTCGCCAAAGCCCAGCTCGAATACGAGCGCTTCGCTGCTGCTCGCGTGGAGTTGCCCTCGCCCGTGGAGCGGCACTTCGAGGAGGCGGCGCGGGATGTGAAGCAGCTGGAGCAGAAGCGCAGTCCCTCGAAGAAGGGGGGCAAGAAGTGATGAGCAGCGGGCGATCGCCCTCGCGTGTTAACCACCGGGTCACGGCCAGCCGCCCGTGCGTTAACCAGTCTCATCTCATCTCACCGAGACGCCCCGAGAGCCGCCCGCGATCGCCAAGATCAGTGCCCACGCGCCCGCCCAGCGGGCGTTCTCATCGCCGTCGCGCTGAGACCGCCGATCGCGAAATCCCTCGAAAACGGCTGCGAAGTACGCAGCGCACGCCCGTTAAACAGCAAAGGCCACGTGTTTTGCGTGGCCT
Organism: uncultured Polyangiaceae bacterium; assembly: GCA_964488865.1. Classification (GTDB taxonomy): domain Bacteria; phylum Myxococcota_A; class Polyangia; order Polyangiales; family Polyangiaceae; genus MWCO01. Next base: position 80,214 of record CAZAWR010000023.1, on the reverse strand, counting down.
CGTGCTTGGCTCCAGCTGTAGGACTCGAACCTACGACCCGGCGGTTAACAGCCGCCTGCTCTACCAACTGAGCTAAGCTGGATCTCCTTCAAACGGAGGCGGGAGCTTACCCATCGCACCCCAACTGTCAAGCGAAACCACAAGCGTTGCCCACCACCACCCGGCTGCGCTACGCCTCCCGTCCTCGTGCCCCCTCAATCCCCCCCAAAAACCTCCGACGCCGCCCGCACCGCCGGCCGCGGCGGCATCGCCGTCCTCACCGCCAAGGTCTTCTTCATCCTCAGCGGCCTCATCCAGCAAACCCTCCTCCCTCGCCTCATCGGACTCGACGGCTACGGCGCCCTCGCCCGCGTCTTCGCCATCGCCAACATCGCCAACAACGTCGTCGTCTCCTCCTCCATCCAGGGCGTCTCCCATTCCGTCGCCCGCACCCCCGACGACCGCTCCTCCGAAACCCTGCGACGAACCTTCCGCACCCACCTCGCGATCGCGGTCCCCGTCGCCCTCCTCTTCTTCTTCTTCGCCCCCGTGTACGCGAGCTTCCAGGGCGCGCCCCACATCGTCCGCCCCCTGCAGGTCGTGTCCCTCGTCGTGCTGTTCTACGGCCTGTACGCCCCCCTGGTCGGCGCCCTCAACGGCATGCGACGTTTCACCCTGCAGGCCGGCCTCGACATCACGTACGCCGTGTTGCGCACGGGTGGCTTGCTCGGGCTCGGGTGGCTGTTCGCGCGCGAGGGGCAGGGCGTGCTCGGCGCGTGCCTCGGGTTCGCGGGCGCCGCCATCCTCATCTTCCCCATTGCCCTGAAGGTCACGGGTCTCGGAAAGCCCGGCGACGCCGGCCCCACCGTCAAGCAGCACTTGATGTTCATCGCCCCCGTCGCGCTCGGGCAGGTCTTCTTGCAGCTGCTCATGCAGAGCGACATCTCGGTGCTCGGCCACTTCGCCTCCAAGCTCGTGCTGACCCAGGGCATGACCGGGGACCTGGCCCGCGAAGCCTCCGACAAGATGGTCGGGGTTTACCGCGCCTGCCAGCTCTTCGCCTTCCTGCCCTTTCAGCTGCTCATCACGCTCACGTTCATCATGTTCCCCATGCTGGCGAAGGCCAAGGCGGAGCAAGACCAGCAAGCCGTGGCCGCCTACGTGCGCATGGGCATGCGGCTGGCCTTCGTGTTCGCGTGCGTGATGGTGGCGACCGTGTCCGCGCTCGGGCCGCACTTGTTGCACTTGCTGTTCCCCGACGAGGTCGGCGAGCGCGGGGGCCTCGCGTTGCGCGTGCTCGCCCTGGGCCAGGGGGCGTTCTCGATCTTCTACATCGAGACCACGGTGCTCACGAGCCTCGGGCGCGAGCGCGTCAGCGCTGTGCTCACGGGCATTGCCGCGGTGCTCATCGCGTCGCTCTGTACCGCCGCCGGGCTGTCGGCCACGACCGATGCCGCGCTGCTGCTGAACACCGCCTTCGCCACGACGTCAGCTCTCTTGGTGGCCGCGGTGCTCGGGGCCGCGATGGTGTATCGCACGGCGGGGGCGTATGTCCCGCCGCTGACCGCGCTGCGCGTGCTCGTGACCCTCGGGGTCGTGGCTGGGGCGGGGTGGTACGTTCCGTATCTCGGAAAACTGATCGTGCTGCCCCAGGTGGCGGGCATCACGCTGCTGACGGTGGTGCTGTTGCTGGTCACCGGTGAGCTGGGCAAGCAGGATCTCGCGATGGTGAGGAAGGTACTTCGTCGGAAGAGTGTGGATCGAGACGGTTCTAACGAAAACGGGGCGGATAGGGGAGATGAAACTAGGAGCTGAGAACAGGAATTCGAACACGGAATTGGGGAATGCGGGCGCAGGGACAATGCGCGGGGCCTTGCTTTCACCAAGCCGGCATCCACCCCAGGCTCGCCCGGCGTTGACACCGCTCATTCCGTTCCCTGTTCTCCGCTCCTAGGTACCGTGTGCCCGAAGTGAGTGCCGGGATCACACTGCGGAGAACCACAGAGGACGCAGAAGGCACGGAAGGGTGTGTACGGAGCTGGGTGGTGCGTGTTGCCCCCGCCCATTCCTAGTTCGAATTCGCATTCCGTGTTCTCAGCTCCTAGTTGATGTCCGCCATCCGCCCATGGTCGTGGTCGACCCTCAACCCGGTAGGGACTAGTTTCTTCCCTCGTCCGAAAACGCCCGCCTCACAAAGAGGTCCTCGAGCGTCTCCCTGCGCGGCACCACTTCCACCACTCTCCCCTTCGCCTCCAGCGCCGCCGCCAGCACCGCGGCCACCGCTTCGTCCCCCATCGCCGTCACCCGCAGCACCGCCTCCGGCTTCTGCGCCGCCACCCCCTTCACGTCGCTCAGCCGCTGGCTCATGCGCTCGAGCGCCTCCGGTTCCCCCGCGAGCAAGATGTCCGTGTACAGCGCGTCGCGCTGCAGCAGCGTATCCATCTTCCCTTCCACCACGACCTCGCCCTTGCGCAGGATCGTCACCTGATCGCACATCGACTCGACGTCGCTCAGGATGTGGCTCGAGAAGAACACGGTGCGCCCGCCCTCTCGCTCCTCGAGGATGATGTCGCGAACCTCCTTGCGTCCGACGGGGTCGAGTCCGCTCATGGGCTCGTCGAGGATGAGCAGGTCGGGCTCGTGCACGAGGGCGGCGGCGAGGCACGTTCGCTGGAGCATGCCCTTGGAGAGTCGCTGCACGGGGCGCTCGGCGGCGTAGGCCATGCCCACGCGTTCGAGCACGTGCTCGGTCCGTTTTCGCAGCTTCTCGCCGTGCACGGCGGAGAGTTGGCCGCACATCCGGACGAACTCCCGCGGGGTGAGGTACGGGTAGACGTACGGGTTCTCGGGAAGGAAGCCGAGGCGGCTACGCGCTTCGGGGGAGGGGACCGGCTTGCCCAGCACCGACGCTTCCCCTCCCGTGGCCGCGATGAGCCCGGTGAGGATCTTGATCGTCGTGGTCTTGCCCGCGCCGTTCGGCCCGAGGAACCCGAAGATGCTTCCGCGCTCTACTTCGAAGGACACGTCGCGCAGGGCATCGACCCGCTTGCGCCAGAATCCGTGGCGGAACGTCTTGGACAGCTTGTGGACTTGAATGACAGGGTTGCTCACGTCTCTTCCTCGGCGTCGCCCATCCTAGCATCGTTGGGGCCCGGGTCGACGCGAGGAGCGTGCTGCCGGTACGCGCGCAGCTTGTACTGGATCTTGCGGGTGCTGATGCCGAGCACCTGGGCGGCGCGGGACGTGGAGCCGCCCACGGACTCGAGGGTTCGCAAGATGGCCCAGTGTTCGAGCTCGCGCACGCTCGCGCCGGGAATCTTCGGGGCCCCGGGGAGCCGATCGAAGTCGGCCACGTGCGGCGGAAGGTGGTGCGCTTCGACGGTCGAGCCCTCGCACAGCACGACCGCGCGTTCGATCACGTTCTCGAGCTCGCGCACGTTGCCGGGCCATGGGTAGGCCACGAGGCGATCGAGGGCGCCGTCGGTGAGCGAGCTCACGTGGCGCTCGTTCTCTCTTGCGAAGCGGGCGAGGAAGTGGGTGGCGAGCAGCGGGATGTCGCTGGCTCGCTCGCGCAGCGGCGGGATGCGCAGGGACACGACGTTCAGCCGGTAGAACAGGTCGAGGCGGAAGCGGTTGTCATCGACCGCTTGCTGCAGGCTGCGGTTGGTGGCGGACAGCACGCGGACGTCGACCTGGAGGGTTTCGTTGCCGCCGACGGGTTCGAAGGCTCGCTCTTGCATGAAGCGCAGGAGCTTGACCTGGGTGCCCAGGGGGATTTCGCTCACCTCGTCGAGGAACAGGGTCCCGCCGTCGGCTTGCTTGAAGCGGCCATCGCGACGCGACACGGCCCCGGTGAAGGCGCCCTTCTCGTGGCCGAAGATTTCGCTTTCGAGCAGGGTGGGGGTGAGCTCCGCGCAGGACAGGTGCACGAAGGGCTGGGACGCGCGCAAGCTCGCGCGGTGGATGGCGCGGGCGAACAGGTCCTTGCCGGTGCCGCTCTCGCCTTCGAGCAGCACACTGGCCCGGCTCGGGGCGATCTGGCGGACGAGGCCGAGCAGCTCGCGCATGGCAGGGTGGGTGGTGAGGATTCCGTCGAACGCGTTGGCTGGGGTGCGGGGGCCGGGGTGGTTTCGACGATGGGCGTGGGCCCGGTGGACCGCGGCGTGCAGGGCCGGGACCCATCGGTCGCGGGCGAAGGGTTGCACGAGATAGTCGACGGCCCCTCCGCGCACGGCATGCACGGCGTCGTCGATGCTGCCGTTGCGGGTCATGACGACGAGCTGGGTGGAGGGGCGCAGGACGCGTCCTCGGCGGAGCAGCTCGAGGGCGTGCGGGTCGGGCAGGGGGTGGTGGGTGAGCAGGACGTCGGGGAGGAAGTCGGAGAGCTTCTGCAGGGCGTGGAGGCCGTCGGGTGCGGAGTCGGTCTTGAAGCCTTCGAGGCGCAGGGCGTGAGAGAGCCTCGACCGCTGGGAGGGGTCTGGGTCCGTGATGAGAATCCGGCCGAGGGGGACCATGGTGATGACGGGACGTGCGGGCGGTGGGGCGCGAGGCGCGTGCTACCGCGACGACGATGCATGAGGGGTCCATGGCGAGGGGCGGCCGGGCGTCAATCCCCGGGGTCGCGGGGGTGGGGTGGGGTGGCTTGCGGAATGGGCGGGGTCGGGCTGCGAGCGACAAAAGAGGAATCCTTTGGGAACCATGTCGAACGGTGGTAAAACCCCCGCGAACCGACGGACCCCGTGCGCCTCCGTCCAAAGGGGGCGATACGAACCGGGCATGTGAGGAGCGATGCAAACCACCATGAAATTTGCCACCTCTTGTCTTCCCGTTCTGCTCGCCGTGGGTTGGAGCGCGCAAGCGCAGGGTCAAGACCCGCCCACCTACTACACGCCCGGAGCTCCCCCGCCTGGGGCGGCGCCCGCCCCTGCACCAGCGCCGGCGCCTGCCCCGGGACCGGCCGCTGCCCCCGCCCCCGCCCCTGCACCCGCGCCTGCTGCAGATGCGAGCGCCACGGGGAGCTGGTCGTTCGCGTCCGGGTTCGAGGGTGATTCCTCGGGAGCCGCGGCCGCGCCGGAAGCCGGGGCCATGTCCGACGAGGACGCGTACAAGTGGCGCGTCGAATCCCTCAAGCTGCAGAACAACCTCTACGGCTCCACGGGTCTGCTTCGCATCTCGGATGCGGGCAGCGGCGTCCCCGGCACGTTCCGGGTCGCCCTGATCGCCGAATGGTTCAAGACCTCCGGCTTCCTCTGCACGGAGGACCGTCCCTGCGGCGCCGACTCGGAGGAAGACGACGCCAGCCACTTCGGAACCAGCGCGTCGCTCTCGGTCACTCCGCTGCCGTACCTCGAGGCGTTTGCCTCGTTCCGGTCCTTTGCCAACGCGAACAGCGAAGGGCGACCCGAGCTGCTTCAGGTGCTCGGTGATTCGCTCCTCGGCGTGAAGCTCTTCACGCCTGCCGAGCCCAACAAGCTGTTCCGCTTCGGTGGTGAAGCGCACCTGCTGCTGCTCAACGGGACCGGCGGCGTGGGGCTCGACGGCGAAGGCACCGGCTTCCGCATTCGCGGCCTGTCGACCCTCGACTTTGCTTCGATGGACGACGGTACGCCCCTGCGTCTGTACGGCAACCTCGGGTACCGCATCGACAACAGCGCGAAGGTCGTGGCTGCGACGGAAGAGGCGCGCGGGGACCTTCCCATCACGCGCATCGAGCGCTACGGCCTGGGCATCAACCGCACGGACTTCGTCGAGGTCGGGCTGGGTGCGGAAGGTGTGTTCGAGAGCATCCGCCCCTTCGTTGCCTACACGATGGACCTGCCCCTCAACCGGCAGGACTACATCTGCAACAAGGGCAAGGCGACCACGCGCGCGTTCCAGGACGCGTGCCTCGGCGAGAACCAGTCGATGGCGTACATGCCTTCGCGTCTGACGATCGGTGCGCGCGGTTACCCGATCCTCAAGGGACTTGCGCCGATCGCGGCGCTCGACATCGGCATCACGGGCACGAGCGACTTCCTGGAGGAAGTGGCCCCGCAGGCGCCGTGGACCCTGTACATCGGCGTGGGCTATGCCGCCGACGTGGTCGAGGCCGAGCCGATCATCAAGACCGAGCAGGTGGAGAAGACGGTGCAGCTGCCGCCTCCGCCCCAGAACATCGTGCGCGGCAGGGTGATCGAGAAGGGTACGTCCACCGTGATCACGAGCGCGATGATCATGCAGCAGGGCAGCGCGACCGGCGGGTTCGTCACGGGCCCCGAGGGCGTGTTCGAGACGCGCAGCGTGGACCCGGGAACGTACTCGTTCATGGTGACCGCGGAAGGATACAAGCCGGGTCAGTGCATGGCGCAGGTGACCGGTGCGGCTCCCGCGGCCGCCCCGCTGCCTGCGGCGGACCCCTACGGCGCGCAGCCTGCCGGCGCTCCTCCCGCCTACGGCGCTCCCCCTGCGGGCTACGGCGCTCCCCCTGCGGGCTACGGCGCTCCCCCTGCGGGCTACGGCGCTCCCCCTGCCCCTGCCCCTGCGGCTGCCCCGGGCGCTCCTGCCACCGGCCCCAGCTACACCGACATCACCTGCGAGCTCGAAGCCCTTCCCAGGATGGGCAACGTCGTCGGGCGCGTGATGGACTCCACCTCCAGCGCTGGCGTCTCCGGAGCCTCCATCGTCCTCACCGACGCCCAGGGCAAGGAGTACCGAACCACCACGGACGGCAGCGGCAACTTCCGCCTCGAGAGCGTCGTGCCCGGCGGCGTCAAGGTTCGCACCGAAGCTGAGAAGTACCTGCTCAGCACCGAGTCGGCCAACGTCGAACCCCGCAAGGACGCGCAGCTGAACATCAACCTCAACCCGCGCCCCAAGCAGTCCAACGTCGTCGTTACCCAGACGCAGATCATCATCCGCAAGCAGATCAACTTCGAGACCGACTCCGCGGTAATCAAGGGCGATTCGACGTCACTGATGCAGGAGATCGCCGACGTGATCGTGCGCAACCCGAGCATCAAGCTCGTCGAGGTGCAGGGTCACACGGACAACACCGGCAGCAGCGAGCACAACCAGGACCTGAGTGACCGTCGCGCCAACGCGGTCAAGGAATGGCTCGCCGCGAACGGTGTGGATGCCGGTCGCCTCGAGGCGAAGGGCTACGGCCAGACCCGTCCCATCGCTCCGAACGTCACCGCTGGCAACCGCGCCCGCAACCGCCGCGTGCAGTTCGTGATCAAGGATCGCAACTAAGCCCCCTTCCGACCGTGCGTTTCCCCCTCCTCGCGACCCTCATGGCCCTGGGCGCGCTCGCGTGCGCATGTGAGCGCAAGGAGCCGCCCGGTGCGACCATGACCCCGTCGACCGGGCTGGCGGTAGCCTCCTCTGGCGCGGGTGTGCCCTTGCTTCCTCCCCCCGCGTCTGCGGTTGTGGAGGCGTCCGCAGCTTCCGCCGCCGCTTCTGCGGACTTCGCCCCGACCCCTTCTGCCAGCGCCGCCGTGGACTGGAAGAACGAAGCGCAAGCTCCCCACGCCGCCGCGGTCCTCGAGCCGCGGGGCCGGGCGCTTCTCGACGCGATCGTGCACGACGACGTGGCGAAAGCCGACGCGTTCTTCTTCCCCCAGGAGCCCTTCACGCCGCTGAAGGACATCCAGGACCCCGACCGTTACTGGAAGCACCTGTATCGCGCCTACGAGCAGGACATCCACAAGCTGCACCGTCGGCACCGGGACTGGACCGGGGTCACCTTCGAGTCGATCGAACCGGGCACTCCCCCGGTCTGGGTTCCCCCCGGCGACGAGGCGAACAAGATCGGTTACTTCCGATCTTGGGGCACGAAGCTGCGCTACCGCCTCGGGGATGATCTCTACACGGTCAAGATCCACACGATCATCTCCTGGCAGGGGCAGTGGCACATCACGCACCTGCTCCCCTGGAAGAAGAAGTAGGGAGCCCGAGGCCGGAAGAGAAACCACAGAGGTCGCAGAGCCCGAGCCGGAAGAGAAACCACAGAGGTCGCAGAGAGCACAGAAGGCAGAGGGTTGTTTGGTGTTCTCTGGCCCCTTGCGAGGATAGTTTCAGCCCGAGCCGGAAGGGAGGCACGGCGCCATGCGGAAACTGATCTACGGCATGAACCTGACCCTGGACGGCTACGTCGCCGCGCCTGGCGACGACCTCAGCTGGGGCGGGTCGAGCGACGAGCTGTTTCAGTGGTGGCTCGACCAGGAGCTAGCGATCGACCTGTTCTTGTACGGGCGCAAGCTGTGGGAAACTATGGGATCCTACTGGCCGACCCGCGACCAGCAGCCGGGTGCCACCCCGGCGCAGATCGAGTTTGCGCGGAACTGGCGGGATACGCCGAAGGTGGTGTTCTCCTCGACAGTCCACAAGGTCGACTGGAACACTCGGCTGGTCACCGGCGACGCGGTTGCGGAGATCACCCGGCTCAGGGCCGAAGACGGCGAGCCGATGAGGGTTGGTGGCGCATCGCTCGCTGGGGCGGCCATGCGGGCCGGGCTGATCGACGAGTACGAGATCGTGACCCATCCGGTGCTGGTGGGCGGCGGCACACCGTTCTTCACCGCGCTGGATAGCTGGGTGAACCTGAACCTGGTGGAGACGCGGACGTTTCCCGGCGGCGCGGTCCTGACCAGGTACGAGACGAGGCGTTGAGCGTGATTCCGTTGCTTTGCCTGAGGGAGTGGCAGCATGCCCCGGAGCAAGGTCGGGCGCGTAAGAACCCGTAGCGTGAGCCGGAGGGTCGCGGGAGGGGCGGCTCGCAACAGGGGGAAACGCGGCGAGAGGCCTCTACCGCGACCTCGCGTGGCTGGTCACCGCGCGGCAATGCCGGTCGACTCGACGGTGTACAATCTCAGCCATGCGCTCGCCACCGACCGCAGCGGGGACATTACTATCCGTTTTCGTACTCCTCGTGCAGGAAGCCCCCAGCGCACGAGCGGACACGTTCGGCGGCCAGGTCCACGTGGTGAGGTCGCGCGCCGCCCTCGATGGGATGTCCCTCGACGCCACGTCAGACCGCGACGCGAGGCTGCCGACCTCGATCGGGCTGGACCAGGACGCCGAGCTGATCGGAGGCAGTTTTCGCTTCGATTGGATGGAAAATGACCTCCGGCTGGGCGGGGCGTTGATGATCTTCGGCGTGCGCGACATCCGCCTGCCGGCCGACCTGCGAGTGACCGGCTCCGAGGTGTGGGCGCGCGACGGGCTGGGCGGCTCGCTCGAGGCCTTCGTCGGCTACGAGCTGGCCCAGGGGCCTGTCTATCCTTATGCGGATATTCGTGCGACCCTTCAGGCGTTCGAGGTTCCCGTCATGGTTCGCGGCGAGGGGGCAGGGGAGTCGTCCTCCAGCTACGGCCGCGTGCTACCGGCCGTGGGTCCCCGCGTGGGCATGCTCGTCCCCGTGGGGCACTCGCTGATGATCGACCTCGCCGTCTACCAGCGAGTCGTGGGCGGGCTCGAGCAGACCACCGCGTTCGTGGGGCTGGGCTACTGGGAGAACGACCGGGCCGACCCGTTCACGGACAAGTTGAAAGGCTCCTTCGGCGGGGACTTCTAAAACACGTTCACTCCGACGCGTGGTTCTCAGCTTAGTCGGCGCCGGGCCTCAACCCACTCACCGGAAGTGGTCATGCCCCGTCGGGCCCGTGGGCTCCCCGTCCGCCCACACCCCGCAGCCCTCGCTGCACGTCCCCACCACGACGAACCCCTCGGGCACCTCCGTCTCGGCAAAGGTCCCGAGCAGCGCGTAGTCCTCCCCCCCCGACAGCACGAGCTCCCGCGCGTCGACCCCCAACCGCCCCGCCACCACGCCCAGCGAACCCGTGATCACGACCGCCGTGTCCACGTCGATCCGCACGCCGCTCGCACTCGCGATGTGGAGCGCATCCTGCGCCAACCCGTCCGATACGTCGATCAGCGACGTTGCCCCGCCACATCGGAGTCCGTCCTCGATGCGCGCCCTTGGCCGTCGCCAGGCGAGCAACGCCCGCCTCTCCGCGTCGTCCGCGGGCAAGCACCCGGGATCCCGCAGCAGCATGCGCAGTCCCGCTGCGGCGAGGCCGACGTCGCCGCACAGCGCCAGTCGGTCGCCCGGCCGCGCGCCGTCGCGTCGCGGGGCTCGTCGTGTTCGCCCCAGCAAGGTGGTGGAGACGGTGACCACGTCGCCGGCGGACAGGTTGCCGCCGATGACCGCTGTGCCCACCTGCCGTGCGGCGAGGCCCTGTCCCCGTGCGAGGGCGTACAGGTCCGCGTCCTCCAGGTCCCGCGGGAGTGACACACTGCTGAGCGCGCCAATGGGGTGCGCGGCCATGGCCGCGAGGTCGCTCGCCGCCGCCATGAAGGACCGAAACCCAACGTCCTCCCAGCTCGCGATGTCCTGACGGAAGTGGACGTTCTCGACGCACGCGTCGATGGTCCAGACGATGTGCTCGCCGACCGGAGGCTCGATCAGGGCCGCGTCGTCCCCGATGCCGAGTGACACGCCTGCGGGGGGCGTTCCGAACAGGGCTCGCAGGTGCCGAATGCGCTCGAACTCACCCGCCATCAGACGTCACGGGTCCACGTCGATGGGGATCTTGAGGATGAACACGCTGCCCTTGGGGTGGTTGGGCTCGACAGACACCTTGCCGTCGTGCGCCTGCATGAGGCGCTGGACGATGGACAGCCCGAGTCCGGTGCCTCCGTACTCGCGGGTGGAGGAGGAGTCGACCTGGTAGAAGGGGTCGAAGATCTTCTCGCGTTCGTGTTCGGGGATGCCGATGCCCGTGTCGGCCACCCGGATCTCGATGACCGAGCGAGCAGGCGCGATGAGGGCGAAGCCGATGTCGTCCTCCGCTTCATCCATGACCTGCCTGCCGACCTTGGCGCTCAGGGTCACGCTGCCGCCTGCGGGCGTGAATTTGACGGCGTTTTCCGCCAGGTTGAGCACCGCCTGCCGGATCCGGTTCGCGTCGCCCCGGACCGTCGGCAAGCCTTCCGCAGGCGCATCGACCGCAAGCTGCACTTCGGCTTTCGTGGCGTTGGGCTTGAGCAAGGACACCACGTCGTCCAGGGTCTTGCAGACGTCGACGTCGGTCTTGACGAGGGCGAGACTGCCACTCTCGAGCTTGGACAGGTCGAGCAAGCTCATGATGAGGGTGAGCAGCTGCTCGCCCTTCTCCCGGATGGTGGTGACGAACTCGAGCTGGTCTGTCGTCAGGCTTCCCGCGATCCCTTCTCCCAGCATCTCGCTGTAGCCGATGATGGAGGTCAAGGGCGTGCGCAGCTCGTGGCTGATGGTCGCGATGAAGTTGGACTTGAGCCGGTCGAGCTCCTTGAGCTTGTCGTACGCGTCCTGCAAGCGATGGTTCTTGTCTTGCAGCTCGCGATAGCTCTCGCGCACGCTGGCGAGGTGCATCTGGGAGGTCAGCAGGGCCTTGTGGCCGCTGAACAGGATGAGGTCGAGGACGCCGCGCATGTGCTCGGCGATGTTGTGCACGGTCTCGGCACGCGCCCTGGGCATGCGCGGGAGCAGCTGTCGTAGCTGATCCGGCTGCGCGTCACGGGCTGCGGTCATCAGGGAGCCGGGCACCTCTTTCACGTCGGCGGGCAGGTAAGGGCCGAGCACGATGCGGCCCACGCGACGCCCGTCGTACATCAGCGCGGCGATGTGGTAGCGCGCACCCGTGAAGCAAGGATGAACGATGTCATCCATCGTCTCGGGCGAGGTCCGCTTGACTGTGGCCACGGTGGCCGCGCAGGCAGAGCGCCCGTCGGGCAGCCCGTTCAGGTACTTGCAGATGTCCTGTTGCTCCACGGCGTCCGCGAGCTTCTCGCCGTCCGCGGAGTACACGCGCACCGAGATGCCAAAGAGGGTGACGAAGGACGTGATGACTTCCTTGAGCGACTCGCGGTCGATCAGGTCCTCGAGGCGCACGTTCTTCGTGGTGGTGAGGTCGTCGATGTCGAGGCTCGCGCCCTCTTGCGGCTTCATTGGCTCGGCTCCCTTCGCCGGGCTTCGAAGTGGCCCCCGAGGCACGTGTCCAGGATCTGGTCGATCGATCCCCGTGCGCCCATGCGCCCGATCACCTCTTGCAGGAACGACTCGGAGTTGAACCGGAACTTGCCCGTCAGGTCGTGCGAAGCGTCCAGGCTCAGCCAGGTCAAGTGGAGCAAGGACACGAAGGTCTCGAGCACGCCCACGCCCTGGGTAGCCACAGCCGCGAACACCGGCTCTCTCCCCTTCTTCGCCAGCTGCGCGATCTCGTCGTCGCCGCGCGTGTGGGGCATGTCCCGCTTGTTGTACTGGATGACGAGGGGCAACTCGCGCATCTCACGGCCGTGGGATCGCAAGTTCTCCTTCAGGTCGAGGAACGCTCGGGCGTTGTTCTTCGTCTCCGAGAGCTGCGAGTCGGCGATGAAGGCCACGCCGTCTGCGCCTTGGAGCACGAGCCGTCGCGTGGAGGCGTGAATCACCTGGCCCGGGACCGTGAACAGCTTCAGCCGCAGCGACAGGTCCCCGTCCCCGCGAAACCGCAACGGCAACAGGTCGAAGAACAAGGTCCGATCGTCGCGCGTCTCCAGGGTCATGAGCCGGCCCCGCGAGGCCTCGTCCGCGAACCCATGAAGCGCCTGCAGGTTCGTCGTCTTCCCGCTGAGCGCCGGGCCGTAATAGACGAGCTTGATCGTCAGCTCTCGAGATACGAAGTCCAGTTGCACGCTTGGGCACCGCCTGTGTGCTGACGCCCCGATCGATTCGAGGCCAGGGGCGGGCCAATGGTAGCCGAAGTGGACGGGGAATGGGGAACGGGGGCGCGGAAACGTCCCCCTCGCCGCGGCTTTTCCCCCCCGAGGGGTCCGGGCGGTGGCGCAGGAAGGGGGGCGCGTCGGCATATATAAGCCCGAGCCTCCCGAGGCCCGCACCCCATCTTCGATAGGCGAAGCCACGAGCCCCGAGGGTCTGCAGAGGGTCTGCTGAGCGTCTGCTGAGCGTCTGCTGAGCCCCCACCCCGCATCCCGCCACGATGAGACCGCGCCTTCTCGCATTGATTCGATTGACATCACCTTGCGGTCGCGTTGCAATCGGGCCCAATGGTGTGAGAAGTCTCACGCCCGAAGGCTGGTATGTTCGCGATCATCATCACCGAAAAAGGCGGCAACGAACGCCGCGAGGTGTTCGACCGAACCGAGATCAACGTCGGGCGCGTGCAGGGCAACGAGTTGATGCTGCCCAAGGGCAACGTCTCGAAGCACCACGCCCGGTTGCTCTACCGCGATGGTCGATTCATCGTCACCGATCTCAAGAGCACCAACGGAACGTACGTGAACGGCCGGAAGATCACCCAGGCCACGATCGTGCGCGAAGGCGACAAGATCTACGTCGGCGACTTCATCTTGCGCCTGGAGGTCCCCCAGGGTGCGGGCGCCCCGGCCGTCGCCGCAGGCGCCGCCGTGGTCGGAGGCCCGGCAGCCCCTCCGCCCCCCGAGGAACATCCCGAGAGGATCTCCTCCAGCCGTAGCCCCAGCATGCGGGATGTCCCGCCCCCCAGCCACCCCCCTCAGCGCCGCGGCCCCGAAAGCCCCGTCAGCCACTACCCGCTCGAGAACGATCCGGACGACCAGTCGTGGAGCGGTGACCAGCCCATGCCGGACGCTGCTCCCCCCGCCCCCGGGCCCGGACAGCCCCCCGTGCGGATGCCCGCTCCCCCGCGCGTCCCGTCACCTCCTGCGCGCGTGGTGCCCCAAGCGCCCCCATCCCCCACGTCGTCCTCCCGGCAGCCCGGTCCCATCGAGAACACCTCGTCCTCGCAGGGCGCCGTCGTTCAAGCAGCCGTGCAGCCGCAGCGACCACCCGTGCCCGTGACTCGCGCGATGCCCCCCGTTCGCGACGTCGGCTTCAGCTCCCCCGAATCCGTACAGATTCCCGCCCAGCGCATCGCCGCAGCCATGCTCGTCGAGCGTCTCGAGCAGACGCCCGACGTGCTCGCCTTGGCCGACGGCAAAGACCCCGCCCGCCCCCTTGCCGATCGCATCGACCGCGCGATTCGCGAAGCTGCTGGCAGCCTCCGGTCCAGCGGTGAAATCGGCCCGCAGGTCGACGTGGAAGGCGTGGTCCGCGATGCACGCGACGAGATCTTGGGCCTCGGCCCCCTCGGTCCGTTGCTCGGCGACGAGGACGTGCTCGAGATTCACGTTCACCGGTACTCCTGGATGTCGACCCTCCGCTCGACCGGCCCGCGCCGCGCCGAAATCCCCTTCGCCACCGCAAACTCCGTGGACCGCATCTTGCGACGCTTGTGCGCCGCCGCCAGCGTGCCCGTGGCCGAGGGCGAGGACATGGTGGAGCGGCAGGTCCATGGCGGCTCCACCAGGCTCGTGGCCGCTTTCCCCCCGGTGTCCGGCACCGGTCCGGTAGCCACCCTGCTGAAGTGCCCCCCCGCCACCCTCACCCTCGAAGACCTCGTTCGCGCCGGCACCATGTCACGTGCCATGGCTTCGTTCCTCGGCCAAGCTGTCGCCGGACACGTGAACGTTCTCGTCACCGTCGCCCCAGGCGCCGACGGCAGGAGCATGATCGCCAGCTTGCTGGCCTCGGTTCGGGCCGACGAACACGTCGTGGTCGCCCACGACTCTGGCTGTCAACTCGCCCTTCCTCGCAACGCCACGAGCATCTTGACGCCTTCCACGCGCGAAGGCGCCGCCGCCGTTCACATCGCCGCACGCCTCGGCCCCGACTGTCTGTTCGTGACGAATTGCGAAGGCCTCGTCACGTCGGAAGTGCTCGATGCCGTGGCCGGAGGTTGCGACGGCGTCGTTGCCGTGATGCGCGCGCCCACCCTGCGGCACGCGTTCGCCCGCGCCGTGCCCGAGATCGCCGCGCTGCGCCCGGGATTGCCCGTAGAGGCCGTCCGCGAATGGCTCAACGCCTCCTTCGACGTGGCCGTCGAGGTGGTTCGGCTGCGCGACGGACGTTCTCGCGTCTCCCGTATCGCCGAACCCGCTGGCGTCGAGGGCAGCGTCATCGCGCTGCGCGACATCTTCACGTTCACCGTGGAGCGCACTGCCTCGGGAGGCGCGGTCGAAGGAAGCTTCCACCCGAGCGGCGTCGTCCCCAAGGTGGCCGAGAACCTCCAAGCCCGCGGCCTCGGCCTCGACCCCGGCCTGTTCCGTCGCTAGGACCTAGATGTCCTAGGCAGAAGAATCAATCCGTCGCCGTCGCCGTCGCCGTCGCCGTCGCCGTCGCCGATCTGGCTTCCGCTTGCCTCTCGGTCAAGGGATCGAGACTTCCGCCAGCTGCCCCTGCCCGGTATCGATTTCGGGCCGCTAGCTCGCCCGACTCTTGACCAGCTTGCGTTGCACCAGCCGTCGACGCACCGGACCCAGGTGATCGATCATCAGCTCGCCGTCGAGGTGCTCGTTCTCGTGCTGGACGGCCACCGCCATGAGGCCCTCGGCCTCCATCTCGAAGGTGTCCCCGTTTCGATCCAGCGCGCGCACACGGACCATGGCAGCCCGGTCCACGCTCTCGGTCACGCCGGGGAACGAGAGACAACCTTCCTTCCAGGAGATCTCCCCCTCCTTGTGGACGATCTCCGGGTTGATGAACACGTGCAAGTCGCTGGGTTCGTCTTCGTTGGCGATGTCGATGATGAACACGCGTTGCAGGACACCCACCTGGTTGGCGGCGAGCCCCACACCCGGGGCCGCGTACATCGTCTCGGCCATGTCGTCGATCAGACGCAGGAGCTCGGGAGTCACCTTCTCCACGGGCTTGGCGCGCTCGCGGAGGACAGGATCGGGGAAGACACGAATGGGAAGAATGGCCATGATACTGAACGCTTCGTAGGACTTGGGGGAGCCGTTGGCAAGCGACGGGGCGCCGTTCAGCGTCCGGCGGCGGGGCAGGCGAGAACGCCGTGCACGTAGGCATCACGGCCGCAAAGCTCCCACCGCGGGTCCGCGATTCTGGGCGCGTCCGCGGGATTCGTGGGACCCGCCCAGTCGACCGCCCCGGGGCGGCCACGGGGGCCTAGCAACATGGGGCCGATGAACACGTGCAGCTCATCCACGAGCCCCGCATTCAACACGCTCCCCGCCAGCTCCGCGCCGCCCTCGATGAGCAGGCGGATGACCCCGCGCTGCGCGAGGGCTCGCATGGCCGCGGTCACGTCAACCCGACCCTCGCTCGAACGCGCGACCCGAATGACCTCGACCCCCTGCGCCATCAGCGAGCTCTCCACGGACTCGGGAGCGTCCTGGGTGGTGAGAATCCAGGTGGGCGTCTCCATCGCGGTCGCCACAAGTCCCGCCGTCACCGGCATCCGGAGCTTCGAGTCGACCGTCACGCGGATGGGGTTCGTCCCTTCGACGTCCCGCACGGTGAGCTGGGGATCGTCCGCGAGGACAGTGCCCACGCCGACCATGACGGCATCGTTGGCGGCGCGGATCTCGTGCACCTTGGCGCGCGCCTCGGGACCCGTGACCCACTTGCTCGCGCCCGTGCGCGTCGCGATGCGTCCGTCGAGCGAGACCGCGAGCTTGAGACTGACATAGGGAAGGCCCAGCGTGATCTGCTTGACCCAAGGCTGGATGAGCGCACGCGCCTCGACCCCCTTGACGCCGAGCTCCACCTCGACCCCAGCAGCCTGCAACACCTCGATGCCGCCACCCTCCACGTGCGGGTTCGGATCCCGGCACGCGACCACCACACGCGCCACGCCCGATTGCAGAATGTGATCGACACAAGGAGGCGTTCTCCCCGTGTGATTGCAGGGCTCGAGCGTGACGTACAGGGTGGCCCCCTTCGCAACCTCCCCCGCGGCCCGCAGCGCTACCACCTCCGCGTGCTCCCCTCCCGCACGCTCGTGGTGCCCCACGGATATCGCCTCGTCACCACGCGCTACCACCGCCCCCACGTGCGGGTTCGGCGATGGCCTACCCCGCCTGGCTTCAGCCAGTGCACGGGTCATCATTTTGAGATCGATGTCGGCAGCCGTCGGCATGCATAACCTCGCGAGCCATTTACTGCGATGGGCGCTCCGTCACAAGCGTCGCGAGCTCCCGGGAGAAGTCTTCCAAGTCCCGGAACTGCCGATAGACGCTCGCGAAGCGCACATACGCTACTTGATCCAGCTTCCGCAGGCGGTCCATGACCTTCTCTCCGATGGCCGTGTAGGACACTTCCCGCTCCCCGGACTCCTGCAACTCCCTCTCGATGCTCTCCGCGACCTCGTCGATCTGGTCCAACGACACCGGTCGCTTGCTGCACGCCGAACGGATCCCGCTGACGATCTTGCGACGGTCGAAAAGCTCGCGACGACCGTCGCGCTTGACCACGGACGGCAGTAGGTCCTCGACTCGCTCGTACGTCGTGTAGCGTCGACCGCAGCCTTCGCACTCGCGACGCCTTCTCGTCACTTCCCCGCTTGTGCTGAGCCTGGAATCGATGACCCGATTCTCCAGCAGGCCACAATGAGGGCACTTCATCCGACCGGCCCCATCGGCGTGAGCTTCGCGATCCGTCGGGCGTGCCGATCGCCAGGGTCCGTCGCCGTGTCCAGGAACACCCGCAAGATGTCGCGCGCCAGCCCCTGTCCCACCACCCGCTCCCCCATGCAAAGCACGTTGGCGTCGTTGTGCTCCCGGGCCAAGCGCGCAGAATAAGTCTCGGACACCACCGCCGCGCGGACGTGCGGGTGCCGGTTGGCCGCAATCGACATCCCCACCCCCGTCCCGCAGATCAAGACGCCGCGCTCGAAGCGCCCTTCCGCGATGCCACGCGCCATGGCGTGGGCGAAGTCCGGGTAGTCACACGAAGTCCGATCCCGAGGGCCGAGGTCCACGAACGGAACGGACCATTCCGTCAACGCTTCGACCAGCGCTTCCTTCAGCGCGAACCCGCCGTGATCCGAGGCAATCGCAAGCAGTGTCATCTGTGGGGTTCTAGCGCCGATGGCGCGGAAAAAAAAGAAGGGTGTCGTCGGCGATCAGTCAATGCGGGACAGCACCAGGGAAACGTTCGTCCCGCCGAACCCGAACGAGTTGGACAAAACATGGCGAACCTTTCGCTGCCGAGGCTCGTTCGGCACGACGTCGACGGCGCAGGCCGGGTCCTGCTCGTGGACGTTGATGGTGGGGGGCACCACACCGCGCTGGCACGTGAGCGCGGCGAAGGCCGCTTCCGCAGCCCCTGCCGCCCCGAGCAAGTGTCCCGTCACGGACTTGGTCGAAGACACCCACAGCGCGTGGCCGGAGGCATGGTCGCCGAACATCTCCAGGATCGCCTTGCACTCCTGAACGTCCCCTTGCGGCGTGCCCGTCCCGTGCGCGTTGATGTAGTCGATGTCGCTCGGCGCGAGCCTCGCGTGCCGCACGGCGTGTCGCATCGAGGCGATCGCACCACGCCCATCCGGCGCCGGCTGCACGGGATGAAATGCATCGCTCGAAGAGCCGTATCCCGCCACCTCGGCGTAGATGCGCGCCCCCCGCCGGGTCGCACGGGTGAGCGTCTCGAGCACCAGAACCGCCGCACCCTCCGCCGCAACGAAACCGTCCCGCGCCAGGTCGAACGGTCGGCTGGCACTGCGTGGGTCGTCGTTCCTACGAGAAAGCGCGAACATCGCCTGGAACCCCGCGATGGCCGTCGGGGTGATGGTCGCCTCCGTCCCTCCCGCGATGGCCACGGAAGCCGCGCCCGAGCGCAGAAGCTGAACCGCCTCCCCGATCGCGTGCGCACCGGATGCGCAAGCCGACGCCGTGCAGAAGCTCGGGCCACGCAGCTCCAGCGCGATCGAGATCTGACCCGCCGCCATGTTCAACGCAATGGTCGGGACCGCGTACGGGCTGACCTTCGAAGGACCCTTGGTGCGCAGGATCTCGGAGACCCGCTCGAGCCCCTCCAACCCCCCCATGCCCACACCCATCACGCAGGCCGCGTCCTCCCGCTCCTCGTCTGTGAGCTCGAGCCCCGCGTCCCGTACCGCCATGTGCGCCGCCGAAACCGCGAACTGTGCGAAACGACCCAGCTCACGCAGCTTCTTCTTCGCAATGTACGGCGTCGGGTCCCAGTCCTTCACCTCACCCGCGATGCGAACAGCGAATTCGCTGGCATCGAACGCCGTGATCGGACCAATCCCGCTGCGCCCCGCGAGCAAGCTGTCCCACGTCGCCTCCACGCCTATCCCGCATGGTGTCACCATGCCAAGACCGGTCACCACGATCCGATCATGTGATGTGTCCATGGATGCTCGTTCGCGGGCACGACGGAGCCAACGCCCCGAAACGCCGGAGCCTGAGGTAGCGCGTGGCTACTTCTTGGCGTGCTTCTCGATGTAGTCGATCGCGTCCTGCACGGTCCGGATCTTCTCCGTGTCCTCGTCGGGGATGTCGATCTCGAACCTCTCCTCGAACGCCAGCACCAACTCCACCAACCCGAGCGAATCCGCCCCGAGATCGTCGATGAACGTCGATTCGGGCTTGATGTCCTTCTCATCGACATCCAGCTGCTCTTTGATGATGGCCGTCACCTCGGCCGCAATGTCACGATTCTCCGCCATGGGGTCCCTCCGGACGCGATAATTTCTCGCTAAACACGCCGCGCAATGCAGCCCCGACCGTTCCGAACAGCGTCGGACCGCCCGTCGCCGAAGTCACACCTGCGTGCGGCGTCAGCGGGCGCACGGCGTAGCGCGCTCCTCGAAAACCATCAAGATGTTTCGACCCTCCCCCGCGTGCTCCTGCGTAACGCGAGGCGTCAATGCGGCAACCCCTCACACGTACATCCCCCCGTTCACCCGCAACGTATGCCCCGTCACATACCCCGCCTCGTCGCTGCCCAGATACGCCACCGCCGCAGCCACCTCCTGCGGCAATCCGAATCGCCCGAGCGGAATCTGCCCCACGATCTTGCCCCGCATCTCCTCCCCGATCCCCGTCGTCATGTCCGTCTCGATCAACCCAGGGGCCACCGCGTTCACCGTGATCCCTCGCGACCCCAGCTCCCGAGCCAGGCTCTTCATCATACCCAGCATCGCCGCCTTCGACGCCGCATAGGACGTCTGCCCCACGTTGCCCATCTCCCCCACCACGCTCGAGATGAACACGATCCGTCCCCGGCGCGCGCGCAGCATCGGCTTGATCGCCGCCCGCGCCAGCGCAAGCGCCCCTCGCACGTTGACGTCCAGCATCGCCTCCAAGTCCTCGTCCTTCGCGCGCATCAACAGCCCGTCCTTCGAGATGCCCGCGTTCGCCACCACGATGTCCAGCCGCTCCGCCCGCTTCACCACGTCCGCCACGGCCGCGTCCACCGCCTTGGAGTCGGCCACGTCGAACCCGAGCGCCTCGGCCACGCCCCCTCCCGCCTCGATCTCCGCCACCACTCGCTCGGCCTCCTCCCGGCCCGACCGGTAGTTGACGAACACGCGAGCTCCCTGCGACGCCAGCGCGAGCGCCGTCGCCCGGCCAATCCCTCGGGAAGCCCCCGTCACCAGCGCCACCTTCTCATCCAATCGGTACATGACCGCCCTTTCGCACGACCCCGCCTACGGCTCAAGAGGGCAAGCGCCCCCCTGCTCCGGAGCAAAGCGACGGGCTGCCAGAGCCACCTCTGGATCATGCTCTACGAATGGCGAGGCGGTCTGCCACCCATCAGGTGGGTGGTGCTCCTGCCCACGAGGCGGGTCAGCACGGTTTGCTTCGGACGCACAACCCGTCGCCACGCAGCTCGAAGCCAGCTCACCCGACCAGGGCCGCCACGGCCTTCGACAGGTGCTGCACCGCCATCGCAAGCAACACCATCCCGGCCACCGTCTCCCCTGCCAGCCGAAGACGCGACGACAGCCTTCCTCCCACCCAAGTCACCAACAGCATCGCCGGCAACGTCCCGGCCCCGAACGCCGCAACCAGCACCCCGCCCGCCAGGAACCCATCGGCGCTCAGCGCCCGCGTGAACGCAGCCACCGACAACCCGCACGGCAAGAACCCCAGCAGAAGCCCCAGCGGCAACGCCATCCATCCCTTGCCGTCACGCACCACCCCGCGCAGCAGCGCCCCTACCCCCGGAAACCGGCCCCCGTCGATCGCGAACATCCAGCTCGGCTGCGACACCACGCGAAGCAGCGCAAGCCCGAGCCACGCCATGAGCCCGCCCGCCGCCACCGTGAGCCATAGCTGCACCCGCACCACCTCCCCCAGCGTCGCCAGCGTTCCCCCCATCGCGCCCACCACCCCACCGATCGCCGTGTACGTCACCACGCGACCGAGATTGTAGAGCACCACCGCGCTCACCCGACCGGGCGCCCGCGCCGCCGGACACACCGCCAGCGCGATCGGTCCGCACATCCCCACGCAATGCCCCCCTCCCAGCAACCCCAGCAGGAACATCCCCGTCAGGTCCACCCACGTCGCGCCGAAGACCACCAGCGAGGACACGAAGCCCATCATCTGCGCCATCCTTGGGGCGAACAGGGTGCTAGGGTACCGGCCATGCGATTCCACCATCGCGTCCTCCGGTCCCCAGCGCAAGCTGTCGCGCGTCGCGCCTGCCTGCAGGCCCTCGCCTTGGCCCCGCTCGTGGCTCTCCCCTCCTGTCGCGACGGCGCCACAAGCGCCCCCCCCGCGAAGGCCATCGCCGCTAAGCAAGGACTCTCGAGCGACGGCAACCCCCAGCCCACCGGCGATGACCGTTGCCCGATGTGCGCCATGCGCGTCATCGATCACTCGGACTGGGCCGGGGCCATCGAGCTGGCCACCGGCGCCACCTACTACACCTGCAGCGTCCGCTGCACGCTCGCCACGGCCATGCGCTCCGACTCCTTCCTCGGTGTCCCCCCCGATCAAATCAAGCGCGTGCGCGTCCCCCACTACCTCGAGAAGGGCAAGTCCCTCGACGCGGACTCCGCTTGGTACGTCATCGATTCAGATGTGCGCGGCCCCATGGGACTCGCGTTGCTTCCCGCCGCCTCCGAGCAGGAAGCCCAGGTCCTCGTCCGTCGTCATCAAGGTCGCGTGCTGTCGCGCAAGGACGTCACCCTGGACGTCCTCAAGGACTTGAAGCAACGCAGCAAGGGGCATTAGTGCGACCCGGCGTCCCTGAGCCTCTCTTGCCCCTGCTCGCGCCGGCGCGGTACCTGACCGGGGCCGCCCTCGTGGCGCTCACCTTGGCCGGAGGCTGTCTCGCCCACGCCGCCTTGACGAGCCACGAGCCCAACGAACCGACGCTCGACCTCGTTCGCCGGCTCGCGCTCTCCGATCTCGCCCTGATGCCACGCGACGACCTGCGCCACCCCGGCTGGGGTCGCCCCGAGCAAGGACGATCGGGACAGCCCGGTCTGCCCGACCCCCGCGCCCCGCTCTTTCCCGCCCTGCCCATGAAGGTGACGCCGTGAACCGCTACGGGCTGGCAGCGCTCGCCGCCCGACGGATCCTCCTCCACCCCGCGCGGTGGACCCTCCTCGCCCTCGCCCTCACGGTCATCACCTTCCTCTCCGCCACCACCGGGATGACCGTGATTGCCATCGAGACGACGGCCACGCGCATCATCCAAGCCGGGCCTGCCCTCGTCGTCAGCCGCGTCGACGCCGGAGGCTGGACAGCCATCGAATCCCACCACGCCCAGAGGATTCGCAACATTCCTGGCGTCGCCTCCGCCACCCCCAGGGTCTGGGGCGTGCTCGCGGGGCCTCCGTCCGTTACCGTCGTCGCCGACCCGAGCCTCCCCGACGCCTCCCTTCGCGCCGCCGCCGGATCTGCTCTCGGCGTGACGGCAGGCGATCGCTTGACTCTGCGCGGACTCGACGGATCGAGCGTCGCTCTCGAGGTCGTCTCCACAGTCGACCGCCGCGCGGACATCGTGGCTCACGACGTGGTCCTCGTTCCCGCGGACACAGCCCGCGCCCTCCTGCTGCTGCCGCCAGACAAGGCCACGGACATCGCCGTCGAATCCGCGCGTGACGAGGAGAACGACGCGCTCGTGCTCGAGATCGCCGCCGCCGTGTCCGAACCGCTGCGCGTCGTGACGAGAGCAGAGATGCTCGGTGCGTACCGGGTCCAGTCGGGACAACGGGCGACCCTCGCCTTCTTGTCCCTCACGCCGTCGGTGCTCGCTTTGCTCCTGATCGTCGCCCTCACCGCGTCGGGGGGCGCCTCGGCCAGGTCCGACGTGGGCAAGCTCAAGCTGCTGGGTTGGACATCGGGTGAGGTCGCTCGCTTGCACCTCGCCGAGATGTCCCTCGTCGCGACCCTCGCCGTGGGGCTGGGACTGACGGCGGCGTACGCAGGCCTCTTCCTATTGGGTGGCGTGACGGTGACCACCGTACTGCTCGGGTGGTCTTCGAACCCGCACCTCGCCCTGTCCACTGAAGGTGCGGCCCTTGCCCTTCTGCTCACAGGGGCCTCCGTCCTGCTTCCTTGCCTCGTCGCTGCGTTGGTGCCTGCCTTCCGCCTCGCGCGGGTGGACCCCATCGAGCTCACGGAGTCGCCATGATCCGGTGCGAAGACGTTGCGTACGTCATCCACGACCATCGGCGCAGCGAGCGTCACGTCTTGCACCCGCTGTCCTTCTCGGCCCCGAGCGGCGCCACGACCCTGGTGCGAGGGCCGAGCGGTGCCGGCAAGTCCACCCTCCTCGCCCTCCTCGCGGGCGTGCTGCGCCCCTCCCAGGGGCAGGTCTACTTCCGCGATGAGCCCGTGAGTCGCTACACCGCAGCGCATCGGGACCGCTTCCGCCAGCACGTGGGTCTGGTCACCCAGCGGCTTCACCTGTTCGAAGAGCTCACACCTCTCGAGAACGTGCTCATGCCCTCGGTCCCTCGTCGACCGTCCCCCGCCCTCGTGTCCCGCGCGCTCGCGTTGCTCGAGACGCTCGAACTGGCTCCGGACCAGCCGGTCCGAACCCTCTCCGGGGGAGAACAACAGCGCGTCGCTGTTGCCCGCGCCTTGGCGAACGACCCGGACCTGCTCATCCTCGACGAGCCCACCGCGCACCAGGACCCCGCTCGCGCCGCGACCCTCGTTCGACTCATCCAGAGCGCTGCCGCGCGAGGGTGCACCGTCGTCGTGGCCGCCCACGACCCACGCCTCGACCAGGCGCTGGACGCGCACGTTCTCGACATGAAGGACGGCAGGCTGGTGTCCGCGTGAGCGCCCACCCCGTCGTTCTCGCGGTGGTTCTCATTGACCTGATGGCGTCTGCTTGCTGGCTCGTCGCCGTCGCGGGAGCGATCCCGGTCGCTGCGGGCTGGAAGGCCGGGGCTGCCACACGTGAGCAACTCTTGCTCGAACGGCGCGCCGAGGAGGTGTCGTCGCTCGCGAGGCTCGGGCTCGGGTTGTACGGCGCGGCTACCCTCTCGCTGCTGATCGCGATCAACCACGTCCTACCCTCGATCGTGCCCGGGGCCATGTGCGGGGTGGGCGTGCTGCAAGCCATGCCGGGAGGTTGGCTCGCGTTGGCCGTCCGACTCCTCGCCTTTCTCCTGCTCTGGGGCTGGGCCGTTCTCGACGCGCTCGACCGACGTGCCCCACTCGCTCCGCTTGCCACCGCGTCCGCGAGGGCGCTGCTCGTGGCCGTCCCCGTGGCGTGGGTGGCCGCATGGCAAACGGGCGAAGCCTTGCTGTACGTGGACGTGCAGCACCCCGTGTCGTGCTGTGCCGTCGTCTACGACCTCGCTCGCGAGGACACGGCTTCGTCGGCCATGGCGGTGGCGGAGGACGGTCACACGGTCACTGCCGCTCTGGCAGGTCTCGCGCTTTTTGCGGGCGCGCTCTTCTTGCGCAGGCGTGCGGCTCGCGCGTTGCCCGCCCGTTGGGCAGCCACCGTCTTCGCACTGGGGGCGTTGGGGTGGGCTGCCCTCGCGGCCTGGGTCCTCGTCGATGTGGCCGCGCCCTATCTCTACGGCGTCCTCGGCCACCGGTGCCCGCTGTGTTTCTTCCTTCCTCACCACCACGGCGTCGGGTACCCCCTGTTCGGCGCGCTTCTGTCCGCGACCGCCGGAGCCGTGGCCCTGGCTGTCGCAAGCAACGCAGCCGCACGATCCCCCTCGGTCGTCCCGTCCGCCTGTGCGTTCGTCCGATGGGCCACCGTGGCGGTGGTCACGGGGGTGGCGCTGTTCGCCGTGCTGGCGGTAGGTCCTGCGCTGGTCTGGCGTCTGCGGTTCGGGGTGTGGATCGGAGGGTGACGAGGCCCCTTCGAGCCCCCCAATTCGAGCGAAAAATCACCGGTTGCTGCGATGTCGCCTCCTTGACCGGCTCGGAGGACGAGAGCATCATGACCGCCGGGCCCTCGAAGATTCGCCCACCGCAGGGGCGCGCGAGCAGCCTGGGAGGAATGCGAGGGATGGGCTTGTCGCATGCGCGGACGCGAGGGGGCGGACGAGGCCAGGTTTCACACGGTAGGGCGCGCTCCGGCGATCCGGAGGCGAGGTGTTCGATGACGGCAGCTCGATTTTTGCTGGTGTTGGTTGTGGGGTTGGGCGCGGGGTGTAACGCCCTGACAGGCGTCAACGACCTCGAGGTGCAGGAAGGCGCCGGTGCCACAGGTGGCTCCGGAGGCACCGAGGGTGATGCATCCGCGGGGGCTTCCGGCACAGGCGGAGCGACCGGGGGCACGGGCGGAGCGACCGGAGGCACGGGCGGCGCAACCGGAGGCACGGGCGGCGCGACCGGAGGGACAGGCGGCGCAACCGGAGGCACGGGCGGAGCGACCGGAGGCACGGGCGGAGCGACCGGAGGCACGGGCGGCGCAACCGGAGGCACGGGCGGCACGGGTCCCTGCGGAAGCGGCCAAAAGCTCTGCGGTACGACCTGCGAGTCGGTCGCGGACCCGATGGTCGGATGCGCCGCGGTCGATTGCAGCCCGTGCAACTTGCCCACCACCATGGTCCACGTCTGCACCGTCGGGGAATGCGGCGTCAGTCAGTGCATGGGCGCCTACCTCGACTGCAACGACGATCCTGGGTGCGAGACCTTGGAGGACGACGACAACCCGTGCACCCAGAACGATTGCGCTCGAACGAACGTGCCGATGGGCGAGCCGTGTCCGGCCGGATCCTGCAACGGAATGGGGCAGTGCGTCGAGTGCGTGGAAGACACCACGCGCTGTCAGGGAACCAATATCGAGATGTGTACGGGGGGCCTGTGGACGGTTCACGAGACATGCGGCCAGACCACTCCGTACTGTGACCAGGCTGCCTGCTTCGGCGTGTTGGACCTCGTGGCAGGAGACAATCACGCGTGCGCGCTGCTCTCGAACGGTCGAGTCAAGTGTTGGGGGGACAACAGCGCCGGACAGCTTGGGGACGGCAACATGCACCCTGGGGACACGTCGATCCCGTTTCCTGCAGCCGTCGACGGGGTGATGCGGTTGGCGGCGGGCGGCAACCACACCTGTGCGTTGACCCACCTGGGCAAGGTGACGTGTTGGGGCGCGAACTCGCACGGGCAGCTGGGCAGAGGCGCGCTCGGCATCGACCTTGTCGCGCGCAAGACGCCTACCGAGGTGGACGGTGCGCTCGTGTTCGAGAAGCTGGACGCTGGGGGCGCCTTCACCTGTGCTAGCTCCAGCAACGACCTGCGCTGCTGGGGCAAGAACGACGCGCACGAGCTGGGGCTAGGTCAGGCCGCGGGGACGGCGAGCGTCCTTGCCCCTGGGTCCCCCGTAACGCTCCCGCTTGGTAAAGCGTTGATGGGCTTCTCCGCAGGCGCGGAGCACGCCTGTGCGGTACTGTCCGATGCGCCCCAGAACGCGGTCTACTGCTGGGGAAACAACGCCGCCGCGCAGATCGGTGCCCCAGTGGGAACCCCGATCGCAACGCCGGCCGTGGTCCCCATGCAGGCTGGGACGTTCCCGGCGACGGTGACCGCGGGCGGATGGCACACGTGCGTGGCCGGGGCGTCCGGGGTCCTGTGTTGGGGCGGCAACGGCGTGGGCCAGCTGGGAAGGGGAGGGGCGGTCACGACGCCGCAGCACCAGCCCCAACTCGTGGCGAACATCGAGAGCTCTTCGATCAACTACCTGTCAGCGGGAGGCATGCACACATGTGCCCCCAAGACGGACGAGACGACCCTCTATTGCTGGGGTTTGAACGCCTCGGGACAACTCGGGTTCAGCGGGGCCAACGTATCCGTGACGGTTCCCGGTGATGTCGAGTTCCCCGCCGGTGTGAACGGCGCCTTCTCGGTGGCGTCCGGAGGCCGCCGCGGGGCGGGCGAAGGCGTCGATACGGCGCGGGGCCACACGTGCGCGGTCGGAAAGGACAACCTCGTCCGCTGCTGGGGCAGCAACCAATACGGCCAACTCGGTGACGGCTTGACCGTCGACTCCACCGCTCCCGTTCGCGTCAAGCTCTGAAGGCGCGCATGCCCTCGCTTTCCCCAGGCCAGCTCGTCACCAGCAACGTTCGGCTCGTCCAGAAGCTCGGCGAGGGCGGCATGGGCGCCGTGTGGGTGGCCGACCACCTCACGCTGCACACCCGCGTGGCGGTCAAGTTCATGTCCCAACAGCTCGCGATGGACGGGGCCGCGAACGCCCGCTTCTCCCGCGAGGCCGCGGCAGCCGCCCAGATCAAGAGCCCCCACGTCGTGCAGTCCTATGACCACGGCGTCACCGCCGAGGGCACGTCGTTCATCGTGATGGAGCTGCTCGAAGGCGAAGACCTCGGCGAGCGCATCAAGGGCCAAGGTCCCCTGGCCATGCGGGACACCGGTGAGATCCTCGCGCAGTGCTGCAAAGCCCTCGCGCGAGCTCACGCGCTCGGCATCGTCCATCGCGACATCAAGCCCGACAACATCTTCCTGTTGAGCACCGAGGAAGACCTCTTCGTGAAGATCCTCGACTTCGGCATCGCGAAGATCTCGGACCCGGCCGCCGGCTTCCAGATGACGTCTACCGGCGCGATGATGGGCACGCCCTACTACATGAGCCCCGAGCAGTTCGTGAACAGCAAGGCGGTGGACGGCAGAGCCGACCTCTGGTCCCTCGCCGTGGTCGTGTACCACTGCCTGACCGGTCGCGTGCCCTTCGACGGTGACACCTTTCCGGCCCTCTGCATCGCGGTCGACAAAGGCGAGTTCCCACCCGCCACGCAGGTCATGCCCGCTCTCCCTCCGCAGCTCGACGCCTGGTTTGCCAAGGCCCTGAGCCGCAACCCCGTCGATCGATTCGCGTCCGCCAGGGACCTGGCCGAGTCCTTCCACGCCCTGCTGGGAGACCCGTTCGCGGCTCGCATGTCCATGGTCTCCGTGCCCGACGTGTCCCCACTCGCAGTGACGGGCATCGTCCCAGAGGTACCCACGTTTGATGGCGCTGCCGTGACCGCGAGCTCGCCGCAAGGGAGGTCTGGATTTCGCGTTGCCGTCGTGCTGGGCCTCTCCCTGCTCCTGGCCATCGCGGTGGCTGTGCTACTCGTTGCATTCGGTCAGCAGGCCGAGCCCGCCCCGCTCGTGGCCGATTCCGCCCCGACGATCGACACCGTGTCCCCTCCCGTCCCGACCGAGCCAACGCCTTCATCGGTCGACGCACGTCCTGCCGAAGCCACGTCCCCCGTGTATGCCAAGCCTCCGGTCGTATCGACCAAGGCATCGCCTGGACCGCTGGGATCCGCCAAGCCCACGGTTCCTGCCGCGCCGACCGCTTCGGCGACGGTCGACACCCCGCCGGACCCACCTCCGGCCGCGACTCCCACCGAGGTCGATCGAGGCTTCTGACCCCCCGCCACTTCCGCGCGTCACGGGTAGAGGAGCAACTGCACCGCCAGCCGATGGTGGGGCGGCGTGTGGTTTCCGCCGTTGTAGTCGCAGTTGCCCGCCGTGCTGTCGAACGCACAGAACGAGCACTTGTTGTTCTCGTCCCCCGCGTCCGGTCGGCACGTGTTGTCATAGGTCCCGTGGATCGGGCTGTACGAGTCGTACGCGATCATGACCTCTTGACCCGGCTGCACCGCGGACGTGATGTCCAACACCTGGGGCAGCGTGTACGCGCCGGGACACCAGCCGGCTCGTCCGTACTTCCACGTGCCCGCCTGCGTCGACCCGAGCGGGTTCTCGTCGCAGTCGTCACGCCACGGGTCGAACGAGAAGGGGGTCCCCCCGACCGTGAACTCATGCACAAGCTTGCAGAACTCGGCGCAGTTGAAGCGATTGCCCTGTCCGTGTCCCGTCGCCACCACACGAAGCTCCGCACGCGTGGTCCCCGCCGGGATGCCGACGGTGCGTGTGCCCGCCGTTTCCGACACGGGCAAGTCGGGGTTGCCCACCTCGATCGACTCCAGCGGCCAGAGCGCCACCAGCGACCCGGGAACGACCCCCGGCTCCGGCGTGCCGGGGTGAAACACGAACTGGACCGTGGCCCTCCACCCGTGCCCGTGCACCGCTTCGTTCGGACCGACCCACGTGTCGATGAAAGAGCGCAGCGTCTTCGTGCCCGTCAATCTCGGGGCCAGCCGCGTCACGTCCGTGCGCATGCACATGCCGACGTTGTAGGGGGTCATGTATCGCTCGAGCTCGATGACCTCTTCGTTCGGTCCCCCCGGGTCTTCCACCAGCATCACGTTCGCGAAGCGATCCCAATTGTCGCAGTCGCCGTCTGCCGGACAGGCCAGGTCCACGATCATGTCGATGCGTTCCCAGTCGCCTTGGGGAAAGCTGACCTCCGCGTCGACCGTGCGACGGTCCTCCGGATTGAAGTAGTGGTCCACCTGGTCAAAGGCCGTGATGACCGTTGCGGAAGCGGGCCTGTCGTTGGGGGTGCAGCCATACCATGGGTGCCCCTCCCACGTGGGGCCGGCATCCGGTGGAGCGTCTGCCTCTTCGCCCGCGTCCTGGCCCGTGTCCTGTCCCGTGTCGTTGATCGCGTCCGACGTGTCCGACGCGTCCGACGTGTCCATGGCCGCATCCAGTGCATCGACTTGGGGCTCGTCGAGGGCGGCGTCGAGGGAGGAGTCCGCGCCCGCGTCAGGGGACGGTCCGGTCTCCGAGCCCTCGGACGAGCAAGCGGGGACGAGCGCGGAGAGGGCGACCACGGCGAGGGAGGCGAGGGAGGCGAGCTTCTGCACAGGATGGTCCTTGGAAGGAGATGCTCCACCGTGCCGCACGGCGGCCTCTTGGGCAAGCCGCGCCTCGCGGGCCGATCTGGAGCGAAGCAAGGGCGACGAGATTCACCTCCGGATCTCGCCTTGCGAGTGTCGCTAGGCAGCGACCCCACATTCGCACAAGCAACGAAACCATCTGCGGTTCTTTGCGGAATCTGCGGCCAACTCCCTTGGCTCCGGCGGGCCGACCTTGGCGTGTCGTCGTTCCGCCCGCTATGCTTCGCTCCCGGGAGGTGCTCATGTCTAGGACTTGCGTCGCAGTGTTGGTGTCGTCGGCTCTCGCGGCGTGTGGGGGAAGCACGACCTCCTTGCCAGGGTCGGCGGGCGGGGCGGCAGGAACGGCGGGCTCTGGCGCAGCCGGCGGGGATGCGGGCAGTGAGGCTGCCGGCGGTTCCGGAGGAAGCGGCGGAGCGAGCGGCGAAGCGGGAGTTGCAGGCGGCGGAGGCGACGCGG
>CAZAWR010000023.1:10200-49629 GCA_964488865.1 uncultured Polyangiaceae bacterium | reverse complement strand
GAGCCGCCGGAGCCGCCGGAGCCGCCGGAGCCGCCGGAGCCGCCGGAGCCGCCGGAGCCGCCGGTGGCACGTCTTGCGAAACCCTCAGTCATGCGATCGCGAAAGAAACCTCGGGCGTGAAGACCTGCTCGACGGTTGTCCGGCTGGACTACGAATCCCTCTCCATCGTTGCCTTTCAGATCGTGTGCGGCAGCTACGGCAACGCTACGGAAGCCCAGGCTCGCCAGACGGCCCAGACGGATACGGGGTTCGGAGAGGGGTCGCTGCTGTCCGGACCCAACCCGCAAGACGTCTTCGTCTTCTACGAAAGCCCCGGCGACTTCGGCGGCGTGGCGGTCGTCAACGCACGAAACGGCCTGTCCGTCTTCGGTGGGGGCATCGTGTGGATGGGCAACGGCGAGGTGTCCTATCCCTCGACCTGGATGTCTGCTGCCTCACTCGGGCCGGATTGCATCCCGACGGTCAACGCCCTTCCGCCGCCGTCCCGGGGCTTCGACCTTCGCGATGGGAGCACGCTCGACGCGGTCGAGGTCGAGGCGCCGTTGGATGAAGCGTGGGTCACGGCGCTCCCCGACGGGCTTCTCTCGGTCGGCTACGTCTTTGATGCGGCCGTGCTGCTTTACCCGCGCACCGTGGGTGACTTCGACCCTTCGACGGCGGAGTGGGTCGTGTCGATCCAGTCGGGGTGGCTGGAGTGAAGGCATTCCTGCGCGGATCGTGAACCGGCCCGGCTCACGGACTCCCGGTCATCGCCCATCGTTGACCCCATGTGCGGCCTGCGGTACCGCCCAGAGATTACACCATGGGCGACGATGTCTTCGGATTGGTCGGCAGGACCGTCGATGAGAAGGTCCGGGTAGACGACTGCATCGGCGAAGGCGGGTTCGCCGTGGTCTATCGAGGCTTCCACCAGGCCTTCGAGCAGCCCGTCGCGCTCAAGTGCCTCAAGGTCCCCTCGCACTTCGACAGCCAGGCGCAGGCGGCCTTCCTCGCGAAGTTCCGCGAAGAGGGCAAGATGCTCTTTCGCCTGTCCCAGCACGCCTCGATCGTGCGCGTCTTCGACCTCGGCGACGTCGAGACCGCGCGGGGAGACCGCATCCCCTACCTGGTCCTGGAGTGGCTCGATGGCGAGGAACTCGACGCATTGCTGAAGCGTCGCAACGAGCAGGGGCTGTCGGCCCTGAGCGAGAAGGAAGCGTTGGCCCTGGTGCGTCCGGCGGTGGACGCCATCGCGCTCGCGCATCGTCTCGGCATCGCGCACCGGGACCTGAAGCCGTCGAACTTGTTGCTGGCAAAAACGGTGCAAGGTCAGCTGATGAAGGTCTTGGACTTCGGCATCGCGAAGGCGATGCAGGAAGGAGAGACCACGGCTCAGCGCTCCACCCGCACGTCGAGCGGCTTCCACGCCTTCTCCCCGCAGTACGGCGCGCCCGAGCAGTTTCGCAGCAAGCGCTTCGGCGCCACCGGGCCTTGGACCGACGTGCACGCCATCGGGTTGATCTTGACGGAGATCGTGTTGGGAAGGCCTGCGATGGTCGGAGAGGAGCACGGGGACTTCTACGAGCTGGCCGTGAGCGAGTCGCGCCCCACCCCGCGCTCCCTTGGCGCTCAGGTCTCGGACGCATTCGAAACCCTGTGCCGTCGCTGCCTCGCGCGTGACTCCTCCGATCGCTTTCAGGATGCGGAGGCCCTCCTTGCTGCGATGGACGCCGTCGAGATGGGAGTGCGGGATTGGATCGAATCGGCACCCGCCCTCCCGCCCCCAGCGCCCGCTTCTTCGGCGACCGCCCCCACCGTCGCCGCCTCCGAGATCATCCCTCCCGTCGAGACCGTCCCAACCGCTGCCGTCGCGTGGGGTGGCTTTCCCTCGCTGAGGCCAGGCCGTCCTGCTGGATCGCGACCCCGTTGGCTCCTCGCCGGAGGCGGCGCCTTGCTCGTGGCGCTGGCAGCCGGGGTCTCCCTCTTCGGTTGGTACCTCCCTGCGCGCCATGAAGCGCAACGAGAGCAGACCATCGGAGCCATGCAACCCGTTCCCGCTGGGGCGTTCCGCATGGGGGCAGACGACGCCGCGCCTGACCAGCGTCCATCCCATGACGTGTCCGTGGCCGGATTCGCGTTGGACACCCTCGAGGTGACCGTCGAGGCCTTCCGTCTGTGTGTCGACGGCGGCGCATGCCAGGCCACCTCCACCGTTCATCTCGCGTCCGAGCCTGACGATCAGGCCAAGTGGAACACGTACTGCAACTGGGACCAGCCGGGGCGCGAGCGGCATCCGATGAACTGCGTGGACTGGAATCAGGCCCAGGCTTTCTGCGCGTGGGCAGGCAAGCGTCTGCCGACCGAGCAGGAGTGGGAGTACGCCGCGAGGGGAGGGGAGGAGCAGCGCGCTTTCCCCTGGGGTGACGCCAAGCCCGTCGCGGAGAGACTCAACGCGTGCGACGCCGAGTGCGCGCGCATGGCGCTCACGCACGGATGGAAGTGGAAACCCATGCACGATGGGGAAGACGGCTGGCCTTCCACCGCGCCCGTCGGGTCGTTCGCGGGCGGCCAAGGTCGCTGGGGGCACCTGGACCTTGCAGGCAACGTCTGGGAGTGGACCTCGAGTCCGTTCTGTACGTACGGCACCAAGGACGGGGATTCCTGCTCCAAGGTCAACATGGCCGCGCGAGGGGGAGGCTGGGCGAGCCGGTATCCCGGCATCTTCAGGGCTAGCTTCCGGACCAAGTTCCCACGGGAGTACCGCGCGCAAGACGTTGGCTTTCGTTGCGCGCGCTAGACCGTTCTTCTTAGGGGGCTTTCGCAAAGCCCCCTCGCCGCGCTCACCGCGGCTCACCCCAACACGCCTCGCCTTCGGCTCGGATAGCCCCGAAGCTAAGCACGTTCTTCGAACAGTGCTTGCTTTGGGGCTAGTCGCTCGCACCCTCCGGAGTGCTACAATCGCACCATGGAACGGCGGCATCGACGATATGGGGATTCGGTCGCGTACCGCTGCCCGCACTGCGGGAACATGGTGGATACGACGCCGGACATGGGCGGGGGATTCGACATGACGTACATCGAGGACTGCCCGGTGTGCTGTCGATCGAACCAGATACGGACACACTTCGTCGAGGATTCGGAGAGCCTCCAGATCGAGGTGAGCGCGGACGTGTAGCGATCTCGATCGGAGCGACAATCCAAGCTGGCTTGGGCCATGGGACCCGTAGGCAGGTCGCAGGCGAGGAGCCCTCTATGGGGCGGCCACGGCTCCCTGCCTATCCGCTTTCGTGTCCTTGACCGGCGTGAGCCCGTGCGGGGGACGCGATGGACAAAAAAAACCGCGCGAAGGAGCAAGGGGGGACATGGTTCCTTCGCGCGGTCGAAGCGTGGGAGGTTGAGGGGGTTGCCTCACACGCTCTGTTACAACTGGCTTGAGCACGCGACGTGCCAAGGAAGAGCCAGCGGATTCCAGGTGCTTGCGCGCCGCACGGGGGTCCCGTCTTTCGACCCTGCAAGTTGGGCCTTTCCTGGTGGCAACCGAGGACCCTTCGGTAGCCGGGGCCACGGTGGGGTGGGGGTGGGCTTGTGTGGTCGAGTTCTGCTCGCAAGGTGACTGCGTAGGGCGTAGTGCGTGCCTTGCGCCCGCGGACGTTGATCCGGGCAACGGATTCCGAAAGACTGCAGAAGTCCGCTCCGACGCGATGAGAATCGTGCGATCGCTGTCGATGAGTGCATGCGCGTCGCCGTCAAGGAATGCACACTACCCTTTGATGCGCCTTGTCCCAGGCCAAGGTCCAGTCCGGACGCACCCCCGCAAGGCGTTCGGCGATGTTGGTACAAATCATGCGCCTCGCCCGAGCTTCCAGTGCTGTCGGCTCCCCCGCCGGCTTGCTCGCTCCGCGTCCCCTTCGCGGTCGAGCGGAAAGGGTTCCTTCATGCGAATTGCCCTGTGCGGCTCCGTACTGATGCTTGCCTCCGTCCTCCCGGCTTGCGGGAACCAGGACCCCCGAACCTTGACGGAAGACACCGACCAGCGGTCTGAACCGATCATCGGCGGTGTCCTCGACTCCGATACCTCCCACGACGGCGTCGTCTTGCTCTACGCCCAGTCGGGTGGCATGTGCACCGGATCGATCATCTCCCAGCCCGGACAGAAGGGCGTCATCATCACCGCCCGCCACTGCGTCTCCAACGTCGTCTCCGAGTACGTCACCTGTCAGAACGACGTCTCCGGAGACCTCAACCCGGGGTCCATCTACATTCTCAAGGGCACGAGCCCCAACCAGAACAACGTCATCGGCCAAGGCGAGAAGCTCTTCCACATCGGGGGAACCTCGCTCTGCAACGCCGACATCGCGGTGATGGTTATGAAGGGCACGGTCAGCGGGATCCAGCCGCTTCGCGTGCGGACCGAGAAGTCCACGGCCATCGGCGAGAAGTTCACGGCCATCGGCTACGGGCTGACGAACCCGGACAGCCAGTACTCGGCCGGACGCCGCTACATCCGCGAGAACGTCTCGGTCACCGACCTCGGACCCAAGTACTACGGGCTGTACGAGAGGGAGTTCCTTGGCACGACCTCCATCTGCCAGGGAGACTCCGGCGGTCCTGCGATCTCCAGCGACTACGCCGTCATGGGGGTGACATCGCGTGGGGGCAACTGCTACGGCAACGACAACATCTGGACCCGTCCCGACGGCTTCGTCGAGTTGGTCGACGAGGCCATGGTCTACGCAGGATCGACCTACCAGGACGAAGCTGGCAACTTGCACGACGGGACTGGCGCTGGCGGAACGGGCGGCAGCGGGGGAGCCGGAGGCACGGGAGGCACGGGTGGCGCGGGAGGCACCAGCGGGACAGCCGGCACGGGCGCGACCGGCGGTGCGGGGGGCACGGGCGGTGACACGCCTGGAACGGGCGGCACCGAGAACCCAGGACCTTCCTGTGGCGATCAGGGTCCTTGCCCTCCCGACGCAACCTGCGTCGTCGATCCGTCCTCGAACGCGCAGGTCTGCGGGATGACCTGCAACGACGCGATCCCGTGTCCTCAGGGTGCGGTCTGTGACCCGTCGCTCGGAGTGTGCGTTCATGAGGAGAAGGTGCCGACCTCCAACGCCGATTCGGGGGCTAGCTCCGACGGCTCTTGCGGTGTGGCGTCTCCTCGAGGTTCCACCAAGGGGGGCTTGGCGGGCCTTGTGCTGCTCGGTCTCGGACTGACCGCGCTTCGCCGACGCCGGCGCTAGTCCCAAATCAAGCGCTCCGCGCTGCTTTGGGTCTAGGTTCTTCTAAGGGGGCTTTCGCAAAGCCCCCTCGCCGCGCTCACCGCGGCTCACCCCAAAACGCCTCGCCTTTGGCTCGGATAGCCCCAAACCCAAGCACGTTCTTCGAACAGTGGTTGGGTTTGGGGCTAGTCTCTCCTCAGAATCCGCACGACCCGCCCGAGCAACACGACCCGGAGGAGCAGCCGTCGTATTGCGCGCCACCGCTCGATGCGCCGGACGCCCCCACGGCGAACGTCGAGAGGAGCTTCGCTACCCTCGTGGACTTGCATCGCGGGCAGGTCACTTCGTCCGCGGTAGTGAACACGAGCTCCTCGAACTTCGCTTCGCAATCCTTACACGTGAATTCGTACATCGGCATGGCTGGGGCCTCCTCGACCCTGGCTTCATTCAGGCTGAGAGCACTCCACGGCGGTGGGGGCAGATCCCCCTTCCATGTCCGCCAGTGAGGCTCTGTCACAGGACGGTTGCCCGTCCTCGAAGTCCGTTCGTCCCTTTTCCCCCACGCACACGGCGTCCATCAGCGCGGCCGCGGCAGCCCGAAGGTCTGCGAGCTCACGCTCACCGTAGATCTGCCCCCTCTCCACGCCGTCCGAGCCGTACATCTTGATGGTGGGCACGGCGCGGATCCCAAGCTGCCTGCCGAGATGCGCGTTCTGCGGGTCCGATAGGTTGACCGTCAGGATCTCGACGCCTCGACGCACGCAGTCCTGCTTGAGCTGATCGAACCGCGGCTTCATGCGCTCGCAGACGGGACAGTTCTCGTCGTAGAACTCGACCAGGCGCGGCCTTTCGGTGGGCGCCCCGAGAGCCGGCTCCACCCGCGCGCCATCGTCGGCCGTCGTGACCAGTGTCGCTGACGACGCGTCCTCGGCCGCCCGGGCGACCACGGCGGGGACGACCAAGGCGATGCCCACGGCGACCATGATCAGACCCGTCGCCTTTTCGAACTTCGGCAGGTGGCGGTTCAGCTTGCGAAGCAAGGGAACCATCCGATCGGCCATCACGCTCACGACGAGCAGCGGCAACCCCACGCCCATGCTGTAGACGAAGAGGTGGCCGGCTCCGGCAAGGGCGCTATCGGTCGTGGCGGCCGTATAGGTGAGCACTGAACCGAGGATCGGACCGACGCAGGGTGTCCAGCCCAGGGCGAACACCACGCCGAACAGGAACGCGTCGAGGGCGCGGGACCCCGTCTTGAGCTCCTTCATTTGCACGGTCCGCTCCAGGAAGTGGATGCGAACCAAGCCGAGGTACTTGAGCCCGAAGAACGCGATGAGCAGGCCGCCGACGATGAGCATGATGTCGCGGTGGTCGCGGAGCACCGAGCCCACGCTGGAGGCGCCGAGGCCGAGCAAGGTGAAGACGAGACTGAAGCCCGCCACGAACAGGGTCGCGGAGCCCAGAAGGCGGAACCTGGCATCAGGGGCCTTGGCCGAGTCCAGGCTGGCCCCGAGCAGCAGGGACAGGTACACGGGGAGCATCGGGAGGATGCAGGGCGTGACCAGGGTCAGAAGCCCGGCGCCGAAGATCGAAAGAAGACTGTGTTCCATGGGGTCGTCGGCAGCTGAGGGAGGAAACTACCCGTTGGAGCCCTGCGTGCCCCAAAGGGTTCCCGGCCCAACTGTGCCCCCGACCCGGAGCGAAGCGACCTGCGGAGAAGTACGCTCCAAATCTTGCGCTACGAATGGCGAGGCGGCCTGCGACCGATGAGGTGGTTGGTGCGTGAGAGGGCTCCTTCCCCCGCGAGGCGGCCGCGAGGCGGGGGAAGGCTGGGATGGGGGCCAACTCGGTCCGACGGGCGCTCCCTCCGGATCTTGCGCTACGAAGGGCGGGGTGGGCCCGACCGGGTGGTTGTTGCGTGAGAGGGCGCCCCAAGCTCTTGCCTCCTTGCCGCATTCGGGCCACAAGCACGCGAGACCACCGCGAACCACAGGGGGACTGCCGTGTTTCGAAGGACCGCCGCCGCTTTGGCACTTCTCTACCTCGCCCCGATTCCCGCATGCGCTGCCGGGACGTCCGAACCCGCTGCCGCCCCGTCAGCTCCAGAGCCCGACCCCGCGGACACCGCGACGCCCGAAGCCACGCCTTCGGCCGAAGCCCCTAAGCCCGAAGCCAAACGCGACTACGAGATGCCTTCCGTCGACTTCAGCGAGCGCGACGACACCGTCGCCGGATGGCTCAAGGCAAACGGTTTCCCAGACGCATCCCCTGAGAGCCTGAGCGCGCTGGCAGGCCTGCCCGCGTCGTCGAACCTCGAGTGCGACAGCCTCGTTCCCGTCGGAAAACCCTTCGAAAAAGGTGTCCTGTGCCGGCGTCAGGTGCAGCACGGCATCTTCGAGCTCGAGACCTTCTTCCTCCTGCTTGTGCCCGAGGGCGGCAAGCTCAAAACCCTGTGGCAGGCGAGTACGGCCGCCAGCATGATCCGCCCCAACGACAACTCCGAGCACCCCCTCGTGCAGCTCGACGTCTCTTTGCAGGACGACGGCTTGGCGCTCTTCGTTCAGGATGCCGAGGGGTTCGCGTGCGACGGGGTGCGCGCGCGTGCGGCGACGGCCCGTGCGGATGCGGAACCCGAAGAGAAGGTCGCCATCGGCAACGTCGAGCGTGTAGCGACGGCGCTCTGTCGCGGTCGTGGCAAGTACACCTGGCGCAACAACACGTTCGTCCGGACGGGCGCCGTTCGCTAGCCCCAACTCAAGCACTGTTCGAAGAACGTGCTTGGGTTTGCTATCCGAACCGAAGGCGAGGCGTTTGGGGTGAGCCGCGGCGAGCGCGGCGAGGGGGCTTTGCGAAAGCCCCCATAACAGAACCTAGACCCAAAGCAGCGCGGAGCGCTTGATTTGGGGCTAGCGCTGACTGAAAGGCCAGCAAGCACCCGTTCGGCGTTGCGCTTTCTCAGCTACCCTGACGGCGCAGCAGCGCCATGCGAAGGTCGTCCGCGCCCCAGCGACCTTCCAGGCTGGTATGTGCGACGTGGCGTGCCAGCTGTGCGCGTCGACCGATCGCGCGACCTGTCAGCACTCGTCTCAGCCCCGGGTAGGCGCCTGCCACGAACGAGGCGAACTCCACGCCGTCGCAGTCTCCCACCTGCCCGCCGATGACGATGGCATCGACACGTCGGGGCGAGGTTTCC
This sequence comes from uncultured Polyangiaceae bacterium, assembly GCA_964488865.1. Lineage (GTDB taxonomy): Bacteria > Myxococcota_A > Polyangia > Polyangiales > Polyangiaceae > MWCO01. Next base: position 41,235 of record CAZAWR010000023.1, on the reverse strand, counting down.
AGGCGGTGAATCACTTCCATGGGCGTCCGGGCTTGCAGCACGTGGACGCCGATCGCCTCGAGGCGTGCGGACAGCACCCTGACCTCGCGTTCCGACGAGGATGCCACCAGGCATCGCGGCAGGCTTCCGAGGGCAAGCTCCGTCACGATGAGGCTGCTGATGCTGTCCTCGTCATCCGGCGCGAGTTGCCCGAACTCGATGGCAACCCTGCTCTCGCGACCGGGCTGTGGGAGGGTCCGAAGCACCGTGCCGCGCAAGGTCATCGTCTGGTAGCCCGGGATCATCAACCGCAGGTTCGCCTTCGACCCCGCAGGCATCGCCGTGCGGCCGGTGAGAGACACTCCCCCGCGCGACAGGTCGTGCACTGCGTACAAATCTGTCGTTCGCTTCGTGGTGCACTGTGCGACCGCGTCGCGAGGCTGAACGCGATAGGCGTGTCGACGATCCACCGATGAACTTGGCTTGCGCATGGCACCCTCCTGGACTGCGTTGAGAAGCGAGGGATCAAAGCGCGATTTGCCGTCGTGGCCCGAAGGAAGGTTCCCTCTCAACGATCTCTTGTGCACACGGGACGGTGTGGCAAGCCCTGCTTCTTCATTGTGCGGCTAGGGGGAAACGTTGCTGACTTCGGGAATCACGACCGGGTCACGTGCCCTTCGTGTGCCCGGGAATCAGGCCGGCTGCCCTCGTGCCGACGATGGCGCCGAGGCCGAGCAGCAGGACCACGAAGAAGACGATGTGGCCGATGAGAGGCAGCGCCTTGGCGACGAGAAACAGGGCGCAGCCCAGGGCGAGGTGGACGTAGGGGTTGCGCGTCCGGTGCCGTAGCAGTGCGCCGCCGGCCACCACGAGCACGGCGCAGACGCCCGCGTAGCCCGCGACGACGGCCAGCAGACTGCCGACGAACGCCACCGGGATTCCCACGAGGCTCACGAGCAGCGCGACCAGCAAGGCGGCGAAGGCGATGGAACCGACGACCCCGAGGGCGAAGGAGCGCATGGGGCGAGCGGCCAACTCGGCCTGAAGCGCATCCATCCTGCGCGCAGCCAACGCGAGAAGCACCGACCCGATCACGAAGAGAAGCGCCGCGCTGGCGATCGCTCTTCCGATGCTCGCGAACAGTCGTGTGAACCACGACCCGGAGTCGTCGTCCTCGGTCTCGCTCACGTGAACATCACTGGAAACGTCCGTCGTCGACGCGCCTCCGATTTGCGCCTGCTCACCCCTTCTCAGCACGCCGCCTACCACCCCCACGTCTCCGTCGACGCGGGCCCCGTCTTCCACGTCGAGCGAGCCGCCTACTGCCGTGGCGTCGCCCATCACGTGCGCGTCCTTGTGGACCCTCGCGGAGCCGCCGACCACGGTCACGTCTCCCGTGGCCGTTCCCAGGATGTCTGCCGAACCGCCGAAGACGACGACGTCATGGACCACCTCGCCCTTCTCGACGCGGACTCGCCCTCCGGACACCACGCGGTCCGGCGGGCTGCCCGTGGTCGCGGGGGACGGAGCGGGAGGTGCGGGAGGTGCGGGAGGCGCGGGAGGCGCGGGAGGCGCGGGAGGCGCGGACGGCGTCGTGGAGGTTGCGGCAACGGGCTCCCTCGTCGACGTCGCGGATTCCGGTGCTGCCTTGTCTCGCTCGATGGCGATCAGGTCTCCGTCGCGCTTTGCCACGTAGCTGCCGTCGGCCAGGATCATCGAAAGGACCTTGGCCGCGGGTTGATCCTTCACGTGCAAGTCCACCACGTCGGCGCTCGGGACGTGAAGCACCACGCTCCATCCCAGGGCGTCTGCCAAGCGGCGGACCGCTTCGGAGCGCGGCAGCCCCTTGGCATCGAGAGACACGGGAGTGTCTGCGTCGGGCCAGGTCCCTTCGAGACGAACGGACGCGATCGATGGGGTTGCGAGCAGCACGAGCGCGCCGACGAGGAGGGCGACGAGCACCATGCGCCTGGTTGCGGGTTGCGGCATTGGCCTCATCGTGTACCTCCCTGCGAGGGTGCTTCCCGGGGCAGTGCGCGGGCCACCAGCAGTCCCCCTGCGAGCAAGACGGCGACGGCGGCGAGCGAGAGGTATGCGAGAAGGGGGCCCGTCTCTCCGGAACGCGAAAGCACCAGGGCTGCCCGTGTGAGATTCGGCAAGATCGCCCCGACGCCGCGGAACAGGTCCATCGCACGAGCGAGCAAGTCCCCCGCGGCGGGGAAGGCCCCGAGCGCGGCGACCAACAACGCCGCGAGCAGTGCGGGTATGGGGACAGGCCAGGGTTGGACCTTCGCCGCCAGCAGGGACTGGTGCATGACCTGGCCCACTTGCATCGCAAGCAAGACCGCCTCGCCGAAGCGACCCGCGCAAAGCTCGCACTCGTTCACATGATCTCGAACCGGCAGCGGAACGATCGCTTCCTGTCCGTCCGCCAGCGCATCGACCGCGACATCCGACACGTGTCCGTCGTCTTGCCAGAGAATGTCGATCGGCATCATTTCTTGATCGCTCATGGCTTCCTCGATTCGGAGCTCAACTCGGCAGCGATGGCACGTCGTCCTCGCGATATCCACGTGGCCACGGTGCCGAGGGGGACCCCGAGACGATCGGCTACCTTCTGGTAGCCGAGCCCCTCGAGGTGAAACATCATCATCGCCTTGCGCTGTCCTTCGGTCAGTCCGTCCATGGCCGCGCGCAGCTTCCGTTCTCGACGCTTCTGGTCGACTTGGTCGTCCAGATGAGGGGATGGGTCCGCGATCCTGTCGAGCGTCGGTGTGACCCCCTCCTGCCCGTCGGGCGGGTCGAACTCGGTCCGGCGCAAGGTGTTGCGCCGCGTCCGAAGATGGTCCAGGGCCACGTGGCGCGCGATCCCAAGCATCCACGGGCGCAATGCCTCGCCAGGTCGAAGCCGGGCTTGTCCCTCCAGGGCCCGGCGGAGCACCTCGTGGGCGCAATCCTCCACGTCGGCGTGGTCACGTCGTTCGTGAAGGATCGACGCGACGACGGCCCGGACGACCGGCAAGAGCGTGGACGTCTCCTCACCGAAGGAGTCGGTGACCGCGACAGGAGGCATGGCGCGGCTGGAGACGGGGGGGGACATGTGGACCTGCAGCATCCTCAGCCGATCCCTTCGGCGGAGGCGAGCGGATTATTTCACCCCGCGGCACAGGACGTGAGGTTTCAGCCGATCTCGTACATGCGACCGCCGCGCCGCGTGGATTGCGGACGCCGTGCCACGAGGAACGTGCTGTCGTCGGCCGCCAGCTGGGACCCTCGGTAGCTGGTGAGCCGCTGAATCACGCGCTCTCGATACTCCTCGATCGTGGCGTAGGGCTCGCGTCGGACGATGTCGGCCAGCTCGGCGCTCAATCGGTCCTCGCCGAGCGCCACCTGATTTTCGTCCACCAGCTCCGTCAGGCCGTCGGAGTACAGGACCAGCAGCTCGTCGCCGATGAGCATCGAGCGCTCGATTTCCATGCGGGTCTCCATCATGCCCAGGGCGACATTTCGCTCGGACTGGAGCTGGCGAATGCGGCCGTCGGAGCCGACGGCGAAGGCGGGAGGATGCCCCGCATTGACCACTTCGAGCTCGCCCGTGGCCGTGTCGATGGCGATGAGCATCATCGTGACGAAGGAGTGCTCGGGCAGGTAGCTGCACAGGTAGGTGTTGCAGCTGTGGATGAGCTGGGTCAGGTTGCCGCCTGCGTCTACGGTGGCGTGCACCATGGTGTGCAGGCTCGACGCGACCAGGGCGGCCTGCAGGCCCTTGCCGCACACGTCCGCGATCGCCAGAAGAATGCGTCCGTCGGGCATGGGGACGGCGTCCACGTAGTCGCCTCCCACCCACCGGCATGGCTCGTAACCGATGGCCACGTCGAGCCCTTCGATGTGAAGGGTACGCGGCACCAAACCGTCCTGGATCTGCCGGGCCATCTGCAGCTCACGCTCGACGAAGGCGGACTGACGCACGTGCCTTCGCATGTCCCAGACGAGCTCGGCCTGCTGGTAGGCCTCCGCAACGAGGGCCACGAGCGTCAGCCACTCGGCGGTCCCGTAGGAGGGGGGGAACTCGACGTAGAGGGCGTCGAGCTTGTTGTCTTCCATGTCGAGAGGACAGGCAACGACGGCGAGCTGGCGAACGGCGTTGGGCATGGACAGGCGGCGGATGCCCTGTCCGGAGTACATGCCGTTGCTGCCGAGCACGGGTTCGCGGGTGTCCCAGAGCGTCTTGAGTACGCCCACGGACACTTGCCTTCCCGGTGACGGGGTGGAGGGGTCGCGCAGGAAGGGACCGCTGACGACCTTGATCGGTTTGCCGTCGCGCATGCGGATGGTGACCGCGGAATCCGCGGGGAAGTCGGAGCCGACGACGAACTCGCAGAGGGTGCGCAAACGCTTGGCTGGGTCCTCGACGCTCATGAGTTGGCGGCCCAGGGCCATGACGGTGGTGAGGTGGCTTGCGCTGATCTGGGGCGAGTCCGCGACCTTGGGCAAGACGGTGATGAGGGTCGCGTCCTCATCGGCGGTGATCTGCGGGGGCGCGTCGGCGAGAGGATGGTAGGAATCCGCGCGTTCCCGTGTCTCCCGCGTGCCCTGGATGTGCAGGCGCAGCGTGAAGTCCCCGATGCCGATCGAGTCACCGGGGTTGAGCATGCGCTCTTCGACCGGCGTGCCGTTCACATAGGTCCCGTTCGTGCTCCGAAGGTCGTGCACCCACCAACGTCCGAACGGGTCGAACACGAGCTCCGCATGGGACCGCGACACGGTCGTGTGGTCGAGCACGATCTGGGCTTGAGGGTTGCGGCCCAGGATGAGGTGACTGCCAGCCAGGGGCTGGCGCTGAACACCGGTGGTACCGACGCGGGTGATCTCGAGATACCCCTTCACGTCGGAGATGGGCTGGCTATCGCGCGTCGACATTCCTAGCCCGACCTACTAGACGATTCCGTCGCAAAAATCTTGCGATTCCTCACGGGTCAGCGGGGACGGACTTCCCGGGCCGGGCGGCGGTCGGGGACGGCCCCGGTGGAGCCAAACGGGATCGCCCGGAGTTGAGGCCAAACGGGTGAATGCGGAAACGGGAACAGGGAATGTACAAGTGCTTCGGTTTCACTTCCCGTTTCCCGTGCCCGGTGCACTTCGCCTTCGGCTCCGTAGTCCTCCGTGGACTTCGGCCAGCAGAGCGAGCAGCGCGAGCCTCCGTTCACTCCGGTGCACTTCGCCTTCGGCTTCGTGGTCCTCCGCTCGTCTGGCTCGGCACTCTCGCTGTCTTGGGGGACCTGACAGGCTGGAAAGCACCGCTCGGACGCCCATGGAGCGACCTTTCGTCGGCGGTTCGGACGTGCTACGGCGGGTCGACCTTTCATGATGGGGTCGAGGCCTCGCCTCGATGAAGACACGGGCTCCGGACCTACCCTCCAGCCAGCAAGGGGTGCGCATGTTCTCCCGCGACGTACTGAAGATCGATGCCGCGACCGTGGTGGACACGATCCAGGGCCACCTTCGAGAGCAAGTTCTGGGTACCTTGCGACGAAAAGGCGCTGTCGTCGGTCTGTCCGGCGGAATCGACAGCTCCGTCGTGGCCGCCCTCTGCACCCGCGCCCTCGGCGAGGAGCGCGTTTTCGGGCTCTTCATGCCGGAGCACCACTCCTCCGACGATTCCCTCATGCTCGGCAAGATGCTGGCCGAGTCCATCGGCATCGAGGCGCGGGTGGAAGACATCGGGCCGACCCTCGACGCCGCGGGCTGCTACTCCCGGCAGGACGAAGCCATCCGGACCGTCTTTCCCGAGTACGGGCCGGGCTACAAGAGCAAGATCACCCTCCCGTCGATCCTCGACGGCAGCCGCTTCAACGTCTTCCAGCTCACGATCCAAACGCCCGAGGGGGAGATCAAGTCGTCGCGCATGAAGCCTGCCGCGTACCTGCAGCTGGTCGCGGCCACGAACTTCAAGCAGCGGCTGCGCAAGATGATGGAGTACTACCACGCGGACCGTCTGAACTACGCCGTGTCGGGCACGCCAAACCGCCTCGAGTACGACCAGGGCTTCTTCGTCAAGCAAGGCGACGGTGCTGCGGACTTCAAGCCCATCGCCCACCTGTACAAGACCCAGGTCTACGCCATCGCCGAATACCTCGGAATCCCTGAGGAGATCCGGCGTCGGCCCCCCACCACCGACACGTACTCCATGGCCCAGACCCAGGAGGAGTTCTACTTCGCCCTCCCCTATGACCGGATGGACCTGTGCCTCTACGGCCACAACCACGGCGTTCCCGCCGCGGAAGTCGCTCCCGCCGTCGACCTCCAACCCGAGCAGGTCGAGCGCGTGTACAAGGACATCGAGTCGAAGCGTCGCGCCACCAAGTACCTCCACACGCGCCCTCTGCTCGTGGAGCCTGTCGACGAGGTCTGACCGTGTGTGGCATTGCGGGAATCGTTCATCTGCGGTCTGACGGGGGGCCACCGCCCACCCTCGAGCAGCTCGAGCGCATGGCGGCGTCCTTGCGCCATCGCGGGCCCGACGAGTTTGGGGTCTTCCGGGACCGGCTCGCGGGGCTCGCTCACGCTCGCCTGTCCATCATCGACCTTTCCACCGGCCAGCAGCCCCTGTGCAACGAGGACGGCTCGCTGTGGGTCGTCTTCAACGGCGAGATCTTCAACTACGTCGAGCTACGCCAAGAGCTCGAGGCCCTCGGCCACGTGTTTCGCACACGCAGCGACACCGAGGTCATCGTCCACGCTTTCGAGTCCTGGGGCGAAGAGGCCTTCGCTCGCTTCAACGGGCAGTTCGCCATCGCCCTGTGGGACGCGACCCAACAGAAGCTCGTCTTCGCCAGGGACTGGGCCGGCATCCGTCCGCTTTACGTGTGTGAGCACGACGGCCGACTCCTGTTCGCTTCGGAGCTCAAGGCGATTTTCGCTGCAGACCCCTCCGTCCCGCGCGCCTTCGACCCCGTAGGGCTCGAGGAGACCTTCACCTTCTGGTCCATCGTCCCGCCCCAATCCGTGTTTCGCGGCGTCGAGGAGATCGAGCCCGGACATGTCCGCACCTATCACCGCGGCACGGTGCGAGACCGCGCGTTCATCCGTCCGTCGTATCGCACGGGACCCGAGGACGGGTTCCGCGGCTCGCTCGACGATGCGGTTCAGGCCGTTCGTGAGGCGCTCGAGGAGGCGACCCGTCTGCGCATGGTCCGCGCCGACGTCGCCGTGGGAAGCTACCTTTCCGGCGGCCTCGACAGCTCCCTCGTGGCTGCCATGGGGCTCAAGGACAAGGGGGAGAATTTTCGCACCTTTTCTCTGCGATTTCGCGACGCCGAGTACGACGAGACCCCGTTCCAGCGCGAGATGGTCGACTTCATTCGGAGCGACCACAGCGAGGTCGTGGTGTCTCGCGAAGACATCGCCAACACGTTTCGCGACGTGGTGCTGCACACCGAACGGCCCATCCTGCGCACGGCTCCCGTGCCTCTCTTCCTGCTCTCCCGTCTGGTTCGCGACGCAGGGATGAAGGTGGTCCTGACGGGTGAGGGCGCCGATGAAGTGTTTGCGGGATACGACCTGTTCCGCGAGGCGAAGGTGCGGAGGTACTGGGCCAAGAGCCCGCAGTCCGAATGCCGCCCTCGCTTGCTGGAGCGGCTTTACCCCTATCTTGCACGCTCTCCCGTGGCGCAGCAGGCCATGTCGCGACGCTTCTTCGGTCGCAACCTCGCCAACGCCCACCTCCCCGGCTTCTCTCACGACATGCGCTGGGAAGGCACGTCCGCCCTCAAGCGCCTGCTGTCCAGCGAGTTCGCCGCATCCCCCCCGGTCGACGTCACCGCGCGGCTCCTGGCCTCGTTGCCTGAGGACTTCTCCCGCTGGTCGACCCTCGCCCAGGACCAGTACCTCGAGATCCGTACCCTGCTCGCAGGATACCTGCTCTCCTCCCAGGGCGACCGCATGCTCATGGCCAACTCCGTCGAGGGACGCTTCCCGTTCCTCGACATCAACGTCGTTCGCCTCGCCAACTCCTTGCCGGCGGACTTCAAGCTCCGCGTGCTCGACGAGAAACACGTGCTCAAGCGCGTGGCCTCCGGCGTGGTTCCGGACTCCATCCTGCGCAGGAAAAAGCAGCCCTATCGCGCGCCCGACGCGCTGTCCTTCGTGGGGCCCGACGTCCCCGCGTGGGTGGATGACATGATGTCCGAGACCTCCGTCCGCGATGCAGGCGTGTTCTCCCCCGTCGCGATCTCCGCCCTCTGGCGCAAGTGCAAGGCCCGCGCGCAGGCCGGGCAGTTCTCCAACACGGACAACATGGCCGTGGTCGGCGTCCTGTCCACGCAACTCCTGCACGACATGTTCGTCCGTGCGTACCCCGACCCGGGCAACCGGGTCGAGCTCAAGACCCTCGTCGACCGTCTGCAACCCAATCCCTAGGAACGCCCACCGATGATCGAAGCGATCCCGCTCCTTCACGACTTCCTCCACCTGTCGGCGCGACGATCTCCGGACAAGGTCGCCCTCGTTTGCCAGAAGCGGCGGCTCACCTTTGCCGAGCTCGACGCCCAGTCCAACGCCCTCGCCAACACCCTCGTCGCCAGCGGCGTTCAGCGCGGCGATCGCATCGTCATCTTCGCCGACAACACCGTGGAGACTGTCGTCGCCTTCTGGGCCGTGCTCAAGGCCAACGCCGTCGTCTCCGTCGTCAACCCCCTGACCAAGGCCGACAAGCTCATCTACCTGCTCGACGATTGCAGGGCCGTCGCCATGATCACGGACGCTCACCTCACGCGGGTGTTCGCGGACGTGGTCAAGGAGGCTCGCCACCTTCGGACCCTCATCGTGTCGGGCAAGCTCGACCTGACGCTCTTGCAAGGCGCCCCTCCCGTGACGGCGTGGGACGACGCGATCGCACGAGGTGACGCCCAAATGGCGCCCCGTCGCACCTGCATCGACATCGACCTTGCGGCGATCATTTACACGTCGGGGAGCACCGGGGACCCCAAGGGGGTCATGCTCACCCACCGCAACATGATCACCGCGGCCACCAGCGTGTCCACGTACTTGCGCATGGCCGAGGACGACGTCGTGCTCTGCGTGCTGCCCCTGTCCTTCGACTACGGGCTGTACCAGATGCTGATGTCGTACCGGCTGGGAGCGCGGCTGGTCGTGGAGCGATCGTTCACGTTCCCTGCACAGGTCCTCAAGGTCGTGGTGGACGAGCAGGTCACCTCATTCCCTGGTGTTCCCACGATCTTCGCCATCCTGGGGGAGCTAAAGAACCTGGCGGACTACGACTTCAGCCGCATCCGGTTCGTGACGAACACGGCGGCGGCCCTGCCGGTCAAGCACATCGACTTGCTTCGGAAGATCTTCCCCAAGGCGCGTGTGTACTCGATGTACGGGTTGACCGAGTGCAAGCGCTGCACGTACTTGCCGCCCGAGGACATCGAGCGAAAGCCCACCAGCGTGGGCATTGCGATTCCGAACACGGAGATGTGGATCGTCAACGAAAAGGACGAGCGGGTGGGGCCCAACGAGGTGGGGCAGCTCGTGATCCGAGGCGCCACGGTGATGCGGGGCTACTGGGAGAAGCCCGAGCAGACCGCGAAGAAGCTGAAGCCCGGCCCGTTGCCCGGGGAGCTCGTGCTGTACACGGGCGACTACTGCAAGATGGACGAGGAAGGGTATCTGTACTTCGTCGGGCGGATGGACGACGTGATCAAGAGCCGGGGTGAGAAGGTGGCGCCCAAGGAGGTCGAGAACGCGATCGTTCACATCCCTGGGGTCAAGGAGGTTGCGGTCATCGGCGTGCCGGACGAGATCCTCGGCCAGGCGATCAAGGCGTTCGTGGTGCCGGAGCAGGGAGCAACCCTCACGCCCCGTCAAATCATCGGAGAGGCGCAGCAGCGGTTGGAGAACTTCATGGTGCCCAAGTACGTGGAGATCGTCGACGACCTGCCGAAGACCACCACGGGCAAGATCAAGAAGACGGACCTGCGATGAGCGACTGGAAAGAAGAAGTTCGTGCGGGTCTCGAGGCCGCGGGGCTCGAGGGGCCGGACCGGGAGGCAGCTCGCATCGTGGAGGTCGCTGCCCAAGGGGAGCACCCCGCGGAGCTCGCGCGCGCCATGGTGGAGCGACGGCTGCGCGGTGTTCCGCTGGAGTACGCGGTGGGTCGGGTCCGGTTCATGGGAACCGACATGCTGGCCGAGGAGGGTGCGCTCGTCCCCCGGGCGGAAACCGAGATCTTGGGGCGAGGGTCCGAGAGTCGCATCCGCGCCTTCGACGTCGAGGGTGAGCTTCGCATCATCGACATGTGCTGTGGGGCGGGCAACCTCGCCTGTGCTCTCGCGCTCGCGTTCCCCCAGGCCCGTGTCTGGGCCTCGGACCTCACGGACGGGTGCGTGAACGTGGCGCGCAGAAACGTCGCGTTCCTCGGTCTCGCGGACCGGGTGAGCGTGTACCAGGGGGATTTGTTCGCGGGGTTCGACGGGCTCGGGCTCGAGGGAACGATCCACGGTCTCGTGTGCAATCCGCCGTACATCTCCACAGGGCGCCTCGACAAGGATCGGGCTCACCTGTTGAACCACGAGCCGGTGGAAGCTTTCGATGGCGGTCCCTACGGCTTGACCATCCACCAGCGTGTCATCAAGGAAGGCCTGCCGTTCCTCCGACCCGGAGGCCTGGTCAGCTTCGAGTTCGGAGCCGGGCAGGAACGGCAGATCGAGCTGCTTTTCCGCCGCGCCAAGCAGTACGACGGCGTCGAGTTCGACAGCGACGCCGACGGCAATCCGCGTGCGGCTTTCACCCGCAAGAAGGGCGAGTAATGGATACCGCAGACAAGGTGCGACAGTTCATCAAGGACAACTTCTACGCCGCCAGCGCGAGCGACCTCACCGACGATGCCTCGCTGCTCGACCTTGGTATCGTCGACTCCACAGGGATTCTCGAGGTCGTTGCCTTCCTCGAGGACGAGTTCGGGATCTCCGTCGACGATGCGGAGATGCTGCCCGAGAATCTCGACTCCATTCAGAACATCGTCGCGTTCGTGGGTACCAAAACCGCCGCGTGAGCCATGGGGGCGACGGCGGTTGAACCCGCCTCCCCGGAAATCGAGGATGCATCGTGACTACCGCACACAAGAGTGAGTTTCTCGCGAAGATCGAGAATCGCAAGGTTCACGTCGGGGTCATCGGGCTCGGCTACGTCGGGCTCCCCCTGGCTCTGTCCTTCATCGAGAAGGGCATTCGCGTCACCGGATTCGACGTTGATCCGCGCAAGGTCGAGACCCTGATGAAGGGCGAGACCTACATCATGCACATGGACCCGAAGCGGGTAGCCAGGGCCGTCAAAGACAAGATGCTGGAGGCCACGTCGGACTTCGATCGTCTTCGTGAGCCGGACGCCTTGCTCATTGCGGTGCCTACGCCGCTGACGCCGCAGCGCGAGCCGGACATGAAGTACGTCGTGATGACCTCGCAGCAGATCAAGGAGCGCCTTCGTCCCGGTCAGCTCGTGGTGCTGGAGTCGACGACGTATCCGGGCACGACGGACGAGTTGGTGCGAGGCATCCTCGAGGAGACCGGGCTGGTGAGCGGGAAGGACTTCTTTCTGGCCTTCTCTCCTGAGCGCGAGGACCCGGGCAACAAGCACTACAACACGACGACCATCCCCAAGATCGTGGGGGGGGTGGACGAAGACTCCGGGGACCTCGCGGTGCGCCTCTATGAGGCAGCGATCGACGCGGTGGTGCGCGTCTCCTCGGCACGCGCGGCCGAGGCCACCAAGCTGACGGAGAACATCTTCCGTGCGGTCAACATCGCCCTCGTGAACGAGCTCAAGGTCGTTTACGACCGGATGGGGATCGACGTGTGGGAGGTGCTGGACGCCGCGGCTACCAAGCCTTTCGGCTTCATGAAGTTCAGCCCGGGTCCCGGCCTCGGAGGACATTGCATCCCCCTCGACCCGTTCTACTTGACCTGGAAGGCCCGCGAGTTCGGCGTGTCCACCCGGTTCATCGAGCTGTCCGGCGAGGTCAACGTCGCCATGCCCCGCTACGTCATCGACAAGCTCCAGCTCGCCCTCAACGATCGCGGTGTCGCCCTCAAGAACGCCAAGGTGCTCGTCCTCGGCCTCGCCTACAAGAAGGACATCGACGACCCCCGTGAGAGCCCTTCCTTCGAGCTCATCGACATCCTGCTCCGCAGAGGCGCCGTCGTCTCCTACCATGACCCCCACATCCCGTCGGCCCCGCAGATGCGGTCCTGGCCCAACCTGCCCGCCATGGAATCGGTCCCGCTCGACGTGAAGACCGTTGCCGCCGCCGACGTCGTCCTCATCGCCACCGACCACTCAGCCGTCGACTACGACGCTGTGCTCGAGCATGCCAAGCTCCTGGTCGATACCCGTGGCGTTTACCGCAAGACGCTGCCGAACGTCGTGAAGGCTTGAGGCTGGAACATCCGCATCCGGAGGGGATCAGACGCATGGACATCGTGGACTTCAAGGGACTCGGGGCTCTGGTGACCGGCGGAGCCGGCTTCATCGGTTCTCACCTCGTGGATGAGCTTCTGGCACGCGGTGCGCGCGTTCGGGTGCTCGACAACTTCGTCAGTGGGCATCGTGAGAACCTGGCCCAATGCATGGACCGCATCGACCTGCTCGAGGGGGACATCCGGGACCTGTCCACGTGCCACCGTGCCATGGAGGGTATTGCCTACGTCTTCCATCAGGCAGCCCTCGGTTCCGTCCCGCGCTCCATGAACGACCCGGCCACGAGCATCGACGTCAACATCGGTGGAACCGCGAACATCTTCATGGCCGCGAGGGACGCCAAGGTTCGCAGGGTCGTGTACGCCTCTTCCTCCTCCGTGTACGGCGACAGCACCCGCCTTCCCAAGAAGGAAGGGGAGGAGGGCAAGCCCCTGTCTCCCTACGCCTTGTCGAAGAAGGTGGACGAGCAGATCGCCGACACCTTCGCCCGATGCTTCGCCATGGAAACGGTCGGCTTGCGCTACTTCAACGTCTACGGTCCCCGGCAAGACCCGAACGGCGCCTATGCGGCCGTCGTTCCGCGCTTCTTTGCCGCCTGCATGAAGGGGGAGGCGCCCATCATTTTCGGAGACGGCAAGCAGAGCCGCGACTTCACGTTCGTGGCGGACGTGGTGCGGGCTAACCTCCTCGCCGCCTCCGCCCCGCCCGCTGCCTGCGGCCGTGGCTACAACGTGGGCGCCGGAGGCACCACCAGCGTCAACGATCTCGCGAACACGATCATCGAGGTCACCGGCGCCAAGGTGAAGCCCAAATACGAGCCTCCCCGTGCAGGCGACGTCCCGTTCTCCCAGGCCGACGTCTCCGATGCCAAGACCTTGCTCGGGTTCGAGGCCACGGTCCGTCTGGCGGAAGGGCTGCTCAAGACCAAGCCCTGAGGCCTTGCCTCAATACAGGGTTCGGACCGGCCTAAAACCGATGTCGACGTTCTTCCCGCCCTCCGGCGTGTAGTCGGCACGCTCCCCGTGGCGACAGTAGGAAGCCAAGTTTCCCGCTCCCCCTCCTCGATAGATCTTGTACCGGTGGTTACAGTTCATCGGCCCCAGGGGATTGACCTGGCTGGTCGTGGGATAGGCCGCCGGACAGTCGAGCACCCACTCCCAGACGTTGCCCGCCATGTCGTGGAGGCCGAACGCGTTGGCCGATCGCATGCCCACGGAATGCGTTCCGATCGGCATCTCGCTGCCCTCGCACGGCAAGGGCACCGACCCTCCGTAGGTCACGTTGCCGTTCGCGATGTACCAGCCGATCGCGTTCAGGTTCGCGTCGACCTCGTTGCACTTTTCCTTCTGTAGGCTTCCTGATGAGAAAGCCGTTTGCGAGCCCGCTCTCGCCGCGTACTCCCACTCCGCCTCCGACGGCAATCGAAAGCCCGCACACTCGTAGGGTGTGGAATAGGAGCTCGAGAGCGAGCAGGAGACCGAGTCTCCGGCGCCCGTGCACTCGAAGCAGGGAGCAAAGTGCTTCATCTCCGAGAGCACGTTGCAGAAAGCGAGGGCCTCGTCCCACGTCACGCGCTCCACCGGGCAGTCCGGGCCGCACTCCGCGAAGTACGATGGGTTGTAGCCCATGAGCTGATCGAAGTCGTGCTGGCTGACCTCGACGTTCGCGATCTCGAACGACCAAAGGAGGCTCACCGAGTGCAGCGTCTCGTCCATCGAGGCCGAGTAGCCCTCGTAGTCCGACCTGCCCGGCTCGGTGGGAGGGCTTCCCATTTGGAAGGTCCCAGACGGTATCTCGACCATCGTGAAGGCGAGCGCCGAGCATGTCATCCCGTCGAGACAGTACTGGTTCGGCCCGCAGTCGCCGCAAGTGATCGGGCGACCACACCCGTCGTCGTGAACGCCGCACGAGGCCCCGATTGAACCGCAATCGAGTGGCGTGCAGCACTGTCCGAGGAAATCGCAAACCTGGCCGGCGTCGCAGCAGGCTCCCGCGCACTCGTCGTACGGGCATCCGGTGCACGTGCCCTGGCTGCTGCACGACCCGGACGAGCACCCGCCACAGCTCAACGTTCCGCCGCACCCGTCCGGGTGGGTCCCGCACTCCGCCCCGATCGCCTGGCAGGTGTCCGGGGTGCAGCACTGTTTCGACACGCCGCACACCTGATCGGGATGGCAGCACGTGACTCCGCAGCACGCGCTGCCACAGTCGTTGCCGACGCAAGGTTGCCCGCACCCGTTGTCTGCCCCCGAGCACTTTCCCGAACACGACGGCCAGCAACCGTCCACGGGCTCACCGTCCCATCCCGCCTCCCCTACGTCCGCGACGGGGCCATCGGCGCCACTGTCCTTGGAGGGAAAGAGTGGGGTGGCGGAGAAGGCGCCGTCGAAGTCGTAGGTGCAACCCGAGGAAACGGCCCAGAGTGTCGTGAACGCCGCGATGCGCAGCGTCGAACGGACCCGTGGTCGTCTCATCCCGGCATTGTGGTCTGGCCGCCCAGGCTTGACAAGCAGGCCCGTGGACGGACCTTTGGGTACGAAGTGTTCCCGCCATGTGAGATGTTTTGTGGCGCAGTGAGAACAGCCTGATCCCACGGCGCGAGCTGCTTCCATCAAAAATCTCCGGAAATTCTCATGGAATGGCATGTGGGATATTGGCGTACCAATTGCTTGGCACATGGCAAGCCCGTGACCCTCCTGGAGTCAGCCATGAACTTCAAGTCCGCTTGCACCTTCCTTGGTTCGACCTTCCTTGCCTCCCTTGCTTTCGGATGCTCCAGCGCACCCTCCGACCCCGCTGCCGCCCCCGCTGACGATGAGCTCTCGGTCGTCCCCCTGGGAAAGGCGGACAACTACTACTCGAACGTCTCCGCCGAGTTCGAGGTCACCGGTGTGGTCGACGTCCGGTTCGAGAACGCGGACGACGCGTCGGACGCGGACTTGCGAAAAGACAAGATCGACCGTCGGTTGACGGCGGTATCGCTGTTTCTGACGACGTTCATGACGAACAAGCTCGAGCGGTTCTTCACGAACCTGAGCTACGGCGGGTACGGGGCGATGGCGCGCAACTACACGGTGGCTCCGGAGGACGTGGAGGAGGTCGAGCCTGGGCACTTGCGGGTTGCGTTCAGCATCGACGTGGCTGGTCCGCGCAACATGTTGAGCGCTCTGCCGCTTCTCGAGGATGCTCCTGCGGGCGTGGTGCAGTTCGACCTGGCGATGCCGGCGGGGTTCGAGTCGAGCCCCAACGAGGTTCCCCGTGGGCAGATTCGCAACTTCGACCCAGCCACCCACGTGGGCGACCTCGAGCACGTTCGCTGCACCATCGCGCGTGAGAAGATGCCCCAGGATGCCTACCCTCAGATCGCCCCCATGATCGAGGACGGCGTGCTCGACGTGACCCTCTTCTTCGGCCACGACTACAACGATCCCCGTTCCGACCTGCAGGAGGCGGACGAGGCGTTCTACACCCTGCGTTCCTCGATGGGGTTCACGGCGCCCGTGTCCAGCTTCGCGGACCTCAAGCATGACTCCGGGCCGTTCGTGCGGACCGTCCAGGCCAACGGCAAGGACTTGCGCGTCGAGGTCCGCGTCTTCCACAGCGACATGTTCGTCAACGACCGAAAGCTCGGACACGACACCGCGCTCGCGGAGATCGTTGCGCGTGACGTCTTCTTCTACAACGGCCACGCAGGCCCGTTCTACGGCTTCTACCTGTCCGACGACAAACCCAACGACGTGACGTACACCGAGTTCGCCACGATCGGCCTGCCGGCCAAGCAGCAGATCTTCGTCGCGCAGGGGTGCCAGACGTACTCCCAGTACGCGGACATGCTGTACGCCAACCCTGCCAAGAGCGAAGTGAACCTCGACGTGTTCACCACCGTGAACTTCTCTTATGGCGTGGGCACGATGCAGCTGCTGCGCAACTTGCTCGTCGTCGACGCGGGCGGGAGACTGAGCGTGGTCACCTTCGGGAAGATGGTCCGGGACCTGAACGCCGAGTACTGGAACGACATGAAGGAAGTCTTCTACGGCGTGCACGGCATCGACGGCAACCCGCAGGTCCATCCCTTCGCTGCGCAGGACAAGCTCGGTCAGCGTTGCGAGTCCGTCGCGGATTGTGGCGATTCGGATGGCAACGTCTGCGTGGTCCCGGTCAATGCCGACGCCAAGGTATGCGGCGCGGTGGCCCTGGAGGGAGCGTCGTGCCCGGACGGGACGATGCTCTATCCGCTGCAGGCGAGCGGGACGATCCAGCGGTACGCGTGCTTGCCGACGGGTGGGTGAACGTCACTCCGCGTTCACGACGCGCGACGGTCCCCGCGCCAGCAAGAACTTCCAGGTGAACCACTTGCGAACGTGGATGTATCCACGCAGGCGCGTGTTGACGAGCAGCGCGATGATGCAGGTGCTGAAAAGGCACCACACCGCGGGGCGCTCGTTGACGTCGACCGTGGTCAGGGAAGCCGCCAAGGGGCCCACGAGGTAGTGGTAGAGCGACCACTTCCACGACCCGTACAGGATCGGCAGGGCGAAGGCGGAGACCACGTACCAGCGCCAGTGCTCGTTGAACCCGTTGAGCAGAACGTCCCAGCCGATGTGCCACTGCCCGCGGTAGGCGCAGGTTTGAATGTGGCTACACAGAGCCGTCCCCGGCTCGCATCGACCCAGCAAGTCGTACGCGGGGATCAAGCGCATCAGGCAGAAGATCGCCACCAGCCCGCAGAACGCGTACACGTACTTCTTAATCCGGTGCTTCACCGCAGGGTCGATGAACTCCATGCCCAGCATGTTGATGAAGATCGGTTGGAACGAAATGTGAGCGATGGCCAGGTGCGTGAACAGCGTGTTGAAGCGCGTCCCGCACTCCCCCACCACGATGTACGTCACCGCCTGAAGACCTTCCATCAGCACGAAGTACGCCGTCGGAAGGTACACCTCCTTGGGCTCTCCCTTGCGCTTCAGCAGGTACGCGCTCGTAAGCCCTCCCAGCGCAATCGCCGCACTCGCTTCACCACTCCAGCACATTCGTTTCGCCCGCGTCCCTTCCGTCGAATGACTCCTGGCTTGCGAGCACGCCACGCCAGGCCGCCGGACCCTACACCCACAAACGACGGCAAATCCACATCCCGGCCGCTGGGCGAAGAAGAATTCCTGTGAGGGCGAATAGATGCGCTGAGACGGTACCGCTGTGAGCGGCCAATACGATTGGAGCCGCTGCGAGGCCTACCGCAGCGTGACGGCTTCTTCCGCTAGGCTCGGGTGGATCGCGATGGTGTCGTCGAACTGCTTCTTGGTGAGTCCTGCGGTCACCGCGACCGCGAACCCCTGGATGATTTCCCCCGCCTCCGGGCCCACCAGGTGCAATCCCACGACCGTCTCGTTGTCGCCCGCCACGACCATCTTCACCAGCGCGCGCACCGCCGTTCCCGGCACCAGCGCCTTGCGCATGGGCTTGAACTCGGATCGGTACGTCTTGACGGACGCTTCGCCGTAGCGGTCTCGCGCCTGTTGTTCCGTGAGGCCCACCACGCCGATTTCCACGGGCGTGAACACGGCGGTCGGGATCACGTCGTAACGCATCCGCTCCGTGCCGCCGGCGTAAAGGCGATCGGCCAGCCGCCTTCCCGCCTTGATGGCCACGGGGGTGAGGGCCGGGCGCCCCGCCACGTCACCCACCGCGAAAATGTGCGGCGCCGAGGTTTGCTCGTCCTCGTTCACCTCAATGAACCCCCGGGCGTCGAGCTTCACGCCTGCTGCATCGAGCCCGAGGTCCTCCACGTTGGGAACGCGCCCCACGGCGGAGATGACCGCGTCGTAGGTCCCTTCGAAACTCTCTGCTCCGTCGCGAGGCTGAACGGTGACCTTGCGACCTGCCCCGGCCGCTTCGATGCGTGTGACGGCCGCCCGTACGTGCACCTCGATACCGAGCCGTTCGTACAGCTCGTGCATGTGCTTCGAGACGTCCTCGTCGAAGGGGGCGAGGACGCGGTCGAGGAACTCGACGATGGTGACCTTGCTCCCGAACGTGGAGAGGATGCCGGCGAACTCCATCCCGATGTAGCCGCCTCCCAGCACGAGGACGCGTTCGGGGACGTCAGGCAGATGGAAGAAGTCGTCGCTGACGAGGGCGAGGTGGCCGCCTTCGATCGGCGGGGGCTTCGGCCGTGCGCCGGTGGCGATGACGAACCGTTCGGCGCGTAGGTCCTCGCTTCCGACGCGTACGGTATGCGAGTCGACGAAGCGTGCCTGGCCGACGACGTAGGTGACGTTGTCCTTGTCGAGGTTCCGGGCATAGATGCCGTTGAGGTTGGTGATGAACTCCTGGATCCGATCGCGCAGGGGCGCCCAGCTGGGCTTGGGGACGGGACCTTCGAACCCCATGCGCTGGGCGTCGTGCGTGGCCTCGATGAGCGCGGCGGTGTCGTGCAGCAGTTTCTTGGGTACGCAGCCGCGGTTGACGCACGTCCCGCCCAAGCGATCGTGCTCGACGAGGGCGACGCGCTTTCCGTGGGACGCTGCGCGTCGGGCTGCAGCGAGTCCACCGCTGCCCCCTCCCAAGACGATCAGGTCGAATCGATCCATGAAGCTTCTGCTTTCTGTCGAAAGTGGGGAATCCGTCACCCTTCGGGGTGTGGGCAGATCTGTGTCCGGTTTCGGCGCACGCAAGCCCCTCGCGAAAGGGACCTCAGTTTCCGTGGCTCCTGCGGCGGCCCATCGCGGTGGACGGGGGGGCACCGGGCGTATATCCTGGACACTCTTCTGGACAATTCGTGTGCAGCGGTCCGCGCGCCCTGCGGGCCGGTGATTCACCCGGGGCCGGCCCTTGGCGGCTAGGCACCCAAATCTCGAGGGAGAAGTAGTATGAGAGCCAAATCGCAGGTCCTGGTTCACGCCCTCCTGCTCGGCGGGTTCGCCCTGACTGCCATGGGGTGTGAGCTGATCGCCTCCGTCGACCGCGACAAGATCCCCGATCAGGGGCCCACGACGGATGGTGGGACCGGCGGCACGGGTGGGACCGGCGGCGCGGGAGGAACGGGCGGCACGGGCGGTACGGGAGGAACGGGCGGCACGGGTGGCGGGACCCCCGAGTGCATCAACGCGGAAGACTGCCCGGCCACGGGCAACGAGTGCCTCGTGCGCACATGCACCAACGAGACCTGCGGTACCCAGCCCGTCTCCGCGGGAACCG
Organism: uncultured Polyangiaceae bacterium; assembly: GCA_964488865.1. Lineage (GTDB taxonomy): Bacteria > Myxococcota_A > Polyangia > Polyangiales > Polyangiaceae > MWCO01. The sequence goes on along the minus strand of CAZAWR010000023.1, from coordinate 21,585 downwards.
CCATCGGCCAGCAGACCGAAGGGGACTGCCAGGTTAGCCAGTGCGATGGCAGCGGCGCCGTCGAAACCGTGGCCGATGACACGGACCTGCCCGAAGACAACAACCCGTGCACCGTCGACGCGTGCGATGCAGGTACTCCGTCGTACTCCAACGCGGCCGAGGGCACGGCGTGCGGCACGGACCTCGTATGCGATGGCAACGGCGCTTGCGTCGGCTGCGTGGACGCGGCGGAATGTCCCGGAGAGGACACCGACTGCCAGACCCGCACGTGCGAGGACAACGTCTGTGGCTACACCTACGCGGCCTCGGGTACGGTAGTCACGACGCAGACCGACGGAGACTGCCAGGTCGTCCAGTGTGATGGCGAGGGTGATACGACCGAGGTAGCCGACAACACGGATCTGCCCGCGGACGGCAACGACTGCACCGATGACGTATGCCAGGACGGCGTAGCGTCGAACCCCGATTCGGCTTCGGGCGTGGTCTGCTCGGCGGGCGTGTGCAATGGCGCCGGGGCGTGTGTCGAGTGCATGATCGACTCGCATTGTGGGGCGGACACTGAGTGCCAGCAGTTTGCGTGCGACAACAACCTGTGCGACGTGACCTACGCCACGGACGGGTTTGTCCTCACGTCCCAGACCACGGGGGACTGCAGGGAGGCTCAGTGCGATGGTGCTGGCAATGTCGAGGGCGCGGTGGACGACACCGACCTGCCGGACGACGACAACCCGTGCACCGAGAACGTGTGCACGAACGGTGTGCCGTCGCACCCGCACATCGACGAGGGAATTTCGTGCGGGACCAACATGTTCTGCGATGGGAACGGGGCCTGCGTTGGCTGCGTGACGGCGGATGACTGCCAAGGGACCACCACGTTCTGCCGGACGAAGACTTGCACGGTCGGGGTGTGCGGGTTCGACTTCAAGGACGACGGGACCCCCTTCGACGTCCAGGTGAGCGGAGACTGCCAGCAGGTGCAGTGCGACGGGGCGGGAAGCACCAAGACCGTGAACCTGAACACGGACCTGCCGGTGGATGGCAGGGAGTGCACGAACGACTTGTGCACGGACGGCGTGGCGAGCAACCCGCCGAAGACGACTGGGCTGGCGTGCACGGAGGGCGGCGGCAGCTATTGCGACATGAACGGCGAGTGTGTCGAGTGCCTGCAGCCGATCCAGTGTCCCGGGACGGATAGCTTCTGCGCCACTCGCGCGTGTCCGGATGGCGAGTGCGGGTTCACGTACACGGCGGACGGTACGCCCCTGACCTCGGGCCAGGTCGCGGGTGACTGCCAGGTCTGGCAGTGCGACGGGGCAGGAAACGAGGAGGAGGTTGCCAACAACCTGGACCTGCCTGTCGACAACAACGACTGCACCGGCGACCTGTGCACGAGCGGTGCGCCCAGCAATCCGAACCTCACCTTGGGCACGGTGTGCTCTGCCGGCGTGTGCGATGATCAAGGGCAGTGCGTGGGCTGCAACGTGCCTGCGGATTGCGCCGGCACGGACACGTTCTGCGCGACCCGCACGTGCGCAAACGACACTTGCGGATTCAACTACACGGCCGTGGGTACGGACCTGCCGCAGCAGACGCCCGGGGACTGCCGCGTGGCGGAGTGCAACGGCAACGGTGGGACCCAGTCGACGGTGGACAACACGGACATCCTCGACGACGGGACCCTGTGTACCCTCAACACCTGCACGAACGGCACGGCGGGGGTGAGCAACGCGGTGCTGCGAGCGACTTGCAGCGATTCGGGCGGAACACTCTGCGACGGCAACGGCAACTGCGTGGAGTGCATCGACGGGACGGACTGCACGAGCGGGGTGTGCACGAGCAATGAGTGCCAGGCGGCGACGTGCGGTGACAGTGTCGAGAACGGCAACGAGACGGACGTGGACTGCGGCGGTGGCACGTGCGACCCGTGTGAGGTCACCGAGTCGTGTCTTGTGGCGGCGGACTGCGAGTCCGGGGTGTGCACGGGCAACGTGTGTCAGTTCCCGCAGGTGCGTTCGACGGTTCCGGCGGACGGGGCGAGCAGCGTGCCGTTGGACACGAGCGTCGCGATCACGTTCTCGGCGGCGATGAACCCCACGACGTTGACGGCGCAGACGGCGGCGGGGACGTGCTCGGGGTCGATCCAGGTCTCTTCGGACAACTTCGCGACGTGCGTGGCGTTCACGACGGCGGCTCCGGTGATGACGGTGGGGGACACGGTGGCGACGCTTGCCCTCGGGTCGAACCTCACGGCAGCCGGTGTGTATAAGGTTCGCGTCACGACGGCGGCAGCGGATGCGAATGGCAACGCGCTATCGGCCTACACCATGACGTATGGCTTCACCGCGGGCATCAACTGTCTGGGGCAGGCGGTGGTGATCAGTCAGGTGTACGGAGGTGGAGGAAACAGCGGCGCAACCTACACGCACGACTTCATCGAGTTGCACAACCGCGGTGCGGTTGCGGTGGATCTGACGGGATGGTCGGTGCAGTACGCATCGGCAACCGGCACTAGCTGGAGTCTCACGCCCCTTGCAGGAACCATTGCGGCCGGCGGTTACTATCTCATCCAGCAGGCGATCGGAACTGGAGGGACCACGGCTTTGCCGGCCCCTGATGCAATTGGAACGATCCCCATGGCGGGGACCGGCTTCAAGGTGGCACTCGTGAGGACCTCCACGGCTCTGTCCGGTGCCTGCCCAACTGGGACCGGCATTGCCGACATGGTGGGGCTGAGTTCGACCGCGAACTGCTTCGAGACCGCCTACGGGCCCGCTCCCAGCAACACCACCGCCGCCATCCGAGCCGACGCTGGCTGCACGGAAACCAACAACAACGCCACCGACTTCACGGTCGGAACGCCGGTCCCGCGCAACTCCGCCTCCCCTATCGTCGCGTGCTCTTGCAGCGCCAACGAGAGTGACCAGGCCTATGAAGCCGACTACTGCAACCTGCAGTCCCCGGCGACCATTTCCGTGGCCGCGAACGCGACCACGGGATTGATCTACGGCCGCCTGTTCGAGGCCGGTCTCACGGCAGCGGCGGGCGCCCCTCCCGGTGTCCTCGCTCAGGTCGGCTGGGGAGCCACCACCATCAACCCGAGCGTCCAGAGCGGCTTCCAGTATGTCAATGCGACCTACAACGTGCAGGTCGGCAATGACGACGAGTTCCAGGCGAGCCTTACGCCCCCGGCGGCCGGAACCTACTCCTACGTCTACCGCTTCAGTCTCGACGGAGGCGCGCACTGGACCTACTGCGACCTCGATGGGGCAGGGTCCAACGCCGGTCTGACCTTCGACACGGCCCAGTTCGGCACGCTCACCGTGACGCCCTGACGCTCCCTTCTCGCCCCCTCACCGTGGTTGTTCGCCTGCCGGTCCTGCTGGACTCCCAGCCCAGTTCGGTGTCAGGCTTTCCTTTCGTTCGCATCCCCAGGAGGTCCCCATGCCCCTCGTTGACAAGCTCTCCCTTCGCTGGAAGGCGAAAGCCGCCCTCGTCGCTACCGCCGTCTTGGCCGCCTGCAGCGCTCCTTCCGAGGAACCGCTCGGCCAACGCGTCAGCGCCTTGTCCTCGAACCTCGTCATCGCGGAGGTGTATGCCGCGGGCACCAGCGCGGCCTACACCCACGATTACGTGGTCCTGTTCAATCGCGGTACGGCCCCCGTGGCGCTTGGAACGCTTGCAATCCAGTACGCGAGTGCGACGGGCCTTTTCTACAACAACTCTGGCAGGGTCCTCTTGCCCGACGTGTCCCTGGAGCCCGGTCGGTACTTCCTGCTCCAGCTGACTTCGAACAACGCGACGGGTACGGCGTTGCCCACCCCGGACGCGACATCCACGGCCATCGCCATGAGCGGAACGGCGGGCAAGGTTGCCCTCTCGAACGCCAGCCAGTTGCTGCACCAGTGCGGCACAACGGCTGCCCCTTGTCCCGTGGCGGACATCATCGACATGGTCGGGTACGGCGCCACGGCCACCCAGTACGAGGGCACGGCAGCGCCCAGCCCGACCGACACGACCTCGGTGCAACGCAAGCTCGGTGGGTGCCAGGAAACCGACAACAACAGCGCTGACTTCGAGCTTGGTGCACCCACCCCGCGCAACACGGCAACCACGGCCGTCGATTGCAGCGCGTTGCCCGATGCCGGGCCCGACGGTTCCGCAGGCGCCAGTGGCGCGGCTGGGGCAGGTGGCTCTGCCGGTTCGGCAGGCTCAGCAGGCTCCGGTGGGACCGGTGGCGCCGACGCCGGCACCGTGGTCACCAACGGCCTTGTGATCGCGGAGGTCTACCCCGCGGGCGGCAACACCGGCGCCGTCTACACCCACGACTATGTCGTCCTGTTCAACCGCGGCAGCGAACCGGTCACCCTCGGCGCCGTCGTGCTTCAGTACGCGAGCGCCACGGGAACGTTCACGGCGGCGCTCTTGGCCTTGCCCGACCAGCTCCTCCAGCCAGGAAGGTACTTCCTCGTTCAGCTGGACGGCGGTTCCGCTGGTGTGGCGCTCCCAGCGGCGGATGCCACCGGAACGATTGGCTTGGGTGCCTCGGGAGGGAAGCTCGCCCTCGCGCTCGCAAGCGCGCCGCTTTCCTCTTGCGGGTCGACGACGGTCCCGTGCGCTGCGCAGGACATCGTCGACTTGGTGGGTTACGGGACCAGCGCCAGCCAGTATGAAGGTGCGGGACGCGCCACGGCGCCAAGCTCCGCCGCGAACTCCATGCACCGCAAGAACGGCGGCTGCATCGACACCAACGACAACGCGAGCGACTTCGAGGTGGCCGCGCCCAATCCTCGCAACACGACGATTGCTGCGTACGACTGCTCCACCGTTCCCGATGCCGGCGCCGATGCTGCCGCGGACGCGACCCCGGATGTCACGCCGGATGTCACGCCGGATGTCGTTTCGGATGCGGGATTGGTGCACGACGGCGTCGTGATCGCGGAAGTCTACGGGGGTGGAGGCAACTCGGGTGCGACCTACACGCACGACTTCGTGCTGCTGTTCAACCGAGGAACGGAGCCTGCGGACCTGCTCGGCCTGGCCGTGCAATACGCGAGCGTGACGGGAACCTTCTCCGCCACGAGCGGCACCGTGTCGCTGCCGGACTTCACGCTCGACCCGGGCAAGTATTTCCTGGTCCAGCTCGCAGTTGGCTCGGGTGACGGAGAACCGCTGCCCACGCCCGACCTCGTGGGGACGATCGCGATGTCCGCTTCCAACGGCAAGGTGGCGCTCGTCCGCTCGTGGGCCCTTCTCAGTGGCTGCGGGGCTGCAGGGTCGCTGTGCTCGATGACCGATGTGATCGACTTCGTGGGATACGGGACGAACGCCACGCAGTTCGAAGGAACGGGGCCGACCGCGAACACGAGCGCCACCAAGTCCGCGCAGCGAATCGGTGGCGGGTGCATCGACACCGATGACAACGCCGCGGACTTCACCACGCCGATCCCCTTGCCGCGCAACAGTCAGACTCCCGCGGTCGATTGCACTGCCGTGGATGCTGGGGTCGACTCCGGCACCGGCGGCACGGGCGGCACGGGCGGCACAGGCGGCACAGGCGGCACAGGCGGCACCGGCGGCACCGGCGGCACCGGCGGCACGGGTGGCGTCGGAGGCACGGGCGGCACCGCGGGAGCGGCTGGTGAAGCGGGCGCTGCAGGCACAGCGGGTGCCGGTGGCTCTGCGACAGGCGGCACAGGCGGCACCGGTGGTTCTTCGACGGGCGGCACCGGTGGTTCTTCGACGGGCGGAACGGGTGGTTCTTCGACGGGCGGCACGGGCGGTTCTTCGACGGGCGGCACGGGTGGCTCTGCGACGGGCGGCACGGCCGGTTCCGGCAACGCTTCGTCTGTCTACAGCGAGCCTGACGATTCGGGTTGCGGTTGCACCGTGCCCGGAAAGTCTCCTGCCGGCTCCGGCATCCTAGCGGCGCTCGGGTTGCTCGCGCTGGTGGCGCGTCGCAAGCGCTCCTGCTAGCCCATCCCGCGAGCCGAAAAAGTTCGAATCCCCCTACAATCTCCTGCTGTCGTCGCTATGATGCCTCGCTCGACGTGACCCCTGCCGGTCCGCGTCGCACGTGCCATGACGATTCTGATCAAGAACATCGCTCACATCGTGACGATGGACGACGCCGGATCGGAGCTTCGAGACGGTTGGATCCTCGTTGACGGGCCTTCGATCCGAGCCCTGGGAGAGGGAGCGCCTCCTGCCGCGGGCCCTGGCGAGCAACGCACGGAGGTGGATGCGCGCGGGGCCATGGCCATACCCGGCATGGTCAACACGCATCATCACCTGTACCAGACGTTTCACCGCGCGGTGCCGATGGTGCAGGACGCCAAGCTGTTCGACTGGCTCCTCGGCCTGTACGAGATCTGGCGAGAGCTTACCCCGGAGGACGTGCGCATCAGTGCACAGGTGGGCATCGGCGAGCTGCTGCTCACAGGTTGCACCACGATCGCCGATCACTTCTACGTCTTTCCCCAAGGACAGTCCCCTCATCTGCTCGACGAGACAATCGAGGCCGCGCGAGAGTTGGGTGCGCGCTTCCATCCGTCGCGTGGCTCGATGTCCCGGGGGCGATCCCAGGGCGGGCTTCCCCCGGATGACGTTGTGCAGAGTCCTGACGCGATCCTTGCCGATTCCGTTCGGGTGGTGGAGCGCTACCACGACACGAGCCGGTTCAGCATGTGCCGGTTGGCCTTGGCGCCGTGTTCTCCCTTCTCCGTGACGGACGACCTCCTTGCGGAGTCGGCGAAGCTTGCCCGTTCCTACGGGGTGCGACTGCACACGCATCTGGCGGAGACCAAGGACGAGGAGAGCTTCTGTCTCGAGACCCACGGATGCCGTCCGCTTGGCTACATGGAGAAGGTCGGGTGGATCGGGTCGGACGTCTGGTACGCGCACGGTGTGTACCTCGACGATGCGGAGCTCCGGCTGATGGCGTCGACGGGGACGGGGATTGCGCACTGCCCGACGTCGAACCTGCGATTGGGTTCGGGCATCGCGCGGGTTCCGCGTGCGCTGGACCTTGGTGTGCCGGTGGGGCTTGCGGTGGACGGGTCGGCTTCGAACGACGCGTCGGACATGATCCGGGAGCTGCAGACGTGTACGCTGGTGCATCGAGTGGGGACGGGGGTGGACGCGATGCCGGCGAGGCGGGCGTTGTGGATTGCCACGAGGGGCGGTGCGCGGGTGCTGGGTCGGGACGACGTGGGCTACTTCGCGCCGGGGATGGCCGCGGACGTCGTGCTGTATGGGCTGGACGATCTGGGCCTCGCGGGCGCGATGCACGACCCCGTGGCGGCGCTGGCCTTGACCACGGGGATTCGCCGGGCTCGCTGGGTGATGGTGAACGGCGAGGTGGTGGTCGACGAAGGGCGGCTCGTGCACCTTGACGAGAAGGACTTGTTGGGCTGTGCGAACCGGGCGTCGGCGGCGATGGTTGCCCGGGCGACGGCCAAGACGGGGTTGAAGTTTCTTTCCCACGTGCGCGCTGGCGCGGACGGGAAACGAACGGAGGAATCTGTGTGATGATTGCTGCCTACCACCAACCAGAGGCGCTTGGCGCTGCGCTGGAGTTGATTGCCAAGGGAGCAACGCCGATCGCGGGAGCGACGGGGTTGTACACGGGCCGGGCCCGCCGTGATCACGAGGTCGTGGACGTGACGCGGCTAGGGCTGGACCGGATCGAGGTCGCGGACGATGCGGTGCGCATCGGGGCCACGGTCACGCTCGCGGAGCTTGCGCGAGCGACCCAGATCCCCGGCATGGCAGGTGCCGTGCTGCGCAAGGCGGCGCGTGCGGTCGCCTCTGCGCCCCTGCGCAACGTGATCACGGTGGGGGGGAACGTCGCGCACCTCGTGTTCTGGGCGGACATGCCGGTGGCGTTGCTCGCCCTCGATGCGACCATCGAGGTCCAGCGCGCGACGGGGCAGCCTACTCAGCTCGGCTTGGAGGCCTGTCTGCGAGAAGGAAAGAAGGCCTGGGATGGAGGGCTGATCACGTCGGTGCGCGTGCCTCTTGCCGTCGGGAAGCTTGGGTTCGGTTACGAGCGATTCACGCGGACCTCGTCCGACTATGCGTTTGCGTCGGCATGCGTGACGCTGGGGCTCGTCGATGGCGCTGCCAGGCAGGTGCGCGTTGCCTTGGGTGCGGTGCAAGGCCGGCCGTCGCGGCTCACGGAGGTCGAGGCCATGGTCGAGGGGCAAGCCGTGACCCCGGAGTTGCGCAAGTCCATCGAGCAGAAGGTGCGGGACATGGTGCAGGTGGCGCCGAACTTCCGTGCTCCGGCGGAGTATCGCCGTGAGCTTGCCGCGGTGCTGGTCGGACGAGCCGTCGAGAACGCCTGGGCATGGGCGTCACGGGAGGATGGGTGATGAAGTTTTCGACTCGAATCAACGGGGTGGCGCGAGAGGTCGAGTGCCAGGCAGGTGACACCCTCTTCGACGTGCTTCGTCGCATGGGGCTACGTGGGGTCAAGCAGGGCTGCGACCGGGAGGGCACATGTGGTGCTTGCACGGTGTTGTTGGACGGCAAGGCGGTCCTCAGCTGCATCACGCCGGCGCCGAAGGTGGCTGGGCGCGAGGTCTTGACGATCGAGGGGCTCGGGGACGTGGTTCGGCCCCACGCGATCCAGGTGGCCTATGCGGATGCGGGAGCCGTGCAGTGTGGCTATTGCTCGCCCGGCATGATCCTGTCGACGAAGGCGCTGCTCGACCGAACGCTGGTGCCGACCCGGGAGGAGATCGCCGAAGCGCTTTCGGGCAATCTGTGCCGGTGTACCGGCTACGTGAAGATCTTCGACGCGGTTCGCGACGCGGCCGCGGCCTTGCAGCAGGAGAAGCAGGACAATGAGCGCTGATCGCACCAAGGACTTGCTGGTCGTCGGCCATTCCGTTCGCAAGGTCGACGCCCTCGGCATGGCGTGCGGTCTCGAGCTGTACGTGGCCGATCACGACCTGTCCGACGCGCTGGTAGGGTACGTGGTCCCGAGCCCCTATGCCCACGCGCGGATCAAGCGGATCAATGCCAACCGCGCGAGAGCCTTGCCGGGCGTGCACGCAGTGCTCACCTATGCGGACCTGCCTCGCATTGTCCACACGACAGCCGGGCAGGGCTACGTGGAGCCGTCGCCCTACGACAACTTCGTGCTGGACTGCAAGGTACGCTTCGTAGGGGACCGTGTGGCCCTGATCGCGGCCGACACGCGGGAGCTTGCCGAGGAGGCGGGAAAGGCCCTGGACATCGAGTGGGAGGTTCTCGAGCCGGTGCTCGACCCCGACCACGCCATGGACGAGGGGGCCCCCGTCATTCACGACGAGCCCGAGGCCTACATGCCCATCCCGGTGCCCTACGACCCCAAGCGCAACCTCGCGGCTGCCGCCAACATGGGTGTCGGGGACATCGACGAGGTCCTCCGGACTTCGCCCAAGACCTATTCCAGGGACTACAGCGCTCAGTACGCGCAGCACTGCCCCATCGAGCCCCACGTCACCCTCGGCTACCTCGACCCGCGCAACCGCGTCGTGCTCGTGACCTCCACCCAGGTGCCTTTCCACGCCCGGCGCATCACGGCCCAGGCGATGGGCATCCCGGTCAAGCGTGTTCGGGTCATCAAGCCCCGGATTGGGGGCGGATTTGGCGTCAAGCAGGAAGTCTTGCTCGAGCCCCTCGTGGCGGCTCTCGTGCTCGCCACGGGCAAAAAGATCCTGATGCAACTGAGCCGAACGGAGGAGTTCCTGTCCCGGACGCGGCACCCTATCAAGGTGGGTATCGACGGTGGCTTCAACGAGGACGGCACGATCAACGGGATGCGAATGCGCGTGCAATCGAACACAGGCGCTTACGGCGCGCACGCTCTGACGGTCATGTGCAACTGCGGCTCGAAGGTGTTGCCGCTGTATCGCATGCGGACCGTGGCGTTCGACGCCAAGGCGGTCTACACCAACCTGCCCGTGGGTGGTGCTTATCGTGGATACGGGGCGACCCAGGCGGCTTTTGCGATGGAGTGCCTTCTGGACGAGGTCGCCGAGGACCTCGGCATCGACCCGATCGAGATGCGGCGCCGCAACCACATCCTGCCCGGGGAAGGCTCTCCAGTGTTCGCCGCCCTGGGGGAAGGCAAGCCGGGTGTCGAGCAGAAGATCGGGTCGTCGGGGCTCGCGGAGTGCCTCGCCCTCGGCGCGAAGGCCATCGGCTGGGACGAGAAACGCGGCAAGCCGGGCACCGGCACCGTGCGCCGCGGCATCGGCATGTGCGCTCTCATGCAAGGCTCCTCCATCCCCGAGATCGACATGGGCTCCGTTCACATCAAGATGAACGACGACGGGTCCTTCAATCTCACTTGTGGGGCAACCGACCTGGGCACCGGATCCGACACGGTCCTCGCGCAGATGGCGGCCGAGGTGCTCGGGGTCGACGTCTCCGAAGTGCTGGTCTATTCGTCGGACACGGACCTTACACCGTTCGACGTCGGGGCGTACGCGTCGAGCACTACGTACCTGTCCGGTGAAGCGGCGCGGCGTGCGGCCCTGGACATAGCGGACCAGGTGCGGCAGGTCGCGGCGGAGATGATGGGGACGCACCCGGACCCCGCGACGTTGGTGTTGAAGGACAAGGCGGTGGTGGCGCCGGATGGGAGCCGCGTCACGCTTGGGGAGGTGGGACTGTACTCGCTGTACCAGTCCAACCAGCGGCAGATTGCCGCCACCGGGTCGGCGATCTCGCACAAGTCTCCCCCGCCGTTCTCCGCGCACTTCGTGGAGGTGACGGTGGACACGGGAACGGGCCAGGTGCGCGTGAAGAAGTACGTGGCGGCGGTGGATTGCGGCACGGCCATCAACCCCAAGCTCGCGGAGGGGCAGGTGGAAGGCGCCGTGCTCAACGGCATTTCCTACGCCCTCACCGAGGAGTACCAGTTCGACGACAAGGGCCGAATGCGCAACACGGGATTCAACGACTACAAGATATTCGGCGCCGCGGACGTGCCTGAGCTTCAGACCATCCTCGTCCCCACCTGGGAGGATTCGGGGCCCTACGGCGCCAAGAGCGTCTCCGAGATCTGCATCAACGGCGCCCTGCCGGCGATCTCGAATGCCATCTACGATGCCGTGGGCGTGCGCATGAGGGAGGGACCGTTCTCTGCGGACCGGGTCCTGGCGGCGATGCGTCAGGGCAAGTAATCACACACCCATCCAAGTCATTCCCCAGCCTGAGGAGAAACCGCAGAGAACTGGTGAGCAGGGGACCGGGAACTGGGAATTCTGAACGGAGGCATTCTTCCGTTCCCTGCTGCCAGCTCCGCATTCACCAGCTCGGCTTCGGCTCTGTGGGATCCTCACCACCCATTCCCTCACTCCCGGCTCCCCATCCCCGGCTCACCAGTTCTCC
>CAZAWR010000023.1:0-10100 GCA_964488865.1 uncultured Polyangiaceae bacterium | reverse complement strand
CCTCACCACCCATTCCCTCACTCCCGGCTCCCCATCCCCGGCTCACCAGTTCTCCCTCCCCGCACCGTCTCTTCCCCGTCCGCTGGCGTCGGGGTAATCCCCCACGCTCGCGCCCGCTTGCGCCACTGCTCTCGAGCGAGCTCTTGCATGTCCCTCGCCAGGTCCCCCTCGTCCACGATCTCCAACCCAAGCAACGTCTCTATCACGTCTTCCATCGTCACCACCCCGGCGGTGCCCCCGTACTCGTCTACCACTACGGCGATGTGCTCCCGCTTGGCAAGGAGCGCCTCGAACAGCAAGGGCAGGGACAGGCTCGAAGGGACCACCTGGATGGGACGCTTCAGATCGCGAAGGAGCATGGTGGGGTGGTCCTCGCTCGAGTGCTGCAGCACGTCGTCTTCCAGCACGTAGCCCGTGAGTTTGTCCACGCTTCCGTCGTGGACCGGCACGCGGGAGAAGGGCAGGGCGCCGTTCGCGAGGGCCTCCGCCACGGTCTGCGTCTCCGTCAGGGTCATGACGACCGTGCGCGGTGTCATGATGTCGGCGGCGCGCAAGGTGCGAAACCGGAGAAGGTTCTTCAGAATACGAATCTCCCCGTCCTGCAGGGCGCCCTCTTGCCGGCCGATGTCGGCCAGGGCTGTCAACTCCTCCTTGCGAAATTGCTTGTCGACCTTGCCTGACGACAGCCGCTTCGTGATCAGCTTGGACATCGCGACCAGCGGCCAGAGAACATAGATGAGAGGGATCAATACGGCGGCCACCCCCGGCGCGAGCGCTCGCCAGTACAGGGTCCCCAGGGTCTTGGGTAGAATCTCCGTCAGAACAAGGATCAACAGCGTGAGCACAGCCGAGAAGACTCCCACATAGGCGTCCCCCCACAGGTGGGCTGCCTGCGCCCCTGCCCCCGCAGCCCCGACCGTGTGAGCCACCGTGTTCAAGCTCAGGATCGCGGACAGTGGTCTGTCCACGTTCAACTTGAGCTGGCGCAGGCGAACCCCCGCCTCGCCCTTCGCCGCGGCAACGTAGGCCGGGGTGACACTCAGCAGGACCGCCTCCATGATCGAACAGGCGAAGGAAACCGCCAGCGCAGCGACCACGTAGAGGACCAGCAACGTCATGCCGGCTATCCTTGCCCGGGATTGCACGGTGCGTCAAGGGAAGCCCAACCTCAAGGGTGATCCCACGGATCCCAGTGGGATGGCAGGAAACGCTGCGATGCTGTCGTATGGTGGCTGACCTTGTGTCATGCGCTCGGCCGGGTTGCCGCTCAGCCATCGACGATTCGTGGGGTGGGGAGCCGACGACGGCGTTTCCCTGCAAGTCTTGGCGGCCGAGATCATGGCTCGGTGATTGCTCTCAGAGATTCAAGGCTCCTGTGGGGGCCGCGACCCCCCAAACGTGTATGCTTCCATGTTGATGCGCCATTCCCCCTTGATTCCTCTCGCCCTGAGCGTGCTCGGCGCGCTCGCAGGGTGTGACTCGGACCAGGCCGAAGCCGGGCCTCCCTCACCCGGGCCAGGCAAGACCCCCGAGGCCGTACCCCTGCTCCTCGTCGACCAGGCGGCCTCCCTCTTGCCCTCCCTTGCCCCCGTGGCGGGGGCCCACGCCGCGTTCGCCGACCTCGATGGGGACGGGCGACCCGACATCGCCCAGCCCACCGACGAGGGCCTCCGCCTCTTCTGGAACGGCGCCTCCTCCTTCGAAGCAGCAGACGCCTCCGCGCTGCCCGACGACCCCGAGAACACGGAAGACCCCACGGACGGTTCACTTCGCCAGGTCGTTGCAGCGGACTTCGATGGAGACGGCCTCTCCGACCTCCTCGTGCTTGCAGGGGGGGAAACCCCGTTGCGCGTTCTCACGCACAAGACCGACAGGGCTTTCACGCAGACTACCCTCTCCGTGCCCGAGGGAACGGACCCTCGCCACGCGGTGGCCGCGGACCTCGACGCCGACGGGGACCTCGACGCGGTCGTGACCCTCGCCGGGGAACCGACGGGGCCGAGCGGCGCACCCCTCGCCTTGCTCCTCCTCAACGACGGAACCGGGAAGCTTGCCAACCAGACCTCTTCCCGTCTCGTGGCTCCGGGCCTGGCGGCATACGGTGTCGCCGTCGGGGACGTGGACGGGGACGGGGCGCCGGACCTCGTCTTTGCGGGAGACGCAGTGGGTCACCGTCTTCTCCTCAACGACGGGAAGGGTTACTTCCGGGACGCTTCGCCCGATGCTCTTCCCGCAGGGGACGCACCCGGGGGCCGCATTCCCGCGCTGGGGGACCTGGACGGGGACGGGGCGCTGGACATTCTAGTCCCTTCGGCCGAGGCGAGCCAGGTCCTGTTGAACGACGGCAAAGGGCGTTTCACGGACGAAACGGCGTTCGTGCTCGGGTCCCAGCCGGGGACGGGCCGCGTGGCGGTGATTCTCGACCTCGACGGCGACACGTTCCAAGACGTGGTGATGGCGGGACAGTCTTCTCCGTTTCGGGTGCTGCGCAACGACGGGGCGGGGCGGCTGTTCGACTATTCGGCCAACGTGGTCCCCCATGCACCTTCGGCAGCGGATGTGGTGTCTGTGGGCGTGTCGGACCTGGACGGTGACGGGGATGGGGACTTGTTTGTGAGCCGAGGGGGGCTTGCCCGTCCCTGGCTTCTCGTGAACTGGTACCCCGAGGCGCTGACCGACTCCGACGCGGATGGCGTGCCCGATGGGATCGACAACTGCCCCGACGAGCCGAACCCGGACCAGGCCAACGTCGACTCACACCCCTTCAGCTGCACGTCGGGTCGGGACTGCAAGGCTCGCACGGGATGCACGCTGGCGGTTCGTGCAGATTCCGCCTACCTGCTGTGCGAGGGGCCGAAGACCTGGGAAGCCGCCCGGGCGTTCTGCCAGTCTCGCGGCGCAGACCTCGTGATCATCGAGACGGAAGAGGAGAATGCGTTCCTCGCCGAGTCGGGGAACCCTGCCTCCTGGATCGGGTTGTCGGACGCCGACACCGAGGGCACGTTCCTCTGGGTGAACGGCAAGTCCGTCACGACCAGCTTGTGGAACGAAGGCGAGCCCAACGATTCGGCGGGCGTGGAGGATTGTGTCGGCCTCTTCACGTCCGGCGAGGCGGTGGGAACGTGGAATGACTTCGACTGCGGCTCCGAGCGCGCTTTCGTCTGCGAGGACAAGACGGACCGAACGCCCCCGGACCCCGGAGACGCGTGCGATGTCTGTCCCGATGTCCACGACCCGAAGCAAACGGACACGGATGGGGACGGCCAGGGCGACGCATGCACGACGGAGTCACCGTGATGAGAATAGCCCCGTATGGTTTCGTGGTCCTCGGCTTCGCACTTCTGACGGGTACGGGGGTCGGGCTGCTTGGCGGGTGCGGTGCTTCCGACGAAGCAAAGGTGAGCCTGCGCAGCGTCGAGCCTTCGGAAGGGAGCGCCCGAGGGGGGGAGACGCTGACCGTTCGGGGGGCGGGGTTCGACGGCTCCACGAAAGTGGTCTTCGGGTCCGTGCCGGCCGAGAGCGTGCGCTGGGTCTCGAGTGAGGAACTCGAGGTGGTGACTCCTTTGCACCTGGCAGGTGCGGTGGACGTGACGGCCAAGGCAGGGGAGGGATCTGCCACGCTGGGGCGAGGCTTCTCGTTTCTGCCGATGGATCTGGCTTTCCGGGAAGCTCCCGCCTGGTACTTGCCTACGATCGAGCAGTCCCTGGCGGATGCCCTTGCGGAGGACTTCGACGGGGACGGTCACCCGGACTTGCTGCTTTCGGTTCCGAACCGGCCCGCCCTCTTTCTACCCAACAGTGGAACGGGGAGCTTCGTCGGGGCCGCTGGCCAGCCTCCGGAGCTCGACGCGGGGGTGGACGGGGCGGTGAGCGATGCTGACGGACCCTCGGACGGGTCGTCCGAGGACGGATCGGAGTCGGATGGCTCTGCGGCCGAGGCATCCCTGGACGCGGGACCGCCCGACACGGGTGCCCCAGATGCGGGGCTGACGGGGGCTGGGACCACGTGGGTTCGCGACACGGCGCGCATGTTTGCCACGGACATCGACGGGGACGGCGACCTCGACGTGGTGTTGTGCAACCGGGGAGGGCAGTCGCACGCATTGATGCGCAACGAAGGCGCGGGTGACTTCTCGGCCGTGGAGGATGCGTTCCCCGAGAGCGCGGACGAGTGTCGCGACGGCGCGCTGGCCGACGTGGACGGGGATGGGCTGGAGGACCTGGTGGTGCTGGGGGCGGGGAAGGCCGGCGGGGGGAAGTCCTTCCTCCGCGTGTATCTGCAGCAAGCGAAGAGTGGTACTCCCGCATTCGTCCTTGCCACGGGGTTGGAGGAGGACGACACCGAGACCGAGGAAACGTGCGCGACGGTGAGTGGCAGTTCCGCCGAGGTGTCAGCGTCCTCGAAGATTTCTCGGACGACGGCGGCGCAGGGGAAGGCTTCGTGCCAGGTGGACTTTGACACGGCCGGTGTGGACGCGAGTGTCACGGTGTGGCTGGCCGCGCCGAAGATGCCAGTGTTGCCAGACGCGGTGGTGGTCGACCTTCGGTCCAAGGCGGGGTCCCACGCTGCGACCGTGCGGGTTCGCGACGCCCTCGGGGAGGTCTTCCGCTTCGACGCGGGATCGATGGACGCCTCGGGATGGAAGCACATACGGGCGTCGAAGCTCGAGACGTGGTCCTCCGAGGGCGAGGGCGATGGAGTGCTCGACCTGCCGCTCGACGCGGTGGGTGTTTCTGTCAAGCCGTCTTCGGGGACCACGGCGGGGGCATTCCTGCTGGATGCGCTCGTGCTCGAGGTTCCTGACATCGGCAATGTTCACCTCGACGACTTCGAACGAAAGTCGTTCACCCATTCGTGGGCCGAGCGCAGGAGCAGCGTCTCCGCGGGGGACCTGGACGGCGACTTGCTGCCGGACCTCCTGATCGGGAGCAATGCCGAAGGAGATCACAGCCCCCTGGTCCTGTTGCGCAATGGGGCCGACCCCGAAGGTTCCGTGGCATTTCGACCTGTGGCGTCAGGAACGCTCGACGCCGTGCCGGCGCCCGTCGCTGCGACGTTGTTGCTGGACGTGGACGAAGACGGGGACCTCGACGTTTTGGTCGGGGTCGTCGGAGGACAGGACCGCTATCTATCGAACGACGGCAAGGGGTATCTGTTCGACGACACGCTGGCCATGATGCCAGTCGACCGTGTGGATGCGAGTGGCCTCTCCGCCGTCGACCTCGACCTCGACGGGCGCAAGGACATCCTGATCGCGAACGACAACGCGGTGAATCGTATCTACGTGAGTCGCGGCAAGGCCGGGTTCCGAGACGCGACACCGGCCATCCCGCTCGTGGTGGGCAGAACGCGCCGCCTGATACCCCTTGACGTGGAGGGGGACGGGGACATGGATGTCTTCGCTCTGGGCATCGGAAGCGAGCCGTCGCGGCTGCTGGTGTCGGTGAAGGAGTCTCGATGAAACCGGAGGTCTTGGCAAGGGTCCGTCCCTGGGGGCGGTGGGGATTGGCGCTCTTGTGTCTCGGCTCGGGACTCGCGGTGCTGGCCACGGGGGGGGTGGCCTTTCCGGGCCGTGACGAGGCTGCCAAGCTCGCCCCGCCTCCCCGGGTGAAGGCGGTCGGACCCGAGGTCGTAGTCCGGGTTCCCTGGGGGAGCGGACCGTCCGCCTTGGGACGCCTCGATGGCGACGAAGGGGCGTCGGAAGGCCCCATGAGCTTCGCCCTCGCGGTCGACGGCACGGTTTGGTTCCTCGACCAGACCCGTTTTCGTCTGGCCCGCTTCGCGCCGTCCGGGGCCTTGCTGCAGGAGGTGCCGCTTCAGGCAGATACCTTCCAGGACTTCGAGGTCATGCCCGACGGGTCGTTCGTCCTGCTGGACCGGCTGGCGCGTCGCACGATGGTCGTCCTCGATGCCTCGGGGCGATTCTTGCGTAGTGTTCCCGTCGAGGGCCCAGGCATCCCTGAGGGCGGTACCGTGACCGCGATGTGGGCGGATGGCACGGGCGTATGGCTGGAGCATCTTCACACCGAGCGGGTGCGCGTGCTGGACGCGAGTCTGCAGGCGTGCAAGCGCGAGGTCGTGCGGGGGAGACCCTTCCGTCAGGGGACCGAACTGCTTGGGGCGCGCGACGGGCGAGGCAGTGTGACGCTCTGGACCGAGGACAGGCTGCGCGGCCAAGGGAGCCGCGCGATCGTCTCCGCGAGCCACGAGGTGGCTCGCATCATCTGGATGCAGGCGGACGCTGCGGGGGACGTCCACGCCGTGTTTCACCTGCTGGAGTTCGACGGGGCTGACCCGACACGGGTGACGCACGAGGAAGTGCTTGGCATTCGTTACGACGGAGATCTGCAGGAGAGGGGCGCCTGGACGTCGCCTTGGGTCATCCGGGAGTGGGAGCAGTTTCGGGAGGTCCGTGTGGGGCAAGACGGAACCATCCACCAGATGGGGTTCGAGGAAAGCGGAGTCGTGGTCGCGCGCTGGAGATGGTTGTCGTGAGGACCTTGTCCCGCTCGAAACGGCGTTGGGGCATAGCCCTTCCCGCGGGCGCCCTTCTGATCCTGGCCTCGTCCGTGTCCATGGCAGTGCCGCCGTTGATGACCCGCGACGACATCATCTGCCGCGCGAAGTCGGGAGTCGGGTTTTCGTACTACTGGGGAGGCGGATGCTGGTGCTCGACCGGGTGCTCGCCCAACTTCGCTTGCGCCGCCGGGAGCTGCTCCGGCAGCTGTCCGGGTTGCACGCACCACGGAACCTACGGCGCGGACTGTTCGGGATACGTCACCAAGATCTGGCAGGTTCCCAACCCCATCTCCACCAACACCTGCGGTCATGGTCCGTACGTGGCTGCCACCTACACGGGGTCGACGTCGTACTGGTCCGTCATCTCTCGCAACGACATTGCGCGCGGGGATTCCATGGCGAGCAGCACGCATGTGCTGCTGTACGAGCAGGGGGACCCGTGGGGATCGATGGTGGCCTACGAGGCCCGAGGTTGTTCTTACGGCATCGTGCGCAACTGGCGCACGTGCTCGAGCTCCTACGTGACTGCGAGGCGCCACTATCTCGGAAGTGCGTGTGCGTGCACGCCCGGCGCGACGGAGTCCCAGGGGTGTGGCAACTGCGGTACGCAGCAGCGCAGTTGTTCGTCGAGCTGCCAGTGGGGCTCCTGGGGCGCCTGCACGGGTCAGGGCCCGTGCGCCCCTGGTGCGTCAGAGTCTCGTGGGTGCTGCGACTGTGGAAGCCAGTCCCGTACGTGCGGCGGCGCGTGCAGCTGGGGGGATTGGTCGTCTTGCCAGGGGTCGGACCCCGAGGGGGGAAGCGTGACGTGCGCAACCGGGGAGCCGGGGCCCTGTGCCGACGGCCGCGTCCGTTGCGTGGACGGCTGCAAGGCGTGCGTTCGCACGTATGACCCCGTTGCGGAGGTTTGCGACGCGATCGACAACGATTGCAGCGGAGAGGTGGACGACGGTCATCCCGCGCAGATGGGAAGTCCTGCGCCCGCCTATGCTGCCACGCTCGTGGACAGCTCCGCGCCGGGCGCGCTGCAGCACGACGAGGTGGGCACGGTATGGGCGGCGTTCCGCAATGACGGCTCCGCTCGCTGGCGCAAGGAAGAAGTCTGGCTTGGGGCTTCGTATGGCGAGGAGGGGGGGAGTCTGCTGTATGACCCCGAGAGCTGGGCGGCCTACGATGTGGCAGCCGTGCTGGATTCCGACGTGGAGCCCGGGGAAGTGGGGGTGTTTGCCTGGTCGGTCCGGGCGCCAGGGGAGGGGGAAACCTGCTCGCAGACGTTTCGGCTGATGGACCCTTCCGGGGTTTGGTTGCGCTGTCCCAGTCCGGACGTGGAGGTGCGGGTTCGGCTCTCCGCATGGGACAACGAAACCAGTGAATCATCCCCGTCCGGGGTTGAGGCTCGCGCCGCGGGCGGGGAGGACGGAGGGTGTTCGTGCCGGCAGGGTAGGTCGCCGTCGAACGATTCTGCGGTAGTCTGGTGGGTGTTCGGTGGGGTGACGGTTTGGGCTGCGAGACGAAGGCGTCGCGGTCGTTTGGTCGGGTGATTTCGCGATTGACGTTTGCTCTGGGAGCGTGTTAACGTTCAAACGTTAACCTGGGCAATCGGCCCGACAGCAAGGCGGCGTTGCGATGCGAATGTCTCGTGTCCTGACGGTGTGGCTTGTGGCTGGGGTGTGTATGACGGGTTGTCTCGAGGAGGAAGTTCTCGAGCCTGACGACCCGGGGTTGCAGTTCGTGAACATCCCCGGGGGGTCGTTTTCGATGGGATGTGAGACGATCTCGGGAGGGGTTTGCACCGGAAGGCAGGTTAGCATACGTCCGTTCCAGCTCATGCGCACCGAGGTGACGCAGGCGCAGTGGGAGGCGGTCACGGGGCGCCCCCCCTACTACAGTCCAGAGTACGGCTACCCCGACTGCCCTGACTGCCCGGCCGGCCTGATGACATGGGATGAGGCGCGCGCCTTTTGCAAGGAGTTTGGAGCTAGATTGCCCTCCGAGTCCGAGTGGGAGTATGCAGCGCGGGCCGGATCGAGCACCCTCTTCCCGGGCCCCTGTACTCCCACGTCCTGTCCGACGTCGGATGCTGCGAAGATCGCGAACAACTTCGGGTGGTATGCGGCCAACTCAGGGGGGCGTCCCCATCCAGTGGGCACGAAGGCTCCCAACAGCTTCGGGCTGTACGACGTGCTCGGCAACCTGTGGGAGTATGTCGAGGATTGCTATCAACCCGATCTCTCCGCTACGCCCATTGACGGGAGCCCGGTCGTCACGTGTTCCTCCGGAAATGTCGTCCTTCGGGGTGGCTCCTTCTTGCAGGCCGATAGCACCGTCTTCGTGCGGGGATCCGGCGGCGGGCGAAGCAACGCTGGCGTCCGTTGTGCGAGAGACATGGCACCTTGAAGTCCGTTCCGAAGGAGGCGCGGATGCAATCGAGTCGTTCCGGAGCGTGTCGAGTCGTTTGCTGGGCTGCGGTACTGACGTTGACGGCGTGGTCCGGCACGGCCCTTGCCGGCCCCGAAGCATGGTACGAGGAGGGGTTCGGGGACTGCGCGGACAAGTACTTCAACGGAGGTGACTTTCGCTGCAACATCTGCGGCGTGGAGGCCGGGTGTGACGGGGACGCGTGCTTCTGGGGGTCGGTGAAGGCGAACGCGACCAACAGCGGAGAGCTGAGCGAAGCGCTCGGCAAGGGCTTCCAGGTGTACTGCGTGAACCAGGGCGGAGCCATGCTGCCCACGGAGTCGCCCGCGGGCATCCAGCTTCGCGCCGTGGACCAGGCGTTTCGCGCGGTCGAGGCGGACGAAGCCTACGTGGGGGGAATGCCCCTTTCGCTGGGCGGCGCGCTGAACTTCGCGAGCGGGGGAGTCAAGGGGGTGGCGATCCCGTGGTCCACCGGGTACGCGTCGGAGACATCGGCGTTCGACATGTCCGGTGCGCTTCTGGCCGGGCAGGGGGAGGGGTTTCATCAATTCGGGTTGTCGCTGCGTCCGGGATTGCGGTTTCACACGGAGCCGGGGACGTCGGAGACGATGTCGTTTCTCGGGCTCGCGGCCCCTGGGTTGCTCGTGGTCAACGGGGGAGACAAGCTGGACACGGACGTGGGGTACCAGGTGGGCGGTGGGCTCATTGGGGGGTTGAGCTTCGAGACGGGGGGAGGGGCACGCTTGGGGGCGGGCGTTGCGGTGGACGCCGCGTACGCGCACGCGTTCCGCATACCCACGCAGGTGCTGTTGCGGTATTGGGTTCCCACGGATACGGGGGCGTTCGTGGTGCAACCCGGGGTGTCGCTCAACCCGGCGGCGGGAGGTGCGATCGGCGATACGGTGTCGGTCAACGGGCTGGCGGGACTGGAGTGGGGCGAGTGGGTGTTCGGGGCGCAAGCGTTTCTGCAGAGTGATGTGAAGGGGGTGGGGTTGGGCGCGACGCACCAGGGGGAGTTGGCTCGCGCGGTGACAAGGGGCAGTCTGGAAGACGCGCCCGTCGGGCAAACACCCCGAGACGAAGCGCTCCGGCAAGGAGACAAAGTCATCCTGACCCTCAAGGAGGGAGGCGAGGTGCGGGGCACGCTCACGCGCTATGAGCCCGG
>CAZAWR010000022.1:0-118207 GCA_964488865.1 uncultured Polyangiaceae bacterium | reverse complement strand
CGCCCGGACGTCCCCAACCCCCCCAACCCCCCCAACCCCCACCCAACCCCCACCCAACCCCCACCCAACCCCCACCCGACCCCCCCCTTCAAGGCCTCTCTGACCGGCTCCCAGGGGGATCGAACCCCCAGATCTGCCGGTTCCAGACCAGCCAGGGAGGGGGTCGAACCCCCCCCGGTTCGGGGTGATCCACCGGCCCCCCGGGGGGCTGGACACGCCCAATGACCAGGCCATGACCCGATCGAGAGGAGGTGAGACCCCTCAGCACCCCACGATGCGAATCACCTTCCCCGCCTGCTCCACCTCCCGCAAGAACAGCTTGTCCTCCCAGCTCACCTCCTTGCGAAGGTCGAAGAGCACCAACCAGCCCTGGTCGACGCCGATCCTGTCCAGATAGCCGGCCACCTGCTCGAGCGCCTTGGCCTCGGTGTCTCTGTCGCGACGAAGCTTCAGCTCGATGACGTGGTGCTCGCCGTGCCAGCCGACCACCAGGTCCACAGCGCCGCGTCCAAGCCCATACTCGCGCTGGATGCTGCCGCCACCGTTGAGAATGCGCTGCAGAAAGGCCATCAGCATCAGGTGCGGTCCGGCCTCCCGGTAGTGGAACCCCTCGGCCGCCAAGTGCCCGTCCTCGCGCCAGAACTCCTGCCAGGCTGACATCAGCTTGGGCAGGTCCAGCGTGCCGTCGGGCCGCACGTACCAGCTCGTGGGCTGATTCAACTGTACCTGGTGCGCCCACGTCAGCGCCCGCACGATCACCTCCCGGTAGATGGGGTTTGCCACCCGAAGCTGTCCCTGTTGCTTCGTCACCAGCCCAAGCCCCATCACATAGGCAAAGTCGTCCTCCATCGAGTCCCCAGTGACCTGACCGCCAATCAGCATCGGTTCGATGACCCGACGCACCCGGTCTTCTCGAAGCCGGGCCAGCAGCGAGTCGATGTGCGTCCTTCGCTCCCGAATGATCGTCTCCTTCGCCGTCTCCACGTGCGCAGCCGTGACGGTCACGCTCCGGTCCTCGACATCCCGGTTCACGATTTGGTCGGCCATCGCGTTGACGAGCCACGGGTGCCCTTGCGACAGGTGATAGATCGAGTCCATCGCCGGAGCTTCCCACGTTTGCCCCGTGTGCTCCGTGTGCTGCAGCAACAGCTCGTGCACGTCGTCGCGGCTGAATGGCTCGAGCGTGGCCGCCTCGGCCGTGATGTTGAATGGCGACGTTGTTCCCAGCCAGGTGACCACCCTGCGTTCCTCGGCCGATAGCCCGTAGTCCCGCACCTGGCGCATGCCGATCAGGGCCATGGACTGCGGGAAGGGAATCGAGGACCGTGAGATGTACCCGTCGCGCAGCTGCGTGAGGAAGGACACCATGGCGGGACCCACGAGTCCGTCAGCTTCGTCGACCATCACCACCAGCGGCCGGTCCGAAGCGCCCGCGAGCTGCTGGAATAGGCGCAGGATGCAGGTTCCGGGGTCGTCGAGCAGCTCGTTCTTGTCGATGGTTGGGCCCTCGGGCCAGTACATCTGCAAGACCAAGTCGACCTTGGTGAGGATCGTGCGGAACGCCGTGGCTAGGTCCGGCTGCTCCCGGGCCGTCTGAATGTCCAGCCACAGCGCCCGGTAGCGGTTGCCCGCGTTGTACTGGTCCACCAACCACCGCGCCGACGTGCTCTTTCCCGTTTGCCGCCCGGCGTGCAGCGTGAAGTACTTGCGCTCGTCGACGAGGCGCATCACGTGGCGAAAACGCGGCTCGGGCGAGAGCATGTAGTGCTCGCCGGGGATGCACGCCCCGGCCGTGTTGAAGTACAGGAGCATGGGGGCAGGATAGCATGCTCGTGCTCGTGCTCGGATTGCTCCTGCGCCCCGCCACCTCACCCGTCCCCCGAGCATCCAAACCACGCATGTCCCTCGTCGCCCTCTTTAAACCCAACGGCCCCAGCGGATTCGGACACGGCACCACCGCCGAGCAAGCCACCGAAGGGGTGGACCTCAAGGGCAAGCGCGTCCTCTTGACCGGGTGCAACAGCGGCATCGGGCTCGAGTCGATGCGCGTGCTCGTCGCCCGGGGCGCCACCGTGGTCGCCGCCGCGCGAACGAAAGAGAAAGCCCAGGAGGCGGGCGCCCTCGTCGGTGGCGATACCACCCCCGTGGCCTGCGAGCTGTCCGACCCACAGAGCGTCCTCGCGTGCGTGGAAACGGTGAAGGGGCTCGGCAAGAAGCTCGACATCATGGTCCTCAACGCCGGCATCATGGCCCTGCCGAAGCTGCAGACGTCGCACGGTCTGGAGCTGCAGTTCTTGACGAACCACGTGGGCCACTTCCTGCTCGGGACGCGGCTCATCGAGATGCTGACGGACGACGCCCGGGTCGTGGTGCTCAGCAGCCGCGCGCACGAGATGACGCCCGAGGGGGGCATTGCTTTCGACAACCTCGACGGCAGCAAGGGGTACAACGGGTGGAAGTTCTACGGTCAGAGCAAGCTGGCGAACCTGCTGTTCGCGAGGGAGCTGGCGAAGCGATTCGCGGGATCGAAGCGGACGGCGAACGCGGTGCACCCCGGGGTCATTCACACGAACCTGGGGCGACACATGGGCGGGTTCGTCAACGTCGTCTCTGGTGCGGTGGGGCCGCTGTTCTTCAAGTCGGTGCCGCAGGGGGCGGCCACGCAGTGCTGGGCCGCGGCGCACCCCGATGCCGGCAAGCTGAACGGCAAGTACCTCGCGGACTGCAACGAGAAGGAGTCGTCGTCGACGGGCAAGGACATGGCGCTGGCGGAGCGGCTTTGGGAGGAGACGGAGCGGATCGTGGCGAAGTGGGAACGGTGAGGTCGGGCCCGAACCGAGAGCCGGGAATTCAGAACGGAGCGGATCGTGGAGACCGAACTGGTGAGTCCCATACTGTGTGCCCGAAGTGAGTACCGGGATCGCACTCCGGAGAAACCACAGAGGACGCAGAAGGCACAGAAGGGTGGTGCGGAGGTAGGCCGTGCGCGTTGCTCCCGAGTCCGCCCATTCCTGGTTCGAATTGACTGCGCCTTCGGCTTCGTCGTCCTACGCGGACTCCGGCCAGCGAAGCTAGCCTCCGTCCACTTCGGGTCGCCTTCCGTGTTCTCAGCTCCTAGTTGATGTGCGTCATCCGCCCATTGTCGTAGCCGGGCCTTAACCTGGCACGCAGAACGAGTTCATCCACCCCTACTTCGGCGGGGTCATGGTCTTGCACCCGATCTCGATGTCGATCTTCCCGCCGTGCTGCTGCATGAAGTCACACGACTGGGGGCAGAGCAAGATCTTGGTGGGCTTGGCCTGGTTCGGATCCGTGTCGTAGAACCATCCACCGTTCACGGGATCGCACTGGGAGACGTCACCCACGTAGTAGACCGTGTGCTCGGTGTTGTTGACCGCCGTGTAGACCACGTTGACCTGGTCGTAGTCGAGCATGGCGCCGGTGGTGGGGATCTTGAACTCGCACTGCATGGCGGCGCCGCGAATGGACTCGAGGGCTGCGGCGAACTGGGCGCTCATGTCCTGGTTAGGGTTCACGATGAAGGCTTGGTTAGTCCCCCCGGCGGCGGCCATCCCGTGCAGGTTGTTGATGTTCACGAAGTTCATCGCCATCTCCACGCCGATGACGAAAGTCTTGATCGACGGCGTTCCGGCCACACCCGCCTGCGCCGTCTGCTTGACCGCGTTCACGCGTTGGGCCTCCGTGTCGCTGGCAGGGCACACGGTGGGCATCCCGTCGGTCGCGAGGATGACGATGGTCTTGCGCTGGGGATGTGCGATCGCCCACTCCTTGGCGTGCTCGATCGCGCCTTGAAGGGCCGGGCCCGTGGGGGTCATCGTGAGGGGACCGTGGGCATTGAGCGCAGCGATGAGGGAGGTGTTGACGCCCGGAATCTCGGCGATGGGTACCTCCGGCGTGGCGTAGGCGGCCACGTCGCAGCGGTCGTTGCTGCAGAACCCGGGGTCACTCCCGCGGCACTCCGACTGGGGGGCGCATCCACCGGCGCAGCTGTCGTGACAGAGGGGGCCGATGTCGACGCTGACGCAGAGCCCGTCGCCACAGTTGGGTGCGTTGGGGTCGCAGCTGGTCATCTGATTCCAGGGCTTGATCGGCAGTGGGAAGAACTGCATGCCCATGCTGAGCCCTTGCTGCGTGGTGTTGTTGAGGAATGCCGTGAAGGCTTCGACGAGGGCGGTCCACTTGCTCTTGCCCGAGATGCCGATGTCGCCGCCCATCGAGCCGGACTGATCGATCATCACGTACATGTCGAGGGGATAGGGCTCGGCGGCCACGGTCTGCGCCGAGCAGGTGTCCCCGTCCGGTTGCACCCAGCCGTCCAAGTCTCCCGAGTCGGGGTCGATGGGGATGGTCGCATCGAACCCGCCCCCGCTGCCGCCGCTGCCCCCCGGGGAAGCGTCCGTGGACGTGCCTCCCGACCCCGAGGACCCTCCGGCCCCGCCTCCCCCGTAGGGTTCGGGATCCGAGTTGGCGCTGCATGCGCAGGCGACGGACGCGCAAAGAACCATCGGGACCAAAGCAAGGTGTCTCATGAGCAAGCCTCCTGCGTCGACGGCCACACTCCAGAGCCTATTCCATCTGCAGGTCCGTCGCACGGAGCAACTCGCTGCGGGTCAGAGCCTCTTCCGTGCCTGCTCGACCCCACGCAACGCTCGCAAGAAGTTTCCACCAAAGATGGCTGCGACTTCCTCGTTCGTGAACCCGGCCTCGATCAGAGCCTTTCGAAGGTTCGGAAGCTCCGCCGGTGTCTCCAGCCCCTCAGGGCCTCGCGCGATGCCGTCGAAGTCCGACCCGAGACCCACGCAGCCCACGCCGCCCACGTCCCGCACGTGACGGACGTGCGTCACCACGTCGGACAGGTCCGCCTTGCCGCTTTTGCGAAGGTGCAGGGGATAGAGGTTGATCCCGACGACGCCTCCCGAGGCGCAGATCGCTCGGATGTGATCGTCCTTCAGGTTCCGCGGGTGGTTGCACACGGCCCGTGCGTTGGAGTGCGACGCGAACACCGGCGCCTTCGCCACAGCGAGCACGTCGTCCACGGCGCGGTCGCTCATGTGGGACACGTCGACCGCGATGCCGAGCTCATTCATGCGCACGACCGCTTGCTTGCCGCGCGCTGTGAGTCCCACGCGGCCGTAGTCGACCCAGCTCGTCGCGAAGTCGTGGTCGCCTTCCCAGGTGAGGCCGATCATGCGTACGCCGGAAGCATGCAGGTCATCGAAGGCCGTCTTGCCGTGCAGGCACCAGGACCCCTCGACGGTGCGGAACAGCGAGCGGTGTCCCGAGCGCCAGTTCGCCTCGAGCTCCCCCGTCGACGTGGCAGGTCGGAGCTCGCTCGCGTGCGAGGCGAGGAGGGCATCGATCTTCTCCGTGGCGCGCTTGCAGTACTGCGCCGCCCCTTGCTCGTGGAACTTCTTCTCCACGTACAGCACTGCGGCGAACGCGCTGAGGTGCCCGGCCCGCATGCGCTCGAGGCTGAGGTGTACGTCCTTCGGGGCGTCGATGCGCTTGCCCTTCATGAGCTGATAGGGCGTGTCCGCATGCATCAGGATGGTGAACGGCGCGTCCTTGTCGAGGGGAGCGCCAGGAGGTCCCCACGTGGGTCCCTTCGCGCTCGCGGACGCAGTAGGAACGGCAACGGACGCGGTCGCCGATGCCGATGCCGATGCCGATTGAGGCGCCTCGACCGCTGCGTTCGACGGGGGCGCTTTGGAAGGACAGGCCGTCAGCCAGAGACAGGCGACGAGCAAGAGGGGACGCGTCGGTGGGGTGGGATGCGTCATGGGCAGCCTCACCCCCGGTACGCTTCGTCTTGCTCTATCTTGCTCAGCACCCAGTCGAACTCGCCCGAAGTGACCTTGGCTTTGCAGTACTCGCAGTAGCCCGCCATGTTGACCTGCAGGGGAGCGCCGCAGTTGGAACAGGCCTTGTCGGTGCGTGTCGGGGCGGAGCGCCCAGACCCGCGGATGAGCGTCCAGTACTCGGTATAGGCTCGCTCGCGGCTGTTGCTGCCGGACACGATACGATTGCCGTCCTCCGCTATCGTGTAGTCGAGCCCGGTGGCGCGGAGTCGGACGGTGATGGCGTCGTAGAAGCGGTCCGAGCCGACCTTCGCGACCTCAACCCCGGTGATGCGAGTCCGCTCGGTCACGTTGCGGAGCCGCTGCTGCTTGTACGCCTCGACCCAGTACGCCTGGGTCTGGAAGAGCGCGTCCGACAGGAAGGGCCGCATGGCCGCCAGGTTGCGAGCGCTCCAGGCGGTCTGGAACTCGGTGAAGATGAGGCCTACGCGTGCTTGGAACAGGTCCCATCGGAATTGCGGGTCCCGCGCGGCGAGGGCCGCGGACGCCGGGTGAACGTGGGGATCGAAGACCGTGGGCAGGTTCGTGCCCTGCTCGGGCACGTTCGAGGTGAGCATGGGCCCGCGCGTTTCCCGGCGGACGAGCTGGATGCCCTGCACGGTCCAGTCGAAGGCCCCGCTGTTCACCTGTTGGCCGCAGTGCGAGCACCGTCCCGCGGTGACCACGTCGAGCGGGGCGCCGCAGCTGGGGCATGCGAGGACGGTGGCCTGGGCGGGCGCCCGGGACAGCGGGCCGTGTTTTCGTGTGAGGTGCCACTGCTCCATCACATATAGGCCCTGGGGGGCGCCTTGCGGCTGCGCGCGCTCCGTGTAGTTCGCCTCGAACTCCACGCTGACTTGCACGTAGGCATCCGAAGGGCCCACGCCGGCGACGTGGACGATCCGCATCGCCCCGACGATGACGCCGTGCACCTCGGCTGTCTGGCGCTGGGCGAGGGATGCCATGGCGGTGGGGGCCAGGTAGGCGGACAGCCGGTCGAGGCGATTGCCCCCGCGCGCGCGGTGTACTTCGGCGAACAGCGAATAGAGGAAGTCCTCGAACAGGACCGTGGAGAAGTTCGGGTCGAACCCTCGTATCGCTTGCAGAGCCGAGCCTGGGGTCGCGGGGGCATGCTGGCGGGCCGAGATCGCTTGCATGGGGACGGGCTGATGCACCGGCCTTGCGGGCGATGGGCTGACCCCGCTTTCCCAGTCGCCGTAGGAGCGGCGGCGCGCCTTGAGGAGCGCGGAGACACCCACGACCACGAGGAAGATGATCATCAGCGGGATGCCGATGACTGGGTGCTCGAAGCAGAGCTGCAGCAGGAGAAAGAAGATCATGAGCAGCCCGTCGTCGCCGCCGCCACTGCCACTGGAGGGACTGCTGGAGGGGCCGCTGTAGCCCTGGCCGCCGCCGGGGCGCGCGAAGGCGAAAGTGGCCACGAGCAGAAGCGCCAAGAGCACGGCGATCCCGGCCACCAAGGCGGGACGCGCCCGCAGCGCGCGGGTGACGGAGGTCAGCGAGAACCGGGTGGACCACCGCTGGCTTGACCGAAGCTTGCTCATGACACGTCCGGTTCGTCAGGCAGCTCGTTGACGTCATCCTCGGTCCGGGGCATCCCCTTGCCGAGCACGGGACCCAGCGCCGCGAGCGCCCCGAGGAACCCCTCGAGGTCAGCCGTCCGCACCGCCGCGCTCATCTTGTCGACGGCCGCGCTCCATCCCGGGCCCAGCGCTTCCGTGTCGATCCCCATGTCCGCGACGACCTGTACGCGTCGCTCGAGCATCGAGACGAGCACGAGCACGCCGTTGCGCCCGCTGGTGCGCGAGACTCCCTTCTCGTGGAACGTGGTGCAGGCGGCTCGCCAGGTGGCTTCGTGCAGCGTCTTGTTACGGACGAGCCATCTCTTTGGCGCCCAGAAGCCCGAGCTGATCGCGAAGCCGAGGAGGAACGCGACGAGCACCTCTGCGGGCATCCACCGTACGGCGAACTCCCAAGGCAAGAAAAGAAGGAGCAGCAGCGCCGCGAAGCCTGCGAGGCTCCCCGCGGCCACGTCCACGTGCGGGTAGGCCGAGGACTGGCGTCGCACCGCCACGACGAGCTCGGCGGAGGTCTGGGCCTCCACGGCCACGATGGCATCGCGGACCTGGGTTCGCGCCTTGGTTTCGAAGAACTGGCGTTCCGACATGGGGCTTGTGGGCAGCATGCCGCAGCCCGTCGCGGCATACCACTGTCATTCGCGCCCGCTTCCGATACGATGCCGACCGATGCCGACGGAGTACCAGGCTCATTGCTCGTCCTGTGGTCACAAGGGTCCTGTGAGCCCTTGGGGGTATCAGGCGCTCATCCTGGAGGAGTCGCGCATCATCCCCCTGCCACACCCCTACGAGGCTCGCACGCTTCGCGAGCATGGCTACTCGTTCTTCATGGCGGGGGTCGAGGGGCGGTACGCCCGCGTGGACTACCGCGTTTGTCTGGACTGTGGAACCTGGGGTGATCGCGCGATCTTGAGCTTCCCCATCACCATGGTGGGCTGTCTGCTCGTTGTCGTGGCGCTCACCTTGCTGTTCGGGGCGGGGGCGCTGGCGCGGTTGCCGACGTGGGTGTTGCCGATGCTCGGCATCGGTTCCTGGCTTGGGCTGACGTGGGTCGCGAGCCGGGCCGTTCGTCTGGGGTTTCGCGCCCGGCAGGCGGGGCTCCCGGCCGGCAACCGGTGTGCGACCTGCGGGGGGACGCGCCTGCGGGACATTGCCTCCGCGCTGCGGGAGAACGTGCCTTGTTCTTCGTGCAAGAGCCGCTCCTTTAGACTGCACGCTGTGGACATGGTCCCGGGGTCCGACTCCGTCAGCCCCCCATGATTTGCACGTACACGCCGCGCTTGCGGCCGCGGTTGTCGAAGTCGCAGAGCACCAGCTGCTGCCACGTCCCGAGTACCAGGCTGCCACGCTGCAGCGGGATCGACACGGACGGCCCCAGCAACGCAGAACGAACGTGCGAGTAGCCGTTACCGTCCCCCCAGCGCGCGTCGTGGTCGTAGTGCATCTCGCGGGGAGCGATGCGCTCGATCGCCGCTCGCAAGTCGTTGACCACCCCAGACTCGTACTCGATGGTCGTGATGCTTGCGGTGGATCCCGCCACCCCGACCGTGACCAGACCTTCCGTCAGCTTCGAGCTTGCGATCGCGGCCTCCACGTCGCCCGTGATGTCGAGGATGTCCGTGCCAGACGTCGTCTGCTTGTGAAACGTGGTGAAGAACATGGGCCAAGGGTACGGCACGAACTTGCCAACCCGCCCCAGAAACGTATGGTGAGGGTGGTCGTCGTGGCACACAAGAAGCGATATCCCCTCGATCCCCTGCTCCAGAAACGGGAGGAGGAGGTCGACGTGCGAGCGCGGGAGCTTCGGGATCGGATGGAGGCTGCGCGCCAGGCGGAGGCGAGGCGGCAGCAAGCCTTGCGGGAGCGGCAGGACCATGCGCGGTGGATCTCGGTGCAGACGCAGGAAGAGGCGGACCGGTTCGACGCGGGGGATGCGGCGGCGCAGGACATGATGCGCCTTCACGCGTGGCGGTTGGCCCAGGCGTGTCGGGCCGAGGAGCTAGCGCAGCGGGAGGCGGCCGCCCGCGACCGTGCTGGCAAGGCAGACCAGCGGGAGGGGGAGGCGAGGAAGCAGCTGGCGCAAGCCCGCGCCGGGGCGAAGGTCATCGAGCAGCATCGGGACCGGTTCGAGGCCGACGAGCGCCGAGCCGAGGAGCGCAGGACGGAGAGCGAGGTGGAAGACCTCGTGAACGCGCGGTGGTCGAGGAGGAAAGCGTGATTCGACGTGACTGGCGGACGATGGCTGGGCGGGTGGCGTTCTGGGCTGTGGCGATCGAGGCCACCCAGCTCATCGGGTGCGGTTGCGGAAGCGTGCAGGAACGCCCGGGGGCGACCACCGCGCCGGAGCCATCGGGCGCGGTAGCCTCGGCGGCTGCTGCCTCGTCGGCCCCGCAAGCCACGGCGGCGGTCGTGCAAGAGGACCCTCGCAAGATGACGCTGGTCCTGCAGGACCCAAGGCTCGCGGCCGCTCGTGCCGCCCTCGACGCGGGCGATGCTGCGCGGGCTGCGCGTGAGATGCGTGTGGCGATGGGTCAGCATCATCCGCAGGGGGTGGAGAAGGCGCGCTGGTCTCTTCTCCTCGGCAGGATGCTCTTGGACGCCAAGGACCCGGCCGGCGCAGCGACCGAGTTCGATCAGGCGGCGTCGGAGCCGACGTGGGTCCTTCGGGATCTGGCGCGGGTGGAGGCGGCGGAAGCCTTCGTGGAGGCTGGCAACCATGCGGAGGCGCGGGTTCGGGCAGAGGCGGTGAGTCGTGACGCCTCGGTGGCCGATCGCGCGTTGCTCATCCGTGCGGACGCCCTCGACGGGTTGGGCGACAAGGAGCAGGCGCTTCGCATCTGGAAGGAACGCTTGGCCGCGGACCCCGGCGGGGCGCGGTGGGAGGTCGGGGCGCTTCGGCTGGCGCGCGCGCTCCTCGAGCCGCCGACCGAGGAAGCCCGCGTGGTTGACGCACTGCAGTGGTTGCGTCGCGTGATGAGTGAGGCGCCTTCGACGTCGCACGAGCAAGAAGCTCGCGCTCTGGAAGAGGATGCTTTGGAGAAGCTGTCGCCGGCGCAGCGCGCTCGATTGTCCGACTGGCCCGTCGAGACGCGGTTGCGTCGTGCCGAGGTCCTTGCGGATCGGGGGCGACGTGCCGATGCGCTGGACGAACTCGAGGCGTTGCTCGAGGACCTGAGCGGCCCGCAGCGAGAGGGCAGCGTCGGGTGCGTGGCCACGGCGTTGAAGGGCAAGCTCCAGAGCCAGGTCAAGAAGACGCGCCAATCGTCCGCGGATACGTACGGTGAGGCGGTCCGGCGTTGCGAACGTCACAAGGGGGAGCTACCGGGGGTGCTGTACGCGGGAGCGAAGGTCTTCGCGCAGGTGGGACGTCTGGGGCCGGCCGCGGCCATGTTCGCGCGAATCGAGAAGGAGTTCGGGAGTCACAGGCTCGCGGACGACGCGCGGCTGCGGGGTGCTCGGGTGGCGCTGTTGATGCGAAACGAAGCGAAGTTCGAGACGATGCTCTCGGCGATGGGCAGCGACTATCCGGAAGGGGACATGGTGGAGGATGGCCTGTTCGAGCTGGCCCTGCACCACATCGACAAGGGTGCATGGGACAAGGCCATCGTCCCCCTCGAACGCAGCGTGCAGGTGCGGCCGAGGGAGAAGCAGCACTGGGTTTCCGGCCGAGCTCGCTACTTTCTGGGTCGTGCTTACGAGGCGACGGGCCGCCGCGATCAAGGGCACGACGCGTACCGCCAGGTCATCCAGGAGCATCCGCTCTCGTATTACATGATCCTTGCGCATGGTCGTCTTCGGGCGCGGGCGCCCGAGCTGGCCGCCGAGACGCTTCGCAAGGCGGAGACGGCGGTGGAGCCTGAGCAGGCGCCGGGGGAGCTGCCGGCCAAGCTGAAAGACCCTGCTTTCGAGCGTGCCGTGGAGCTGCTGCGTCTCGGCGACGTGGCGGGAGGCAGGGCGGAGGTCAAGTCCCTCGGGCTTGGGGAAGGGGACGGCGATGCGCTGTGGGTGGTGGCGAAAGTGTACGAGCGCGCCGGCGACGCGCGTCTGGCGCACCAGGTGGCGCGCATGCGCACGGACGAGTGGAGCCGTTCCTACCCTCGCGGACGCTGGCGTGAGGCGTGGGAGCTGGCGTACCCGCAGGTGTACCTGGACCTCGTGCGTCGCGAGACGGACGCCTCGGGCATCCCGATGTCCCTGGCGTACGGCATCATGCGGGAGGAGTCTGCCTTCGATGCGGGTGTCGTGTCTTGGGCTGATGCCTACGGGTTGATGCAGCTGATCATGCCGACGGCCACGTCGGTGGCGAGGTCCCTGAAGATGAAGGTCGACGAGACGTCGCTGAAGCGTCCGGAGGTCAACATCAAGCTTGGGTGCAAGCTTCTGGGCAGCTTGCGGGGCAAGTTCCCGAGTGCGCCCGTGATGGCGATCCCGTCGTACAACGCGGGGGCGGGGGCGACCGAGCGCTGGCTGCGTGAGCGCAGTGTGGACGACTTCGATCTGTGGGTGGAACGCATCACCTACGAGGAAACCCGCGGCTACACCAAGCGCGTTCTCTCGTCCGTGGCGGTCTACGCTTATCTTTACGAGCCAAACGATCTGGTTTCCGCGTTGCAGCTTCCCGACCAGCTCGACTTGTGACCGAAGGCCGGAAGGAAAGCTTCCTGGTGCATCGACGGTGCGAACTTCCCACTCGCAAGGCGATGCGCGTGGCGCTACAGTCGCGCAGCGATGACTGGCCCTGATTCCATGGTGGGAGCGGTCCTCAACAGCAAGTGGAGGCTCCTTCGGCTGCTCGGTGAGGGCGGGATGGGTGCCGTCTTTGCCGCCGAGGGGGTGAACGGGGAAGGGCGTCGGGCCATCAAGATCCTGCACCCCGAGTACGTCAACGAACCCCAGATCCTGCAACGATTCTTCGCGGAGGCATACGCCGCGCAGCAGCTCCAGCACCCCAACGTCGCGAAGGTCTACGAGCACGCCCAGGCCGAAGACAGCTCGCCGTACCTCGTCATGGAGTTGCTCGAAGGGATTCCTCTGTCCGAGTACGTGCAGCCGGGCAAGGCCATCCCCGTCGCCCAGGCCGCACCCATCGTGTACGGCGTGTTGCAGGCCCTGATGGCCGCCCACGCACAGAACATCGTTCACCGCGATCTGAAGCCCGACAACATCTTCCTCGTGCCGGATCAGACCGGGCGCTACACGGTCAAGGTGCTCGACTTCGGCATCGCCAAGGTCATGGACGCGGCGGGCGGCATGGGCTCGAAGACACGCACCGGCATGATGCTCGGCACGCCCGGCTACATGAGCCCCGAGCAGATCAAGAACGCGAAGGGCGTCGACCACCGCAGTGACCTGTGGTCTGTCGGCGTGATGTTCTACGAGATGGTGACCGGGGGAGAAGCCTTCGATGCGCCCACGGACTTCGCCAAGCTCACGGCGGTGCTCACGAACGACCCGCGGCCCATCTCGCAGGTGGCCCCGCATCTGGTGGGCTGGCAGGACTTCTTCAATCGGGCCATCGCGCGTGAGCCCGACGGGCGATTCGCTTCGGCGGACGACATGGCGCGCGTGCTGCTCGCGACCGCGCGGGCGCTCGCCGGTGCGGCCCCGCTGCCTACCGCGGAGTTCCGGACCGTCGAAGTCGGCAAGGGTGGTGCAACGCGGGAATCCGGACCTCAGCCCGTGGGGCGGGAGGGCACGCACGTTTCGCCGCAGATGCCCACCGGGATTGGGAGTCCCTCCGTCGCGCCGCCGAGCGTCCAGGTGCTCGGCCCGTCGGACGGGCTCTCCGCGACGATGAAGTCTGGCGATTCGCCGCGTGTGGTTGTGCAGCAGGTCAACGGGATCAAGCCTGTGTTCGTGGCGCTCATCGCGCTGGGGTGTTTGGTGGTGGGGTTTGTCGCGGGCGTGGCGACCACGTGGGCGGCCTTCGCGTTTTGAAGGGTCTTTACCGGTGCGGGGTGCCTGGCCCCACGCGGTTTGCTATACCCTAGCCCGTCTGCTGGCCCGCTGCACGGGGAGGTTCGCGTGAGAGGTTCGTGCTTCGCTTGGTTTTCGGGAGCCATCTTGGTGGTCTCCGGAGTCGTCGGCTGCTCCGGGGACGACTTCGGCGTGGATGGCAAGGACGCTGGGGGCGGCGCTGCATCGGGCACGGGTGGCAACGGCCCTTCCGGCGGCTCGGCCGGCACGGGAGGGCAAGCCGGTGCTTCCGGTGGCGGCAACGCTGGCGCGTCGGGCACGGGGGGTGATGCGGGTGCCGCTGGCGTTGGGGGCACGGCCGGTCTTGGCGGTGATGGGGGCGCGGGGGGCGACGCGGGGTCGGCTTGTCCTTCCGGGCTCGCGGACTGCGACGATGACCCCTCCAACGGGTGCGAGACCTCCGTGGACTCGGATCTCGAGCACTGTGGCTTCTGCGATAACGCGTGCGTTTCGGTGAACGGGGACCCCTCTTGCGTCCAGGGCAGCTGCAAGCTCGACTGTCACGATGGCTTCGCGGACTGCGACGGCATCGAGGCGACGGGATGCGAGCAGGACGTCTACTCGGACCTCGCGCACTGTGGCGAATGCGACAAGGTATGCACCATCCAGGGCGGCGGAGATGCTGCGTGTTCCGGAGGCGTTTGCGGTGTGTCCTGTGCCGAAGGCATAGCGGATTGCGACGGCAACGTGGCCAACGGTTGTGAGACGGACGTGTACGGTGACCCCACGAACTGCTCGGGTTGCGACATCGAGTGCAGCACCGTGAACGGTACCGCGAGTTGTTCCGCCGGGGCCTGCGCGATCGCGTGCGTCAGCGGGTTCGGGAACTGCGACGGGAACGTCGGCAACGGGTGCGAGACGAACACCAAGACCGACCCCGCGCATTGCGGAAGCTGTCCGATTGCGTGCAGCAGCGTGAACGGGACCCCGCAATGCACGAACTCCCAGTGCTCCACGGTGTGCGACGTGGGGTTCGACGACTGCGACAACAACGTGTCCAACGGCTGCGAGACCAACACGAACACGTCGGTCCTTCACTGTGGTCAGTGCAACATGGCGTGCGTGGTGTACCCCAACGCGACGGCTCCGTGCACGGTGGGAGCTTGCGCGATGGTTTGCAAGACGGGTTTCGGGAACTGCAACGAGGTGACGAACGACGGGTGCGAGGCGACCCTCACGACGGACGCGAGCCACTGCGGTGAGTGCGGCCACAGTTGTCTCGGGGGAACGTGTGTGGGCGGCAAGTGCCAGCCGATCGACATCGCCACGGCGCAGGAGAAGCCATGGGGGATCGCGCTCACGGACACGCAGGTCTACTGGACGAACCAAGGGTCGACGGGAGCGAGCGGCACCGTCCGCACCCGTCCCAAGGTGGGGGGAACCGCCTCCACGATCGCCTCCTCCCAGGCAGACCCGCGAGGCATCGGGGCATCCGCTGAGCGTGTGGTGTGGGCCAACCACGGCATCGGCGCGACCGTCGGCAACATCTCGCGCATCGACTACGCTGGCGGCTCCACGACGGCGGTGGTTTGGACGAGCAACCAGTCCAGCGCTTACGATCTGCTCATCAATCCTTCGTCGGCGTACTGGTCGCGCGACGCGGCCAACGGTTCCGTCGAGACCCGGAAGCACGGCCTCGCGACGGGGCTGACCGTGGTCGTGGACCAAGCTTCGCCAGGAGGAATCGCGGTCGACACGGACGCCACCGTGTACTGGACCTATTCGAACGGCATTCGGATGGGCAAGCCGAACTCGCCGTACGAGACGATCGTAACGACCACGGACACGCCCGCGTTCGTCGCCGTGGATGCCACGAACGTGTACTGGACCAGCACGGGCGCCACCTACCGCGCGGCAAAGCAGGCGGGAGCCACGGCGCAGACGCTATCGGCGTCGGGGACCGGGGGGCGAGGCATCGTTGTCGAAGGCGGGCACGTCTACTGGTGCGGTGCGGATGCCATCTGGAAGGTTCCCGTGACCGGCGGAACTGCGGTTCAGCTCGCGACGAACCTTCAGAACCCGCGGGACATCGCCGTGGACGATCAGTTCGTGTACTGGACCGAAAACGTCTCGAGCGGGAAGGTTCGCAAGGTCGTCAAGCAGTGAATTGACACGCCCCGCCTGATCCGCCGACACTCCTCCGATGGGGTTGAGCTTCGACCTGTTCATCCAGTTGGCCTATGCGCTGGGGATCGGTACGTTGATCGGGCTCGAGCGCTCGATGGACGTGTACATCTCGCGCGCGCCATCCGCTGAGGACCGCGACGCGGGCGCCGAGGAGGAATCGCCGCGATTGACGAAGGAGTCGATCGAGCTGACGCAAGACGCGCCTGCACAGCAGGAACCGTCGGCTTCGGAGCAGCGGGAAACGGACCGCCGTGCCGCGGTGGTCGACGTCCAGCACCTGGGGGTTCGGACCTACGCGGTGTTCTCTCTGGTGGGATTCGGGGCGGCCCTGGTCAGCGACCAGGTTCCGGGGGTCGCTCTCGTGGCCATGGCAGGGGTCATCCTGCTCATTCTCGCCATGTACCACCACACGATCAGCATGGGCACGGGCATCACGACCGAAGTCGCCGCCGTGGGCACGACCGTGCTCGGGTTTCTGTGCCACCAGCATCCTCACGTGGCCGGGGTGCTCGCGCTCATCATGACCGTGCTGCTGGCCTCGAAGCGCTTCACGCACGGCACCATCCAGAAGATGCGGCGGGTGGAGCTGACAGACACCCTGAAGTTCTTGGTCGTGTTGCTCATCGTGCTGCCCATGCTTCCGAACCGGGCGCTGGACCCGTGGGGGGCGCTGAACCCCTACAAGGTCGGTCTTCTGGTGGTGCTCATCTCGGGCATCAGCTTCGTGGGCTACTTCTTGACGCGCATTCTCGGCGCGCAGCGCGGGTTGGGACTGACCGGCATCCTCGGGGGTCTGACGTCTTCGACGGCGGTCACGGCGGCAATGGCCGCGGAGGCGAAGCAGCAGCCGGGGCTCCGGCCGATCTGCGCGTTCTCGACCCTCGCGGCGAACGCGACGTCCTTTGTCCGGGTTCTCGTGGTGGTGTTCGTGCTGGATCGTTCGCTGGGGATGCGGCTGGCCTGGTCGGTCGGGGGCATGGCTGTCACGGGGATCGCCGTGTCTGTGGTGCTGTGGTTCATGGCCTCCGGGGCGGCGCGGGACGGGCAGGGGCCCAGCGTGAAGCTCAAGAACCCCTTCTCCGTGGGGCCCGCCCTCAAGTTCGCGGTGTTCTTCGTTGGGATCCTGCTCGTTGCCAAGCTCGCCAAGATCTATCTCGGCAGCAAGGGGCTCTACCTTGCGGCTGCGGTGTCGGGACTCGCGGACGTCGATGCGATTACCATGTCCATCGCGGAGCAGACGCGCGCCCTCACGCTGGATGGGAAGACGGGGGCCATCGGGATCACGATTGCGGTGGTTTCGAACGCGGTAGTGAAGACGGGCATGGCGATCTCGACGGGGGGGTGGCCGTTCGGTCGGATCGTGGCGTTAGGTCTTGGGCTGGCGACGGCGGTGGGGTTGGGGCTGGCGGTCGTGGTCTGACGCGAAGGGTCCGTCCGGCTGGGAACCGGAGCGACTTGGTAACGCCTTGTGTGAACCTAGGTTCACGCGAGCCTGCCCGAAAAGAGAGGTTTCTTGCTCTTATCGAAGGAAGTGGGGTATGGGCGGGTCGGGATCGGTGGGCCCAGGAATCATCCACCCCGGCTGCCGGTTGTGAAACTCGAGCTGGCTTCTGGCGTCACGCTTCGAGGCCAAAAACCCCTGTAACTTCCGCTCACGCCCCATGCCCTTTGCTGAACCTAGTGCGATTTGCCCGTTCCGGTCTCCGGAGGAGGGTGGTTTGCCATCGGAGCAGGCGGGGTGTTGCGGACCGGCCTTTCGCGAAACCGTGAAGGGCTCCTGGAGGACCCCATGAGGATGTGCACCTTCCCCCTCGTTCTTGCCTTGGGCGCTCTCGGCCTGGTTGCGGCCTGCAGTGAGACGCCGGAGCCGGTGACCCCCACCGCTGCGGCCGAAGAAGCCCCGCCCGTGCAGGTGTCTCCCGTCCAGCAGACGGCGATCGACGACGCCGAAAAGGAAACCGGCGCCACGGGCCTTGGGATCGACGACGAGATCCTTCGACTCTGCCCGGCGGTCAAGCCTCCGAAGTTCGGGTACGACTCCGCGCGGGTGAAGGACGAGTTCCGCAACACGCTGGTGGCGCTTGCGGAGTGCATGAACGACGGCGCCCTCAAGGGTCGTGGCTTGCTGATGGTGGGGCATGCGGACCCCCGTGGCGAGGACGACTACAACATGGCGCTCGGTGGCAGGCGTGCGGAGTC
This sequence comes from uncultured Polyangiaceae bacterium, assembly GCA_964488865.1. Classification (GTDB taxonomy): domain Bacteria; phylum Myxococcota_A; class Polyangia; order Polyangiales; family Polyangiaceae; genus MWCO01. Next base: position 100,449 of record CAZAWR010000022.1, on the reverse strand, counting down.
CGTACGGGGAGCGATGGAATCCCTCGGCGTGGACAAGGGCCGCATGGACGTGTCTTCGCGCGGTGAGGTCGAGGCCTCGGGGGTCGACGAGGATAGCTGGTCGAAAGACCGCCGCGTCGACGTCAAGCTCAAGGCCAATTAGCGGCGGGTGAGGCGATGGCACGCGTCGCCCGGTTCATCCGGTCGTTCGGGTTCGGGATTCTCTCGGTCGGGTTGCACCTGACCCTGGTGGTCCTGTGCGTGCTGTTTGCCACGCCCACGACGGACTCGATGGCGGCGGACAAGGAGTGGATCGAGGTGGACATGCCCCCGGCGCTGGGGCAGCCGCACGGCAAGGACGAGGGCAAGGACCTGGGGTCGCATGTGGCCAAGGCGCCGAAGATGCCGGAGCCTGAGCCTTTCGAGCCTCCTCCCGCTCCACCCCCGGACCCGGAAGCCATTCCCACTTCCATTTCGTCTGCGGATGTTCCGGACGCTGGCGCTCCCGGAGAAGCGGATGCCGGCGATGCGGACCTGGGCGAGGCGGGCGCCACGGCCGAAGGCGAGGGAGACCCCACCACCCCGGTCGGAAGCGAGAACGTTGCGCCGGCTTTCGGCTCACCGGACGGCGTGCCTGGGGGGCAAGGGACCGGACCGCGCAAGATTTCGCCCCAATACATGGCGATTCTGGCCGCCTGGGCTCGCGCGCGCTTTCCCACCCATGGTCACGGCCTCGGGGCGCCGCCCGAGGGCACCCGGCCTTGCGCCCGCGTGAGCATCCAGATCAGCCCCGACCGACAGGTGACCGGATCGTCCATGTCGTCGAGCGGCCAAGCGGTCTGGGACGACAAGGTGCGCAGCGCGCTACCCGCCTTCCACGGGGCCACCGTCCCGGCTGACCCCGAAGGGGGACCCGCGCCTCCTTCGATCGGTCTGAGCGTCTGTTGGGATTAGGAGCCCAATGGAGTCGCGAATGAATACCGCCCCCGCTTCGAAGGTCTCACACCCACACTTCGAGATCGCATCATGAACTCCAAGCCCTCTCGTCTCGCGGCCCTCTTCTGCGTGGCGTCCGTCACCGTCGCTCCTGCTGCCTTCGCGCAGCTCAATTCCCGCGACATGCCGGGCACGGACGGCGCCGTGGCCGGAGGACCCGATGCGACCCACGTCGAAGAGCCGCTCATCGAGATCTCCGTGACCTCCGAGCAGATGCCCGTCCTGGTGCTCGCCCACGCCACCGCCTCCGACGTCGAGCTTGCGCAGCAGATCGGTGCGGAGATCCAGCTGACGGGGCTCTTCAACGTGCGCACGACCGCCTCCATGAAGCTCGACCCAGGTCTGCCGGAGCGGTCGAAGTGGCCGGCCTTGTCCACGGCTGCCGTGGTGGTGAGCAAGCAGACCCGCCCTTCGGGCTTTCCGGTGGTCACGTCCGAGACCTATCACGCCGCCGAGTCCGACGTGTTTCGGCGCCGTGAGCTTGTGCAGTATCCGGGCAGCGAGACGATGACGGCGTCCACGATGGCCGATGCCATCCTCGAGGACGTGCTGGGTGTGAGATCTCACATGTCGGGCAAGCTGATCATGTCCGATGCCTCCACCCGGGGGGAGCGGTCCGTGCGGGTGGTTGCGCCCAATGGCTCGCGGGGTCGACGCATCAGCGGGTTCGGTAGCCTGGCCCGGGGACCCGACTTCGATCATGAGATGCGGGCGTGGTACGCGACCGAGGACCCTTCTGGCAAGCTGCAGCTCTTCAAGGAAGGACAGGCCACGCCGGTGGCGCTAGGCATCCCGGGCTACGTGCAGAGCGTCGGCTTCTCCCCCAATGGCAAACACGTCGTGCTCTCGATGGGGGAGGGGGTGCACGTTCGCACGTGGATCGGCCCTTCGACCGACCAGGTGCGCATGCTCCCTTTGCCGGAGGAGCAGACTGCACTGTCCCCTTCGATCGACGATCAGGGGCGCGTGGTTCATGCTGTGGGGTCGGTGAAGGGGCCCTTTTCGGTGTACGTAGGTGACAAGCGGGTGACGCCGCCCGGGGTGTGGGCGGCGATGCCTTCGTTCTGCTCGACGCTCATCGAGGACCGCGTGGTCTACATGGTGCGGGCGGGACGAAGCTGGCACGTGCGGATCACGAGCTTGACGAATGGGTCCTCGCGGACGGTGGCCACGAACGCGATGTCCCCGGCCTGCAGTCCGGACGGTAGGACGGTGGCTTTCTTTTCCTCAGGTCTGTATGGCAAAGGTCCGGGTGTCTATCTCACGGCGGACTTTGGGGGGCAGGCGCGCAAGGTGTGGGACGGGCAAGCGGCCGGACTGCGTTGGCGGGGAGGGGAGAAGCTGCCTGCCAAGACAATCGAGCGTCTCGCGCCGCCGGAACCGGAGACGCCGGAGACGCCGGAGACGCCGGAGACGCCCGAGGCGCTCGAAACTCCCGAGGTGCCGGTCGACCCGGAGAGCTCGCTCGACGTTTCGCTTTCTCCCGAGCAGCCTCCCGCGGCCGACCTCCCGGAGGAAGTCACGCTCGACGTTTCGCTTCCGTGAAGGTCCCAAATCAAGCACGTTCTTCGAACAGTGTTTGAATTGGGACTAGACAGGAACGGCGACTACGCGGCTGTCATAGCGCAGATTGACGCCGTGTCGGGGGAGACGGTTCGAACGTGGGAGTGGAACCCGACGAGCGCGCTTGATGCGGTGCACGGTCTCGCCTCGGGCGGGCAACGGTTGTATGCGGCCATGAGTGTCAATGCCGTCCCGGGGACCAGGTTGGATGGAGCCCGCGCCGTTGTGGGCTGGGTGGCGCGTTGCACGAAGGACGGCGTGTGTCCGCCGTGACGCCGGGGGCGCCCTTGGCCGTTCACCGCGCCAGGGCCCCATGCTACAGCGCCACACCATGTTCTCGCTGACGAAGTTGCTCACCCTGGGGTTGGTCCCGAGCCTTCTTGCCGTGGGCTGCGGGAAGGATGACCCGTCGGACCCGGGTGTCTCTTGCGCGTGCGACTGCACGGCGCAGGACCCCGTCGCTCATTGCGTTCGCACGCAGGACTGCTCCACCACCGCGGACTGTCCTGCCGGAACCGTTTGTGCCGATTTGCCCGCGCGTCTGAGCGGCCAGCCCTTCCCCGACGCGGTCGGTTCAGATCCCCTCGCGTCTTGTGGTGCCCAGACCCCGGCACGGCGTTGCCAGCTCCCGGACGGTCCCAGTGGTCGGCAAGCCCTCATCACCGGGTTTGAGGTGCCGATGTTTCGTCTCCTTCGCGCCACCTCCTCGGGGCCCGTCGCCTTCAGCTGGACTGCCCCGGAAGAGACCCACATCGTGCACTGCGCGCTCTTTGCTTGCCCGCCCGTCGTCGAGGAGTCGGTCCGCGACGGGCGCACTGTGTACCAAGTCGCGAACTACGAGCCCTGCGTGATGGCGTGGAACCTGTTCGAGCCGGGGGAAGGGGTCTTCGACCTTGGCGACGGGAGCATCGTGTTCTCGCCGGCGTCCGGGGCGACGTGCGGGGGGGCTTCTGCCCGGGTGGTGAGGGAATTGCTCGCGGGGTGCTGGGCGTACGACAAGTCGAAGGTCATTGCGGCGACGCCGCTCGAGGCTGTGACGCCCAAGGAGATATTCGGCTACCACGATCAATTCGACCTCGGGTGCGCGTCGGGGGTCGACGGGCGGACGTGCGAGCTCGAGGATGAATCCTTGGGTGTCTGCTGGGAGGGAGCGTGCCGGGCGCCGTGTGTGACCGAGCAGGATTGCCTTGGGTACGAGGAGGCGGAGGAGCCCGACGCCGGGACCGACGCGGGAGGAGAGGGTGGGGTGGCCCCGCTGGCGTGCGTCAAGACAGGGGCTTACGTGGGCGTGTGTTTGCCACCGAGCGCCGTGCGCGGGGAGGTGCTCCGATGAAGCGCTTTGCATGGCTGGTTCCGGTTCTGGTCCTGGCCGCCGGGGAGGCGAATGCGCAGTCCCGAGCGTTCGCGTTCGACATCCACACCGGGCCGGGAGCGCCGCCCGAGTTCGTCTGCGTCGTGCACCACGGGCCGGCCTTGCCCGGGCAACTCCACCTGGAGGCGTCCACGCGTGAGCAGTTGTTGGTGACCGAGGGCGGGGCGGCCACCTTGCGGTCCGGCGCCGTTCCTTCCGCAGTTGCAGAGGATACCGTTGCGGCCTGGCGTGCGATGCAGAGCGTGGCGGCTTGCGGTGCGGACCAACCGTCGTGCGTGGCCCGCCTGCAGCTGTCCGCCGGCACCGGGGGAAGCTTGGCTTGCGCGAGAAACGCTCCCTGGGTGGCGCCGACGGGCAAGGTGCTGGTGGTGGAGGTGGGGGGCGAAGGGGCCGCGCGTGGGGTGGAGGCGGTGGGTCTCGAGGGCGCGGTCGTGAGGGTGACTGTCGGACCGGCGCAGGAACCCAAGGCCGCCCGCGGTGTGCCTGTCGACGAAGGGGTGCGCGCGCGGGTGGTGGGAGGGCACTTCGAGCCGGGTCCTTCCGAGGCGGCGATCGGGCACCGGGTGGCGCTGCGTCCGGTGCCGCGCTGCCAAGAGCGGACGATCACGCTGCCGAGGACCTCCGTGGAAAGGGTGGAGATCAGTGTATCCCGAAACGGACAACCCATGTCCACGTGCAGGCGTCCGGTGTCGTCGTCGATCGCCGTCGCTGTCCCCGACGCTCCGCCGGGTACCGAAACCAGTTTGCGCGTGTCCGCTGGAAAAAATGATATAGGAGAAGCTTCATGGGCTTCTGTGCGACCGCCCGAGCCCATCCGCGTCAGCCCCCGACAGATCCAATTCACCTGGTCCGCTCCCTGCGAGTACCCCTACGTGTCATGTCCCGATGTGGACATACGTGGCGCGGGGGCGACGTGCGTGTCGGAGCTCGTTCCGCCGGACGGTCGCAAGACCGACGGGGCGCTCACGTGTGCCTATCGTTGCGAGGCGCCCTCGATTTCCCTTCCGGCGACGGTGGCCTTCCATGCGCCGGACCGGGCGGTGTCGTGGTCCGCGAAGCTCGAGTCCGCGGGCCAGGTGCTGCGGGCCCACCTGCCCGAGTCTTCCCGCTCGTTCCCCGTTCGCTTCGCGTGGTCGGAGCGGTCGGAGGCGCTGCTGACGCGCCCGGGGGACCGGATCCGGTTGGTGGAGGTCACCACGCCCAAGGGGGTAGTCCATCGCATCGAGCCACGGGACGGGCTGCGGGTGACGCTTCCCGGGGCCCGGTGCGGCGACACCTTCGATAGCCGGGTGATCGGCGATCGGAAGTACGAGGTGGACACGGCTCGCATCGAGCGGGGTTGGCTCGTGATTCCCGACCCCAAGGCCTCGGCGGACCCGCTCCAGGTGGGAGGCTTGATCGGCGGGGGCTTCCTCCTGCCGGCGTCGCGCTTCGGTCTCGGCGGACCTGCGGGCCTCGAGGCCCGCTCCTACGGAACCGCGCAGCTCGCCTTCCGCTACCAGCGAGACCCCCACGTGGAGTCCTCTGCATTCGAGCCCCGTGGCTACGAACTGCACCTGTCCTACGTGATCGCCCAGCAACCCTTCTTCCCCGTGCACGTCGCCGATGAGCACGTGGAGGACGACGCGGAGTACCTCCCGTTCAACCGCTGGATGCTGGAAGCCTTGCCCCTGTGGCAGCTCGGTCAACGCACGCAACTCGGCCTCGGTATGGGCCTCGGCCTCGGCTTCCCGGTCCGAACCGACGACGTGGACGCCGTGGGGCCGTCTCGCCTGTTCTTCATCCCCTTGTCGGTGCTCGGGCGCGTTCAGCTCACGCGCGTCGTGTCTCTCGAAGGCTCCTTCCGTGTCGTGGGACCGGAGAAGGTCTACCGGTACGAGCCGTCGCCCTTCTTCGCCGGCACTCCCGAGCGAACTGACGAGACGCTATGGTCGGGCATGTTGGGCGTGCTGGGCGTGCGCGTCATGCTCTAATCAAGAACCGCCCGAGCCATGCGTCCCCAACCGACCCAACCCCTGGCGCCTGCCGACATCATCGAGCGGAGCCAGTGGGACTTCTTCTGGATCCCTGCCGACGCAAGCCTCATCGATCGTCCTGAGCTGCTCTTGGTGCGATGCCCTCGCGACGTCGCCATGCTCAACAGCGTGACGCGCTCGCGGCCGGTGGCCGGCTCGTTCGACGCCTTGGTCGACGAGGTGGGGCGGGCGCATCAGGGGGTGACGTCGCGCTGGCTCGTGCGCGACCTGCCCTCGCATGGGGCCCATTCTCCCGTGTTGGTCCGGGCCGGATACGTTCCGATCCACGATCATGGCGCCTACTGGCTGGGCTTGCCGCATGCGGGGGTCAGCATCCCCTCGTCGACGATTCGTGCCGAGCGGGTTCGGGACATGGCCGGGCTGTGCGATTGGTATTCCGTGGCTGATGCGGTGTTCGGGGCGCAGCGGCCCCCGGCACAAGACCTCCAACGGTTTCTGGAAGCTTGCACGCGACAGGCCGCGCGCGTGCATCGGTTCGTGGCGTATCGCGGCAAGCGAGCGGTGTCTTGCGGTGCCTTGACGAGCTTCCCGTCTTTGCGGTTCGCCTACCTCTGGGGCGGGGGCACGCTGGCCTCGGACCGCGGGTGCGGGGCGTACCGAGCGGTGCTTCACGCGCGCGTCGAGCACGCGACACGGCTCGGGCTCACGGGCGTGGGAATGTACGCCAGGGACGAGTCATCGGCTCCCATCGTCGAACGCGTGGGGTTCGTCCGTCACGGGTCGATGACGTATTGGGATCGGTTGCCAGCATAGCTGACAGCTCACTTGCTCACATGGCATCCCCACGCGTCGCCCAGCGAGCATCCCTTCTGCATCCAGGTCTTGCCGGCGCCGTCCCCGGTGGCGGACAGCAGGATGCCCAGGTTCGTGCAGTCCACGGCGTCCCCCGCGCTGCACGTCTTCTCGTAGGTGGCCCGGTACAGCTCCACCTCGCGGGGATCGACGCTCACCTGCTGGCCGTGCACCACGCGGAGCGTTGCGCAGGCCATGACCTCTTTGGCTTGGCAGGCTCGCTCGAGCAGGGACCGCGCTCGCGATGGGTCCTTGGCCGTGCCTTTGCCGAGCGTGGCGAGGACCGAGAGGGAGTAGCAGGCGTAGGCGTATCCACTTTCGCAGGACGACTCGTACAGCTTCACGGCGCGTCCGAGGTCTGCTTGCACTCCGTTGCCGGTTTCGAAGGCGCTGGCGAGGCTCGTGCACCCTGACAGGTCGCGGCCCTGGCACGCGCGCTCGAACAGGGAGGTTGCGAGCAGCGGGTTTCGGTCACCGAGCGTCCCCGTGAGCAGCAGTGTGCCGAGGTTGGTGCACCCGGCTGGCTCGCCGCCGGAGCACGCACGCTGAAACAGCTTGCCGGCTCGGGCGGGGTCCTGAGGGATGCCCGAGCCGACGAACAGGGCTGCGCCCAGGCTGTTGCAGCCCCGCGCCTCGCCGCCGACGCAGGCCTTTTCGAACAGCCCCACCGCCCTCGTGGGATCGTGGGTCATGCCTTCGCCTTCGTTGATCAAGTAGCCCGCGTTGTGACAGCCGAGCGCGGAGCCAAGCTCGCACGCCTTCGCGTACAACTGCGAGGCTCGACGCACATCCTTCGGCGCGCCCTGCCCCCGTTCGTGGGCGAAGCCGAAATTGACACAGCTCTCGGGCTGCCCGCGATCGCACTGCGCGCTGCAATCGGCCACGTCGCGAGGGTCACACTGGTGGGGGCGCTGGGCGGAAGGCACGGCGCACTTGCCGGCGCTCAGCACCATCCCGGGCGGGCAGGGGTTCGGGGCCCACGACGTCTTGACCGCGGGCGTGGGCGTCTTGGCCGCGACTGGCGCAATGCTCTCGAGCTCGAGCCGGATGAGCGCCGTGCAGCCGTCGGGCGGGGAGGCTTCGTCGGGGCTGGCCTTGCGGCACGAGGCGATGTCCCCGTCCTTGTTCATCACGTTCTTCGCGCTGGAGGTCTCGGCGCTCGCGCCCACGCTGAACACCTCCGCGGCCGTCGATGCCTCGCCTCGGGCCGCCGTCTTGAGCACGAAGGCCCCCACGGTGGCCCCCGCCACGAAGTGGGTGGCGCCGTCGCACCGCCCCTCGAGGGCGTCGCGCGGGACCTCTTGGTTCGTGGTCCTGTGCTTGCCGACGAGGGCCATCGCGATGTTGAGAACCGTACCCTGGCGAAGCTCGCCACCGAGCTTTCCGGCGATCCCCACGCCCGACAGAGGCAGGTTGGCGCGGATCTCGTTCTCGTCCTCGAGGCTGATCACCTGTTCCTTGAGGGTCATTCCGAGGAAGCCGTACTTGCCATTCGCGTGGCAGCCCTTGAGCAGGCGCATACCCTCTTTGGTGTAGGAGACCACGGCGACGCCTTCCCGCATGGCGACCTCCAGGTCTCCGCGATGGTCCGGCCGCCAGTCGACCACGAGGGGTTCCCCGTGCCCCTCGATGACCGGCGTGGATTGCCCGCCCACTGCGTCCGCGTACGACGGGTCCTCCGGCCGCACGATGTTGCCGTTCGGACAAGCAGTGAGCGATAGGACCAGAGCCGCTCCGGCAGCCGCCCCGCCCGACCCCTTCACGAGAGAGGTGGTTTTCATCGGGCGCATGTTATCACTCCACGCCCGATCGAAAACCCGATAGCATCGCCGTCGGAGGATTCGATGAAGCAGCTTGCGCTATGGTGGCTCGTTCTCTTGCTCCTTGTCGTTGTGGGCTGCGGTGGCGCGCCCATCCGGGGAAGCTCGTCGGCGTCCGCTGGGCCCGCCGGCGCGCCTGCGCCCGAGGGGGCTCCCTCCCAAGAGACGGCGGCCGCCGATGCGGAACGTCCCGGCCTCGGCACCGCTTTCGGGGAAGCCCGCACGAGCAAGAGCTCCTCCGCACGTTTCGAACGCGACCGTGACCAGCCCATCGCCGTCGGATCGCTCTGGTACAACGATGCAGACGGGGCGCGATCCATGGCCGGCAACGCCGGGTACCGCGACGAGCAGCGTCCGGTGCTGTCCGTGCTCGACGGCATGGTCACCGTGCGCATCGAAAGCGACGCGGGTCAGGTGCTCCCAGGGTTCGTCGCGGACCAGCGAACCTACGTCATCGGTCAGGCCAACGAGCGCTACTCCATCGTATTGCAGAACCACACCGGCTACCGTTTCGAGGTGGTGGCCTCCGTGGATGGGCTCGACGTCATCGACGGGCGTCCCGCCTCGTTCGAGAAGCGTGGCTACATCCTTCACCCGAACAAGTCCCTCTCCATCGAGGGGTTCCGCACTAGCGCGGACGCCGTGGCCGCATTCCGCTTCAGCTCCGTTCGCGGATCCTATGCCGAGCGATCCGGACAGGGCGACCAGAATGTTGGGGTCATCGGTGTCGCGTTGTTCAACGAGCGGGGGGTCGTGCCCACCTGGGGTACGGACGACGGGGAGCGCCGCAAGAATGCCAATCCGTTCCCGGCTTCGACGTACACGCAGCCGCCGCCATGATTGAGCACGCGCACGTGTTGGCGGAGGTCTCGATCCTCTGACCGAGAGGCAAGCGAAGCCGGATCGGCGACGGCGACGGCGACGGCGACGGCGACGGGTTGATTCCTCTGCCGAGCAATCGAGGGAAAGGCGCTGTAGGTGAGAGTTTTATGCGGGTATCGACAAGACACCTTCTTTTCGGGACGCGTTGGGTGGCATTCGGTGTTGTGCTGGCGGCGCCTTCTTGGGCGCAGCCGACCGGCCCCGCGGAGCCTGGTGTAGACGTAGCCTCCGAGCCCGCTTCACCGGCGGACCCTGGGGGCGCTCCGCTGGACCTTGCTGCAGAAGACCCGCCGATGGAGATCGCGTCCGACGGTCCTGGGGCGCAGCAAGCGTATGGCGAGGCGCGACGGCCGGTGCCTTACTACCACTACGAGCGAAGGGACCACGCGGGGATGCGCTTCGGGGGGGGCATGGCGTTCACGCGCGACGTGGACGGCGGCTGGTACGGTCGCCTCGAGTATACGTTGTTGTCGGAGTACTACCCTGGCTCCGGCGGGTTCTACCTCGCCATCGGGGCGGAGGGGTGGGCGGCGGACGAAGCGGCCGGCGGGAGCATGCCTTATACGGCCAACCTCGGCCTGGAGTCCGGGGTGCTGTTTGCTTCCCTCGGTCTCGGGTTCGACCTGATCTTGGTGGACAGGGTCTACGAGGAGACCGGAGTCGGGTTTGCCGCTCCCGGGCTGGCAGGGGCTTTCGGCCTCAACTTCAACGGCTTCCGCATCCTGGCGGACGCGCGGGGCAAGTACCGCTGGCAGTTCCGTGGGGAGGACCGTCTTCAGGGGCTCATGGGCCTCGCCCTCGAGATTCCCGTGGAGTGAAGCGCGTGTGCGCGATGCCGCCCTGTCACGTCTCCGAAGTCGACTCGTACTCGCAGAACCCCAGCTTCTTCCACCGGACGCGCACAGGCCGCACCTCGATGTGAACGAACTTCGGGTCGTGCTCGTCCGGGAAGTGGCGACGCACCTTGGGGTTGCGCTCGAGCAGCTCGCGCTTCTGCTCGGGACCGCCGTCGAGGCTTACGATACCCTCGATGCGGACGTGCAGCTTGCGGTCGTCGACGAAGCAGATCTCCACGCGGGGGTTGGCTTCCATCTCGCGGACCTTGCCAGAGGACCGGTACGTGGAGCTCCAGAGACGGCCGTCGTCGAGCAAGACGAAGGCCATGGGTCGCACGCGGGGGCAACCGTCGGCGAAGGTGGCGAAGGAGCCGTAGGGGGATCGTTCGATGATCTCGCGAACGACGGGGGGAAGGGGCATGGGGTGGGCCAACCGGGACTCGAACCCGGGACCGACGGATTAAAAGTCCGCAGCTCTACCGACTGAGCTATTGGCCCTGGTCGCCAACCGGCGACGCTGGCTCGCGAACGAGCGGGACGACTTCTGCCACAATTCTTGGCGGTCGTCGATAGTGCGACCAAGTTTTACCCACCCACAACCTCGACCGTGCTCAACCCGCCGCCCGCGGGCGTCACCCTCACATGGGCGCCCAAGATGTCGGGCAAGCGCTCCACGTGCGAGATCACCCCAATCGTCTTTCCCGTGGCCCGTAGCGTGTCGAGCACGGCGATGGCGGCCTCCATGGCTTCCTCGTCCAACGCACCGAAACCCTCGTCGATGAACAACGTCTCGACTTCCGCGACGCTCCCGCCGCTCGCGGCCAGCCCGAGGGCGAGCGCCAGGGACACCAGGAAGGTTTCTCCTCCGGAGAGCGAGGAGACCGTCCTCACCTCTTCGCCCATGTCGTGGTCCACAACCTGAATCTCGAGGCTTTGACCCGGCACGGCCATCAGGCTGTACCTCGGCCTTAGATTTCGCAGGTGCTCGTTCGCATACTCCAGCACGATTCTCAGCGTGACGCCCTGGGCGAAGTCCCGGAACTTGGCGCCGGTCGCGGACCCGATCAGTTGGGCGAGGTTGGCCCAGCGGTCTTTGCTGGCGCGCTGTCGCTCGATCTCCGGAACCAACGCGTCGCGCTGCCTTCGCGCCTCGTCGTCGATGGCCCGCTTGCTCCGCGTCACCTCCAGCTGCTGTCGCGTCACCTGCGACTTGCCCCGCTGTTCGGTGAGCGCTGGTCCCAGGGCATCGAACGAGCGCTTCGTCTTGTTCTCGAATTCGTGCTCCGCGAGCGCTCGCTCCCGCTCGCTACGCTGGGCCTCGACGTTCTCAATGGCCAAAAGGTCTCGTTCGACGTTGTCCGTGGGGTGGCCGGCGAACAGCGCGCCACGCGCCTTGCGGTGTTCCTGGAGCTTCGCCGTCCTCTCTTCGACCTTCTTCGACGCCGCTTCACAGTCAGCCGCCAGCTTGCCGAGTTGCTCCCGCTTCGCGCCGCTATTCACCTGCTCTGCCGGCAGACGAACCTTGCAGCCTTCCAGCGCCTTTCGTTTCACGCTGAGCTGCATGACTCGCTCGCGGCAGCCCTCGAGGAAGGTCTTCGGGTTGGCAAGCAACTCGGTCCGCCACGTGTCGCCGTCGAATGCCTCGTCGATCACGAGGCGCGAGCTGGTTTGCGCCTGCGTGGCGGCGTGGCGCGCCTGCACGTTCTTCTGGGCTTCGACCTTCAACAGCGCCACCAAGGCACGGGCCTCTTCCGCGTGCTTGCCTGCCTTGTCCACGCCGGCCTGGCGCGTGTCCTTCTCGCGTCGGGCCTCCCCTACTTCCTTCGAGATCAACGCGTACTGCGCGAGAGCTTCGTCGAGCCTTCCGTTCGCCTCCTCGACAGCCGTCCTGCGTGCCGCGAGCTGTGCGGGACCGTCCTCCCGGTCGACGGGCGGGAGCGGCTGCTCTTCGTTCACGGCGAGCGCGGTCCATGACGTGCCGTTCGCCTCGAGCCGGGTCGCAAGCTCCTTGCGCTTCTTCTCGCCGTCATCCACGACCTTGGCGGCTGTCTTCACGGCAGCCTCTTGCTTCGCCAGGTCGTCGATGACCCCGTCTCGATCGCGCTTCAGGACCTTGATCGCTGTCTCCTGCTCGTCGACAAGGCGTTTCGCGCCGGGGTCGTGGCGGGCGAAGGGGTGGTCGGGGGAACCGCAGAGAGGACACGGCTGGCCGGCGACGAGCTCCTTGCGATGGCCGCTCAGATCGAGCGTGGCTCGGACGCGTTTGAGGTCCTCTTCCGCCTGAGCAACCCGCGCATCGAGCGTCGTCCTCGCTTCGCGCAGCGATGCCACGTTCGCCTGTCCGTCTGTCTTCGCGCCTTCCGCGGCGGCCATGGTTGCGCCGACACTTCGGTACGAAGCGAAGAGCTCAATGGTCTTGTCGAGCAGCGTGGCCTTGCTCCGCCCCGTTTCTCTGCTTGTGCGGATGTCCTCGATCGGGATTGCGCGCTGCCGGGCTTCCGCCTTTTCACAGCGGTCCTTGGCGACCTTCAGTTCCTCCCGGGCCAACGCGAGCGTGCTTTCCGCGTTTTCGACAGCTTCGAAGGCGGTAAGTCGCTTCTGCCCGAGTTGGTCTTCCTCCTTCTGCAGAGCGGCGAGCTTGGCGTGGGCGTTGGCGTGTATTTGGAGCTCCCTCTCGCAGAGCGCCCAGTCCTTCGCGAGTCTCTCGGTTCCCGCGTTGGCACCGAGCCAGGCCTCGATCCCTTCAAGCTCCGACTTCGTCGCGGCAGCTTTGACCTCGGCGTCGTGGGCGGCCTTGGCGAGTTGTTCACGCCTCGCCTCGAGCGCCTTGCTTTCCGTCGTGGCCTCCTCCAAGGCCCGCGCCGCATCTCCGAGCACCGCGTCGAGCCTCGTCGCTACCGTGAGCCGCTGTCGCACGCCCATCGCAAATCGCGGCACGGCGTTCGCCTCTCCCAGCTTCGGAGGCGCCCAGGCATCGGGCTCGTAGGCTGCCCAGCGCTCGAGGAGCGTCGAGAGCGACTCCACCGATTCGAGCACGCTCTGGGCCAGCCTCCGTCGACGATCGTGCCAGGCAAGCTCGTCCTCGAGCTCCTTCAGCAACACGACTGCCGCCTTGTCCGTCTCCTCCAAGACACGAATCTGCTCGTCGAGTTGCTTGCGTCCGTCGTCGCTAAGGACGTTCACGCTCTGCAGGCGGGCCTCGAGGTCGTCCAGCGTCCGAGACTCCTCCTTCGCGCGGCTATACGCAGCGATCGAGATTCGGGCGTAGAGGTCGGTACGCGTCACGCGCTCGAGCAACTCGCCTCGGTCCTTGGCCTTGGCGCGAAGAAACGCGGCGAACTCTCCCTGGGCCAGGAGGATCGAGCGACGGAACTGCTGGAAGTCGAGCCCAAGCTTCTCCGAGATGTGGGCAAGGGTGTCCCTCTTCCTTTCCGATTGGCGTTCCTTCGTGTCGAGATCCTCGCAGGAGAGCTTCTGCGCTTGGAGTTGACCGCTCTTGCGGGCCCGCTGGACGGACCATCGGGCGCGATGCCGATGCCCATCCGTTCCCACGAAGTCGACCTCGGCGAACCCAGCGGTCGCGCCGCGCGTCAGGAGACCACGAGGGTCATTGGACTGAATCGTCTCGTCGAGGTCGCCGATCTCACGGGCGTACCCGATCTTGGCAGCACCACCGTCGGTGCTGAGGCGTGGGGTGTTGTCGAAGAGGGCCAGGCAAATGGCGTCCAACAACGTGCTCTTCCCCGCTCCCGTGGGGCCCGTGATGGCGAACAGACCCGTCTGGGAGAGAGGGCCAGCAGCGAAATCGAGAGCGAAGGGGCCTGCCAGGGAGGCGATGTTGCTTCCGCGGACCGCGAGAATCTTCATTCGCAACCCTCCTGTTCGACGGACTCCACGATCTCGCGAAAGCAAGCCATGAGCTCTTCGTTGGGCTCGCCGCCGTAGACGCTCTGGTACATCTGCAAGAACACCGCGTCGGCGGTGAGATCATGCAGATGCTCGTGAGGGACCTGCTGCGCCAAGCTCTTCCCGCTGCCCAGGTATTCGAGCGTGAGCTTCACCAGCCGCGCGTGCTTCCCCTCGATCGCTTCAGAGACGAGCCGTCGCATCGTGGTGTCAGGTCGCTCGAGGCGCATGCGCACCTCGAGATAGGGCTTGGGCTCGGTGTCCTTTCCGGCGGGTAGGGCGAACAACCTCTTCAAGACCGCTTCCGGAGGCTGCGGGCCGTCTTCGGGTATCCGAAGCAGTTGCACGGCTCGGGGGACGCAGGGCGTCGTCACGTCCACCAGTTGGCCGTCGTCGAAGGTGGCAACGCACACCTGGTGTGGATACGTCACCTCGTCCATGGAAAGGGGCAGGGGCGAGCCCGCGTAGCGAACGTGCCGCTTTTCCGCGACGATCTGTGCGAGATGCAGATGGCCGAGCGCCACGTAGGATACGTCGTTGCCGAAGAGGTCGGCCGGGAGCGCATGCTCGTTGCCACCGAGGATCTTGCGTTCACTGAGCTCGCTCAGGGTCGCGGACTTCATGTAGCAGTGGCCCATGGCCACCAGCGCCTGACCGGCCTTGCGACGGGCGTTCGCCGCTGCGAGAACCTCCCCGTAGACGGCGCGAACCCCTTCCAGCGTGGGGTCCTCGGCGTCGCTCATGCGAGGCAGATCGGCGGGGCGCAGGAAGGGGACGGCTGCGCACCAGGCCCCCACGTTGCCCTGGCAGTCTCGGAGAGGGTGAAGCAGCCGATCGATGTTCAGCTTGTCACTCTCGTCGCGCGACAGACTACCCACGACCTGGATGTCGAGTTCTTCGAGCAGCGCGCGCGGCGCCTCCAGGCGGGACGCAGAATCGTGGTTTCCGGCAATCGCAACGATGTCGAGCGACGGCTGCTGGCGCCGTGCTTGCGAAAGGAACCGATACCACTGGCGTTGTGCCGCGGCCGAGGGGTTGGCCGCATCGAAGATGTCTCCTGCGATGAGCAGGGCGTCGATCTGTTCCTTCTGCAGCGTGTCCAGCAACCAGGACAGGAACCGGTCGTGCTCGTAAGCACGAGAGACATCGTGGAGCGAGTGGCCGAGGTGCCAATCTGACGTATGGAGGATTCGCAAACTCATCCTACCGATGCCTTCCATGGCTCCGCGGAGCCCTCACGATCTCAACCTGGTTTCGTTGCGGGTTGAAGAACGGGAGGATAGCCCGCGCTGGGGGATTGGGGGACCGATCCGATGGACGATGGCCGGTGTCGGAATCTGACGAGGTAACCGCTCCCTACGCAAAGACGGCCGCCCCGTCCACCACGAACGCTCCGACACGGCATCCTCCCCGCAACCGTGCAAATCCGCAACGGGAGCGACTCGACATGTCGAGTCGAGTGTAGAACGCGGCACCGCCGCGTGGGCGCACGGCGTCGGCGCACGGCGTGGACGCACCACCCCGACACCCCAAGGAAGATTCCCGACCCAACCCCAGATGTCCCATGCTTCATCGCAGACTGGCTCACGGCATCTCGATGCCGCTTCTGGCAGCGCGCGGAAGTGATTAGGACCAGACCTTCGATTGGATTTGACCTTCGCCCACCCATCCCAGGAAAAGCCCAGACATGGCTGTGAAACAGCGAAGTCGCCAGAAAAGGGCAGAGAAACACCGGAAGAAGCGCGAGCAGGCCCGCAAGCGCAAGTCGGAGTTGGCCTCCGCGACCGAGATCCTCGTGCGGTCCGATCTCCTGCTGGATGCGCCTCTCGCCAAGCCGGAACGGCCGCACTGCGTCGCCGCGACCGCAGAGTCGATGCCGGAGGAAGACGTCTTCGATGGGCTACGCGCGGAGGCTTGCGAAGCACGTGCAGCGGTTGACGCTTGACGCCAGGTTCGCCTGAACCTCAGGCCATTCATCATTCCGTGTTCGCCTTCCGTGTTCTCAGCTCCTAGTTGATGTCACCCCAAGGAACATTCCCCCCCCAACCCCCGTACCACGCCCACGGAGGTCCCATGCTTCATCGCAGACTGGCTCACGGCTTCTCGGTGCTCCTTCTCGCAGCGTGTGGAAGTGATTCGGATACCCTCTTCGAACCATGTACAGGCCCGGATTGCGACGGCGACCCGTGCGACGCCGTGGTGTGCGATTCGCCGCCCGCCGCGTCGTGCCTGGACGACGGGACCCTCCGCGTGTTCTCTTCGCCCGGTGCGTGCAGCGAGGGTGCATGCGCTTACGCAAGCCAGGACACCGCGTGCACCATGGGCTGCCAAGACGGGGCGTGCGCCGGGGACCCGTGCGCCGGCGTGACCTGCGACAGCCCTCCCGGCCCCTGTCACGAACCCACCGGCACCTGCCAGAACGGGGTGTGCTCCTACGCCGTCGCGGTCGGTGATTCTTGCGACGACGCCGACCCCTGCACCACCGACGACGTGTGCGACGCGTCCGGGGCGTGTGCCGGCGGTTCCCTCGATTGCCAGTCGCCGCCTGCCCCCGCGTGCAAGGACCCCAGCACGCTCACGGTCTACGATTGGACGGGCGTGTGCGATGGCGCGGGCCAGTGCACCTACGGTTCCACCGAGGTTCCTTGCGCGGAAGGGTGCGAGAACGGCGCGTGCAACGGGGACCCCTGCGCGGGTGTGGTCTGTGACGCGCCACCCACCGCGTGTCATCAGGCAACGGGCACCTGCGAGAGCGGCGTCTGTCTCTACGAGTTCGACAACGGGGCGAACTGCAACGACGGGGATGCCTGCACCGAGCTCGACGTCTGCCAGGGCGGCGTGTGTGCGGGAACCGCGAAGGCTTGCACCACGCCCGATTCCCCCACATGCGCCGACGCAGACAACCTGCGCGTCTGGGCCAGCCCGGGCCAGTGTGGCGGCGCGGGCCAGTGCACCTACGTGCCCACCGACGTGCCCTGCCAGTTCGGCTGTGACAACGGTGCCTGCATTGGCGACCCCTGCGCCGGCATCACGTGCGACGATCCCCCTCCGGCGTCTTGCGTGAACGGCAAGGACCTGCAGACCCCCGCAACGCAAGGCACATGTTACGGGGGTGCCTGCAACTACGCCGCAACGCTCTCCACCTGCACCTACGGATGCGCGCAGGGGGCCTGCCAAGCGCCGACCGGCCTCGTTGTCTCGGAGTTCCTCTACGACTCCGCTGGCTACCCGGACACCGAGTCCTTCCTCGAGCTGCACGGCCCGCCCGGGCTGCCCGTCGATGGGCTGAGGATCGTGGGCGTGAACGGCAATGGCGGCAACGACTACGCAAGCGTGGTGCTGTCCGGCAACCTCGACAGCAACGGCCTGTACGTGATCTCCCACCCGTCGGCCTCCGGCGCCCAGGCCGCGAACCTGACGAGCAGTGTCGTCGACTTCCAGAACGGTCCCGACAGCGTGCAGTTGAGGTTCGGCACCGTCGTGCTCGACGCCGTCGCCTATGGAACGTTTGGCGTGAACGATGTCGCGGCCGGCGAAGGGACCCCGGTGGCGGGCCACGCCCTCGGCGAGAGCCTGCACAGGGACGAGAGCTACACGGACACCAACGACAACGCCACGGACTTCGCCTCGCATGCGCCCACGCCCGGCGCGCCCCACGTGGACACGAGCTGCGACACCGTGCTCAACCCGGGCTGCGATTGCATCAACGGCTCCACGCAGCCGTGCGGCTCCGACGTCGGCGCTTGCGAGCTCGGCACCCAGGCCTGTGTGCAAGGGGCCTGGTCGGTTTGCACCGGCGGCGTGTCACCCAAGCCCGAGGTTTGTGGCAACCCGATTGACGAGAACTGCGACGGCCACGTAGACGAGGGATGCGGGCCCGAGGACGTGTTTACCCTGGGCACGTGCGACGGCACCGCGATGACGTCGGCCCAGGCGCTGGCGTTGCTGGGCAGCGGGACCCGCGTGGTCCTCACTTCGGCCACGATCCAGAGGCGAACGCGGACATGCGGCACGTGCGCCTGGGGCGACCCTGCCGATTGGATCATCCACTACCTGACGTGGTCAGGCGGTGTCACCACGCGCTACAAGGACTTGCCGGCTACGATGAACCTCGTGCTGTTTAACGACGGTGGGGCGCCGCGGTTCTCGATCCAGCACACGACGTTCGCGGGCAGCACGTACGACGACTACGACGGGATGCTCTACGGTCTTCCTCCCGCGGTCATCCCCTACGCGCACGTGCGTGCCTACAACCACTTCCCCGAGCAGCAGTACGACTACCGGGAGCTCGACTACATGGTGAAGGACGCGACGGTGGTCGTGGGTGATCACTGTCTGCAGTGGGTGGCGGATCCCTATGGTGTGGGCGGGCCGCCGTACACCACGGGCTACGGCGTGATCTTCCGGTGGAATTGATCGTCCAGCGACGTCACGGACTGGCCAGTGTCGCTCCGCAAAGGGAACCGAGAACCCTTTGTTTTCGGCAGGCCTCCTACCTCACGCACGCAATCGATTCCGTACGCGTGGCAAGGAGAGGTCATGTTGAACACGAACCTGAAGCACATCGAGTCCGACGAGGCGTTTCGCGCTCTGCTTTCCGAAAATGAGAATGTGATGGTGTGCTGCGGCCGGATGGGCCCCATGTGCATCCCGGTCTACGACGTGATGGAGAAGATCGAGAGCAAGTACCCCCACGTACAGCTGCGGGACATGGCTTTCGACGGTCCTGTGAGCCACCTCATTCGGGCGCTTCCCGAGGTGCGGGGCTTCAACAGTCTGCCGCTCACGGTCTACTTCAAGAACGGGCGCGTCGCGGGTGCGACCGGAGGCCTTCAGAACAAACAACAAGTCACAGCGATGCTCGACCGGCTCTTTGCGGCGCAGCCGATGACAGCCTCGACGGCGATGTAACCTCAGCGAGGCAGCCATGACCAAGAGCTACGACGTGATCATTCTAGGCGGCGGTCCCGCCGGTCTCACCGCGGGTATCTACCTCGGACGGGCGCGGCTGCGCACGCTCATCGTCGACAACGGCTCGCTGGGCGGTCAAATGATCATGTCCTACGCCGTCGCCAACTACCCCGGCGTGCTCGAAGCGTCGGGACGCGACATCGCGATGACCATGCGCGACCAGGCCAAGCGGTTCGGATGCGACATCATCTCCAACGCGGAGATCACCAGCGTCGAGCTGTCAGGCGCGAACAAGACCGTGGTGGTCGACGACGAGGGCACCTTCAGCGCGCCGGCTGTGATTCTCGCCACCGGCGGGATCCCTCGAACCCTGGGCATCCCTTCCGAGGAGACGTTCAAAGGGCGCGGCATATCCTACTGTGCGACGTGCGACGGGGACTTCTTCACGGGCAAGGACGTGGTCGCGATCGGCGGTGGCAACACGGCGATCGAGGAGGCGGTTGCCCTGACGCGCTATGCGTCGTCGGTCACGGTGGTGCACGAGTTCGACCACTTCCAGGCGCATCCCTGGGCCGTGGAGGAGGCGCGAGCCAACCCGAAGATTCGATTCTTGATGGAGCAAGACATCAAGGAATTCGTCGGTGGGGAGAGCCTCGAGAAGGTGGTCGTGGCCCACAAGAGCACGGGCGAAGTGACCGAGATCCCTGCCTCCGGCTGTTTCGTCTTCATCGGATACGTGCCGAACACGCAGGCCTTTTCGGGGCAGGTGGCCCGTAACGATCGAGGCGAGATCCCCACGGACGAGGGCATGAAGACCAACGTGCCGGGCGTGTTCGTGGCTGGCGATTCCAGAGCAAAGCGCTACCGGCAGATCACCACCGCCGTGGCCGACGGAACGATCGCCGCGTTGAGTGCGATCGAGTACGTGCATGGCGACGGGCGAGGGAACAAGGCAGTGTGACAGTTCTGCTACCCGCCTACCCCTCCGTCTCCGCCCAAGGACTCCAGGCCCACACCCGGTCCCCTCCCATCGTCGACAAAGCGGCCAAGTCTCCCGCCGCCCCCACCGACGCCGGCTCCAGTATCCCTCGCAACATCGTAGGCAACGAAGGCACCTTGCGCGGTGCGATCAGCACCGGCACCATCGTCTGCGCTCCCGGACCGATGCGCTTGCGTACCTCTTCCAGCGCCGTCTCGAACCCGCCGAGCCGATCCACGAGCCCGCGCTCCAGCGCATCTTCGCCGCTCCACACACGGCCTGACGCCAGCGGCTCGATCTCCTCCGGCTCCCGCCCACGCCCCGTCGCCACCGCTTGCACAAACCCCCGGTAGATCGTCCCCATCACCCGGTCCAGGCTCGCTCGCTCCCCCGCATCGAGCGCGCGCGTGGCCGACATTATGTCCGCGTGCGCCCCGCGCTTGACCGTCTCCACACGGATGCCCACTCGCTCGAGAAGCTTGCTCGCCACCAGGCGTGCCGACACCACGCCGATCGATCCCGTCACCGTGGTGGGCTGCGACACGATCGCGTGCGTCCCTACCGCCACCATGTACCCCCCGCTCGCCGCCGTGTCACCCAGGCAAGCGATCACGGGCTTGTCCTTGGCGAGCCGACGCACCTCGTGCAGCATCCGCTCCGATGCGCTCGCGCTGCCCCCCCGCGAGTCCACGAACACGACAACCCCGCGCACCCACGGCGCCTTTCGCGCCGCCCGCAACGCGTCACACACGTGCGACTCCACCGCCATCGGCAACCACTCCGTCGGCTGGTCCGACACGATCGCCCCGCGCACCTCCACCACCGCGATGCGTCGCGGCCTCCACAAAGGTCGAAACAGCGCGCGGTGCCGGCGCAGGTAGCGTCCCACGGACAGGGTCGGGGCTTCCTCTCCGTTCGGTCCGAGCTCGCGCAGCAGATCCTCCGCGTACATCACGTCGTCGACGATGCCTTGCTCCTTTGCTTCCGACGCCAGCCACGGCCCCTCGTCGACCCATCGCTTCGCCTCGTCTGGCGTTACCGAACGCCCCTGCGACAGCGCGTCGATCAGGTGGTCCCAGGCGACATCGAGGAGCCGTCCCACTTGCTCGCGCTGTGGTTCGCTCATGCCCTCGGCGACCAGAAATTCGCCTGCGGTCTTGTAGCGCCCCTGGGCGAGCACATCGGCTTGCAGGCCCAGGCGATCCAGCGCGCCCTTCACGTAAGGCGCTTCGACCACGAACCCCATCGGCGCCACTTCGCTCCCCGGGGCCGCGACGATCCGGTCCGCTGCGGACGCGGCGATCAGCTTGCGAGCCCCCGCGCCCCTGGGCAGGTGAACGATCACACGCTTGCCCGCGGCTCTCCACGCGCGCAGCGCATCGCGCAGGGCCATCGCGGTCGCGCTTCCGCCTTGCAAGCCGCGAAGCTCCACCAGCAGGCCCGCGACGTGGTCGTCCTTCGATGCGATGGCGGCGGCCTCGTGCAGCGCGTGCAAGTCCAGAGCCTTGTCGGAGCCGTCCCAGACCCGCGACGCGCGACCGATGGGTGCCACCGACCCGTTCGCACGCACCGTGAGCCAGGTGCCCTTGGTCGTGCCGCGCCATCGTCGGTACAGCAACCAAGGAAGGACGATCAATCGCAGTGTGTTGATGGCGATCGCGAAGAGCATGTGCATGTCAGAGCGTTCCTTCCGGTGGCAGCTCGGGTGCGTCTCGTCCGAGCGATGCCACGGCGGCTTCGCCTTCGAGCCAACGCTTGTGCACCTGCGCCCGACGGGTCCCTTCTCGGTAGAAGGGGAAGCTCGTCAGCGCGGGAAACCAGGACCCGACCAAGTCCCGAAGGGCGTCGCGCCCGCGGTTCCGCGCCTCCGTCACGTAGCCCGGGTCCGTGTAGATCTCGGGGTAGGAGGCGATCTTCACCGCGCAGGCGAACAGCGCGCCAGGCGACGGCCACACCTGTGCCGGGTTCTCGGGATCGACTTCCGTCTCCGCGAGGAAGGCGACATGACGGGCCGCGATCTCGTCGAGCAGGCGCGCGCGGACCATCGCCACCACCTCTGGGGAGTACGTGGATGTCGCGGTGATCCTGTCGCGGTGCAGCCTCCACACCACGAGTCGGTTGGCGAAGTGGGACAGCTCATGCACCATCACCAGCCGTCCGCCGCGGTACCCGTCCTGCACCACGATCCACCCAGGGAGGTCGTCCTCGCTCGATGGAGGGCTGCGACGTTCGAGGCACTGAAACAAGGCGCCCACGCGTGCGGCGACGGGGCGGGCGCGATGCTGTCGGAGGGTGATCAGGAAGCGTCGGCTCGAGCTGTGAATGCCCACGAGCGTGCCGTTGTGAAGGGCGCGGGCGGCGAGCCAGGCGGCGTCGCGGTACGCGGGGCTTGGGTGGTTCGCCATCTCCTCCAGAACGGGTGAGGCGCTTGGGCTGACGCGCAGCGGGTTGCGGAAGCTCTCCGCATGGAAGTCGTGCACGCACGCAACGTATCGCATCCTCAAGGGCCTGCCCCGCGGATTCGTCTCTCTCGAGGACCAGGGGCAGCGAGCTCTGCGTAGCGCGTTTTCGCTGAGTGAGGCCGCAGCTCGTAGCGGTGCGGACCGAGCCTGCAGGATGACCTGGACACGAGCGGAAGCCAGCGAGGATGCCGCGTGTTCGAAGGCATCGGCGAGATGGGCCTGATCGCGGCTGACAGGATCGATGCCCAGCTCGCTCTTCTCTGGAGGCTGAGCGCCATGCTCATCGGGCTCAGCCGGTCAGCCCGCCGGTAGCCAGATTTGGCCGACTGGGTGTCGGCATCAGCGCCAGCGCCGAGCTGTGCGACGTCTCGCACTGCTCAAGCCCGCAGACAACGGCGTACCGCGAAAAGCCCGCCCAGGCGGGCTTTCCCCGAAGTTGCCGGGGGCTTCAGCCCGCGGAAAGGGAAGCTCCAAGATCCGTTACACGCGGTACACTGGGTGGTCTCAGGAGGAACCGATGCTTCATCTTTCTCTCCGTTCGACGCAGCGTGTTCGTTTCGGCAGCTTGGTTGCTGCAGGGGTCTGCTTGACCCTCGCGCCCCGGATCGCGAGCGCCGCCGACGTGACCCTGGCGTGGGACAGTTGCCCTTCTTTCACCAACCAGACCGACTGCGAGAGCGGTGGGTGCACATGGGACGGCTCCCTGTGTTCCTACGCGGGAGCGACGCCGGAGGGATACCGGGTGTACTACGACACCGACGGCTGCGGCGCGTCCTACTGCGAAGCTGACCCCGAAGACACGGCCAACGAAGGGTGCCCCGTCGACATTCCTATCGGTTCTTTGGCCGACCCGGCCCACCCCGAGGTGACCATCACAGGGTTGACGTCGTGCCAGGAGTACTGCTTCGCAGTCACGGCCTACGACGCGCAGAACGAGAGCGACTACTCCAACGCAGTCTTGGCCACGATCATTGCGACACCGAACCCGGTATCGGTCAATCCGTCGGGTCCCGGTGCGATTTCGGTGAGTTGGTCGGGACTGCCTTCCGACGACAGCGGCAGCATCGACAGCTACCGCATTCACTACGACGTGGACACCGGCGAGCCCTACGACGGGCCCGGATCGCCGGTCGAGCTTTCTGCGAGCACGTTGCCTGTCCCGCATACCCACGAGGTGAGCGGGCTCGACCCCGCCACAACCTACTACGTGGTGGTCGAAGCGGTCTGCCTCGGCGGCGACGCGCGCATGTCGACCGAGGTATCCGGTGAGGCGGGCGTGGCAGGAGCGGGAGGAACCGCGGGCACAGGAGGCAGCGCAGGCACAGGAGGAAGCGCGGGCACGGGAGGAAGCGCGGGCACGGGGGGAAGCGCGGGCACGGGGGGAAGCGCGGGCACGGGGGGAAGCGCGGGCACGGGAGGAGGGGCTGCTGGCAGCTCCGGGGGGACCGGCGGCGACGGCGGCGACGGTGGGAGCACGGCAGGAAGCGGCGGAACGTTGTCACCGGACGGTGGCGCGGGTCAGTCACAGGCGGATGACAGCGGGGACGACAGCGGGTGCTCGTGTCGCGTCGCCAGTGCCACGTCGCGGGCGGGGGCCCTCTGGGCTTGGCTTGTCTTGGGTCTGCTGGTCACTCGCATGCGAGTCGGGATTCGGCGACGGTGAGTCCCCAACCTCACGCCGCACGCAACTCTGACTCATGCAAGTGGACCATCATCGCCGCGAGGTTCGACACGATCCGCTGGAGCAGGTTGCGAGCGAGGAACTAAAGCTCGGAGTCGGCAAGGTTCGTGGCGTCGCACACGTCGAGGGTGGCGGCGCATTCCGTGGCTGACCGGCAGGCCAGGCGAAAGCACCGCGCCTTCTCGTTCGTGCAGGCCTCTCCCGCTCCTTCGGCGATCCGAAGCGGGATCAGCGATGCCGCGCTTCGAAGCGGATCGGCGAGGTAGGCCCGGCCCCGCGGCAGGCGGTCGGCGACTTCCTCAGCCACCACCACGAATTCGAGGGCGATGCGGTACACGTCGAGACGGTCATGTTCGAAGACGTTCATGTCCTCCTATCGGACAGCGCGGCGACTTGGTTGCTAACTTTTTCACATCGGGCCTTGGAGGCTGATTCTGCGGTCCGTGCAGAGGGGTTACGCCTCCGTTCAGAATTCCCGGTTCCCGGTCCCCTGCTCACCAGTTTGGCCGTTGGAGCTCCGTCAACGTGACCCCTATCGACTTGAGCCCTGCTGTACTAGGTTCGCCCCGTGCCCTTCGACGCCATCCTAGGACAACCCGCCGCCGTGGGAACCCTGGAGCAGATGCTCCGGTCCGGCCGCGTCCATCACGCGATGCGGTTCGAGGGCCCCCACGGAATCGGCAAAGAAATGGTGGCGATGGCCTTCGCCCAGGCTCTCGTCTGTGCGGGCGGCGACCCCCTCGGCTGCGGCGCGTGTTCCGCCTGCCAGCGCGCCGTCACGATGGGGGAGGGAACCCCCGCCGTGCCCCGCCACCCCGACGTCATCCTGCTCGAGCGCGGTCTCTACCCCCCCGAGGTACTCGGCCGCTCCCGACCCGAGGCCCAGGAACTCTCCGTCGATCAGGTCCGGTCCGTGGTCCTCGACCGTGCGGCCTATCCTCCGCATGAAGGCAGGGCACGCGTCTACATCGTCCGTCGCGCGGAAGAGCTGAGCATCTCCGCCGGCAACGCGTTGCTCAAGACGCTCGAGGAACCGGGCCGCAACACGTACTTCGTCTTGCTCGTTGCCCGCCCGGCGCGTCTTCTGAGCACCATCCGATCCAGGACGTTGCGGGTGCGGTTCGCGCCCTTGCCGGACGACGTGCTGAGGAAGATCGTGTTGCGGCATGGCGTATCGCCCGAAGAGGCGGAGCGAATTGTCCCTCTGAGTGCGGGGTCCGCGAGCGCGGCTCTCGAGCTCGCCGACGTCGATGCTTCCCAGGAACGGGATTCGTTCGTGCAGCAGGCCTTGAGCGCGCTTCAGGCGAAGGACTCCGCGGCTTCTCTGGCCCTCGCGGACGGCCAGGGCCGGGACAAGCCAGCGCTTCGCTTGCACCTCGAGGCCCTCGCGGTGCACTTCGCCCAGCAAGCACGCAGCGCTGCTCTGCAGGAAGATCCCGGCGCCCAGCGGCTTGCCCTCCGGCACGAGCTCGTGCTGCGAGCTCTCTACGACCTGGAGCGAAACGCTTCGCCCGCCCTCGCGATCGAGAACATGATGCTGCGCTTGCGCGCGGAGACGGGGTAACACCGTGACCGACGGTTCCAACGAAAAGAAACCACCGGCCTCGGGTGAGGCACGCGAGGACCGTGGCAAGTCGAGGCGGCGACGCCGCGGACGACGCTCCGGCGAACGACCGCCGCAAGCTGATGCTCCCTCCGGTGGGCAGGAGCCCAAGTCCACGCGAGACCCGAGAGAACCCAGGGAGCAGCCGCGGGAACAGCCGCGAGAAGCCCGGGAGCAGCCGCGCGAACAACCGCGAGAACCCCGGGAGCAGCCGCGCGAACAACCGCGAGAAGCCCGGGAGCAGCCGCGCGAACAACCGCGAGAAGCCCGGGAGTCCCAAGAGGGAAAAGGCAAGTCACGTGGACGCCGTCGCAACAAGGGACGCAAGCCCGACGGCCCGCCGAGGGAAGAACCCGGCAAGGGCACCAAGCCCTCGACCCAGCGCGCCCCATCCGAACGCGGAGCCTCACCCGAGCGTTCCCCCACGATTCCCCCACCGCCTCGCCTCGATGCGGCAGGCGCGCCTGCTGCCTCCGAGTCCGCCGACGGTAGGAACAGGGACCGTCGCAACCGTCGCACCACGCGTGAGGAAGCGCCCAGAAAGCCGCGTGCCGCTCGCCCCGAGAAACCGAAGGCCGAGAAACCTCAGTCCGTACGCTGGAGCCAGGCCCCCGCGCCAGACTTCCCCCCCGAACCCACGGCGCCGCCCCCTCCTGTCGCCCGCCCCCGCGAGCCCGGTCCCCCTGTTTTCCTCGTGCAAGCCGGACCTGAACCGCCCCTCGACCCCGACACCGCCATCGACGTCAAACCCTGGGAGGCTTCCATCGCAGAAGGCCCGGGCGACGGAACCCTCTACAACACCATCGTCGTTCGCGGTCACCGCTCCCAGCGCGCAAGGATCTACGACGCTGGCGACACGCTGTACGATCGCGGCGAAGTCGTTGCCATCGAAGGCGATGCGGGCAGCCCCGGTACGGGCGTGGTGGTCCAACCCAACCGTCGCGAGCTCTTCCGCGGTCGATTGCCGCGCGTGATCCGCCGCCTCCACCCGACCGAGGTCAGCGCAGAACCCCGAGGCAAGCGTCGCGAGCAGGAAGTATTTCGCATCGCACGACACGTGGCGACCACGCTCGACCTCCCCATCAAGGTCATCCGCGCGCAGGCCGAGCAGAGCGGCAAGATCGTGGTCTTCTTCGCCTGCGAGGAGCGCATCGACTTTCGCGAGCTGTACCGTCGCGTCTCCGCGGCCGCCCAGGGGCGCATCGAGCTCAGGCAGGTCGGCGTGCGCGACGCGGCGAAGATGCTCGGTGGCGTCGCCCCCTGCGGCTTGCAGCTCTGTTGCACCTCCTTCCTCAAGGACTTCGCCCCCGTCAGCATCAAGATGGCAAAGGAACAGGGGCTCGTGCTCAATCCCCAGCGCGTAAGCGGCCTGTGCGGTCGCTTGCTCTGCTGCTTGACCTACGAGGACGAGCTGTACCGCACCCAGCGCAAGCTCCTGCCCAAGCTCGGCAAACGCGTGGTCACTCCCTCCGGTCCCGGCAAGGTCCGCGATGTCGACGTCCTCTCTCAAACCGTGCGCGTCGCCCTCGACAACGGAGACGTCACCACCGTCAAGCCTTCCGAGATCACCGCCATGTTCCCCTCGCCCTCCGCTGACGAGCGAGAAGAGCGGTCGGACGGCCGATCCGAACGACGCGGGGGGCGTGGCAGGCGCCCGCCCGCCGAGAAGACCGAGCCGGTCGAGGAACCCCTGGATAGCCTCGCGTCCGACGACGACCTACCCGACGACCTACCCGACGACCCGTGAGCCCCAGCCCGGAGAACCACAGAGGACGCAGAGGAGCGAGCCCGGGTCGGTACAAATCCGCCGACGTAGCGACTCGACACCGCCGAGTCGAGCCTGGGGCGCGGCAACGCCGACCCCTGATCCGGAGCGAAGCGACGGGCTGAGATCATCCTCTGGATCCTGCTTCTGAAAGGCGACGCGGGTCGGTATGAGTTCGGAGGCTCAACCCGTCGCCACGCAGCGACCTGCATTCGTACAAGCATGGAAACCATCTGCGGTTCTGCGGAATCTGCGGCCAACTCCGATGGCTCCGGAGTTCAGCCGACTGTGCTCACCAATTCCGCATCGTCGCCTTGCCGGCCGCCAGGTGCAGCATCGCCCCTTCGTCCACCAATCGCCCGCGCCACGCAACCGTCGCTCGATCCGTGCGAAGGCACCCCATCACGTCGCCAGAGGGCGATTCGAACCAGGACCACGATCCCGCGGTCCCCACCGCAGGGCACCCCTCCCCGTGGCCCTCGACCGTCACGGGGATGAGCCGCAACCGCGTGAACAGCTCTTGCCCATGCTCGATCGTGGCCGGCCCTACCCCCATCCCAGGCAACTCCACCGCGTGCATGTGATACATCAACCGGCGGGGCCGCGGCCGCAACAGAAGCACGTCCTGCTCCGCCGTCCGGTCCGAGAAGAAGAGCACCGCCTCGTCGTCCCCCGCATCCTGAATGCGTAGCGCCGACGTCAACCAGGCCTCCGAGCTCCGAAGCATGACCACGTCCCCCAGCGTCAGCCCCCCCATCGTGAAGGTTGGCGCAGGCTCCGGGGTGGGCGCGCTCTCCTCCACCGCTGCAGGCGGCAGTGCCGGTCGACCACGCTTCACCGCCCACCGAATGCCCGCAGCCAGCGTCCCCGCTGCCGCGACCCCTCCCACGATCCCCGCCAGCACGAGCAAGCTCATTTAACGCACGCCCCCGACCCGGGGTCGCAAACCGGGCGAGTCTCCGGACAGACCTCCACGTCTCCGTACGCACGACAGTCCACCTCGCACAGCAACGTAGCCGGGTCGCACACGAACCCCGGCCCGCACAGGCTCTGCTTGCAGCCCGCCGGCACGCACGCCCCGGCGTCGCACCGGAACCGCCCGTCTCCCGGACACGACCCGTCGGGCTCCTCCGGACTGCACAACACGGGCTCCAGCGAAGGCTCCATGAAGTCGCATCGCATCGTGAACAGCCCGCTGTACGCTTGGGCCCCGGGTTCGGCGCCCACCTGATCGAGGGCTACCCCGTCTCGGCTCTTCACCTCGCTGCGGATCGTCACCCGATAGGACAGATTCCCCTCCTCCAGCTTCAAGTCGCCCGTGGTGTACGTCGCAATGAACCCACTCGGGTCCACCACGATCGACGCCGGAGCCGGGTCCCGGTCCAACTCGAAGTGGCCTGGTTTCAACAGACTTGCGTTCTCGATGGGCTTCGAGAAAACCACGACGATCGTGTCCACACGGCAAGGCTGCAGGAAGGTGTCGTCGGCCGGTTGCACCTCCGTGACGCGAGGCGGGAGCACCTCCGGACGCAGGTTGAACGCCACCGACAAGGGCTTGACCCGGTCCCGCGCGAAGCGAATCCCGCGAACTCGCCCTTCCGCCAGGCGGACGTCCGGCCGGTCCGACTGCGAGCCGATGACACGGATGTCCAACGAGACGTCCGGCAACCCGCCTTGCTCGAGCCGCACCGTGGGCAGCTTGCCCGATGGCAGCTTCACCGTCGCAATCAGCTCGAGGTCCGAAGGGTCGTCGTCCGCGTCACGCACCTCCACGTTCCCGCGGACCGACTCGGACCCCGGTGGGTACAGCCCCTCCGGACTGTCGATGATCAGGCGCAGTGTGTCGATCGACGTGACGATCTGGTTCGCCGAGTTCAGGTTGACGTCCGGCACCAACTCCACGTCAATCGCGGTCCCTTCGGGCGTCTCGCTTCCACAGCCGAGCAGCATTCCAGCCAGGAACAAGAAGCAGCAGGGCAGAATGAGTCGGTGTGTCATGGCGGTGTGATCACGACATCGGGGGGTATCACTTCTTCTTCGCGATCCCGTAGCAGCAGCGGGACCGCCACGCTCGTCGTGACCACGGCGCCCGCGAGGGTCCACACCCACCACTGCTCGTACCAGGAGGGGGAGGGTTCCTCCGGGTCGGGCAGGGCATAGGGCTTCGCGAGCTTCGCAGCCAGGTCGCGCACGGCTTGCTGTAGCGCAGCATCCTCCGCGGTCTGCGACACGGACTGCCGGGTCTGCTCCTGCGTTCCGCCCTTCACGTCCACCACCGTCATCCGCACGAGCACCGTACCGCCCAGCGCGGCGATCTTCGTCACCACGACCTTGGACGCCTGGGTTCGCTCGCCCGTGGTGCGAAGACAGTCCGGATCGTCCTGGCATGGTATCCCCTCCTTCGTCGGGTGAGAGGCCACCGAGGCCGGCTGTGCCTCGACACCCCGGTTGGACCGGACGCCCTGCAGGACAGCCTGCGTCAGCTTGGCGGTGGGCTTCGGGTCGGGCGTCACCCACTGCGCGGGCAGGACCGCCATGCGTACGGAAGGAGCGGAAGGAGCGGCGGGAGTCTCCGGCCCCGGGCCAGGGGCAGCGCCACACCCGCAGATGCCCAGCGCCCCCACCCAGATGGCGATCGATGCGGTCTTCATGGCGGTTGTGTCGTTGCATGAGACTACCAAGGGTTTCCTGCCCGCGCCGAGGAAGTTGTCACATGGGGCACACGCCCGTCCACTCGCAGACCCCTTCCGTCGTTGCCATGCACTCGACCAACCCTTCCCCGCCGTCGGGGCAGGTGTGCCCGCTGAAAGGCTTGCCCTCACAGTCCGCCGGCGTGCACTGGACCGTGGCCGAGCAGTCGAAGCCCCACCCGCACGCCTGGTTCGCGTCCGGCGCACAGACCTGCTCCGCGTACGACCCGTCGGGGCAGATCTTCGCGATCGCAGGTGCAGGACCGCAATCTTCCGGCTCGCAAGAAGGCGAGCTCACGGTACCGCAGACGAAGCCGATGCCGCACTGTCCCGCGGACGTCTTCTCGCACACGGGCGCGGCCATCGAGCCGTCGTCGCAGATCATCGCGATCTCGGGGATGGCGTCGCAGTCCTCCGGGCCGCAGTCGTCGTCACAGCGGTGCACGTAGTCACAGGTCCCGTCCGACAGACGCTCGCAAGCCGGGGTGGCGACGCTGCCATCATCGCAGATCATGGCGATCAAGGAGATCTCGGCCGGGCACTCGGAGGGGTCGCATGCCTCCGGGGCGGTTCCCGCGCAACCCGCGGCCGAGCAGTCCTGGACCGAGGGATCGCATCCGGGGGAGTAGGACACCGCGCAGTCGGATCGGACCGTGCAGGAGTTGGGGTCGATCTCGCTGCAGGGGTAAGGCTCGGGACAGCCTTCTTCGCTGCACACCGCGTGGTCCGGAGGAACGCTCTCGCCGTCGGCGAACTCCGTCGTCTCTCCGGTGTTGAGGTTGACGAAGAGCTTGCCAGTGTCGGAGGGCTCCTCGACAGAGCCGCTGCACCCGAGAAGGGTCGCGAACAAGCAAGCAACAAGGGCGGTGGCGGTGCGGGTCTTCATGGCAATCTCCTTGCGTTGGTGAGGCGACTGTGTCGCCGTCGCGTCATGGTGTGACCTAAAGCAAGGGGCGGGCCACGGACTCACACGCCGAAAATACGAGGCAATTGCAAGGGACCCGGGCCGGGTGTCAAGCGCGCGTGACACCACCTCGTCCGGAGTGTCAACCGCATGAGACGACCGGAGGTTCGCTACCGCGCCTTCGCAGCCGCAAGCTTCCCCAACAACTCGTTCAGCAGTCGGTTGGTCTCCGCGTAGCGGCCCTCCATGTAGGCCTGGAGCGCGCGCGCCGACAGAGGCTGCAGCCCGGAGACGTCCACCCCCGCTCGACTCGCCGCCTGCACCGCCTGGTCTACCCGCGCCATCTTCCGCTGTACGAAGGGCCCATCCACACGCACCGCCGCTGCCTCTCGCTCGACCGCTTCGACCGTCGCCGATGCTTCCTCCCACCGACGCGCCGCTAGCTCCGAACCCGCGCGCGAGAACAGGCTTCGCGCCTCCGCGCTCAAGTCGTCGTTCAGGATGCCTCGAGCCCTCAGCGAGGACCGGGCCGCAGCGAGCCTACTTCGCAGTCCCTGTTCCGGCGACGCAGCAACCTCTACCTCGGGATCCTGGCCCGACGAAGCCGCAGCCGCGGTCGTCACAGCAGCCGTCGCGGGGAGCGCCGGCCCTGCCGCCGTGCTGCCTCTCGCCGGGGGGCTGCGACGTCCACTCCCCGCTGCAGAAGGGGAACCATCTTGTTGCGGGGGTCCAGCCTCGACTTCGTCCTCGGACATCGCCTGTTCCACGACGTCCGCCGCGCCGATCGGGGCGCCCGTCATCGATGGGCCCGCTTGCGGTGCCTCGGCGAAGGACTCGAGTCCCTGCGACTGCCACCCACGCAGCCAGAGCGCCCCCGCAACCAGCAACGCCACGCCCCCTGCCGCAAGGTAGTACCTGAACTTGGAGGCCTTCGTGTCGGGAAGGTTTGGCTCATCCCGCCCGGCGACGGCCTGGGACACCGTCGGTTCTTCTGCACCCGCGGCGCGCACCTGCTGGGGTCGTAGGTCGATTGGTGCGTCCTCCTGCGGCAACTCGTCAGCCACCTTCAAGACGCACGGCGAGAGCTGTTTCGGGCCCCCTCGCACCCCCAACTCATCTCCCACCTTCCGGAGCGCTCTCAAGAACGCACGCGCGTTCGGATACCTCTCTTCCGGAAACCGCTCCAACGCACGACGAACCACCCCGTCGAAACGTGGGTCCACGTCGGCGACCGACGACGGCGTGCGAAACTCGGGCGCCTCCGCCGCCCGCAGCATCTCGATCTCCGTCTCCCCCTCCAGGAAGTGCTTCCCCGTCAGCATCTCGAACAGCATCAGACCCACCGCGTACAGGTCCGTGCGCGCGTCGATCGCCGACCCGGTCACCTGCTCCGGCGCCAGATACCGCAGCTTCCCCTTGATCACCCCCGTGCGCGTCCGCGCGTCGCGTACGTTCGACCGCGCAATGCCAAAGTCACCCAGCCGAACCTGGCCCTCCCGCGACAGCAACACGTTGTGGGGAGTGACGTCGCGGTGCACGATCTGCAAGGGCTTGCCCTCCGCGTCCGCGACCTCGTGCACGTACGCCAACGCCTCGAGCACCTGTTCGATCACGAACACCAGGACCTCGACGGGGACTCTCTGATCGCGCTGGCGCAAGGCGCGAATCAGGTCGCTCAGGGCGATGCCGTCCACCAAGTCCATGACCAGGAAGTGCCGGGCTCCCGCGTGTCCCACCTCGTACATGCGGACCAGGTTCGGGTGCGACAGCAGCATGCCCACCCTGGCCTCGTCCTCGAGCATGCGGAGGAACTCCGCATCGCTGGCGTACTGCGGGAGCAGAACCTTGAGCACGACGCGGCGCGCGGGGGCATCCTCCCGCAGGCATCGTGCCTCGAAAATCTCGGCCATCCCGCCTACGGCGATCCTGCGCACGAGCTGGTAGTCGCCCACCGAGGCCGGTCGGGTCGGGTCAGGTGCCGCGGAGACCATGCTTCTCCATCAACCGGTAGCACGACTGACGAGAGAGCCCCGCCGCGCGCGCGGCCTCGGAGATGTTCTGTCCGTGCGTGGACAGAAGCTGCGCCAGGTAGGCGCGCTCGAGCCGGTCCGTCCACTGCTGCTTGGCTTCGTGGAAAGGCAGGTGAACCGGGATCGACTCCCGAGGCGCCTCTGGGTCCTGCGCGTCGAGCAGCCCCCCAGGGTCGAGGTCACGAAGGACGACCAGCCGCTCCACGAAGTTGCGCAGCTCGCGCACGTTGCCCGGCCACGTGTGGTTCGTGAGCATCGTGAGAAGCGAGGCAGAAAGCTCCGGCGGATCCTGCACGCGCAGCTGCGACATGAAGTGGCGAACCAGGCGGGGGATCTCCTCCTTCCGTTCCCGCAGCGGGGGCAAGCGGACCGACACGACCGACAGCCGAAAGAAGAGGTCCTGCCGGAACCGGCCCGCCTTCACTTCCTCCTGCAGGTTGCGGTTGGTGCACGCCACGAACCGAGCATCCACCGTCCGTGTCTTGGTCTCCCCCACGCGCTGCACCGTGCGCGCCTCCAGGGCGCGAAGCAGCTTGGGCTGAAGCGCCAACGGAAGCTCCCCAATCTCGTCGAGCACCAGCGTCCCGCCGTTCGCCTCCTCGAACACCCCAGCCCGCGCATCCACCGCCCCCGTGAACGCCCCTCGGGCATGCCCGAACAGCTGGCTCTCGAGAAGCGTCTGCGCCGCCGCCCCGCAATCGAACACCACATAGGGCCCGTCCTTTCGAATCGAACCCTCGTGCAACGCGCGCGCGGCCAACTCCTTGCCCGTCCCAGATTCCCCCAGCACGAGCACCGTCACTTCCGCCTTGGCCGCCCGCTCGAGCACCGCGAAGGCTGCCCGCATCGGCGCGCTGTGCCCCAGCAACTGCCCGAAGTTGGTGCGGCTCGTCAGCGCCACCTCCACCTCCTCCGGCAACACGCGGAAGCCAATCCGTGTCTCCCCCGCCGCGATCTCCGCCTCCGCCGGCAGATGCACCTCGCCCACCCGGTACCCGTCCACCACCGTCCCGTTCGTGCTGCCCAGGTCGCGAAGCACACGCCCCGTCGACATCACCGAGATCTCGAAGTGGTTCGTTGACACCGCGGGATCCGTCAGCACGACGTCGCACCGCTCGCTCGTGCCCACGCGCACCACGCTCTCGCGCACGTCGGCGACCAGCCCCTTGTCCGGACCTTCCATCACTTCGAGCCGCGCAGGGCGAAGCATCAAGACCGGATCGCGCCCGGCCTTCGTGAGCAATCGTGTTCCTGGTGCGTGAGACATCTCATCCGTTCCGGGCTAGCCCGGCGAAGCCTAGCACAGCGCCCTCGCCTCGCGTGCCCCGGAGCGCCCCGTCACCCTTCTGTCGCGTCCATTCAGAATTCCAGTCGGTTCCCGGTCCCCTGCTCACCAGTTGGGCCGTTGGCGCTCCGTCAACGACACCGCTCAGGCCCTTCATCATCCCCTGTTCGCATTCCTGTTCTCAGTTCCTTGTTGATGGCTGACATCCGTCCATCGGCTGCAACCGTGATCGCACAACCCAGTATCCACCTCCTCCCTTGACGCCCGCCCTCGACCCGGATGGGATCCCCTCGTGCCCGCCCATCGAAGATGCTTCGTCCTCCGCGGTCCCTCAACCCAAACCGCGGCCCAAGAGCGGGAGATCACCCGCGACCTCGGAAGCGTCTTGCGCGTAGGGGCCGGAGAAACACCCCCCGCCCACGTCCGCCGCCTGCTGGGACAGAGCTTCGATGCCGTCTGCCTCGACCTGCACGACGGGTTCGAGGCCGACGTGCTCGGCCAATCCCACGGTCTCATCCGGGGCGGGGGAGCCCTGGTCTTGCGTATGCCCCCCACCGGCGTCGTGCCCCCTTGTCCCCTGCTCGCCGTTCTTCCCTACACCGCAAAGGACACGGGCACGCGATTCTGGGAGCGCCTGGAACGCTGTCTCGAAGGCCACGAGGCTGTCGCCCCCCCAGAGCCTTTGCCTCCCCCGGGGACCCCCCTCGAGGGAACCGAAGAGCAGCGACGCGTCGTGGACCAGTTGACTTCCCTGTTCTCCGCCCCCGCGCCTTCTGCCGCCGTCCTTTTGGCCGACCGGGGAAGGGGTAAGTCCGCGGCCCTCGGCATGGCCATCCGTGCCGTTCTCGAAGACCCCGCTCGACTCGTGGTCGTTACCGCCCCGAGCCACGACGCCGCCGCGGAGGTCTTCCGATTCGCTGCCCATGAAACGGGACGGAGGCTGCGCTTCGCCGACCCCGGCGCCGTCCTCCGTGAGGGCAAGCCCCAAGACGTCATCATCGTCGACGAAGCCGCACAGCTCCCCGTCGCCCTGCTCCGTGAGCTCGTGAGCCGCCACCCACACGCCTACTTCGCATTCGCGACAACCACCCACGGTTACGAGGGAACGGGTAGGGGTTTCGTCCTCCGCTTTCTGGAATGGCTCGTAAAACAGCCGAGACCCGTCTCTCATCTATCTCTCGTCGAGCCTATCCGGTGGGGCAGCGGCGACCCCCTCGAACGGCTCGTGTTCCAGATTCTGGCCCTCGACGCAGAGCCGTCTTCCCCCCGTCCCGTCACAACCCCCTTGCCTCAACCCTGCATCCTTGACCGGGATGCCCTCGCCCGCAACGAGCCCATGCTGAGGAGCCTGTTTGGCTTGCTCGTTCACGCTCACTACCGCACCACCCCCGGTGACCTCCAGCGCCTCGTCGATGCCCCCAACATGGCAGTGCACGCCATCGTCGCGGACAATCGCGTAGTGGCGGCAACCCTCGTCGCACAAGAAGGCGGGCTGGACAGGACAACCTGCGAGGCCGTCGCATCGGGCAAACGTCGTATTCGTGGTCACGCCCTCGCCGACACCCTGATGACCCACGCCGCGCGCCCCAAGGCCGGCGAGCTGTCCATTCTGCGAAGCGTCCGGATTGCCACCCATCCGGACCTCAGGCTCCAAGGGATCGCCCGCATCCTCATCCAGCACGTGCACGCTTCCTATCACCCTGACCTGTTCGGCACCGTGTTCGGAGCTACGCCGGACCTCCTCGCGTTCCGACGCGCCGTCGGCTACGAACTCGCGCGTGTCGGCGCCTCCCTCGGCTTGCGCACCGGGGAGCCCGCGGCCGTCATGCTCCACCCGATCTCCCCCGCCGCAGTCGAGCTCGTCGCTGCCCTGCGCCAGGACTTGGCCCGCGACATCCCCATTCAGCTCGACCTGCTCAGCGCCGACGGAGACCTGGGTTTCGACCCACGCCTCGCCTCCGCTCTTGTCGAAGGGCTCCCCAACCCCGTCGACCTGGACGCGAACGAGCTGCAGATTCGCATCCAGCGCTACCTGTCCGGACCCCAAACCCTCCAGGGCGCGGCCTACGCAATCACCCGCGTGGTCGAGCAGCACACCGAATGCCTTCGCGCCCTGCCCCCGCAACAGCAGGCCCTCGTCCAAGGACGTGTCCTGGACCGCAAGTCCTGGGACCACGTCGCAACCCAGGCCGGCTACCCGAACGTGCGCGCCGCCATGCGCGCCCTGCGCCCCGCCCTCCGCAAGCTGCTGCTGCGCGACCCTTGATCGCACCTGGCCAGCCCCCGAACGAGGGGTGCATTGCGCTGACCCCCTGTGCCCGAAGTGAGTACCGGGATCGCACTCCGGAGAACCACAGAGGACGCAGAAGGCACAGAAGGGTGGTGCGGAGGGAGGCCGTGCGAATTGCGCCTGACTCCGCCCGTTCCTGGTTCGCATTCGCCTTCCGTGTTCTCAGCTCCTAGTTGATGTCCGTCATCCGTTCATGGTCGTGGCCGGGCCTTGACCCGGTAGCACCAGTCGCTTCGCGCAGGGGAAAGGGCAAGGGTAGGGGCGGGGGTCAGACGCACGCCGAACGAGTACCAAGTTGCTCCCGCGTGTACTAAGCAGCAGGGAACGAACATCCCGCCCGTTCAGAATTCCCGGTCCCCTACTCACCAGTTTGGCGTCCAACCCCATGAAACTCTCAGGTCCCAACGCCCCCACCGAAAACGACGTCGACATCGTCGCCTTCGACGTCGATGGGACCCTCGTGGAGCACGACCAAGGCCTGGTCATCTGGCAGATCCTCAACCGTCTGTTCAGCGAAGGGTCCCAGCTCAACGCCGAGCGCTTCCGCGCCTTCAAGGCCGGCGAGATCACCTACGCCCAGTGGGTGCGACTCGACATCGAAGGCTGGCGACGCGGCGGCGCCACCCGCGATCGCATCGTCGAGGCCATCCACCACGAGCTGCGCCTCGTCCCGGGCGCCCGTGAGGTCACCGTTGAACTCGCCCGACGCGGCTACTTCGTCGTCGTCGTCTCCGGTACCCTCGACATCGTGCTCGATACCCTTTTCCCCGAGCACCCCTTCCAGCACGTCTTCGCGAACCGCATCCGCTTCGACGAGGTAGGCTGCATCACGGGGTGGACCGCCACGCCCTTCGACATGGCAGGCAAGGCCGACGCCCTGCGACTCCTCTCCCAAGAAACGAACACCCCCGCCCCCCGCTTCGCCTTCGTCGGTGACCACGTCAACGACCTCGATGCCCTCCGGTTCGTAGGGTGCCCCATCGCGTACGACCCGAAGGACAGCGCGCTCAGTGAGGTCGCCAGGCACGTGCTGCCTCGTGGTGAGCTGCACCGCCTGCTCGACCTGTTCCACGCCCCCCAACAGCCCGTGCCCCGACCATGACCACCCTCCCCAACGTCCTGATGATCCACACCGGTGGAACGCTCATGATGCGCCCCGGCGAAGACGAGCACACCCTGGAGCCCGACGTGTACGCCCGCGACTTGCTCGCCGAGCTGCCCGTCCTCCGGTCCATCGCGTCCATCGACACGCGCATCCTCTTCAACCTCGACTCGGGCGACATGGTGCCCTCCCATTGGGTCGAGATCGCACGCAGCATCCACGCGTCCCTCGACGACTACGACGGCATCGTGGTCATCACCGGCACCGACACCATGGCGTTCACCGCGAGCGCCCTCGCGTTCTTGCTCCCAGGACTCGACCGCCCCGTCGTGCTCACGGGGGCCCAGCGACCGCTGTTCGACTTTCGCACCGACGCCCGCAGCAACCTCGTGGACGCCTTCCACATCGCGACCTTGCCCGTGGCCGAGGTGGGCATCGCCTTCGGTCACAAATTCCTCCGCGGCTGCAGGAGCACGAAGATGGATGCCTGGGGGCTCGACGCGTTCGACAGCCCCCTGTGTCAACCGCTCGTCGAACTCGGCTTGGGCGTCATGATCGCGCCGCATGTGCTGCCCGCTCGTGCCGCCGGGGCCTTCGATCCCCGGATCGATCCACAGGTCCTGTGCTTGCGCGTCTTTCCAGGCCTGGACTCGTCCTTGATCGATCACGCCCTGCAGGCCGGCGTGCACGGCATCGTGCTCGAGGCGTTCGGCGTCGGAAACGTCCCGCTCGCGAACGGCTCCTTGGTCCCTTCGATCGCCCGCGCCACCGAGCAAGACGTGCCCGTGATCATCGTCAGCCAGTGCCCGCGCGGTGGCGTCGACCTCGGACGCTATCCCGGATCGGCTGCCGCCCAACACGCCGGCGCCATCTCCGGCGGCGACATGACCGTCGAGGCCGCCATCACCAAGCTCATGACCCTGCTCGGCCGGGCCCCCGAATCGCGCCGCCGTACCCACGTGGCCAATGGCTTCCGTCGCGCCCTGCTCGGCGAAATGAGCGCAGACCTCCCCTATACCTGAGCTCTCACGACCGCCGGACTCACACAACCGGCCAGGGCCAGCGCGCCAAATCGAGCTCCGCCAAACCCCGCCGCATCTCGCTGATCGTACACCGATCCCGTGGGTCGCTCCGAAGCCCCCGCTCGAGAACCCCCGCAAGCCCGAGGAGCGCAAGCTTGCCCGATAGCCTCCCAAGACCCCTCGGACGACCGTCGTGCGTCAAGTGGCTCGTGATGACCGCCAGGTGATTGGGCCCACGAAATAGCTCCTCCCCCGTCAACGTCTCGTACGCAAGACACGCAAACGCATACACGTCCGCTGCCATCGGCTGCGGCTCGTGCCCCTCCGGCACGTGCCCCCATACCTCCGGCGCCCCATATCCCGACGTCGCACATCCCGGCCGGATCTTCCTGCCCGCAAGGCCGAAGTCCACGAGCACCGGCATGACCTCCCCGTCCGATGCCAAGGGGATGCGAGACACGCGCTGCGTTCGCGAAAGATCGAGGTCCGTTGACAGAGGGACCGCCTCCTCCGAGGCCCGAAGAATCACGTTGCCAGGCTTCACGTCGAGATGCCCCACCCCGATCGCGTGCATGGCCTCGAGGCCGGCAGCCACCCCGTCGAGTATCGCGATCACACGGTCGGTCTCGAGTACGCGCGTGTCGATGAGCCTCTGCAGCGTGGGTCCTTCCACGAGCCCCATCACCAGGATGGGCTTCGGCCTGGCTCCCGCATCGAACGTGACGAGACGCGCCAGGTTCGGGTGCTGCGGGATGGCCAGCAGCGCATGGGCTTCCTCCCGAAACAGCTCCAAGAACTCAGTTTGAGACAGCGTGTGCGCCACGTCCCCGCCGTACTCCGGAACCTTCAGCGCGAACCGCACAGGATGACGCTGGGTCCGATCCTCCACCCGACACGCAACGAACACAGACCCGACCGCGCCGAACCCCAGTGGACGCAGCACGTGAAACCCACCCAGAATACGGCTCGGCGGCATCCACGCAGGCAACACCGGCGTGGACTGCACGCGCGGGCGCCGCGTCTCCAAGGCCACATCCTCCGGATGCTCCGCAGGCAAAATCAACAGTCGACCGAGCGCGTGGTCCGCCACGTCCGCCAGATGCAACGGAAGCTCGTCCCGCAGTGTCGCCAGCCCCGTCGAAACCGCATCGCGCAACGGGGTCGGATCCCCTCGCAAGGCGTGCTCCACACCCGTGTCGATCCGCTGCAATGCCAATCGGCTCATCGGTGGCTCGTCCCCCGGCCACGCCCCGAGCCGACGCCGTGCCCCTGCCGCAAGCCGTGCCAGCAACCCCGCAGTCCCGGCGAGCGGCGGAATGCGCGACGTCCCCGCACCCTCGTCCCCCGCAACCTGCGAAAGACTTCGCACCGAGAGCAGCGACCCGAGCGACGCCGCGTACCCAACGAGCGCCCCTCGCAATGCCTCCACGCGCGGCGGCCCCGCCACCGGCATGCTCTCGATCATCTCGTTCAGCATGTCCAACGCCGCCAAGGACCCGCTCGTCATCCGCGGCGCTCGCTGACAGCCCGCCAGATACCGCGCATAGCCGTGAAAGATCAACACCATCGACGGATCCATCGCGGCCTCCGCCATCGTCGTCACCGCCACCGGGTCGTGCACATGGTCCGTCACGAGCACCAGAATGTCCGACAGCTCACCCACCTCTTCGCGCAACAACGCATCACACGCCCGCGCCGCCGATGCCGCCACGACCCGCCGCAACGACGACGGCCCATCGTGAGACACCCGCTCGAGCAGCCATCGCGTCGTCCTGAGCTTTCGTTCTCGCCTCCCCGTGGGGTGATCTGCAGCCACGACATCGTCGGCGTCGACCAGGTGCAGCATGGCCCGGAATCGATGCAGGTGCAGCGTGTAGTGCTCCGCGTTCCCGTCCTCCCCCGTCGATGCGACCTCCACGCCGCAGAGCCAGTCCGTCAATCTCCCGAGCTGCTCGTCCAGGGGCACGAATGACGTGTCCGCCTTTCCCCCGAGGGCGAGCAGATCGGACAGCACCGACGTTTCGAGCAACGTTCGATCGAGCTCACGAAGGATGAAGAAGGCCTGCCGTCTCTGCTCCGCTGTCGCATCGCTCGTCGCTTCGAGATCGTCCAGGAGCCGATCCGCACGCTTCACCACACCTAGAGCCCGCGCGAAGGCCGCCCGTGCCCCTTCCGTCACGAACGCGGTGTGCGCTTCGCGAAGCTCCTCTCGCAGGTCCCGCAGCGTGTCGCGCTCCTCGGGCGGGCGAAGCTCCTCCTCCAGGGCACCAAGCAAAGCCTCCCTGCCATCGTCGCCGGACGGATCGAAGTCGTGGCTGGCGATGCGGCGTCGCGCCAGGTCCGCCGCGCGGGTTCCCAGAGTCGAGCTCACATGCTCCTGGCGTACTCGCACCAACGCCTCGATCGCATCGAACCCCCCCGCCCGGACGAGGTCCTCCAGCAACGCCTCCGAGGCTTCCGGCTCCGCGTCCACCGCACGCGATAGCCCCAGCACCATCGCACTCGCAACCCCCGGGTCCTGGTGAAACACCCGGCCGTGCAGAAGCCCGCGACACCGCTCGAGTGCCCCTTCCGGATCCACCGCAACCGCAGCCGCCGCCGATGTCGCTGCCCGTCGCCACTCCGTAGGCGAGAGCATCGGATCGAGGTCTCGCGCAATCTCTCCCTCGAACATCGGTATCCGCTTCGAGAGCAACCCCCGCGCAGATGCCACGTGCCGCCACACGAGCGGCTCCCGGTCCAGCAACAACCGCGTCCACGTGGTCAGCACGCCAGGCCGCTCGAACACCGACACCACCGAACCCAGCGGGTCCGAAGACCTCCGCAACGCCTCGCACGCCGCTCGCTCCAACAAGCGCGCAGCCAGCCGTCGCGAAGGCAACGAGCCCGTCGACGGCTCCGTCAACCAAACCCTCTCCAACTCAGGTCGCGTCAGCAACGAGAGGGCAAGACCGTCCGCACCCGTCGCGAACCCTACAGGCAAGTCGAGCGCCAGCGCCACCCGCGACCGAACGCCTGGCCCGCTCAGCCCCCGACGCGATCCCTGCGCCAGCCGCTGCGCCAACGCCACGAACGTCGCAGCATCCCCTTCCGTCAGCCGCATCAACACACGACGTCCCACCTCGCGTCGCTCGGTGCCCACCGGAAGTGTCGCCGCAAGCTCGTACAGGGCGCCCGCCGCGTGCGCAGACGACAACCATCCAAGGTCGTCCATCAACCCTTCGGACAAGGCCCAACGGACACTTTCCTCCAGGTATTGAGGGTTCGTCCCTTCCAAAGGTACGGGAA
This sequence comes from uncultured Polyangiaceae bacterium, assembly GCA_964488865.1. Classification (GTDB taxonomy): domain Bacteria; phylum Myxococcota_A; class Polyangia; order Polyangiales; family Polyangiaceae; genus MWCO01. The sequence continues at coordinate 58,255 of CAZAWR010000022.1, read as the reverse complement.
TCTGGTCCGCCGATTGCGCAGCCAGCGATGCCATCGCCTGCCGCCACGCACCACGACGAGCGTCCTCCGGCAAACGAGGGAGCTCTACGAAAGCATCGAGATGATGACGTGCATGGCCCATGAGCCGGCCAAGTCTACGTCACGCCCACGAGCGCAAGATGGGAAAAGAGCGCGCCCTTCTACCGCGCCCCTACATCGGTACCTGAGAACGACGCGCCCGAACAGTCGCCTCGCGCCAGCGATTGACGATGTCCGGCAAGATCCGTAGGTCGTCCAACAGCATGTCCGGGTGAAGCTCACGCAGAAATGCCTCCGACGTGTAGCCCGTCGCGACCGCCACCGTCCGCGCTCCCACGCTCTTTCCGCACAGCACGTCCTGCGGGCCGTCCCCCACCATCACCAGCTCCTTCGGATCTACCCCCAGCACAGACGCAATGTGTCGCAGCGGATCCGGGGCCGGCTTGTTCCTCGCCAGATCGCCTCCGCCCACCACCACCGAGAACCGTTCCTCCGCGTGAAGCGCCTTCAAGATGCTGTCCGTGATCGCGCGCGGCTTGTTCGTGCAAATTGCCAGCGGCATCTCCGAAAGCTCCTCGAGCGCGTGCGTGGCATACGGCATCCACGTCGTCCGCTGAATCGGATGCGCCTGGTAGTGCCGAATGAATTCCTCGACGATCCCCTCCAAGTCCGGATCGCCGTCCTTCATCCGCGCCGCACGAGACATCAACCGTCGTGCGCCGTCCCCTACGTACCGCTTGATCTCCTCGATGGGCAGAGCAGGGCGGCCGAACACCTCGAGCGCATGGTTGCAGGACGATGCCAGGTCCGGACTGGTGTCCAGGAGGGTACCATCCAGATCGAACACGATGACACGAGGTGCGAGCATGTGGGCAATATGCTCGCACGAACAGCCCCGCCGTCCAAGGACAACTTGGTCGGAATCGTCGGGAACGCTCGTTCGGGCTTGAACGGGCAGTTACGCCGCGAGCGACGTGGAGGAATCCGCAACCAGAACGTCGCGCAACCGGGACCGCGCCCGGTGCAGGCGGGACCTCACCGCAGACTCGGAGATGCGAAGGCGATCCGCGATCTCCTGCAAACCAAGGTCCTGATGATAGTGCGCGACCACCACCGAACGATACGACTCCGGAAGGTCATCCAGCGCCTCACGAACCCGCGCATCACGCTCGCTCGTCACCGCCTGCGAGATCCCGTCACTCGCCACGCCAGCATCCGATAGCGCGCCAAGCTCCTCCATGTCCATCCCCTCCACCAGACGCGCACGGTGACGTCGATGGGAACGCATCATCATCAGCGCCTCGTTCGCAGTCACCCGGAACAACCACGTGGAGAAGCTCGCATCGCCTCGAAACGACGAAATCTTTCGAATGACTTGCATCAGCGTGCTCTGCAGCAGGTCGCGCCGGTCCTCTTCGGACACGGGATACCGTGTCAACTGCCGTTCCACGTGCGGCCGAATGCGCCTCGCAAGCTCCTCGAGGGACTTCGTATCGCCATTCTGCGCGCTGAAAATCAGGTTCGTGTCGGGAAGCATTGCCATGTGCGTCTCCGTGCGGAAATCGACAGCGTCTTGTGCCGCCGTGCGACGCCCACCTGTGCAAGGGCAATGCCGACTAAGAAACTCTGCGATTGCTGCGGTTCCGGACGGCAACGAGGGGAAGGGGACCCCCGAAGGTATCGGGGCAACACCATCCATTGAACCTCAGGGTAACGATTTTTTGCCATCCCCCCGCTGGTCAAACCCGACAGCCTGTGGTGAGAATCGCGCCCATGAGACCGTCCCGACCTCCGAGCCTCCTCCTCGCGCTCGCCGTCGCTTCCACGGTCGCCTGCGGTGCCTCCACCCCCCAACGCGCTCCCTCCGCCAGAAACGAACCCGCGCCGGATGCCCCTCCACCTCCTCCCCGGCCTGACCAGCAGCCTCCCGTTGCCTCCGTCGCCGACCCGCCCGACGCTGCCGCCCCACCCCCGTCGCCGTGTCCCGCGGACATGGTTCATGTGCAGCACAACTTCTGTCCCGATGTGGATAGGAAGTGCGTCTTCACCGAGTACAATATGCCCAACCGCTTGACGCTCTGCCACGAGTTCGAGCGGGGCTCCACCACGTGCAAGGGGACGAGGCACCCGCTGTCCTATTGCATCGACAAGTACGAGTATCCCAACCGAGAGGGCGGCCATCCCTCATGGATGGTGTCCTGGTACGACGCGGAAGCCACGTGTCGCAGCTTGGGCAAGCGCACGTGCTGGGATTGGGAGTGGGTCGCCGCCTGCGAAGGGCCCGACGAGACCCCTTTCCCCTACGGATGGAAGCGCGACAACACGAAGTGCAACATCGACAACCTGTGGATCGATCCCCGCCTGTCCGCCGCCTACTCGAACGACAAAGACGTCGCCCTGCGCGAGCTGTCCCGCCTCGACCAGAGCGTCCCCTCCGGTGCCATGCAAGACTGCGTATCCGGATACGGTGTGCACGACCTCACCGGCAACTTCGACGAGTGGGTCACGCGAGCTGAGCGCGACAAGCAAAAGTCCCAGTGGGCCGGTCTCAAGGGCGGTGCCTGGGGCCACGTCCGCAACGCGTGTCGACCCATGACCACGAGCCACACCCCCGACTTCACCTACTACTTCATCGCTTTCCGATGCTGCAAGGACCCCGAAGGCGCCCCCGCTTTCGTACCGCCCGGCTCCTCCCCTCCTCCTGAAGTCAAACCCGAGGACCGCGCTCCCGTCCCCCAACCCATCCATCCCCCGGGCCCCTCCAAGAAAAAGGTGGAGCCCCAAAGAACCAAGCGCTGATGCGTCGTCCATCCGTCGGACTGCGCGCACTGGAGGTCTCATGACTGCTGTCGTCGTCGTCGGCGCCCAATGGGGCGATGAGGGTAAAGGCAAGATCGTCGACTACCTCGCCGAATCCGCGGACGTCGTCGCCCGCTACGCCGGCGGTCCCAATGCAGGCCATACCCTCGTCGTGGACGGAGACAAGATCATCGTACGCCTCGTCCCAAGCGGCATCCTCCGACACGACAAAACCTGCGTGATGGGCCACGGCATGGTCGTCGACCCCAAGCTCCTCGTCGAGGAGATCGATGACCTCGCCAGACGCGGACACCCCGTGTCCGGTCGCCTCTTCATCTCCTACCGTGCCCATCTCATCCTCCCGCACCACGTCCTCGCCGACGCGCTTCGCGAGCAAGCGCTGTCCGAGGGCAACGCCATTGGCACCACCCGTCGCGGCATCGGTCCCGCCTACGAAGACAAAGCCGCCCGACGCGGTCTGCCCGCCGTCGTCCTGCGTGACCTGAACCGCGCCTCCGAGTTGCTCGAGTCGTCCTTGCAGGCCTGGGCCCCGTTCTTCCAATCGCGAAACCAACCCCTGCCCAAGACCCGCGACCTCATCGCCGACCTCGTGCCCCTCGCCGAACGGATCGTCCCCTTGCTCGCCGACACCTCCGCCCTGCTCCAGGACCGACTCCAGAAAGGCCAGAGCGTCCTGTTCGAAGGCGCCCAGGGCACCCTCCTCGACATCGACCACGGCACCTACCCCTTCGTGACCTCCTCCTCCGCCACCGCCGGAGGCGCCTGTACCGGCTCCGGTATCGGCCCACGCGCCATCTCCCGCGTCGTCGGTGCCGCCAAGGCCTACGTCACTCGTGTCGGCGGCGGACCCTTCCCCACCGAACTCCACGATGACGCCGGCGCCCATATGCGAAAGGTCGGCGCCGAGTTCGGCTCCGTCACCGGCCGCCCACGTCGCGCCGGCTGGCTCGATCTGCCCGCCCTCCGCTACGCCGTGCGCGTCAACGGCCTCGACTCCCTCGTGCTCACCAAACTCGATGTCCTCACCGGCATCGGTCCCCTCCGCGTCTGCGTCGCCTACGACACCCCCGAGGGACGCACTCCCGTCCTGCCCGTCAGCCGCTTCGACCACCTCGACGGCGTCACCCCCGTCTACGAAGACTTGCCGGGCTGGTCCGAGCCCCTCGACCAGGTCCGCAGCTTCGACGACCTCCCCCAGGCCGCCAAGGAATACGTCCACTTCATCGAGTCCGCCTGCGGCGTCCCGTGCGATCTCGTCTCCGTCGGGCCCGGCCGCGAAGCCATCATGGTCCGAAATCACCCGTTCGGAACCAAGTAACCGCTCGCCCTGACCCGCGTAGCCCGACCGCAACTTTACACCGGTTGCGCGCTCCCCCTGCGCTTCCTACACTCTCCCCCGACTACCCTCTTCCATCCATCCCGGAGGTGCGTGCCGTGCGAAGTCTCCTCACCCTCTCTTCGAGCCTGATCGCCTTGACCCTGGCGGCTTCTGCCACCGCCGCTCCTCCCCGCTTCGTCGTCGACGTCCCAAGCGAACTGCGCGTCTCGCCCGCGAAGCCCATCGAATCAGCCCAGATCGCTCTGCGCAAGAGCGCCGGCATTCCCGCTCACGTCCAGCTCGCGTTCGACCGCGAGCGCGTCGTGGGTGGCCTTCGCGTGCTCCGCTTCCGGCAGGAGCACATGGGCGTCCCCGTCTTCGGTCGAGGCGCTTCGATCGCCGTCGACGTCCACGGCGTCTCCCGCCTCGCCACCTCCAAGATCGAACACCGGATGCCCAGCTCCGTCCTCCCCAAGATCGCGCCGTCCGCTGCCGCCTTCACCGCCTCCCAACGGACCGGACTCCAAGCCTCCGCAGCCAACACGCGCTTGCTCGTCTGGCCCACCGAACAAGGAGGCCGGCTCGTCTACTCCGTGCTCCCTCCGTCTATGCTTCCCATCCCCTATGCCCCCGTCGTCATCGTCGACGCCGACTCGGGCCAGGTCCTCACGGTCCACAACCTCGTGCGCCACAAGAACCTTGCTAACGTACACGAGTTCAACCCCGTCTCGTCGCCCTCCACCATCCAGGTCGAGCTGCCCATTGGCGACACGCTGGCGATCCCACAAAACGATCTGCTCGTCTCCTACAACTGCGTCGATACCCAGAAGACCCGCCAGATCGACTACTCCGGCTTCAAGTTCGACGTCCACGTCTGCGAGCTGCTGCAGAATGCCGAAGCCGACGAAACCAACGAAGACTTCCTTCAGTACGAGCTCGAAGATCACACGTCCGGCGGAGACCCCCACGCCCAGGTCGCTCTCTTCTACCACGCAGCGAAGGCCTACGAGTACTTCAAGCAGTTCGACCCCGCCTTCGAGCTCGAAGCAAGCTCCAAGCCCCTGTTCCTCATCGCCAACCTCATGATGCCCGCCGGCTTGGACACCATGGACCTCAACAAGATGAAGGACACGAGCATCCCCCTCGAGCCCTTCTCCAACGCCTTCTCGGTCGGCTGGGACCCCGCGTTCGGTCAGCTCGTATCCATGATCTGGCCCGAGATCACAGGCGGCGCCCTCGCCTTCGGTCAGGGCGTCAAGGTCGACTACTCCTACGACGGCGACGTCGTCTACCACGAGTTCGGCCACTCCGTGGTCGGCACCACCATCAAGCTCGTGGGCTGGTGGCACCTCGATGAGCAAGGTGCCTCCGCCTCCCCCGGTTCCATGAACGAAGCGCTCGCCGACTTCTTCTCCAGCGCCATCACCGGAGACCCCGCCAGCGGCGAGTACGCCAGCCAGGAGACCGGCGACGACGCCATCCGCCACCTCGAGAACGCCAACACGTGCCCGTCCCATCTCGCCGGCGAGGTCCACGTCGACTCGGAGTTCTTCTCCGCCGCCCTGTGGGCTACCCGCTCCACCCTCACGAGCGACGCCGACAAGTTCGCCTTCGACGAGGCCATCTTCACCGCCATCAGCACCGCCGCTTCCGGTGACCTCGCCTTCGAGGAACTCGCGGAGGTCTTCGTCGCCGCCGTCGCAGCGTCTTCCCTCGGCCAGCCCGTGGGCGATGACCTCTCCGCGCAGTTCACCTCTCGCGGCGTGCTGCCGACTTGCCAGCGTACCTTCGTTTACGACGGCACCCCCATCGCCTCGAAGTCGCCGGAGTTGGCGAACTCCTTCATCTCTGCTGGCAAGAGCATGTTCGCCGCCGGAAGCTCGCTTTCTTACGCCCCGGGCACGTTCCAGGCGGAAGTCCCCCTGCCCGAGCTGGCGACCGCGTTCGAAGCGTCCTTCGTCCAGTACAACGCCTCGTCCTCCATGACGAGCCCACTCGACCCCGGCACGCCCTTCACGCCTGCCTTCATCGTCAGCTTCGACGAGCCTCTCTCGTTCGACTGGGCGAACAAGACGTCCAACGCCTCCGACCCCGTCGACTGCGCGGCCCTCGCCATGTCCAGGAAGGGGGCAACCATCGAAATCCCCGACGGCGCCACGAAGGCCTACGTCATGGTCGTCAACAAGGGAGACAAGGACGGCTACTACTCCGCTTTGAAGTTCGAGTTCTCCGGCGATGTCCCCGAGGACGCCGGCACGGACGCCGAACTGCCGCCTGATGCCGAACAGCACGACGCCGATGTGCCGGAGGATAGCGGCGAGCCCTCCGGCCCTGCAGCTTCGTCGAGCGATTCTGATGACGATGGCTGCGGCTGTCGTACCGCCGGCAGCCCCTCCCAGGCGCCGTGGTTGGCCGCCTTGATCGCCCTCGCGGGCGTCGGCATTGCAAGGCGCAGGAAGAGCGATACCATCCGTCGTTGATGGCCTCCGTACTCCTCCTCGGCACCACGGTACTCCTCGGCGTCCTTCTCGCATCCCCACGAGGGCCTGCCCCACAACCTTCCGACCGCCTCGCCATGGCGGCCCAGGCTTCCGGACGACCGAAGGAGTGCCGCAAGGGGGGCGAGCGATCGCGCCAGACCCGATGGACGATCTGGGACCATGCTCGACAACCTCACCTGCTTCGTTACTGCGACCTGCTCGGTCGGGGGCACGCTCTGCTCGACCGATCCCCCGCCTCTGCCCGTGAAGCCGCGTCCCTCGCCGACCAAGTCCTGCCAGGCAAGGCGGCGCCCCTCGTGCTCACGGCGCGCGCCCACGTTCGCCTCCGCGACTTCGACCGCGCCCTGCAGGACTTCCAGAAGGCTCGCGCCATCGACCCGCGCAGCCTCGAGGAGCCCGGCGCTCTGCATGACCTCGCCATCACCCAGAAGCACTCCGGCGCACTCGAAGATGCCGCAGCGACCTACCGGATTCTCGTCCCCAGGCTCGACTTGCTTCCCGACACGGACGACCGGGTCGCGGTGCTGCTCGAGGCTGCCGCGCTCGCGATGAACCGCGGCCCCTCCGGGCTGGACGAAGCCACGGCCCTGCTTTCCCAAGCGCGCTCCCTGCCCCTGTCGAAACACAGTCCCATCGTCCTCGGTCTGCTCGCCCTCGCCCTCGACCGGGCCTCCTCGTCCGAGCAGGCCGACGCAGTCCTCGACACGCTTCATCGATCCAACGGGGCCGCTGTACTCGCTACGCTGGACCCAGCTTCCCTTCCGTTCCTCACCAACCCGAACGAATGGACCGCCGTCCTCGCCATCACCCTCGAACGCGAGGACCGCTCTCGCGCTGTGATGACCTGGGAACGCTACGTCGACAGCAAGCCTCCCGAACCCTACCTCGCGCATGCCAAGGCTCGCATCGACAGCTTGCGGAAGGCACCGGTCCGACCGTGAACCTTCGATGAATGGCGCAAGGATCAGCGTCGGCACCCTCCTCGCGATCGTCCTCTCGTGCAGCGTCTCTCGTGGCGGAGAACCCTGCCTTTGGGAGGCCGCACGTGAACCTCGACGCAGCCTCGACGTCACGGCCCTGCGCGCAGCCGAGGCAGCCTACCTCCAAGCAGGTACGAGCAACGACCCGCGCGCCCGAAGACTCGTCCTGTATGCCGTCCGTACGCTCGAACGAGCCGACGCGGCCAGCTCCCCCGACCCTCGCGTTCGCTTCTTTTTCGGACGCATGCTCAGTCGTGTCGATCAAGACGAGAGAGCCGTCGAGGTCCTTCTGGATGCCATCGCCTTCGCCCCACACCACCCCAGCGTGAACGAGGCCCTCTTTGCTCTTGCCGTGTGCCTCGCTCGCCTCGGACGCAGCGAGCAGGAAATCCTCGCCTACGGCCAGTGGCTCGACCGTGAGTGGTCCCGCGAACACCGCGCCATCGGCTTGAGCAATCTCGCCGAAGCCTTCATGGCTGCAGGTCGCATCGATGAGGCCGTTCGCTCCTATCGCGACGCCACCGTACACGCCCACGACAACGCCCTTGCTCACTGGGGACTGGCCGTCGCCCTCGATAGGTCCGGTGACCCGGCCGGCGCGCTCGAAGCGGCAAGAGCTGCCCTGACCTACGACCCTGACGCCGCCCAGATCGATAGCCCCGACGTGTTCTTCGTCCCTGCTCACGATCGCTTCTGGTATCACGCCGTGGGCTCCATGGCGCGCGCTGCGACCTTACAGGACATCGCGCTGCAAAGAGCTCACTGGCAGCGTGCCGCGCTTTATTGGCAGCAGTACCTCGACGTCGCTCCCCTCGATGACCGATGGGTCCCGATCGCGCGGCTGCGGCGTAGTCATTGCGAGCAACGTGCGGTCGCACTGGAACGGTCCCGACCGAGATAGCCTGAGCGCCTCTACACGTCCTTCTTGTCGAAGAGTTCCTCGCGAAGCGCTTGCACTTGCTCGACGTCAAGGGCTTGCAGCATCGGGCGAAACCCCCGCACGCCTTCCCCCGGACCGAAGGCCCCCTGGGCCGAGACCGCGCGTGCCTGCGGACCGTCCAGGATCAAGTACGCGTCCCTGCCACCGTACAGCCCTTTGCGATCGACCAGATCCACGATCGCCGAGCGGGTCACGTGCAGCTCCTGACGGCCTCGCTCCAGGATGAATCGCTGGTTGGTCAGGACATACCGTGTCTTCGCATCCAGCCAGGGTTTGCGTGTGATGCCCGCGTGCAGCATCCAGCCTCCCAGCGCACCCAGCACCACGACCGTCAGACCCATCGCCCCCAGCAGGGACAGAAATCCGAGGGACCAAGGAGCAATGCCGGCGTCGAGCAGGCGACCCATCATGGACACCCCGACCAGCACCGTTCGCACTCCCACCATTCCGCACAAAGCGCCGAGTGCTGTGGTCAGTGTGCGTCGCGTACTCAAGGGGAGCACCCCCAGCCAGGATCGCCTGGGTCTGGCCGTCCATCGAACCGCTTCTCCTTCGTCCAGTCGCTGTTCGGGCGGCACGTTGCCACCACCCTCCTGCCCGGTCATCGTCTGGGCTCCCCGCACGATCGCCCATACCCGGTGTGGCGCTGCCACGCCCTGAAGCGTGAGGGTCAGACGACGGTGCATCGCACCGGTCGGCACCGCGCGCACCAGGTCCAGATCTCCGACCTCGGGGTTGCGCCTGTGCCACGTGATACGAGCAAACGAGATCCCGGCCCGTTGCACTGTGCGCTTGAGTTGGCCGCTCTGCCAGATCACGTGGCGGTCCGTCACGGTGTAGCGCGCGGCCTGTGCCCACAGCACAGGCACCGCTCGAACGAGCAGGGCGAACGTCGCCGTCCACGCTGCAAACAAAATGAGCTTGCCCGTCGCGACATGGCCCGCTTGCGAGCCCGCCACGGCGAGCAACGTCGCGATCGCAGACATGCCCGCGAGCAGCCAGGCCATGGCGCGGTGCAACGAAGACGCGACGACATGGGAGGGGGTTCCGGTCCACCTGACTCGTTCGGCAAACAGCGAGTCTCGCGGGATGGTTGACCCCGTGGAAGCTGGCTCGGAGGGCAGGACGGGAACGGTCACGATCTAAGCGTGAATCCGAAACCCTAGTTCGTAAAGTGCTGTTGAACTATTTCTTTCTTAGTGGAAAGGTACAGGGCTCAAGAGGCCGGCGCGACGAGGATGACTTCGACCCGGTCATTCTTGCTGTTGGTGGGGGGGGGGAGGGGATCGTGCACGATAGGGCGATGGGGGCCTGCGTCGAGCTGCTCCATGCGGGACTTTTCGACACCTTCCGCCTCGAGCGCGCTGGCGATCGCGCGCGCTCGGTCGCGGATCGCGGTTTGGGCAGCAGGCGGAGCCTTTGCTCGGGTGTGTCCGACCACGAGCACGGGGAACGCGGGATACTTCTTGGCGACACGTGCGATGGCTTCCAGACGTGCCTTGGTCTGCCCGTCCCTCTGCAGGTTCCCCTGGATGACGATGACGACGCCTCGGTCGTCACGGTGGGGGTGGAGATCTGGGACCTGAGACAGCTCGGTCAAGACGAGATCGGCGGGGGGGGCGGGAGGTCCTGAGCTTCGCGCGAGGGTGAGCAACGACAGACACGCGGTTCGAGCTCGCAGGGTCTCGTCGAGCGGTGAGGGTCTCGGCCACTTGGCGAGCGCTTCTTCGAGACGGGCCACCTCGGATTGTGCGGGCTCCAAGCCCTCGAGGGGGCGCCCGAGCAGCCTCGCTGCGGTGCATAGCAGCCGCGCGTCGACGATGATGGATCGAGCAGCCGTGAGGCGCGCCAGCTCGCGAGAAGGGTCGCCGGGCGGGGTGGGGGTGATGGGCTGTGCGTCCCGGACTACCAGAATGAGCTGCTCAATGGACGCGATGTCGGCGTCGAGTCGCTCGCGCTCGGCGTCGAGCTCGCGCTGTTCTTTCGCGGATTCCGCGAGGTTCTTCTCCGCTTCCGCGGCGAGAAGCTCAGCGCGAGCGAGTCTCGCCAACACGGCGGCGCGCTCATAGGCCACCACCGCTCGCTCAGCGAGAATGCCGGCGGTGGCGATCTCTCCACGCTCATAGGCAGCGTCCGCTTGCCTGCGCAGGGCTTCGGCATGGGCAACCACCTGTGGCGCGACAGCAGAAGCATCCTTGACCGCGGCGGAGCGCGCGACGTGTTCGGCCGCGCTCAAGGTGGCGGGTCGAGGCGGTCCTGCGCACCCTGCGGAGAAAAGTGCGAGCATTCCAACGAGGGCGAGGCGTTTCATCATCGGCTCCCCTTCGGTGCGGAGGCCGACGCGGTGGCGGGGGAACGCAGCCTTGCCGCCGACAGCGCAGCCAAGGGAATGGAAGCACTCGAAGCGCCGCGCAACTGCTGCAACTCGCCTTCGGCGCGGGATCGCCGGCCCGCTAGGGTCTCCAGCATGGCTTGAGACTTCCGTACGCTGGCCGCTGCACCGGCTGCCGTTCGCTGGCTCTGGTCGGCGCGTGTTTCCGCTGTCGAAGCGAGGGCAGCGTCTCGGGCCATCTCAGCCCATTCGCGCGCGAGACCCTCGAGGTGCCGTGCGTTGGTCTCGTCACCCGTGGACCTGGCTTGGTCCGCTCTCTCGAGTGCCCGGCGGGTTTGGTCCAGCGCATGGCTGGAAGCGGGACTCGCCGAGCTCGCAGCCTGCTGGGCCAAGACGGCCGTCGCGACCGTTCGATCCTCGGTGCTTCGAGCGGCCAGGGCAGAAAAGGCAAGGCCTGCGACGGCAATTCCTAGAGCCGCCGCCAGAGCATGTCGCTTGGGGGATGGATGATGAAGCATGGGACCCCGAGAACAACGCACGGTGCGCGGCGGTGGTCAAGGGGAACCTGGGAGAGAATATCCGAACGATTTAGTCGATGTTTTGATCGAAGGATCGCAACGTCAAGGGGGGGGCGACCATCCAAACGTAACGAGCCCCCAAAGGACAGCCGAAAGCACCTACATCAGGACGCGATCGGTTCCCGGCGGGAGCGACGGATGGGCCGTCACTTGACCGAGGACTCCGAAAATTATATCACGTAACGTAACATGAAAGCTCGCGCGCCCCATATCGAGTCCAATAGTTCAGTTTCCCGATACATCTCCTACGTGAGAGATATCGAGCAACTGTCACGAGAAGAGGAGTCGGAAGTCGCGCGGCAGTGGCTCGCCGAGGGAGACCACAACGCGGCCGACCTCCTCATACGTGCCAACCTGCGCTACGTCGTAGCGATCGCCCTCACCTACCGTCGCTACGGCCTGCCTCTGGCGGACCTCATCGCGGAAGGCAACTTCGGCCTCGTCCACGCCGTCAGCAAGTTCAACCCGGAGCGAGGAACCCGCTTCGTCACCTACGCCGCCTACTGGATCCGAGCCTACATGCTCAACTACGTCATCCGGTCGTGGAGTATGGTCGGCGTCGGTTCCGGTCCCCTGCGCTCCAAGCTCTTCTTCCGCTTGCGCCGCGAGAGAGCCCGGATCGCCAACCTCGTCGGCGACAACGAAGAGGCCACCCGCATCCTCGCCGAGCGCTTCGGAGAGTCCCAGGACAAAATCCGAAGCCTGGCTAACCGCCTCGAAGCCCGCGACGTGTCCCTCGACGCCCGCGTCTTCGACGACGGAAGCGTCGCGATGCTCGACACCCTCGAATCGGATGAGCCCAATCAGGAAGACACCGTGGTGCACCAGCAGGCTCACGACCGCATCAAGGAGAGCCTCCGGGATGCCCTCGGAGAACTCGATCCCCGCGAACGCTTCATCGTCGAAGTCCGGATGATGGCGGACGCGGACGACGCTCTCTCCCTGGCCGAGATCGGGCGACGTCTGGGCGTGTCAAGGGAGCGTGCTCGTCAGCTCGAAGCCCGAGCGAAGAAGAAGCTTCGCGACAAGCTCACCCACCTTCGCGAGAACGAAAGCGTCGCAGCCTGAGACACGGACGGGCTCTGCTTTCTGCGGGGCCTCAAACTACCTTCACGGCACGCCCAGCAACTCCTTCACCTTGGCGATGACTTGCGGAGCTTGGATCGGCTTCGTGATGTACGCATTCGCGCCTAGCTGAAGGGCACGATGGCGGTCCTCCTGCGCCCCCTCCGTCGTGATCACGATGATGGGGGTGTCCTTGTGAACGGGATCCGTTCGAACCCTTCGGATCAGCTTCAGCCCATCCATGATGGGCATGTTGATGTCCGTCACGATCAAGTCGAACCGCGCGTTGGCGAGCTTGCGAAGACCATCGACCCCATCGTCGGCTTCAGTCACTCGGAGATTGCGAACCCTCGCCAACGCGAACACCAGAAGCTGGCGCATCATGGGAGAGTCTTCGATGATCAGGCACGCGTATTCAGCCATGGTCTTTGTCTAGACTCCGTGCTCGAGAAAGGACTCGATCCCCGGGACCTGACGATCGGCGTCGGCGAACAACCGAGCCGCCACGATCGCACTCGCCGCATGTCCCGACAGCAGCTTGAAGAACTCGTAGTCGACGGGCAGAAACCTCGCCTTCTGCTCGAGCGTCGCGACGATCACGATGACTCCAACGACGCGATCCGCAATGCGCAGGGGGATGCACGCGGCCGGGTCTGCTTCGCGTCGCGACGGGAGGTCCCCGTCCTCCGCGATAATGGATGTTCCGGTGCTGAACACCTTTCCAACCAGGCCGGCATGAAGATCCATGCGGCCGGTCTCGCTGTCGTCCAGCCCTCGGCTCGCGATGCGAACCAGACTCGTCGCGTCGTCGGACAAGAAAAAGATCGCGTAGGTCTTCGCGCCCACGAGCTGTTCGAGGATCTCCTTGACCTGCCTCACCGCGCTGCTCACGTTCATCGTCGAATGCAGCTGACGGCTCGCGACGTAGAGTCCTGCAAGGTTCGCGAGCTCCGTTTCCACCTCGGAGTAGGTCATCTCGACGGCGGATGACTTGGCTTCGACCTCGCGCACTTCCGAAAGGAGCTGGGCCTTCTCCGCTTCCAGCTCGGTGATCTTGGTCAACAGCTCCCGGATGGCCTGATCGCTCTTGATCTGCAGGCGCATCGCGGCGTTGTCCGCCTCGAGCTCCCCGATCTGCTGGTTCAGCAGCTCGTTCTCGCGCAACAACTCCTGCGTGAACCGAGCGCCCTTGTTGAAGAACGTCTGGATGAACTCGTCGCGCTCTTTGTTGAAAGACGGCGGCCGATCACTGCGGGGTGGGGCGGGGGGGGCGCTGCTCATGGGTGTGCCAATCCGATCTAGCGGGTCGCAAGCGTATCACGGCAGGGGCGCCTGCAAGCAACGAACTGCGCGTCCCGGCAAGCCGGCGTCCTACCTTCCGGCACCCGGTCCGAGCATCAACCACCGGTCCAACTCCGGGGATAGCAGCCTGGGGACCGCTCTCAGTGCCTCGAGGTTGGGAGCCCCGACCAGCAGCATGACGGCTCGCAGCTCCAACTCCACCCGCTCCAACACCTCTCGGACTCCTCTTGGCCCGCTCGCATCCAGCGCTTGGAGGACAGGGCGGGCCATTCCGCCGATCGTGGCTCCCAGGGCGATGGCTCGTGCAATGTCCAGCCCCGTTTGAATACCCCCGGTCGCCACCACCGTCTGCATCCCGGCCTGATGCGCGAAGGCAACCGCGGCTGCCGTTGGGATTCCCCACTCCCGCAGCAGCTCCCCCAAACCCCGCTTCGTACCGCGCGCACGCTTCATTTCCACCGCAACCCACGACGTTCCCCCCGAGCCGGAGACGTCCACGTGCCGAATCCCCGCCTCGTACAAACGCCCGGCCGTTCGGGGCGAGATCCCACAGCCCGTCTCCTTCGCCACCACAGGCTTCCCCAGGTCCCGCGCCAGCCGAGCCATCGTCTCGACCCCGCCTCGGAAGTCCCGGTCCCCCTCCGGTTGCACCACCTCCTGTGCCGGGTTCATGTGCACGCACAGCGCGTCCGCTCCCACCCGGTCCACCATCTCCCGCAACGCCAAGGTCGGCGTCTCCCGCGCCTGCACGACCCCCACGTTCCCGAACAGAAGAATGCTCGGAGCCACGTCGCGAACCTCGTACGTGGCCGCAAGCTCCGGCCGCTCCAGCATCGCACGCTGACTCCCCAGCCCCATCCCGCATCCGAAGGCCTCCACCTCCGCCGCAAGCTGCTTGTTGATGTCGCGCGCTCGCTCCGAACCGCCCGTCATACCGGCCACCATCAGCGGTATCCTCAGCCGCTTCCCCATCACCTCCACGGACGTGTCGATCGCGTCGATGTCAAGGTCTGGTAAGGAATCGTGCAGGAACTGCACCCCTTCCAGCAACGTCCCCGTCTGGTGGAACCCAACGTCCTCCCGCTGGGCGATCACGATGTGCTCGTCCTTCCTGCTTGCCGTCCGGTCGTTCGATGCCGTCGTCCCTGGGTCACGTGTTTCTCGCGTCAAAGCTCTTCTCCTGAAGCAGCCGCGGTGCGTCGTTGACGACCGCCCGAAGCCGCGCCTAGCCTGCCTCGTTCCCATGAAAGAGCGCAAGAAGGCTGATGCTCCCCGTTCCCCCGCGGTTTCCCTCGATGGAGCCGTTTCTGAACCCCTTCCTAAGGCTTCCGACCCGGAAGAAGCCTTTCGGGCCTTGCTCGCCGATGTCCGGCGTGACGTCGACGCCCGGCTCGCCGGGTACCTGGACGCGCGCGTCGCCGAGACCGCTCGCCATGGCGCCGACGTCGAAGCCATGACCCGTGCGGTTCGTGACCTGACCCTGCGTGGGGGCAAGCGGCTCCGCGCTGCGCTCGTCTTGCTCGGCTACCTAGCGACCGACGAGCGCGGTCCCACCGGACCAGCCCTCGATGCGGGCGTGGCTTTCGAGCTGTTGCAGACGTACCTGATCGTGCACGACGACTGGATGGATGGTGACGAGCGTCGTCGGGGTGGGCCCAGCGTGCCTGCCATGCTTCGCGCCCATCACGGGTCCGCGCGACTCGGTGACGCCGCCGCCGTGCTGGCAGGAGACTTCGCCGCGGCGCTATCCCTCGACGTACTCTCGCGGCTCGATTCTCCCCCCGACCGTCTCGTTCGGGCGCTCGGCCTGTTCGCCGAGATTCAGCAAGATGTCATCTGCGGTCAGCAGCTCGACATCGCTGGCAAGGAACTGGACGTGGAGGTGTACTACCCGCTGAAGACAGGCAGCTACACCGTCCGCGGCCCCTTGCTTCTCGGCGCCATCCTCGCAGGCGCCCCCCCCGAGGTCATGCACGCCCTCGACCAATACGCCCGCCCCCTCGGTGTGGCGTTCCAGATGCAAGATGACCTCCTCGGTGTGTTCGGCGACGCAACGAGGACCGGAAAGCCCGTGGGAGACGACCTGCGAAGGGGCTCGAAGACCGCCATCGCACAGCATGCCTTCCGCATGCTCGACCCCACCCATCGAGCCGCGTTCGACGCCGTCTTCGGCAATCCGGAAGCAACGGATGAGCAGATCGTGGCCGTCACCGACATGCTCACCGAAACGGGGGTGCGCGGCGCCGTCGTCGAACGGATTCACGACCTCATCCACGCGGCCATCTCCGCTCTGGTCGATGCTCCTATCGATCCCGCCCCGCGGACCATGCTCCTGGGCTTCTGCTCCATCCTCGCATCGCGCATCGACTGAGCCATGGGGTTCGAGGGCCAGGCGAGCGGGAAGGTCATCCTGCTGGGAGAACACGCTGTCGTTCACGGCGTGCCGGCCCTCGCCGCCAGCATCGGGCAAGGGGCTTGGGCTTCCGCGCGCGCGGCCGAGACCCCGTCTCTATGCATCGCCGACGCCTCGGGAGCGTGGACGCTCGACCCGGACTCCGAGTTGCTTCGGGCTTACAGCGCGCTCAGCGATCGGGTTGGCATCTCGGCCGAGGCGCGGGCCCGGATCGACATCCCCACCCGCGCAGGGCTCGGATCCTCCGCTTGTCTCGGGGTCGCCTTGGCGCGCGCCCTGATGGCGTCGCGAGCGAGGCCCTTCGATGACGGAGAGGTGGTCGAGGCCGCCATGGCGTGGGAACGCGTGTTTCACGGCAACCCGTCTGGAATCGATGTGGCCGTGGCAACCCATGGCGGGTGCATCGAGTTCTCCCGGTCCGCTGGGGTGAAGCGCGTGCACCTCACAACCCCCATTCCCCTGTGCGTCGGGGACACAGGAACCCGGTCGTCCACGCGCGAGATGGTCGAGCTTGTGAGCCTCGCGCTTCGCCGACACAAGGGTGCCGGAAGCGATGTGCTCGAGGGGATCGGCGCGTGTGTAGGTTCCGCGCGCGGCGCCCTGGCCTCGGGAGACTGGGGGGCCGTCGCTCGCGCCATGAACGACAACCAGGAATGGCTTCGCGTTCTGGGGTTGAGCACCCCCGAATCAGAAGCGCTCTGCCGTGAAGCCCAATCGGCGGGTGCCCTTGCCGCGAAGGTCACCGGCGCCGGTGGTGGCGGCTGTGTCATCGCCCTCGCCCCTGGAAGGCAGCACGACGTCCTCGAAGCCTGGCAATCCGCTGGATTTCGGGCCTTCGTGGTCGATGCGGGGGGCTGAGCAGGTCGAGCGAGGTCCGGGCAGAGCCCCCTCAATGGAAGTCTCTGGACCGGACCTTGTAGCTTGTGGGGGTGTCGACGCGTTCGAGGTCCCGTGCGATGACGTGGGTGACCCCTTCGCGCTTGTCCAGCGTGCCGCGCACCAGCAAAATCCTCGCGTGCACCGCCGTGTGTCGGTGGGCCTCGAACACCCCGCCCCAGAGCACCAGGTTGACCAGTCCCGTTTCGTCTTCGATCGTCATGAACACGACGCCGCTGGCCGTGAACGGCCGCTGTCGGTTGAGCACCACGCCTGCGACGGCGACCTCCGTCCCGTTGCGTAGGCTCCCAAGCTGCTCGGCTTGAAGCACCCCGGTCAACCTCGCGCGCAGATGTCGCATGGGATGATCGTGCAAGGACAAACCTACGCGCTCGTAGTCCAATACCAGCTGTTCGGCCGGGCGAAGCGGCGGCAAACACACTTCCGGTTCCCGAAGGGCCTCGTCGCCGAACAGCGCCCCTGCGCGAGGCGCACGCGCCTTCCACAGCGCAAGGCGGCGTCCCTGGACCAAGCCCTCGAGCGCTCCTCCTTCGGCCAGGGCCTCGACCACGTTCTTGCGCAGCGCCGTGCGCCGCAACAAGTCGTCCAGGCTTGTGAATGGACCCTCGGCGCGGGCTCCCACGATGGACCGACCCGTCGACTCGCCAAGCCCCTGCAGCAGTCGGAGTCCAAGCCGCACCTTGGGAGGTCGATCCTCCGTGAGGGTACAATCCCAGTCGCTGTGGGTGACCCGGAGCGGAAGCACCTCCACGCCATGGGCTTGGGCGTCGCGCACGATCGACGCGGGGCTGTAGAAGCCCATGGGTTGGCTGTTGATGAGCGAAGCGCAGAAGGCGGCGTGGTGGTGTGTCTTGAGCCAACCCGAGGCGTACACGAGCAACGCGAAGGAGGCCGCGTGAGACTCCGGGAACCCATACTCCCCGAACCCCTGGATCTGCTTGAAGAGACGCTCTCCGAAGGGCTTCGAGATGCCCGTCCGCTCGAAGCCGCGCAGCAGGCGCTCTCGATGCTCCATCAGTCGTCCGTGCTTGCGCCACGCAGCCATGTCCCTGCGTAGCTGATCGGCCTCCCCCCCCGAGTAGCCCGCCCCAGCGATCGCGATCTGCATGACCTGCTCTTGAAACAGAGGCACGCCGAGCGTTCTGCGCAAAATCGGCCACAGACAGGGGTGCGGGCTATCGATCGGGGCCTTCCCACTCCTGCGCGCCAGGTAAGGATGCACCATCCCGCCCTGGATCGGACCGGGCCGCACGATGGCCACCTCGATGACCAGGTCGTAGAAACACCGCGGCGCAAGGCGCGGCAACATGGCCATCTGCGCCCGGCTCTCGATCTGGAAGATCCCCACCGTGTCCGCCCGGCAAAACGAATCGTAAACTGCAGGATCCTCCGGCGGGATCGAGGCTAACGCCGCAAGCGGGTCACTCCCCGGCATCACCAGGTCCAACGCCTTGCGGATGCACGTGAGCATCCCGAGCGCCAGGATGTCCACCTTGAAGAATCCGAGCGTCTCCAGATCGTCCTTGTCCCACGGAATCACGGTTCGACCAGGCATCCGGGCGGGCTCGATCGGCGCCACCTCGCTCAACGAGGAGGAAGACAGCACGAATCCCCCCACGTGTATCGACAGATGTCTCGGAAATCTCTGAATCTGCCGTGCAATCCTAAACACTTGCTCGATCCTCGCGTCCTGCGGGTCCAGACCCATCTCCCGCACACGTTCCGCCGGCACCTCCACCCCTTCCCAGCCGTGCGTCATCGTCCCCGACAACCGATCTACCTGATCCATCGATAGCCCGAACGCTTTGCCCACATCCCGCAGCGCACTCTTGCCTCGGTACGAAATCACCTCCGAGACCATGGCCGCTCGATCCCGACCGTAGCGACGATAGATCTCCTGGATGACCTCCTCGCGCCGCTCATGCTCGAAGTCGACGTCGATGTCGGGAGGATCGCTTCGCTCCGGGGACATGAAGCGTTCGAACAGCAGGCTCGACCGCGCCGGGTCGACGGCCGTGATGCCGAGCACGAAGCACACGGCGCTGTTGGCTGCGCTACCTCGCCCCTGGCACAGGATCCGCCTCTCCCGAGCGATCTCGACGATCTCGTAGACGCTGAGGAAGTAGGGCGCGACGCGCAGTTGCTCGATGAGCGCTAGCTCCTTGTCGATCTGCGCGCGAACGGAAGGCTCAGGACCGTTGGGGTAGCGCCACGGCAACCGCTCCTGCACGAGCCGTCGCAAGGCTTGATCGGGAGATTCACCCTCCTGCAGGAAGTGGTCGCTGGGGAAGCGGTAGCGCAGCTCGGACAGGGAGAACGTGCACTGCGCCGCGACGTCCACGGACTCCTGCACCCACTCGAGGTGGTCCGCGAACAGACGGGACATGCGCGTGGCCGAGGACAAGTGAGCCTCGGCGTTGGGCAAGAGTGACGTCCCGGCCTCGTCGAGGGAAGTCTTCTCCCGGATGCAGCACAGCACGTCGGCGAGCTGTTTGCGATCGGCGACATGAAACAGGGGGCGGGCCGTGGCAAAGATCCGGAGCCGGAACTGGGCTGCGAGGGAAACCGCCAGCTGCTCGTGCTTCGCTTGGTCGGCACCCATGTGCCGTTGCACTGCCAGTCGTACGTGCTCCGCCGGAAAGGCCGAGAGGACCTTGTCGCAAAGCTTCTCCTCGTGGGGCGCGGGAAGAACCGCAAAGAGACCGTCGGCGTGGGGGGATAGCACGGCGAGATCGAGGGAAGATGTCCCCTTGGGCTTGTCGGCATGGGCGATCGTGAGCAGGCGGCACAGGTTCTGGTAGCCCGCGTGATTGCGCACGAGCAGGATGAGCCGAGCGTCGTGGCTGTCGACGGCGAGAGAGGCTCCGACGATGAGCTTGACCTGGAGTTGCTTGGCCGCGGCATGGGCGCGGGCGAGACCGTACAGGCCATCGGTGTCGCACAGGGCGATCGCGTACAGGCCGAGCTTGTGGGCCTGCTCGATGAGCTCTTCGGGCTGGGACGCGCCACGGAGGAAAGAGAAGCACGACTGGGCGCAGAGCTCAGCGAAGGCCGGCGCGTGGGCGGGCTCCGGGGGGGAGGGGACGAGTCGAGGTAACATGACCACTGAACATGGTAGCAGGTGTCTTGCGGAGAGGCTCGGTCCAGGAGGTGATACCGAACAGGATCACACGCCCCGATGAGCTGGCGGCCGGTTAGGGCAACCCGAGTCCGACTCCGGTTGCTTGGGCCGACGAGCGCAAGGGTAGCGACCATCGGGAGCGTAGGGGCGGCAGCCCCTGCACTGGCACTCGGCCCTGCCGAGTTAGGGAAGGAAAGTCTGGAGGGCGTCGACGGTGTCGAGGGGGTTGGTATGAATGAACGTATGATCTCCGGCGATTCTCTTCTCCACGAGGTGGGGCAAGGCCTTGCGAAGGGGACGAAGCTCCCCCGGGAGGAACGAGAGCGTGAAGGTGGGGCGCATCAGGAGCACAGGGATTCGGAGGGTGGATAACAGGCCCGAGATGTCTTGCCGCAGCGCGGAGCCGAGGATCTCCTCGAACGCAGCTTCAGGCAACACATGATGATAGGCGCCGTCCTCGGTCCGGCGGAACGCCTCGGACCAGAGCTTGCGGTCCACCTCGTCCCAGTGTTGCAGGTAGATGAGGCTTCGGCCGGCGGCTTCCCAGGACGCCTGGTCCGGGAAGGGGCCGCGCTCGGCACGCAAGGATGCGGTGATCAAGGGCGGGAATGTGCGAATGATGCGGTTGAGTCCCCCGGGGAGCACGGGGTCGGCGAGGGCAAGGGCCCGGACTCGCTCCGGGTGGGTGCAGGCAAAGTGGGTTGCCACCTTGCCGCCCCAGGAGTGGCCCGCCAGGTCGATCGTGTCCAGTCCGAGCGCGTCGAGCGTGCCGAGAAGGTCTCGCGATGTGTCTTGCAGAGTGTATCCCGAGGCGGGCGAGGAGCTTGTGCCGTGGCCGCGCAGGCAAAGTGCCAATATCCTTCGGCTCGGGCTGAGCAGCGACGCTACGTGCGCCCAAGACCAGGCGTTGTTGTTCAATCCGTGCAACAGCAACAGCGTTGGGGCGGGGCCGGGCCACTCCAAGGCGTGGAGGCGGACGTCCCCCAGACGGACGTCAAGCTCGTTCGGGGGGGGTAAAGGGGCAGCGGGGAGCCGTCCGTGGCGTCCCCCGAACAGGCGCGTCACGCGCTTCATGGAGCGGTGGAAGGCGGCGGAGGCGTCGACGCGGGGGTCGGTGGGCATGGGAAGGTCGTAGCATGGGAGAAGCTTTCGAGGACTCCCAATCCTCGCTATGGGCCTCTGGGTTCAGTCGAACCATCCGTGGAGCTGGAGGGTGCCTTGGCGGCGATCCCGATAGATCCATGCGCTGGCGCCTGTTCCGGCGATTCGCACCCAGACGAGGAAGTAGTCGCGGGAGGCGGGATGGGGAGTCCACCACGCGATGTCCGTGAGTCGGTGGTCGAACTGCACTTGTTCGATCCGCAGGGGAGGGATGGATTCGAGTACGAACTGGGCACCCGGGCAAAGCGATGGTTCGCCAAGGGCCACGGGTTTCGGGAGAAGACGGGTGACCTCGGCCTGCCTCGAGAAAGGCAGAGAGAGCGCGTGGTGGAAAGGACGTAGGACGGGGGGACGCAGACAGGATCGGGCTTCGGGAAGGTGGGAATCGACGAGACAGAGGGTTCCGAACCGGTCGGCGCCAATTTCGGCGGAGAGTTCAGCGAGCAACGTGGGCAGCGCATCGGGAGACACGGTGGCGTCGCGAGACAAGTCGAGCTGTACACGGGGGGCTGGGACGAGCAAGGTCGTCTCGAGCCGAAGGCCGAGGACGGGGGCCTGAAGCTCCATGGGCTCGAGTCGGGCGCGGAGGATGCGAAGCAGATCCTCGGCTCGATCGATGGGGGCAGGCATCTCAAGTTGTGTCGTTAATTCCTCCGGGTGGCCCTGGAGCCGGGCGATGGACCGGTCATGCTCGAAGGTGATGGCTATGGAGCGAAGCGCTTGCCCTCGCCCTTGCAGTCGGGCTGCCAGCCGGACGGTGAGCCGGCCGAGGACGAACACCAACGCTGACAGGTCGTGCACCCCTTCGTCCCAGCTGGCGTGTTCTCGGAGGGTGGGGGGCGGAGTGTAGGGCTGGAGGGGGCAGGGGTCGTGCCCGACGGCCAGCATCATGACCTCGGCTGCCCTATCTCCCAGCCTCGCCGAGACCTGGTCCCGGGGAAGCCGCAGGAGATCCCCGATGGTCAAGACGCCCACCCGAACGAGCCAGCATGCGGTTTCGTCGTGGATGGGTAAGGCGGAAACGGGCAAGCCCCGAAGGTGGTGCAGGTCTTCCCCGGGCTCGACCACGTGCAGCAGGTCGTGGCCATGTCGGGCGACGATCTCCGCGATGCGAGGCCCTTGAGCGATTGCGACGCGTGCGACGTGGCCGAGTTGCTCCACGTGGCTCTTGAGCTCGTGCAGCAGGGGGAGCTCGCCTCCGTGCAGGTGGGTTGCCCCGGTCAGGTCCAGATGGACTGCATCCGGAGGGGAGAGTCCGACCGTGGGGCAGAAGGCGAGTGCGGCTTCGGCGACCCGGGCCAAGGCCTCTCGAACCTGCCGTCTGGACACCGTGCGTACCTCGAGGGACGCCATGAAAGCATGGGCTTCAGCGATGGTGAGCCCGGCCCGCAAGCCGAGACGACGGGCCGAGTCATCGACCGCGTCCAGGGGTGTGTGTGCCCGCAGGGGTTCCGGGTCCGCTTGCTCGGAGCGCAGCACGACGCCGAAAGGCCGCGGGCGGCCGGACGCGGGGGCGGCCAACTCGCACAGCAAGTGGGGGAGCACGATGGCGGCCACGCGACGACACGGCATACTGAACATAGTATCAGCTATTTTGTCTTGTGCCAGGACTCTTCGCCAGGCAGGTTCTTGCCATTCCGTCGGGCTCCCCTATGCTGGCCGGGTGCGTCGCTCCCTTGCTCCGATCGTCCTTTTTCTGGCCGGCTGCAGCCACTCCTCTGGCTCGCCATCGACCGCGCGCGACCCGCCGGAGCCGGTCGCTTCGTTCATGTCTGAAAACGTTGTGGATACATATAAAGATGCCGCAACATATAGAGTTTCCAAGCAGGTGACGCCAGAGATCGACCCTTCCGTATCGATCTCTGTCGGAAGCCCGACCCACGGTCGGCTCCTCGGTGGCATTCCGCTTCCCTTGCAAGGCGAGGGCTTCGTCTTTGACCCGGAGAAGGACCCGGAGCATCGTTTCGGAACGGCGGAGTTGGTGACGGCAATCCAGGACGCGGCAGCCTGCGTGGCGGCGCGACTTCCTGGCCTCCCCCTTCGCATCGGCGAGCTGTCCGGACCCGAGGGGGGAGATGTCTCCGGGCACGCCTCCCATCGCAGCGGGCGCGACGTCGATGTCCTGTTCCCTCTGCTCGACGCCAGCGGGATTCCATTCCATTCCAAGGCAATTCCTATTGAACCCAATGGAACGGGAATCGATTATCGGGATCTTTCTGAGGTGCTGGATGACATTCCGGTTCGTCTCGACATCGCCCGGACTTGGGCCTTCGTCGAGGCCTTCCTGTCCCACCCTGACGCCCGCGTGAATCGCATCTACCTCGCAGAACACCTGCGCTCGATTCTTCTGGAACACGGCAGAACCGCGGGGGCAGACCAAGCAGTGCTCGACCTGTTCGGGCACGTGACCTGCCAGCCCTCGTTCCCCCACGACGATCACATGCACATCCGTGTGTTCTGCTCCCCGCAGGACATCGTCGCGGGTTGCGAGGACACGCCCCCCGTCTACCCCTGGCACGAGCAATACCTAGCGTCCCTGGGGGTCTCGTTCCGACCGGTTCGCCCAGGCCCCTCGCGAGCCCAGGTCACCTCCGTCCGTGAGGCGCAGAGAAAGGCCGAGCGCACACACGGGACGCTGCACGCCGACGTGCGCGCCTTCCTGAAACGAAGGGAGACGTGGGCCCGGAAGCCAAGTCCTGGTCGTCCGTACTGCCCGTGAGGAGACGTAGAAGAGAATTATAGGCGCAACATGTGCTGATTTTTCTAAACGTTGCGTGCAGGCTACAGTGACAAGCCGTACACGAAAGCCGCCTTGGGGTGCCGGAGGGACCGCTCCGCGATGACCGCCATGGGAACCGTGTCGCCGTCGACGAACTTCTTCACCAGTTCCTCGGCCTGCTTCCGATCTCCCCTGGCCTTGATGCCTCCGGCGACCTTCATCATCTTGTCGATGGCGGCTGGAAGCTTGTCGAAGTGCAACGTGAAGGCGCCCTTGTCCTTGCCGTTGGCCGCCGGAGCGGCCGGGTCGAACGTGATCGCGCCCTCCTCGAGCAAGAAACCCACATGGATCGCTGACACGTGGCTGTAGGTCTTCGGCTTCCCGTCGTCTGCGTACATTCCCCGCGCAATGTGGTTCAGCGCCCAGAGGATCGAGTCTACGTAGGTCTGCTCCGCCAGCGCTGCGTCGATGATCCCCTGCTTCTTGAGCAGTGCGACGAACCAGAGAGCGCCCGTCTGGGCCTTCAACTCCTCCATGGTGCTCGCCAAGGGGCCGCCAAAGTGCTGATCGTCTGTCTTGCCCTGCACCTTGTACTCGTGCGAAGGCCCGAAATTGTGCATCGCTTCGTGCAGAATCGTTCCCAGCAGCGAAGGGTCCTGGCCCACCGCGCGCTTGCCCGCCGTCGCCGCGTCGAGCATGGAATCGGCTTGTTCCTTGCGAATGCGGAGGCTGTCTGGGTCCGTGTACAGGTTGCTCATCACCACGGTCCTGCCGCGCCCTTCGTTGGCCACAGGCCCCCAGTTCGGGAGGCTCTGGCCGATGGTCGCCCCAAGCGGGTGCCGCGAGTCCCCCGCGTTGGCGACGATGTCGATGAAGTCCGGCAGGTGGAAGGAAACCTTCCGCGCCTTGTAGGGGGCGCCGATGTGCTTGGCGAGGTCGTCCTCCATCTTCTGCCGTACGGGCTCGAGTTTTTTCTGCCAGGTCACCGACGCCTCGTTGATGCGGGCGAAGCTCATGTGAAAACCGGCCTTGCGACTGCAAGGCTCCCAGTACACCTCGTCGGGGCCGATGCGCAGGTACCACTTGGAGTTGGTGGCATTCAGCTTCGCCCACGCCTCGTCCGCCGGCTCCCAGCGGTTGTCGAGGAAAGCCTGGGCAGCCGCTTGCAAGTACTCCTTGAAGGGGGCTTCGCCGCTGTCCAGGCTATCGGCGGCCATGCGAAGCTCCTTGGAGACCTTCTCCGCAAGATCCTTGAACGTCACCGTGATCGGCTCGGGCACGAGCTTGTCCCCGTCCTTCTTCACCACCACGAACGGCGACATCAAATTCTCCCCGTCCGCGTGCTTGGCGAGCTTGTCGCAGAATCCTTCCTCTTTCTGCACGTCGTCCGGGTACATCGCGACCAAGACCTTCTCGGGTGACTTGGCAATGGCCGAGCACGCTGGGTTCTTCTCCGTCTTGGGCGCGCCACACTTCGGTCCCCAGTTGCGACGAAACGCCGCGTGGCCGGACGGGTCGTCCTTCGGGATTTGCGCCGCGAGGGGGGCAAGCCCCCGTTGCTGCCCATGCAGATCGTCAATGAGTTTGGCCGCTGCGAGCATGTGGCGGACGAAGACCTTGTCCTGGGGCGGACTCTTGGTGAAGTTCGAGAACACCAGCGTCGGTTGGCCCTGGTCGAGCTCTTCGATCACGAGCATGCGACGCTTCTTCTCCGCGTCAGAAAGGTCCTTGGGGAACGTCGCGCTCTTCGCCCAGGCCTGCATCTGCTCGTAGATCTCCTCGAAGCGAGCCGTGAACCGGTTGCCGTCGACCCAGTTGCCTTGGGTCGGGTAGAAGAGCAGAGAAGCCACTTCCTCAGGCTCGATCGCCTTGTTTGCGTTCTTGTCCTCGATCCAGAAGATGGGCAGATCCATCTGCACGGCCACGCGGTTGAACGTCGCCCGGTCGAGCGCGTCGTAGGCGACGACCTTCGGGGCGGAGGCGGAAGGAGAAGGTGTGGGACTCGGCGTGGCCTTGGGCGGGTCACAGGAGGCAAGCGCCATCCAAGCGCCGAAACCGAGCAAGAAGCGCGTCATGGGGCTCATTTTCATGGTGTTCTCCCGGCATTGCGGTGGACGGGGCACGTTACCGCAGATGTCAGCCGAAGGAAGAGGGGAGATCAGAATGGACTGGCAGGACACGAAGACTGATCGTATGTTCAGCTTATGGCTATCCCCGTCCCGTCGCACCTCATCCCACAAGCCCGCTCCCCAGCCATTCTCCAACAAGAGGAACGGGTCTTGCCCCTGCCAGCCTTCGCTGCCGCCTTGCCCGACGGCGGCTTGCCTCGAGGCGCCGTCGTGGAGCTCACCAGCCATGGGAGCGGCCTTGCCTCGTCCCTCGCCTTGCACGCATGCGCCTCCGCCCAGCAAGAAGCCCTGCTGCGAGGCGGTGATCCTGCTTGGTGTGCCTGGCTCGATCCATCCCGAACCCTGTACGCTCCCGGTGTCGCCTCCCACGGCGTCGTGCTCGAACGGCTCCTCGTCGCGTATCCCCCCGCGCTATCCCTCGCTCGAGCCGCCGTGCGCATGACCCTCAGTCACGTGTTTTCCGTGCTGATCGTCGACACCCAGGGCGTTCCCGGTGGCTCCGTGCTTCTGCCTTTGCTCCGATGGCCCAACGTCGTGCGACGGCTCGCCATGGCCGCGCGAGAGGGGGACACGTGTGTGGTGCTGCTTACCGATCGGCAGCGCGCTGCCCCCATCGGCTTGCCCGTGGCCTTGCGTTTGGAGCTCGAGCAACCCCAGCAAGGGATGTTGCGCTCGAGGGTCGTGAAGGAACGTCGCGGGAGAATCGGGATGCCCGTGGAGCTAGCCTGGACGCGCCCGCCACGGGATCAGCTCTCTCGCTCGGCGTGAGCCCGGCTCAATGCAGGTGTTTTCGCGCGATCTCCGCCCATGTCCCTTGCGGCTCGATCTTCACGTACTGCTCCCAGCAAGGCCGCGCCTGCTGCACGTCGCCCAGATGCTCGAACGCCATCGCCAGGTTGAAGTACGCGTCCGCAAACGTCGGATCCGACGCGATCGCAGCCTGAAAGAAAGGCACTGCATCTGCCGGCTCCCCACGCTCCAACATGATGTATCCCAGGTTGTAGTGCGCCTCCGGCTGCGTCGGCTCGATCTCGAGCGCACGTCGATACAGCTGTTCGGCCGCCGCGTCGTTGTGGCGCCGGAAGCAGACGTTACCCAGATTCGTATAGGCGATGGCCAGGTAGGGATCGAGCTCCAAAGCCTGTCGGTACAGCCCTTCCGCCTCCCCGAACGTGGCAGGGTCCTCGTCGAGCTGGCTCGCCTGGACGTACAAATCGTAGGCCGAGCGCGCGCGCTGCCGGCTGACGGCCGGGCGCAGCACGCGTACGACGTCGTTGCGTAGCGTCTCGACGTCGAAGTCCAGCAGCATCTGCCCTGTGCAAGGCTCGAACGTCCCGTCGTGGCCCCGGACCACCACCTTGGAGCCGTCGCAGACCACGCGCAGCTCCGACAGAGGGCGCGTCACCTTGGGCAGAGCGTTCTTGAGCTTGGTCACCGCGCGGGCCACGTCGCGCAGCCGGACCTTGTGTTCGATGAGATGGCTCGCCGTTCGCAGGGCGATCAGATCGCTGAACGTGTACGCGCGACGCCCGCGACGCCGTCCGGATGGGGATACCACACCCGTTCGATCCAGCGAGCGGAGCTGACCACGCGTGAGACCGAGCAACCGGCAGACCTCGGTGCCCGAGAACAGATCCGTGATCGGCTCCCGCGGTGACGGCAAGGGCGGCAAGTCCGGCAAAGGCCCGGGCGCAATCGGATCGTCGGGTTGCAGACGCCTCGCAACTCCGAAGTCCACGTGAATGACCTTGTGCTGGTCGGCGTTCGGTTTTTGCTTTCGCCCCATCGTTGTGACCACTGCGCGAGGGAGGAACAACTGCACGGCACGCGCGGCCGCGTCAAGAGACGCCGATGACAACCTGCGCGAAGTAGCGTGAATCAGGAAACCAGCGTCGCCGATGCGCCCCCGGCTCCGCGTCTTCCCGGTTCTCGACACCCTCCAGGATGAGCCCCTCCCTCGTCGCGCCCTTCACGCTCCCCCACCCATCCGGGCCGCGCTTGCCTCCACGACCGCATCGACGTCCACGTCGATCCGAAGCTCCTTGTCTTCTGACCGCACGAACAAGTCCATGCGCGTGGTGCCGAGCATTCCCGGCGCGCGCGACTGCGCCTCCCGCTGCGCGACCCTCACGGCACGAAGCCGCAGGTGCGGGTCCATCGCCAGCGCGCGTGTCCTTTCCTCGCAGGCCCAGGATGACGGCTCGTCAGCCCCTTGCTGCATCGCGGCCCAGCGCAAGATGATGCTCGTGGTGCCGCGATAGACCAGCGATGGGCCTTCTTGCTCAGCAGCCCCTTCGGAAACGACGTCCGCCCGCTCGAACAGCGTCGCCCAGTGCCCGTCGCCCGCGCGAACCAGTGACACCACACGCGTCGCCACCGGGTGAGGATGCCTCACCTTGGTGAGCCCAGGACCGGGGCGCCGCCGTTCATCCATGTGCGGATCGTAGGACGCTCCTGCCGTCCCGGGCCAAGCGCTTCGCGTATGCGCCACCAAATTTGGCCCAGCCCCGCGTGCCGACCGACCCTTGCCCAACGATGGACCAGGAGCTTCATGGCATGCTGAAGGACGCTGAAACATACCGAGGGGTCGACCGCCGACGTCACCGGATTCTCGTCACGCGCAACACGGAGTACCACTTCCGCGATGGCCTGTGCGTCGCGGTTCGTGACCGAAACACCGGCGAATGGATGACGGACCATGTTGCCCTGCAGCGCACGGTGTCCGGAAGCCTCCAATTCCTGCCCAATGGTGCGATCCGTCCGAACATCGGCCAGCCTCGCGTGGGCGAGTCCCTGTTCTTCGCCACCGGGGGGAGGGACCTGGTCACCAGCCCGCTGCTGCAGGAGGTGCGCCCCCCGAAGAGCCTCGTGGACGGCTACCCGGCTGGCCTTCGAGGCCTGCGTGGACGCGCCGCGAAGCGTTGACCCCGCGCTGGCGTGACCGATCCCTTTCCTGATCGACAAGACGCCGTCTTTGCGTCCAAATGGTCCCATGCCTTGCACGCCGGAACGACTGCTCGAGCTTCTGAGCGAAGGCGGATTTCGCTACTGGACGGCCCCGAACCCCGCGGATGGATGCCTCGTGGCGTTCATGGGCAACCATGCCACCCGTCCCACCATCATCGTGCACGTTCGGATGGACTCCGACGGTGCGGTGCTCACGGCGATGGTCACCGCATTCCTGCGCGTGTCCGACCACCCGTTCCTGCCCGTGCTCATGCAGGCCATGCTTCACGAGGCCTACCTCACGAACCTGGGGCAGTGGGAGATGGACCCGAGCGATGGTGAGGTTCGTGTCACCGTGCAGCTTCCGCTGTTCGATGCCGAACCGACGGTTCGTCAGGTGGGACGTACCGTGACGGCGGCGGCGCATCTCGCGGACCGTGCGTGGCCGCGTCTGCTCGCCATCCTCGAGACAGGAGAGGATCCCGTGCTGGAGGAAGACGTGGACGATCCGGCCCGTCGCGAGCTGCGGCGCTTGCAGATCCGGATGCAGGAGCTGCTGCGCGCGCAGCGCACCGAGACCAAGCACAACTGAGGCGAGCATGGGCACCACGATCGAGAGCATCGAGGCCATCTTCGAGCAGGCGAACATCAAGTTCGAGACCGACCAGGAGGGGGAGCTGGTCCGGACCCTCTGGGTTCGAGACGGATCGCCCGTCACCTTGATGGTATTCGTCCTCGAGGAGGGCGGGCTGGTGCAGCTGCGTGCGCCGATCCTCCTGCGAGCCGAGGACGACGCGAACAAGCCCCTGCTGTTTCGCGCGATGCTGCAGATGGCCTACGAAATCCGGCTCGTCCAGTTCGAGTACGACCCGGGCGACGGCGAGGTGAGCACGTGCATCGACATCGCGGTCGAGGACGGAGAGCTGACCTCGTCGCAGCTGTTGCGGTGCTGCTCTGTGCTGCTGGACGTGTCTTTCCTTGCTCGCGACCGGCTCACCAAGATCCTGGAGACCGGCAAGGACCCGGCTCTGGAATCCGAGGATGTGGACGTCGAGGAGGCGGAGCAAACCCAGTCGCAGCTCGACGCGATGGCAGAGCTCGCGAAGCTGATCCGTCGTGGCGGGGGTGGTGAAGCCTGAAAGGCGTCAGCTCTTGGGGGCGGACAGGCGTGCGGCGACGCCGGCCAGGTCGACGCCGGTCGCGGCCTTGAGCTGCTCGTTGGCGCCGATGATCTTGCGGGTCAAGGGATCGCCCTGTCCGGTGGACTGGGGAAGCACCGTGACCTTGCCAATGCGAACCGGGTGATCCGCGCCGCTGATGCTATGGATCATGGGCAGGATGTTCTGCAGGACGAGCACTTCCTTGGCCGCAGCGCCGCCTTTTCGGTAGGCCTCCACGAGCTCGTGCAACGCGGCGGCCTCCGCCTTGCCGCGCTCGATGATCGTCGCGGCCGCCCCCACGGCGTCCTCTTCCATCTTCAAACGAGCCGCATCCGCGGGCTGAACCACGTCGGCATCCAGCTGCCTCTCCACCTGCACTGCCCGCGCTTGCTGCCGCTTGATCTCCGCGCCCACCTTCGCGATCTGCGCGCGAACCTCGCCTTCCGCCGTTGCGATCATCGCGTCGCGACGCGTCCGGGCGTCCATGATGCGCTTGGCCATCTCCCGGTCGGCGATCGCGACGTCGGCGTCGTACCGGGCAATCTCGGAAGCCTGCCAGTTTAGGGCCTTTTGCTCCGCCGCCCCGGACTGTGCCTGGGTTTCGGCGACCACCGCGCGCTGCCGCAGACTTGCCCCACGGATGCGGCCGATCGAGTTGAGGTACCCGACGTCGTCCGTGACGTTCTGGATCTTGAGCTGATCCAGCTTGATCCCGAGCTTGGAGAGGTCGTGCTCGGCCTCTTCGGTCAGGATGTGCGTGAAGCGGTTTTTGTCCTCGTTCACCTCTTCGGGGGTCAGCTGGGCCAGCACCCCGCGCAGGTTGCCTTCGAGGGTCTCCTTGGCGATGTAGGTGATTTCATCGCGATTTCGTCCGAGGAATCGCTCCACTGCGTTGTGGATCATCGGCTCCTCGCCAGGGAGCTTCACGTTCGCTACGGCCTTCACGTTCAGCGGGATGCCGCCCTTCGAGAAGGCGCCGTGCACCTCCACGTCGATGTTGATGTTGCGCAGGTCGATGAAATCCACGCGCTCGAGCAGGGGGATCCGAAGCGCGCGCCCGCCACAGACGACCCGATAGCCGACCACCTTGTTTCCCACCTTGCGCTTGGCCCCGGACAGGATCATCGCCTGGTTGGGCGGGACCACGTAAAGCATGCGCTTGAGGGTGATCAGGATGAAAACCCCGACCACGAGCGCCACGAAGAACAGGACGCCGGCGACACCCATCACGCACCTGCCTTTCGGGACTGGAGCATGGACGCAAGGTCGATCCCAACCGCGCGTCCGGTTTCTTGCATGACCTGGCTGACCACGCTGGGGAAGGCGCTGATGAACGCCGCGTAGCTGGCTGCATCCCCGCCGTCGATGACGTTGATCTCCTTGACCTGGGTTGCCGCTGTTCGCTGGATGGCGGCCTCGGCGATCTCTTTGAGGTGGTTGAGGACGTAGATTTCTCGGCCGTGCAAGCCCGCGGCCGTCCATTCTGCCACCACGGCCTGCAGGGCGGCGGCGCGTGCCTTGCCGGTCTCGATGAATGGGTAGGCCTCTCCGCGGGCCTTGAGTTCTTCGGCGCGGCGGCGGGCCTGGGCGGGAAGAACGACGTCGCATGTGAGCCGCAACTGTTCGTATTGCTTACGCATTTCCTGAAGATCTTGCTCGGCGACCGACCGGGCTGTTTCGGCGTCGACCACGGCTTCGTTCTCCGCGGACGCGGCGACAGCCTCGAGCTTGGCGAGCTGCGTCTGGAACTCGTTCTTCTTCTTGAGCACGAGGGCTTCGGCGTTCTTCTGGGCCGTCTCGGCTCGGGTCCGGGCGGCAGCCTGGGCCTCGGCCACGGTCTGGTTGGCCGCATTCTCTGCGTTCTCTGCGTCGCGAAGCATGTTGGCGATGGCTTCGCGCCCCAGGTTGGTGAGGTAGCCCTGCTCGTCCGAGACGTGCTGGATCTTGAGGACGTCGAGTTGTAGCCCCAGCCGTTCGAAGTCATCGCCAGCGTTTGCCAGCAGCTTGTCTGCGAACTTCAGCCGGTCCTGGTTGACCTCCTCTGGAGTTAGTTCTGCGAGCACTTCGCGCAAGGCGCCTTCGAGCGTGTCTTGGGCGACCTCTGCCAGGCGCTGGATGGGGACGTCGAGGAACCGCTCTGCGGCGCTCCGGAGGTACCGTGGGTCGCTAGAAATCTTGACGTTCGCGATCGCTTGGACCGACAGCGGGATGCCGCCCTTCGAGAAGGCGTTCTGGACCGCCACTTGGACGGGGAAGATCCGCATGTCCAGCTCGGATACCGACTCGAGCAGCGGGATTCGAAGCCCTCGCCCCCCGTGCAGCACGCGGTATCCGACCACGGACCCATCGGGCATTATGTGCCGCCTTCCGCTGAAGATGAGGAGCTTGTTCGGGGGGCAGATGAACAGCAGCCGCTGGATGATCAGCAGCAGGGCCCCCAACAAGATCACGGCCAATACCGATGCCCCGAGCACGATGGCGGTCAAGGCAGCCTCTTCCGGACCTGTGTTTCCTGACATGGGCAGAGAGGATACACGGCCGCGCTTCGCTGCCAAGCGCCGTCGGAGCCCCCAGTCCCCCCCTAGCGGTCGGAACTCCCGGACTTTTCGATAGGTTCGACGAACGCGTGGTCCCCGCGAAACTCGACCACCACGACCTCGTCTCCGGTCTGGATGGATTCGGCATCGGTCGTGGCGAGCATGTCCACCTGCTTGCCCTTCACCACGACCCTGACTTTGCCCAACGAGCCCTTGCGAAGGGGCACGGTGACCTTCGCCATCTTGCCGACGGTGTCGTCTTGGCCCATGGCCGAGGAGACCGAACCTTTGAGCGCGCGAAAGATGAGGGCTGCGGCGAGACCGGACACCAGGCCCGACGCGATGGAAAGGGCGAGCGACAGCCCGAAGCCGCTGAGGTCGAGGTAGTGGAGCAGCGAACCGACCATGCCGAACGCCATGAGAGCGAACGTCCAGAACCGCATCGAGAGAAAGACGCCTACGGTGCTCAGGGCGCTATGCGCTACGTCGCCATGGCTCCCCGCCTCCAAGGCGTGGTCTGCGTCTCCGTCGGCGGAAAGGTCGTCCACGCCGTCTGCATCCGCGTCTGCATCTGCGTCTGCACCGCCCGCGTGGGAGAGGACGAACTGCAGGGTCAGGGTCCCCAGCCCGAGCACGAGCGCCGCCAGATAGATGATGCCCACCCGCGGAAGCCTAGCCCTTCCGGTGGGTTCCGGAAACCCGTATCCCGCGGCCGCCGGGGTCGGTACCCACGGAAGCGGTGGTGTACTAGGCCCAAATCAAGCGCTCCGCGCTGTTTTTCTAAGGGGGCTTTCGCAAAGCCCCCTCGCCGCGCTCACCGCGGCTCACCCCAAAACGCCTCGCCTTCGGCTCGGATAGTCCCAAATCAAGCGCTCCGCGCTGCTTTGGGTCTAGGTTTTTCTAAGGGGGCTTTCGCAAAGCCCCCTCGCCGCGCTCACCGCGGCTCACCCCAAAACGCCTCGCCTTCGCCTCGGATGGCCCCAAACTCAAGAACGTTCTTCGAACAGTGCTTGGTTTGGGACTAGGCTCGAAGTCCCAACAACTTCCGGTCGAGCACGAGCGTGTACAAGGTCCCGTCCCATCAACCTCCGGTGGATTCTCGCCGCATGGACAAGGCGTTGCGCTTGCTGCACCGCGCCTTGGGGTCTTCGAAGCTGCTCACCTCAAGGGATGGGTGTGAGCCTTACAGCCGGGACGAGTCGGAGGCCCAAGGTCGTGTTCCTGAGGTAGTGGTGCTCGCATCGTGTCCGGGAGATGTGGTGGCGACGCTGGATTGCGCGCGACGTGCGGGGGTTCCTGTGACGCCGCGGTGTGCGGGGACGGGGCGGACCGGGGGTGCCGTGCCGCTGCGAGGGGGGATCGTCCTGAGCACGCTGGGGATGAACGGGGTCAAGGAGGTCGACGTACGGGACCGGGTGGCGGTCGTGCAACCCGGTGTGATTTTGGAGGATTTGCACCATGCGGTGGAGCGGGAGGGGTTGTTCTATCCACCGGACCCCAACTCCCAGGCCTCGTGTGGTCTCGGGGGAAACATCGCGGAGAACGCGGGGGGACCGAGGGCGTTCAAGTACGGTGTGACGAGGGACTACGTGTTGGGTCTGGAGGTAGCGACCCTGGACGGGGGGCTGGTCCGGACGGGTCGACGTACGGTCAAAGGGGTGGTGGGGTACGATCTGACGGCGTTGTTGGTGGGGAGCGAGGGGACCCTGGGTGTTGTGACGGAAGCGACACTTCGGCTCGTTCGCAGGCCCGAGAGGGTCTTCACTTTGCTGGCGCTGTTCTCGGAGGTTCGAGATGCGGGGCAGGCGGTGGGGGCGGTGGTTGATGCTCGGGTCGTGCCCCGATGCCTCGAGTTGATGGATGCGGCGTCACTGCAGGCCATCCGAGCGCAGGGGGTGGGGATCGACCCGCGGGCAGGGGCGATGCTTTTGATCGAGGTGGATGGGGACGAAGCGTCGTGCGAGCGGGACATGGAGCGTGCGGGGCAAGCGTGCGTGGAGGCAAGGGCGTTGGAGGTCTTGGCTGCGCAAGACGGGACGCAACGGGATCGGCTGTGGGCTGCCCGTCGTGAGCTATCCCCTGCGGTGCGGAAGCTGGCGAAGAACAAGCTGGCGGAGGATGTGGTCGTGCCTGCGGGCCGGATTCCGGAGCTGCTGGTGCGGGTGGATGAGCTGGCGGCATCCTTGCGGGTGCGCGTGCTTACCTATGGGCACGCAGGGGACGGGAATCTGCATGTGAATTTCCTATGGGACGAGGAGGACGAGCTGCCGCGGGTAGAGGCGGCGATCGGGCGGTTGTTCGAAGAGGTGCTTGCACTTCGGGGGACGATTTCTGGCGAGCACGGGATTGGGGTGCTGAAGGCGCCGTACCTTGGGATGGAGCAGGGGGCAGGTTTGATCGCGTTGCAGCAGCGCGTGAAGCGGGCGTTCGATCCGCGGGGGCTCCTGAACCCTGGCAAGATCTTCTTGGCGGGAGGGTAACGTGCGCATCATTGGGATCGATCCGGGGACGCGACATCTGGGATGGGGGATCGTGCGCGCGGAAGGCACGCGGCTCACGTGCGAGGGCTACGGGATCGTGCACCCGGACGTCGACCTTCCGATTGCGGGTCGTTTGGTGCAGATCGACGAGGCTTTGGGGGAGGTGATGCGGGAGCACGTGCCGGACGAGGCGGCGGTCGAGTCGTTGTTTTTCGCGAAAGACGCGCAGGCGGCAAGCAAGCTGGGGCATGCGCGGGGGGTGGTGTTGCTCGTGCTGGCGAAGGCCGGGGTACCGATCCACGAGTACGAGCCGGCGCGAGTGAAGCGTGCGGTGACGGGGCGAGGGCGGGCGGACAAGCAGCAGGTGGCCTTGATGATCAAGGCGTTGCTGGGGTTGCGGGAGTTGCCTGGGGTCGACGCTACGGACGCCCTTGCGGTGGCCGTTACGCACGCGCAATACGCGCGTATGGATCGGGTACTTCGCTCGTCCGGGCGGTGACGGTTCGCCGCTGCGCCCGCAGGCCTAGGGGTGCACGATGGTCGTGCCCTTGGGCGGGTCGAAGGTGAACTCGCCTGTGGGTATGTTCGTGTTCACGACGGGGTTGTCGAACGTGAACATGTTTCGGTTCCCCTGGGCGTCGAGGATGAGCATGCGCCGCACCTGGGCTGTGGAGGCGTCGACGTACATGAGGACTTTTTGGTAGGCGGGGGTGGGGGATTTGGGGGTCCCTTCGAGGACGTAGCCCCCTTCGAAGTTCATGCGTTTGGCGTCGAGCAGGCGGAGGGTGAAGGTCTTTTTGAGGTCGCCGCGTCCCATGAGGAAGGCGAGGGCAGCCGGGTACTGGGAGTCGGTGATTGGCTGCTCGAACATCTGCTTGTTGTCTTTTTCGTAGACCTTGAGGGTGGAGCCATTGGACACGACGCGATTGCCGTTGGGGGTGTCGTACTTCCAGCTCATCTTGCCTGGGCGTTCGAAGGACACCTGGCCAGTGGAGCGCTTTCGCTTGTTGAAGGCCTTGACGGTGTAGTCTTGCTGGAACCGGGCTTGGAAGGTCCGCGTTTGGTTGTAGAAGGCCTGAACGCGGGAAGCGACCTGGTCGGCGGTGGGGGGGGCCGAGGCCTTGGCGGTGTTTCCAATCGTGAAGATTAGAACAAGTGTCGCGATAAGAGCGCAAAGTACGATTGCGATCTTCTGGAGGCTATGCATCGGGAAGTCTCGCCTAATGTGCGCAACGCGCCACCAACGCCGGTCGCGTTACGAAGGACCAGACCTTTCCATAGCACATTGGGAGGGAGGGGGGGCAAGGGAGGTAGTACGGAGTGACGATCACCTGCGAGGGGCGGCGGCGTTCCCGCCGGATCGAACTGTGTGTTCAAGTTGGAATTGTGTATGTATATGTTCGACAGGTGTGTGATTTATTACATATCCTTCTAAGAGGGTAATTGTGCGCCTAGGTATTCTTTGGGGGCTCCCGTTGCGCAAGCCCATCCCAGGTCTGAAGTCAAGTCCCCAACGAAGATTTCCCACATCCCAACCCCTTTGCGTTTTGCGTGTCTTGTGTCCCCCGACCCCGCGGCGTAGCATCCGGGCCCTCAGCGGGTGCCCTATTTTCTGGGGCCATCGGGTCCCCCTAGACCAGTTCAAGCGCGGAAATGGGCACGAGTCGTTGGCGTGCCGTCCGGGTACCCGCCCTAGAACCGCATCTCGTTCCCATTGAACGACGACCTCCTGGATGGGGTGACGATGAGCTCGCAGAAGATTCGAAATGCTCTTGGGTTGTTGCAGGACGACGCAGAAAACGAGGCCGCCTGGCTCGATCTACAGGATGCCATCACCGCGCCCGACGTTGGCATGTCGGACGAGGAGCTCGTCGACCTGCTTGGGGCAGCCCGGAGGGAACACGAAACCCGACGTGAGTGGCAGGCTGTCGCCAACCTGCTCGAGTACGAGATCTCGCAGTGCCAGGGCTCCTCGCAGGAAGCCACACGGCAGGCTGAGCTCGCTCGTGTGCTGGAGGACGAGCTGATCGAAGACGATCGCGCCCTCGCTGCCTACAAGCGTCTTCTCGAACTGCGGCCCGACGACCCCACGGCGACCGAAGCCATCGAGCGTGGGGAGGACCAGCGTAGGGCGTGGAAGGAGCTGACGGAGCGGAAGCTCGAAGACACGAAGAGTGTCGAGGACGCCTCCATTCGAAGCTCGATGCTCTCCTGGGTGGCCGAGACCAAGTACCGATACGGCCGCGCGGAGGTAGCGCTCGACGAGCTCGTCGATTTGCTCGAAGAGGCTGTCCGGTTGGACCCGCGGAACCGTCGCGCTTGTTTGCTCCTGGAGCGTTTCTATCGTCAGCAGGAGCGGTGGGAAGATGCGTGTCGCATCCTTGAGATCCTCGCGACGGAGTCGTCGGTGCGGGAGGAGCGGTTTGCGGCCTGGCTTCGTCTCGCGAGGATCGTGGTGAGGAAGCTTGGAAACGAGGGGCGTGGGGTGGCCGCCTACGAGCGCGCGCTCGACCTGTCTCCGGGGTACGCGGAGGCGATGAACTTCCTCTCCGACTGCTTCAGTCGCGGGGAGCAATGGGAGCACCTCGTGGCTCTCTACGAGGACCAGCTCCGGAGCGGCAGCTTCAAGTCGGGCCAGGACCTCGGGATCTGGCTTCAGATTGCCATGGTCCAGTGGCGCATGCGTGAGCGCCCCGACCTCGCCGAGCCCTACTTCGACAAGGTGCGTCGTGCCGAGCCCGCCCATCCAGGGATGCTCGGCTTCTACCGCGCGTGGTGTGAAGAGAAAGAGGACACGGGCAAGCTCGTGACCATCCTCACGGACGCCCAGCGCGCTTTGCCCGATGGGGAGCAGAAGGGGCAGCTCTCCGCAGAGATCGCACGCCTTGCCGAGAACCAGGAGGACGTGCACAAGGCCATCGAGCAGTACAAGTCGCTCATGCGCCAGGACCCCGGCAACCCCGACGCGCGCAGCGCGCTCAAGCGCCTGTACCGTCAGACGAGCGCCTGGACGTCTTTGGTCGACGTGTTGAGGCACGAGCTGGACGCTGTTGGGGCGGAGGATGTCCCGGCACGTCTCTCCGTGCTGCGTGAGATCGCGGCTGTGTACCGCGACAGCATCAAGAGTGACAGCGCGTTGGTGACGGTGCTCGGTCAGATCCTGGCGCTCGACGATCGCGACGTGGACGCCGTGCGCGAGTTGTGCCGGGTGTACGAATCCCTGCAGCGCTGGCGAGACCTGCTCGTCCATCAGCAGAAACTGGCCGAGCTGAGCGAGGACCGAGAGGAAAAGCTCACGCTGCTCAGGGCTGCGGGCAAGCGCTGGATGGAGCAGTTCCAGAACGTCCAGAATGCGACGGACGTGTACGAGCGCATCTTTGCCGTGGACCCGACGGATGAAGAAGCGCGGCAGCGGTTGCGTGAGCTGTACCAGCGTCGTCGTGCCTGGCCGCAGCTGTTCACGCTTCTTGAAAAGGAAGCGGAGCTGACCGACGGGGAGCCGAAGGTTCAGCTCCTGACGGAGATGGCGAAGCTCGCTGCGGAGCGGCTGGACCGGTCTGCCGACGCCATCGCTCTGTTCAAGCGCATCCTGGAGATCGAGCCTCAGGCTCCGGGGGTCATGGATGCCCTCGAGAAGCAGGCTGAGCGCGACAAGGACTACGAGACCGTTGCCCAGGTGCTCGAGGGTCGCGTCGAGATGGCGGAGGATGAGAACGCGCGCATTGCGGTGTTGCAGAAGCTTGGAGGGGTGTACGCCGAGCGGCTGTCGGACCCGCGCAGGGCTGCGGGGGCATGGCGTCGTGTGCTCGACATTCGACCCGACCATGCGCGTGCCATGCGCGTGCTTCGGGATGCCTACCTCGCGGCGGAGAACTTCGACGCCATTGCCGAGCTGTACGGGCAGAACGAGGACTGGGAAGGGCTCGCTGAGGTGCTGTCGTCGGCGGCGGACAAGGCGACGGCCACGGCCACGAAGGTAGACTTGTCCTTCCGTTCGGCGGCGGTCTACGAGACGAAGCTCCAGGCCCCGGAAAGGGCGTTCCGCGCCTACGAGCGGGTGCTGAGCGTGCAGCCTGACGATTTGCAGGCGGCCAGCGCTTTGGTTCCCATCTACGAGAACGACGAGCGGTGGAGTCGTCTGCCTGCCCTTTACGAGACCTTGCTCGCGCGGTCGGAGGACGCGGAGGAAAAGCTCGACCTGTTGCGCAAGCTCGCTGACGTCACGGGCAATCGTCTGTCCGACAAGGATGCCGCGCTGACGTACGCGCGCCGCGCCTACGACCTGGCGCCCGATGCGGACGGTGCTCTCGAGTTGCTCGAAGCTCACGCCAGGGCAGCGTCTTCTTGGGAGCTGTTCGTGGGTGCCCTCGAGAACCGAATCGAGAACGACCCTGACATGCCTTCCGAGGAGCATCGCGCCCTGCAGCTTCGGTTGGCCAACGTGTACGCGTCGGACCTCGGTCGAACGGACGATGCCATCAAGACGTACCGAGGTCTCGTGGCAGAGGACCCATCGGACGTCGAAGTCATGCGGACGCTCGATCGCATCTTGCGGACGGCGGCTCGACACGACGACCTGCGCTGGCTGTTCGAGCTCAGGATCGAGCGAGCGGACGATGCGTTGGCGGTGGCATTGCTCACGGAGTGGGCCACGCTCGAAGAGGACGCATTCTCGTCGCCGGAGCGCGCGATCGAGCTGTATCGTCGCGCCCTACGGTTGGATCCGACGCATGCGCGGGCGTTGACGAGCTTGCCGCGGTTGTTGATGGCGGCGGGGGATGCGGCTGCAGCGGCGGAGGTGGTGGCAGCTCATCGGGATCAGGAGGAAGGGGCGGCGCGAGGGGAGCTGGAGATGGCCCTTGCGGAGTTGTTCGTGTTTCGGTTGGATCGCCCGCAGGAGGCCCTAGGAGCGGCGGAGCGCGCACTGGCGCTCGGTGCGGACTCCTCGAGGATCGTGGCCGTGCTGGACAAGCTCGTCGAGGTCGAGACGACGCGGGCGCGAGCTGCCGGGGTCTTGGTCGACGTGCATGCCGATCTGAGCGACCCAGCCAAGGAGGCGACGGCGCTTGCCGTGCTGATCGATTCCACCGCGGATGCGGCAACGCGTCTGAACTTGCTGGTCCGGTTGATCGACGTGCACGAGCTGAAGCTTCGCGATGCGGGCACGGCGCTTGACGTGGTGCTCAAGGCGGTCACGGAATTTCCCGAGCAGCTGATGCTGTGGGATCGGGCCAGGGACTTGTCGATCGGGGCGGGACGAGCTGGCGAGCTGGCCGAGGCGTACCAGGCGGTTCTTGGCGACGGTTCGAATCTGCCTGACCACGCGGAGGTGGAGCTTTGCCAGCGGGCTGCCAAGCTATGCAGAG
This sequence comes from uncultured Polyangiaceae bacterium, assembly GCA_964488865.1. Classification (GTDB taxonomy): domain Bacteria; phylum Myxococcota_A; class Polyangia; order Polyangiales; family Polyangiaceae; genus MWCO01. Next base: position 17,472 of record CAZAWR010000022.1, on the reverse strand, counting down.
AGCAGGTGGGTGACCAGGACGCTGCCATCCCGTATCTGGAGCGGGTTCTGGCCCGGCAGCCAGCGGACGACGAGGCCTTCAAGGATCTCAAGGAGATCTTGATGTCGCGCGAGCGATGGGCCGATCTCGAGGCGCTGTATGCTCGTGCCATCACGGGCACCACGGACAGTACTCGTCGCATCGAATTTCTCGCGGAGGTTGCGCTGATCTGCGAGGACATCATCGAGGACGCGACGAAGTCCATCGACTACTACGAGCGGATTCTGGACATCGACGCGCTGCACGGAAGTGCCACGATGGCGCTTGAGAAGCTGTACGCGTCGGAGAAGAAGTTCGACAAGCTGGTGTCTTTGCTGGAGAGGCGGTTGGACCGGTCGGGTGAGTCGGAGCTCGTGGCAGTGAAGCTGCGATTGGGCAAGCTCCACCTGGACAACCTGCAGGACCCCGCGAGCGCGCTGCCCCACATCGAGGATGTGCTTCGCATTCGGCCCAGCGAGCACGACGCGCGAGACTTGGCTGAGCGACTGCTCACGGTCCCTGCGCTGCGAGCGCGTGCTGCCCGGATTCTGGAAGACGTTTACGAGGCCAGGGACGAGACCAGAGATCTCGTCCGCGTGCTGGACATCCGCCTCGAGGCCGCGGAGCAGGAGTCCGAGCGTCGAGAGTTGCTGCGCCGTGTCGCCACGTTGCGAGACGAACGGTTGGCGGACGACCAGGGCGCTCTGGATGCCCTAGCCAAGCTCGTTCCGCTCGACCCGGTCGACGGACGCGCGCGGTCACGGCTCATGGACATTGGGCGACGGGTTGGGGCGCACGAGAAGATCGCGACGGTGCTGACCGAGGCCGCGGACCTTTCGCTGACGTCCGACGTCCGCGGGGCCATTCTCATGGAGGTAGCGTCCATATATAGGGATCACCTCTCCGACGTGGAGAGGGCCGAGGCCGTGTATCGACGCGTGCTGGAGATCGACCCGTCGGACTCGAACCTGGTGCTGCCTGCGGGGCGTGCGTTGGAAGAGATCTATGCGGGTTTGGGCAACCATGCTGCGCTCGTGGAGGTTCTCCGGATCGAGGTGAAGCTCGAGGATGAAGGGCGGCGCCGTGCGGAGATCTATGGTCGGCTTGGAGAGATCTGCGAGAGCATTCTCGAGGACCTGCCTGGTGCCATTGCCGCGTGGCGTTCGCGGCTGGAGGACGACCCGGTGGATGCGACCGCGTTGGCGGCGCTCGAGCGCTTGTACGAGAAGGTGGAGGCGTGGCGCGAGCTCGTCGACGTGCTGCGCACGCGCCGCGAGGGGGCGGATGACGGTGACGAGCGTCGCCGGCTGATGTCGCGGATGGCGGAGACCTTGACGGACAAGCTGGCGGACGTGGGAGAGGCGACGCTCGCGTGGCGGGCGATCATGGACGAGTTCGGGCCGGACCGTTCGACCCTCGAGTCGCTCGAGACCTTGTACGAGAAGGCGGAGCGCTGGACTGACTTGTCAGAGGCGCTCGACACCCATTTCGGGTTGGCGGAGGAGCCGGAGGAGCGATTGGCGTTGCTCGTGAGACTCGGCGACGTGCGTCGGGATCACCTCAACGATTTGGGAGGAGCCCTCGATGCGTACCGGCAGGCATTGACGGTGGACCCCGGCCACAAGCCCAGCCGGGAGGCATTGGAGCGACTGCTTGGTGAGGACGGGGCGCGTCGTGAAGCCGCCCAGGTGTTGCACCCGCTGTACGAGGCGGACGGTGACAACGAAAAGCTGCTGCGGGTCGTGGAGATCGAGGCTGAGACCAGCATGGTGCCGGACGAGAGGCTGTCGCTTCTGCAGCAGGCGGTTCGCGTCGCGGAGGGGCCGCTCGACGACGCGTCGCGTGCCTTCGGGTTCGCCGTTCGGGGTCTGAAGGAGGCGGCCGGTGGGGAGGATGTGAAGACGTGGCTCGACACGGTGGAGCGGCTGGCATCCACCACGCGACGCTTCAACGATCTGGTTTCGTTGCTTCGTGAGGTCGTGGCGGACATTCTCGACGGGGAGGTTCAGCTCGACGTGACGCTGCGCATCGCGGAGCTTGCGCGGGCGGAGCTTGGGGATCGCGAGCTTGCGCGTGAGCATTACATTCGAGCGCTGGACATTCGGGGAGACGATCGTCGGGCGCTCGTTGCGCTGGAGTCGCTGTACGAGGAGGCTGGGGACGCGGCGGCGCTGCTGGACATCATTCGACGCCGGGTGGACGTGGCGGAAGGCGACGAGGAGCGCAAGCAGCTATTGTTCCGGCAGGCTCGGCTATGCAGCGACGTGCTCGAGGATTCGAGTGGAGCGATCGCGGTGTACGAAACCGTGCTGGACGTCGACTTGGATCCGGCTGCGGTGGAGGCGCTCGAGAAGCTGTACATGGCAACGGAGCGACCTTCCGACCTCATCGCGTTGTACGAGCGCCAGCTGGAGTCCGAGACGGAAGGGAAGGCGGAGCTTCGCGTGAAGATCGCCCGGGTTGCCGATGGCAGGCTGGGAGACACGATGCGCGCGTTCGACGAGTTGGGCGAAGCACTCTCGGAAGACGGACAGAACGAGGCTGCCATCGCGGAGCTCGAGCGCCTGCTGGAGGCCGCGGGGGACCCCGAGAATCGCGCTCGCGCCGCGGAGATGCTCGAGCCGTTCTATCTGGGTCGCGCCGACTGGAAACGGGTGAAGGTGACCATCGCGGCCCGCCTCCGTTCCTGTCCAGATTCGGATAAGCGTCGCGAGCTGCTTCGTCGGCTTGCCGTCATGCAGGAGGAGCAAGAAGAGGACTTTGCGGCGGCCTTGGAGACGACCGCGAAGCTCTTGCACGAGGACATCACCGATCAGGACACGTGGAGGCAGCTCGAGAGCCAGGCTCGCGTTGCCGGCGCCGAGCGTCGTCTCGCAGAAATCTTTGCTGCGGAGCTCGATCAGGTTCTCTCGGATGAAGAAGCTACGGCGAATCTGTCAAGGCGGACCGGAGAGCTGTTTGCCTCCCTCGGGGAGACCGAGAGCGCGCTGGTGTACTACCGTCGCGCGCTTGCGTTCGAGCCGGAGTCGACGGAGCTGTTCGATGCGATCGACAAGCTTCTGAGTCAGGCTGGGCGCGCGCGGGATCGGGTGGAGCTGTATCGTGGAGCACTGGACCACCGTTTCGAGCCGCAGGACCGTCTTCGGATCCTCCACACCATCGCGGAGCTCGAGCGGGGCTCTCTCGAGGAGCCCGACAAGGCCATCGAGACGTACTGCGCGGCGCTGGACGTCGACGAGAACGACACGGTGTCGCTCGACGCGCTGACCGAGCTGTACCGTGAGCGATCGCGCTTCACGGACCTCGCGGAGCTTTGTCTGCGCCGGGCCGAGAACGACCCTGACGTGGAGCAAGCGTGTGCCTACCGGCTCGCCTTGGCGCGGCTGCACCGTGACGAGATGGGTGACGTCGATGCGGCCATCGATCAGCTCGAGGAAATCGTTCGGCAGATTCCGTCGAGCAAGCCAGCGATGGCGGAGCTAGAGGCGTTGCTGTCCGACGAGGATCACAAGGCGCGTGTGGTGGAGATCCTGCTTCCCTTGTACGAGGGGGCGGACGACTGGCGGAAGTTGATCTACCTCAATGCGCAGCGCTTCGACCTGACGACGGACGACCTGGATCGCGTGGGAATTCTGCGGGAGACGGCGCGTCTATGGGAGCAGCGTGGCAAGGACGACCAGCGGGCGTTCGAGGCCTACCGTGCGGCGTTCGAGATCGACGCGGAGGACACGGAGATTCGCGAAGATCTCGAGCGGCTAGCCGGTGTTCTCGGTGCTTGGGACGAGTTGGCTGAGGCGTACGAAGCGGGGATCGAGGGGGCGGAGGGAACCGCGAAGCGGGATCTGCTCTCCGCGCTGGCGTTGATCCACGACGAGAAGCGAGACGACCCGCGTCGGGCCCTGGAGGCGTATGGCCGGCTGCATTTGCTGGACGAGACGGATGCCGAGCCACTCGAGAAGATGGACGTGCTGTCGATGCTCTTGGCGGACTGGACCGCGCTCGTTGCCGTTCTGACGAAGAAGGCGGAGTTGGTGGGCAGCGACGAAGACCGGGCGTTGGCGTGGCGCCGGGTGGGTGAGTGCAAGCGGGACATGCTGGAGGACAAGCCAGGAGCCATCGAGGCGTTCGAGCACGCACTGGAGCTCGACCCGGCCAGTGCGTGGACCATCGACGCGCTCATTCGGCTCTACGAGGGGCGTGATGCAGGCGACCGACTTGTGGAGCTGTACCAGCGCCGCGTCGAGCTTTCGGAGGGCGAGGGCGAGGAACATCTCAAGTACGAGATGCTGGTCAAGGCGGCGGATCGGTATCAGCGAGACATCAAAGACAACCAGGCGGCCATCGACGTGCTGCGTCAGGCGTTGGACGTGCGTGGCGCGGACAAGGCGGTTCTTTCGAAGCTCGAGGCGTTGTTCCGGGCGGAGCAGATGTGGCCTGACCTACTCGAGACGTTGCGCCAGGAGGCGAGCGTTGCCGAGGACAAGGACGACCGGGCCAAGCTTCGGCGGGAGATCGGCAAGCTTCTCGCCAAGGAGATGGCGGAGCCCACGGAGGCGCTCGAGGCGTTTCGCATGGTGCTTGACGAGGCGCCGGAGGACGGTGAGTCCATCGAGGCCGTGCGGGAGATTGGCGAGGGCTTCGAGGATCTGCGCCTCGAGGCGGCGGACATTTTGGAGCCGGTCCTGCGGGCCACGGGCAAGTACGACAAGCTCGTGGCGGTGATGGAGATGCGGTTGATGGCGCAGCAGGATGGGGCCGAGCGGGCCTTGACGCTGCGCTCGATGGCGACGGTGCTTCACGAGTCTCTCTCGGACGCGGCGCGGGCTCTCGCAGCTTTGCTGCGCGCGCTCTCCGAGACTCCGGAGGACATGGGTCTGCACGAGGACATCGAGCGGCTGGCGGGAACGTGCGATGGTTACGCCAAGTACGCTGACGCGCTGGGGGAGCGGGCGGGCAAGATCTTCGAGGCGGCGCTCGCGACTGACTTGTGGAGCCGCCTGGGGCGTGTGTGCGAGGACAAGCTGGGCGACGACAAGCGTGCTGTCGAAGCGTTCACGCGAGCACTTGATCAGTCGGGGGACGAGCCCGGGCTTCTGGCGTCGCTCGATCGGCTGCATGGCAAGCTAGGCAACGCGCGAGAGCTTGGCGAGATCTTGGAGCGTCGGGTTCTTGTGGAGACTTCGCCGGAGGCGCAGGCGGACCTGTATCACCGGCTTGCGGTTCTTCAGATCGAGTCTTTCGGCGACAAGATGCAGGGGCTCGAGACCCTTCGCCAGGCGCTCGATCACGCGCCGGAGCATCGGAAGGCGTGTGAGACGCTGGAGAAGCTCACGGAGGAGAGGTCCTTGTTCGAGGAGGCCGCCTCGGCCCTCGAGGTGGTGTATCGAGCGCGGGGTGACTTCGCGAGTCTCGCCTCCTTGTACGAGAAGCGCGTTTCCTTTGCTGACGCGCCGATGGACCGGCTCCGTCTGCGCATCGACCTTGCTCGGGTCCTGGAAGACCAGGCTGCCGACCCCAAGCGTGCACAGCGTGTCATCGAAGCTGCTTTGGGTGACGACGTGGCGGATGGGGAGGTGCTCACGAAGCTCGAGGAGCTGGCGGGCGCGAACCAGCAGTGGACGGAGGCTGCCAAGGCGCTGTCGGATGCGCTGGAGAAGGCCGAGGGGCTCGACGCGATGGGGGCGAGGGACCTGTACACGCGGCTCGCAGATTGGTACCGCACACGGCTTGCCGACACGGCGGCCGCGGAAGCTGCCACGGGGCAAGCATTGAAGCGAGATCCAGACAACCAGGACCTGCTGCGAGCCATCGAAGACTTGCAGCGCGAGCCAGGGCGGGAGCGGGACCTCATCGCCACCCTCCGGCACCGCGCGGTCCTCGACTTGGACACGGAGAAGCGTCGGGAGCTGTTCCGGGAAGCCAAGACGCTCGCTCATGCCGTCTTGGCCGACGACGAGCTGACCGAGCAGGTGCTTCGACAGCTCATCGAGATCGATGACGGGTACCTGTGGCCCTACGAGGAGCTCACGCAGTTGCGAGAGAAGAAAGGGGATCACAAGGAGGTCGTCGAGTTGCTGCTCAAGCGAGCCGAGCTCACCGCGAGCGGTCCTGAGTCGTTGCAGTTGCGGCACGAGGCCGCGGAGGTTCTGGGAGGAAGGCTCGACGAGCCCGAGCGAGCGCTCGGGATTTACGAGGAGATCTTCGAAGCGGACCCGATGGATGCCAAGGCCGCGTCGGCGCTTCGCGAGCTGTACGCGAAGCAAGAACGGTACAAGGACTTGTCGGATCTGCTGGGGCGTCTCATCGACGTGTCGACGGATCGTGCGGAGCGTACGAAGCTGCGTCTCGAGTTGGTGGAGCTGTATGCCACGCGCTTCGATCAAGTGGACGATGCGGTGTTCGTGCTTCTTCGGGTTCTCGACGAGGAGCCAGGGCACACGGAGGCGGTCGTTGCGCTTTCGCAGCTGTACGAGCGAAGCGGTCGGATTCGAGATCTGGCTGAGCTTCTGAACACGCAGATCGGCCTCGCGAAGGACAAGGGAGATGCGGAGGCCGAGCTGACGTTCACCGTTCGATTGGGCGAGGTGTACGAGACGCGTCTCGAGGACAAGGTCAAGGCCATCGAGACGTACGAGGCGGTGCTCAAGCGCGACGAATCACACAAGGGAGCCCTCGAGGCGCTCGGCCGTCTTTTCGAGTCGAGCGGAGAGATGGGCAAGGCAGCCCAGACGCTCGAGCGTCTTCTGGGTTTGCTCGAGGGAGACGAGGCGGTTGCCCTGGCACTGCGGCTCGCCGGGGTGTTCGACTTGGCGGGAGACGAGGCAGGGGCTCGTCGGGTGCTCGAGCGAGGGTTGTCCTCGAAGCCCGGCTCCACGGAGGTTCGCGAGACGTTGCGGAAGCTGTACGAGCGTACTGGGGCGTGGTCTGAGGTCGCGGAGCTCTTGGCCGAGGATGCCGAGCAAGCGCAAGACGCAGGAGAAAAGGTGAAGCTCTTGCAGCGTGCTGCGGAGATCCACATGGCCAAGCGCAAGGATGCCGCTGCTGCGGCGACGTTGCTCGACAAGGCGAGCGAGATCGCGCCGGACGACAGGGAACTGCTCCTGTCTCTGTGCGACGCCTACAGTGCTTCGGGGCGAGGCAAGGACGCGATCGCGGCCCTGCAGAAGATCGTCGAGTCCTATGGAGGGAAGCGCGTCAAGGAGCTTGCCGCCATTCACCACCGTCTTGCCAACGCGTACGTGTCGGAGGGTGACAAGGCCCAGGGGTTGGCGGAGCTCGATCAGGCCTTCCGCATCACGCCTGGCAACCTCGCCATTCTCGTCGACCTGGGGCGTCTGGCCCTCGACTTGGACGATCTGGAGCGCGCACAGAAGACGTTCAGGGCACTGCTTCTGCAGCGCCTCGACGACAAGGCGCCGATCACGAAGGCCGAGGTGTTCTGCTACCTGGGTGAGATCAGCGAGCGCCAAGGCGAGAAGCAGAAGGCCATTCAGATGCTCGAGCGGGCCATCGAGAACGACGCGAACCTCGACAGAGCGAAGGATCTTCTCGCGAAGCTCAAGGCCTAGCCCGATGCTCCTCGCGCTTGCTGGCCTGGCGCTTGGGCTGGTTGCGCGAGCCTGGTTGCTCACCCTCCGCATTCACGTCCACACCCACCCCTCCCTCCTGTCTTCTTCGTGCCCATGGGTGCTCGCTCTCTGGCACGGACACCTCTTGCCACTGCTTGCACACAGGCGACGCGGCGTGACCGTGGCCTTGGTCAGTCAGTCTTCCGATGGGCAGCTTCTCGCGTGGGCCATGCGCTGGTTCCGGGTCACCTCGGTGCGAGGTTCATGCTCACGTGGAGGCAAGGAGGGACTCCATGCCATTACCGAGCGACTCCTGGCGGGGAGCGACGTTGCCCTCGCGGTGGACGGTCCCCGAGGACCTCGCGGCGTCGCACGCCCCGGAGCTCTCGCTGCTGCCGACAGGGCCCAGGCCTGGGTCGTTCCTTATGCCGTAGCGTGTTCTCGCGCGACCGTCCTCGCTTCTTGGGACCACTTCCAGATTCCATGGCCATTCAGCCGCGTCGTTGTCGTGCTCGGGGAGCCCATCACCAGCTGTCGCGAGCGCGGAGTCGATTGCCTCGCGCTCCGCATTGACGAAGCCACGAGTCTGGCGCAAGAAACGCTTCGCCGACGGGCGCGTCTGCCGACGAGAAAGCAAGTCCCCGACGCCATCGTTCCACGTCGCCTTACGCCATGACCGATCCAGAACCATCCGTCGTCATGATTGACGGTCTCCTCGTGTCTCCCGATCGCGCAGTGCTCTCCGTCTTCGACCGAGGATTCCTCTACGGAGATTCGGTTTACGAGGTCATGCGAACGTACGACGGGGTCGTGTTCGCGCTTCGCGAGCACATGGAAAGGCTCTTTCGTTCTGCGCGGCAGGTGTTCATCGACATCCCGGTTTCCAAGGACCAGCTGACCGCAGAGGTTTTGCAGGTCGCCGCTGCGTTGCCGGGATCGAGCCTTTCCGTTCGCGTGCATGTCACGCGTGGTGAAGGACCTTTGGGGCACGACTTCGCGGTGGTGCGCAATCCCAAGCGCGTGATCATCGCCGTTCCGATGCATCCGCCGTCCGACGAGGACTATCGACGCGGCATTGCTGTCGCGCTGTTCCGGACCCAGCGGACGGTCGACAACACACCCGCAGCCGGAGCGAAGGTCGCCAACTACCTCGTGAGTTTGCTCGCCTTGCGAGAGGCGCATGCAACCGGCGCCAAGGAGGCCATCATCGTCGATGGTCGGGGAAGGGTTCTCGAGGGGGCCACCTCCAATGTGTTCGTCGTGCGTGGAGGCGAGCTTTTCACACCGCCAGAAAGCGAAGGAATCCTCTCCGGGATCACTCGCTCCTATCTGCTGCGGTCCGCCGCGTCCATCGGGATCCCTGTGCGCGAAACGACCTTGACTCGGGGCGATCTGCTCGATGCCGACGAGATGTTCCTGTCGTCGACATCGCGGGAGGTTCTTCCCGTCACGAGGGTGGATGGTGCCCTGATTGCCGCGGGGCAGGTTGGCCCGGTGACGCGGTCCATTCATCGGGCGTTTCGGAAGCTGGGGGGACTGCCTCCCACGCTGCCCGGGGAATCACCGGGGTAGACTCAAATCAAGCGCTCCGCGCTGCTTTGGGTCTAGGTTCTTCCAAGGGGGCTTTCGTAACGCCCTCTCGCCGCGCTCACCCCAAGACGCCTCGCCTTCGGCTCAGATAGCCCCAAACCCAAGCACGTTCTTCGAACAGTGCTTGATTTGGGACTAGCCAAGTCCGCTGTTACGGCTCCTCGTCGGCAAGCACCATCTCGTACATCTCCGCCTCGCCGGTGCGACCCTCGTCCCGGCACGTGCGGACCAGTCGTTGCAGCACACGCCTCCGCGTGGCGAGCAAGTCCGATCGGAATGCAGGGTCCGTGGATTCCTCGAGCCGCGCGGACACGAGGGCCATGAGGTCCAAGTGGCGCTCCGCCCGCTCGAGCAACGAGCACAGCTCGTGCACCGCAACCTGGTCGGCGGGGTTGGCTCGCACACGATCCGTCAGGGATTCGATGCGGTCCTCGTCGACCGCTTCTCCCTCGGTCTCATCGAAGAGGTCGGACCGGATCGCCGGTGGCGCGTGTTCGCTTTGGTCTTCGATAGGAGGTCGCTCTGCGGGCACGGCGGCAGGAACTTCGAAGTCCAGGGCAGCGGCTGTCCGCGTCGGCGTGCGCTCGACTTGGCCATGGCTAACCTCCTCGTCAGTGGCCGCTACGGAAGCCCTGGGCGGAGGCGCTGCCAACGCCATCGCGGACGCTTGCTCAGCGCGGGCGGCTCGACGGAAGACCTGTTGCGCGCGGGGGTCGCTCGAGGCTGCCTGGAGCGCGATCTCCGCGTGACGCTTGGCGGAGCGCGCGTCGTTTCGAACATCGAGCTCGAAGAGTGCAGCCTCCAAGAGCCAGGCGGACTCCTCAGCGACGACCGCGAGGGGCAGCTGAGCGGCGGCCTCGCGTGCTTGTGAGAAAGCGTGACTCGCTCCCACGACATCGTCGAGTTGGTGTCTCCACCGTCCTTCGAGGGCGCGTGCGGCGATGGTTTCTCGAACCCCGAAGGGCACGGATCGGACGTGGAAGATGGCTGCGGGGAGATCGTCCGTGTACTCTGCCAGGGCCTTGGCGAGCTCGAGGAGCGCGGAGGGCCGGGGCGCTTGGGCCTTCTGTGAGAGCAGCGTGGCACGGGAGAGCAGAGCAACGCCTCGACGGCCATCGCCGAGGGCGAAGAACGCCCGGGCGAGTCCGGTGCTGGCATCCGCGCTACGAGGTGAGTAGCGAAGTGACTTTTCGAAGAACGTCCGAGCGTCGAGGGGCAGTCGCGCTAGCAGGAGCATCTGGCCGGCCCGAAGGCATACATCGAAGCGGTCTCCAGAGCCCCGCGCGGCTGCTTCGAGCTGGCCGAGGTCAGCCACCGCGTCGGTGAATCGTCCGGCCGCGAGGCGTGAGCGGGCGCGTTGCCAGCGAATGTCTGCGCACCCGGGGGACCGGGCGAGAGCTTCGTCCAGCAGTGCGAGCTGGTCGTGAAGCTCTCCAGCATGCGATGCGGCCAGGGTGAGCAGCCGCGCTGCCAGGGGGGCGAAAGGCTCCCGCTCTGCGGCGTTCTGAAGAGTCACGGAGGCGGCCTGTCGATCCCCCAGGGCCGCAAGGAGCTCGGCTCCCACGATTCCCCCGTCCAAGGCGGGCATCGTTTCGACAATGGATGCGAGTGCCGATTCGGGCGTGTGCTGGGCGAGGAGGTCGAGCTCTGCGATTCGCAAGGCGAGATCCGGGTGCCGGGGCGCTGCCTCCAACGCCACCACGTAGGCCGCGCGTGCATCTTCCAAGCGATCTGCAAGGAGCGCCTCGTCCCCTTGCTCTGCGATCCGTGCGAGCTCCATGGCACGAACCACGTGGGCAGGCGGTGCGTTGTCGCTTGCGGACGGGCTCGCGATCAAGCGGATTCCGTCCGTCGTCTGCTCCCACGCGATGTGAAGGCCCGCGCATGCGGGCAGACGGGCGCCCGCGTCCACCAGGACTTCACGCGCCAAGCGGGCGAGAGCATCGTCCAGAACGATGACACTTCCGTGTCCTTGCGCGGAGCTGCCGAGTGCACGAGCGAGGCGAATCGCCGTGGCGTGGTTGTGGTGTCCGAAACCGATACCGCGAGCGTTGGCGACGACGAACTGCAGCTGGTGCTCGTCCGGAGTGAAGAAGGCGGAGAAGGCCAGGGCTTTGTGGTCGTCGTGGACACCGATCGTGAGCCCGAGGTCCGTTGGGAGCAACGAGAGTCGAAGAGAGGGCGCGTCGAGGGCGGCGCGAGCCTTCGGGGTGAGGACGGAAGCAAGACGAGCGAGTTGCGCTTCGACGACCATCAGGTCAAGGGTGCCTCTTCGGTGGCGGAACCGAGCCACGCCGCCACTCAGGTCGACGGGGAAGGAGAGGCCATCGAGAGACGAAACGAGACGAGTGACGGTCACGGGTCCTACGCGGAGGGGCTCGGCCAGTTCGAGTGCGAGCTTGCCCCGCGAGGCGCTCAACTGCAGAAGCGCCTTGGGTTCGAGGGCCGGATCAGCCGGTCGCGGTACCTTCGCCGGAAAGAGGCTCATGTCTCGTGTTGCCGTGATCGTACCGGTTCTCGCCAGCGGAGACCAACTTGAAGGGAGGGGGACTGTGAAGGTCGGAGGGGGTGTGGCGATTTGGCTACGGACCGGCGTACACACTGGCGGGCTCAGGTCTTGTCGAGCCGCTCCTGCAGCTTGGAGAGAAGCACGCCGAACCCGTCGCGCCGAATGACCTTTCCGAACTGGTTACGGTAGTTGCGCAGCATCGACGACCCGTCTGTTTCGACGTCGTACACGACCCAGGTGTCGCCCCGCTTGTGCAGGAAGTAGTTGATCTCGACGGGGGGTTCTGTCGAGCCACGCTTGCTGGCCCGGGTTCGGACCTTGCGCCCCTTGCCGCCCTCGAGCTCGTCGTCGCCGACGAAGGTGACTTCGTAGTTGAGGGTTTTCTCGATGTTCTTCTTGTAGTTCTTGGTGACGAGGGCCTGCAAAAGGGTCTTGAGCTCTTTGTACTCGTCTTCGGACAGGTCGTCGTAGTGCCTGGCAAGAGAATCCTTGGTGAGCTTGTCGAAGTCGAAGAAGCCGTCGAGAAGCTGGTCGACGGACCGTTGGCGGGCGGCGGACGGGGTCTTGGCGAGCTCGGCCGTGAGGCTGGTGTGTCTGGTGCGGACGAAGTCCTGGGCAGGGCCGGCGTGAGCGAGCTGACCGAAGGTCAGAGCGAAGGTCAGGGCGAGAGTGCCAAGGAACGTGTTACGAAGTCGGTTCATCGTCGCGATGTCCTTTCCGCAGGTGGCGAGGAGCGGTTCCGTTTCGATCTTAAGCAATGCGAGTGCCAATTCTTGTCCTCAGTGGGAACGCTCGTGGAGAAAGACGGATCTCAGCCGGATTCGATTCAAAGTGCCTGGGAAACCGCCAGGTGGGGGTGCCGTGTGTGAGCTTGGACGCCCGACCGCGCGAAACCTGTCCCCGGACAGGTGTCCGGGCAAGTCAAAACGGTCGAGTCAGGGTTCGCCCAGGGGGATTGTGACGCGGAAGGTGGTGCCGCCGACCTCGTTGCCGAGGGCTTCGACTTCCCACCCGTGGTCCTCGACGATGCGCTTGACAACGGCGAGCCCGATGCCGGCACCCTGGACGCGGGTGGTGAAGAACGCCTCGAACAAGTGGGGTCTGGCCTCCTCGGAAATGCCGGCGCCGGCGTCTTCCACCTCGAAGATGACCGAGGCCCGGTCCGGCAGGGTGAGGCGAAGCGTGACAGCCGTATCCGGAGCCGTCGCCTGGACGGCATTGCGCACGAGGTTCCAGATCAGCTGTCGCAACTGTGCCGGGTCGGCGCGAACGGGGAAGCTCGCGATTCCCTCGGGTACCTCAATCCGCACCCGGACATCCTTGGCGCCGCGTCCAGAGCGCTGGGCAAGGGTGGCGACCTCGCGCGCAGCGGTGGCGATCTCCGTCTCCACGAGGTCCGGCTTCCTGGGGCGCGCAAGATCGAGCATGTCGCCGACCAGGTCGTTGAGGCGGGACGACTCACCGCGAATGATGTCGCACAGATGTCGATCGTCGTCGGACAACGCCGGTGCGTCGCGAAGCAGCTCGATCGACGCGGAGATGGACCCCAGGGGGTTGCGGATTTCGTGGGCGAGCCCGGCCGCGATCTTGCCCAGGTAGGCGAGACGTTCGGCTTGCAGGGCTCGAACCGTGGCCTCCTCGAGCTTGCCTCCGGCGAGTCGTAGCCGCTCCGCGAGGTATCCGGACAGGAGCGTGACGACAACGATGACGAGGAGGTTGATCGCAAGGGGCGATGCGATCTGGTCGATCGTGATGGAGTAAGGGACGTCGAGCTGGTCCGGGGGAATGGGGATCCAGCCTGCGACCATGAGCAGGCTCAGCAGCACGTAGAGCGTGAAGCCGACGGCGGCCGCGATGGATGCAGCTCCGAGTCCGCCGATGACGGCACCTGTGAGCACGGTGAGACCGTACAGGGATGTGGCGCCGCTGGTGGCGCCGCCTGACACGTAGACGAGCGCCGTCCAGGTTGCCTGGTCGAAGATGAGCTGCACCCATGCGAGCTCGCGGTAGTACCGCCCCGAGCGCAGAACGATTCCGTAGACTGCGGCGAGGGCGAAGGCGATGCCGAGGGCGATGAGGGCGACCTGGACGGAGAAGGCGCGCAGCTGGATGTCCCGCAGGTGCCATCGGCCGAGGATGCCGAGCAGAACCGAGAGGAAGACGAGACGAAGCAGCGTGAGGGTTGCGAGTCGCGAGCCGAGAACGGAGTGACCGTGGGGGAGTCCGAGCTGAAGCTTCATCGTTGGCTTTGGGAAAGAGTGGAGCGAGCCAGCGTCACTCCTTCATCGCGCCAGCGAGCGAGAAGATGGGCAGGTACATCGAGATGAGCACGCCGCCAACGACGACGCCGACGACGACCATGATGAGCGGCTCGAGCAGGGAGGTGAGGGTGGCGACGGCGACGTCGACTTCGTCTTCATAGAAGTCGGCGATCTTGTTGAGCATCTGATCGAGGGCGCCGGTCTGCTCGCCGACGGCGATCATCTGGACGACCATGGTGGGGAACACCTTGGATTCTGCCAGGGGTTCGGCCATGTTCTTGCCTTCGGAGATCCTGTCACGGGCGTAGATGATGCCGGAGGTGACGATGACGTTGCCGGCGCTCCTGGCGCAGACATCGAGGGCGTCGAGGATGGGCACGCCGGACTGGAGCAAGGTGCCGAGTGTACGCGTGAACCGCGCGACGGCGATCTTGCGCATGACGGGGCCGATGATGGGCAGCACCAGCAGTGCGCGGTGGATGAAGCGTTTGCCCTTTGGGTTCCTGTAGAAGAAGGAGGCTCCGACGACCGCGAGGATGAGCGCGGGGATGGTGATGGGCAGTGCAGAGACGAAGTTGCGGGAGATCCAGATGACGAACTGGGTGGGCTTGGGGAGGGCCTCCTTGTTCCCGAAGTCGGCGAACATTTGCTCGAACGCCGGGATGACGAAGGTGAGCATGACGAAGATGATGCCGATGAGGATGACGATGACGGCGGACGGGTAGGCCATAGCGCCGCGCACCTGGCGCATGAGCTTGACGTTCTTCTCGATGTACACGGCGAGACGGTTGAGGATGCTGTCGAGGATGCCGCCTACCTCCCCGGCGTGGACGAGGTTCACGTACAGCTCGTCAAAGATCTTCGGGTGCCTGCGCAGGGAATCGGAGAACGTGGCGCCTTGCTCGACGGAGGACTTGATGTCCCTGAGGGCGGTTTGGAAGATCTTGTTGTCTTGCTGGTTGGCGAGGATGTCGAGGCACTGCACGAGGGGCAGGCCGGCGTCGATCATGGTGGCGAACTGTCGCGTGAAGGTGACCAGTTGCTTGGCGTCGACGCCCGAGCCGATGGAGAAGTTGTACTCCTTCGCCTTCTTCTTGACCTGGGAGGGCGTGAGTTGTTGCTGGCGGAGCCGTTGCTCGACGGCTGCGACACTTTCCGCGCTCATGACTCCCTTACGGAGTTCCCCCGTGCGGGATCGTGCTTCCCATGCGAAATCGGGCATGCTCGGAGACCTCTCGGGACGCCGGTTGTTGGTATCCCGCAGCTTAACGGTTCTTGGCGTGGTGGGTCAAAGACCCCGCACAATCCTTGGTCGAGGGAGGCGGGGAGGGGGCGGTGCGGAACGCGGGAAGCCCTCGGAACTACTTCATTCCTGGCAGCTGGGCGGGTTCCGGCGGCTTCTCGATGTACTCGAGCTTTGCGTAGGTCAAGACGCCCATGCGGGGATCGGTTTCGATGCCGGAGGTCGCCTTGGTATATGCGTAACCGTAGCTCCCCGAGATCTTGACTTTGGCCCCCACGTTCGGCGTGGGCATCGGCATCGGCGTCCCGAGGAACTCGTCCTGGTTCGGCTCGTCGCCGTCCTTGGCCTTCTCGTCTTTCTTGATCTGGTCGTACAGCTGCGCGAAGTTCGAAGCGAACCCGAGGACCTTCATGGCGTTCTTGGTGTCGCCCTTTTCATCGGCGAGCCAGAACGCGGGCACGGGCGGCGAGCACCCATCGGGGTCTGCTTTGCCCGTGGGGTGCACGGCGCATTCGGGGGCGTCCGCGAAGTTGGTCTTCACGATCCATCCGATGATCGAGATGTCCTTGTTCCTCACCTCGTCAGTGTGAACCACACTTCGAAGGTGGTGGGACGCGCCCCAGACCGTGTACGCGTCCCCCACCTTTGCGGGACGAGCGGGCATGGTCGGCACATCAGGGAGCGCCACAGCAGTGCCGCTCCATGCCGGCTTCGGCGAATAGGGCTTGTTGCTATCGCCGCAACCTGTGAGGATCACGAACTGCGTGACGGCCGCCAAAGCGACGATCGAACGAGCGAAGGTCATGCGCCCTCCAGACTCCTTGATTGAGTTTCACACATCGAGCGTGGAACGCGTAACACGGAGGGCACGCGTTGGGCAAGGCTGGAAGCAACAACGCTGACGACTGTTGCGCGGTGCGCCGGGAAGGTATCATGGCTGGGTCATGAGCCAACCACCCCGCCGGTACCCTCTCGAGGTCCCTCACGTTCTCGGCATGATCCTCGCCGGTGGGGAGGGACGACGCCTCGGTCCCCTGACGGCGGACCGGGCCAAAGCCGCCATCTCCTTCGGCGGCCGCTACCGGCTCATCGACATCGTGCTCTCGAACTTCGTGAACTCCGGCATCCTTCGCATCAAGATCCTCACCCAGTACAAGAGCGCGAGCCTCGAGGAGCACATCGCGCGCGCATGGCGCATGTCCGCCATCCTCGACAACTTCATCGAGACCATCCCGGCCCAGCAGCGCACCGGCAAGAGCTGGTTCAAAGGGTCGGTGGATGCCGTCTACCAGACCCAGCACGTCATCTCCGACGAATCGCCGGATATCGTGTGCGTGTTCGGGAGCGATCACGTCTACAAGATGGACCTTCGACAGATGCTGGCCGAGCACCTCGAGGTGGGGGCGGATTGCACCGTGGCAGCCATCCCCGTGCCCCGAGAGAAGGCCCGATCCTTCGGTTGTGTGGTCCTGGCGGAAGACGGAACCGTGGCCGGATTCGTAGAGAAGCCAGAGAACCCACCTCCCATGCCCGGGAATCCCGACCTCTGCCTGGCATCCATGGGCAACTACGTCTTCAACACCGACGTGCTCTTGGAAGAGCTCGAGCTCGACTCCCGGGACCTGTCCTCCACCCACGACTTCGGCCGGGACCTCATTCCCGCCATGCACATCGCAGGGCGGAAGATGCACGTCTATGACTTCATGAAGAACCGGCTCCCCGGCGAAGCCGAACACGAACGGGGCTACTGGCTCGACGTGGGAACCGTGGATGCCTTCTGGGCCGCCCACATGGACCTGGTTTCCATCCACCCCCACCTGAACCTGTACAACAGTCGATGGCCCATACGTACCGGAAGCTCCCACGACCCGCCGCCGAAGTTCGTGTTTCGTGACGAGGCCTCCGCGCGCGTCGGAATTGCCACCGACAGCCTCGTTGCCGGAGGCAGCATCATCTCCGGGGGCCGCATCCACAAGTGTGTGCTGGGCAGCAGGGTTCGCATCAACTCCTTCAGCGAGGTCGAAGAGTCGGTCCTGTTCGATGAAGTTTCCGTCGGCCGTTACGCGCGCATCCGAAGGGCCATCGTCGAGAAAGGCGTCCAGGTCCCGCCCGGGGCACAGATCGGCCTCGATCTCGAGCATGATCGTCGACAGTTTCACGTTAGCCCCGGCGGCGTGGTCGTCGTCCCAAAGAACGCCGTCATTCAGCCTGGCTAGCCCCAAATCAATCGCTCCGCGCTGCTTTGGGTCTAGGTTTTTCTAAGGGGGCTTTCGCAAAGCCCCC
>CAZAWR010000021.1:6842-118407 GCA_964488865.1 uncultured Polyangiaceae bacterium | reverse complement strand
CTTTTCAGATAAATTCCCTCAAACAGCACCCCGAAGTGCTTGGTTTGGGACTAGTGCAAACCAAGCCCCGTGGCAATTCCGAGATTCGGCTGGAGCTTCGGAGGCCGGCGGCCCATCTAGCGCTTCTTGGCGCGTCGTCGCAGGGAAAGGACGGCGGGAAGGGCGAGTAGGGCGGTACCCAGGCACGTGAGCTCGCCGGTCACTGCGAACAGCCCGAAGGAGAAGAGCGCCTGGTTCTCGGCCATCAGGAGCGATCCGTAGCCGATGATCGTGGTCGCTGAGCAGAGCGCCACGGCGCCACCCGTGGCGGACAGCGCGCTCTCGAGATCGATCCGCCCCTCCTGCTGGTAGCGTTTGAGCACGTTGATCGAGTAGTCCGCCGCGATCCCGAAGGTGATGGGCAGCGCCACGAAGTTGGAGAAGTTCAGCTTCTGTGATGCCCATGCCATCGCGCCCAGCATCATGACCACGCCCGCACAGAGCGACACGAGCGCGGCGGCAGAGGCTTTGAACGACCGGAACGCGATGATGCAGATGATCGTCACAGCCAGGAAGGAAAGTGCAGTCGTACGCGGACCATCCCGCTTCATCGCTGCAGCGATGTCGCTCGACAGCACGAGTGAACCCGTCACCGTGGCCGCCCGCCCATCGACCGTGGCCGCCTCCCGCACGTCCTTCGCGAACGGTTCGAGCCGTACGGCGTTCCACGTGCTCCCAGGCTTCGGGAACACGAGCACGTGACGATCCATTCGTCCGTCGCGCTCGCGGAGCCCAGCCGCAAGCGTATCGGGCACCCGTTCCGCCGTGAGCGGCTCGAGGGCTTCCGGCGACACGGCGCGCTCGACGATCTCGCGTTGCCTGGGTGTGAGGGTCTGCTTGATCCGTGGGGTGAGCGCCTTTGCGATCGCCCGCGCCTCCGTCACCCGTTCGCCCCGATTGGGGGGTAGCAAGTCGTCCGCGCTATGCACGCTTGCGATGACGCCGCCCGCGCGGTTCTGATCCATGATCTCGCGCAAACGCCCAGCAATGATCGCGGCGTCACGCCCGTCGGTGGCCATCACGACGGTGGGCGTGAGGAATCTCCCCATGGTTGCGTCCATGCGCTGGCCCCAGTACCGCTCGCCGGAGCTCCACGCGTCGCCGCGCCGGAGCTTGGAGAGGTCGTATTCGATCCAATCGCCCGGATGCCGTACGAGACCGACGACGGCGACGGCGGCGAGCAGAGCAACGGTGAGGAGCACGGCGACGGGATGGCGGAACAGAAGCCTCGCGGCGCCAAGTCCGGCATGGTGGCGGCTTGCCTCGGACGCGGGCATCTTTTCGCCGAGCCAAGAAGCCATCACGGGGATGAGAAGTACGGCTGAGCTCCAGCAAACGAGCATGCCGATGCCGCCGATCCACCCGAACTGAGCGAACCCGCGGAAGTCGGTGAACACGAGGGAGCCATACGCTGCGGCCGCTGCGCCCGCCGCGGCCAGGGTTGGCCTCCAGGTGGTCGACACCATCGTGGAGATGGCTTGCACCAGGTCGCGCCCGAGGATGCGCTCTTCGCGGAAGCGTGCGAGCAGCATGATGCCGCTGTTGATTCCGTTTCCGACGATGATCGATCCCAGAAACGCAGTGTTCGAGTTCAGGTGGCGGATGGACAACGGTGGTAGCGCGACGACTCCGAACGTGGCGAAAGCGCCGTACAGAAGCGGAAGGACGATGATGACCAGCGCCCGCCACGAGCGGAAGTACCCAATGATCACGCCCAACGTCAGCAACACCACGATCAACCCCGACACGCCGAGGTCGACCACCAAGCCTTCCATCTCTTCAACCTGGGTTGGCACGTCACCCGCAAACCCCGCACGCATACCCGCTGCGTACGCGTTTGGGAAATCGAGCGAGGCGATGTCCGCCTTGACCCGGCGCATCAGTTCCGCGTCGGCCTCGTATCCTGTGGTCTGCGAGCTCGACCGAATCAGCAGAACAACGGTGTGGCCGTCGTCGCTCACGAATCGATCGCTGGGGGACTTTCGGGGAGGGCCAAACCGCTTCTGGTACTTGTCTCTTAGCTCCTCGACCGGCACCTTTGGCGGCTGGTCCTCCTCATCCAACACGTTCATGCCCGTCGCTCGCGAGACCTCCCAGTCACGACGTTCCTCGACCGCTTTGCGGAGCTTGGAGAGGTCTTCGAGGTCCATGAGCTGCAGGGCGTAGGTCTCGGCGAACCGGCGCTCGGTGGCGATGTCCACCTGCACGGAGGTGACCATGCCGGGTGGATAGGACCGAACGCGGTCGGCGAGCGCATCCGCGAAACGGTTGGCTGCCTCGACATTCTGTCGGCCGCCGGTATCGACGACCACGCCGAGGGTACGCAGGCCGGGGAGGCGTGCGCGGGCCTGGTCAAAGGCGAGCACGCTGGGGGCCGTCGTAGGGAGCAGCTCCTCGAGCTCACTTCGCAGGGCGCCGTAGGTCGCGACGGTCTGCCACAGACCGACGACGGCGATCAACGAGGCAAGGACCAGGACGAGAGATCGGTGGCGGACGAGCCAACGTGCGAGCCGCGAAGCCCTGTCTTGCGGGTCGGAGGGAACACCGGAGACCAATGTGCAGTGCGCATACTCCGACGACGGTCGCGAGACAACAACGGAACTGGCACCGAGACCCGCAGGGGTTTGCATGGGGGCCGATCCGGTCCACACATCGAAAGCCGCATCCACAACGAACGCACCTTGGCGGACTTCTGATGTATCCCGAGGTGCGACGAGGACCCGATCGAATCTGCGATCAGCTTGAAGGCGGAGGCAAGCTGGACTTGGGGAGCTGCACCACGTCGGGCCCGACCGATAGCGCGCATTCCCGCACCCCCCGGCCCTGCACGGCACGCACCCTGAGCTCGACGCCAGCGAAGGTCACCAAGTCACCGACCTCGGGCGGTCGGAGCAGGAGCGCGAGCACGAGCCCGCTCACGGTGTCCACGTCCGGGTGTTCCAGGCGGATGCCGAGCTGCTCGCCGACTTCATCGAGCCGCGCCGTGCCGAGCGCGCGCTGCTCGCCTTCGGTTTCGAACACGGGCTGCGAAGGGTTGGCACCGTCGGAAATCTCCCCGACGACTTCTTCGAACAGGTCCTCTGCGGTCACAATGCCGGCAGTGCCCCCGTGCTCGTCCATGACCACCACGAGCTGGGTTTTCGCGCGCCGCATCGTGGCGAGCACGGTGTCCAGCTTCGTGTTCTCGGGCACGAACGGCACCGCACGAATGAAGTCGGCTGGGAGGGGACGCCGTTCGCTCAGCAGACCGAGGAGGTCGCGCATGAGCACGATTCCCAGGATCTGATCGAAGGTCTCGTCGTAGACAGGATAGCGAGCGTGCCTGGCGCTGCGCACGGCGCTGCGGATCTCGTTGGCCGATGCGCCACGCCTGAGTCCGACCATCCGAACCCGCGGCGTCATGACCTCGCCCGCCGTGAGATCACCGAATTCGAACAGCTCGCGGAGCACCTGTCCAGCCTCGGCGTCGAGCTCTCCTCCGGCGACGCTCTTGTCGACCACGAAGCGCAACGCGTCGAAGCTCGGCGGCGTGGCAGCCACATCGCGGTGGACGCCCAGGAGACGCAACACCCCGATACCGATGCCGTTGAGGCCGACCACGAGCGGCCATAGAGCGGTCTGGATCCATCGCATGGGGGTGCTGATCCACAAAACGGTCGTCTCGGCGTACTGCAGCGCGAGAGTCTTGGGCACCATCTCTCCAAGAACGATGTGCAGATAGGTCAAGCCGGTGACCGCGATCGCGCTGGCCAGAGCGTGCACGGAGATCCAAGACTCGATGCCGAGTCGTGCGAGCGGCTGGACGAGGGCTTGGGCGAGGTGGTGCTCCCCATACATGCCGAGTCCCAAGCTGGCAAAGGTAATCCCGAGTTGGGCCGTAGCGATGTAGCGGTCTTGCTTCTTCGGGTCGCGAAGGACTGCGAGGACGGCTTTCGCCACGCGGCTGCCCTGTGCAGCCCGGTGTTCAACGGCGGGCCGGGGCACGCCGATGAGCGCGAACTCCGCCGCGACAAAAATGCCGTTCAGCACGATGAGCGCGAACACAACGAAGGCAACCAGCATGTCAACCGGGCTCCTCGCGGTCCGTGGGAGACGGCTCCGTGCGGCCGTCGCTTGCCTTGGGCTTGACGACGACCCAACGCACGGCCGTCGGGCCCATTTCGGCGACCGTGACGCGGACGCCACCGAGCTCGAAGGATTCTCCTTCGGTGGGGAGCCGTCCCAGCTCGTCCAGGATGTACCCGCCAACGGTCACCGCCGGGCCGTCCCAACGCGCTCGGAGCCACGGCTCGGCATCGTCCACCCGCATGGTTCCGGGCAAGCGCACGGTTCCATCGGCGAGCGGCTCGGCACCCGGCTCGGGCCGCTTGAGCTCGTCGCCAATCTCCCCGAAGAGCTCACCGAGGACGTCCTCGATGCTGATGATTCCCTGCACGCCGCCATAGTCATCCACCACGATGGCCTTGGAGCTGCGCTGCTGCTGGAGGAAGCGAACGAACCGATGGCAAGAGAGCGTTTCAGGTACGAACGGAACGGGGCGCAGCAACTGCGCGATCGTCGGTGGCTCACCGCCGGCGGCATAAATGCCGGCCACATCCTGCGTGTTGAGCACACCCACGATGAGATCGAGTGTGCCCTCATAGACAGGCAATCGACTGTAGGGGCTATCGAGGACCCGCCGGAGGACCTCGTCCGGGGGGGTTGACACATCGATAGCGTGGACCTCGGTACGCGGCGTCATCACCTGGCGGACGGTGCGCGCGGACATCTGCAAGCCGCGCTCGAGACGGCGGTAGGCGGCGGCGCTCAAGGCGCCGCCACGTCGGGACTCCGCGAGCAGGAGCTGGATCTCGCTGGGCGAGTGCACGTGCTGGTGTCCACCGGGCGTGATCCCGAACGGTTTCAGCAGCAAGAACCCGCTGCCGTTGAGCAGCCAGATGAACCCCCGGTAGAGGGATACAGACCAGCGAGTCGGAGGATACGTCAAGAGCGCAGTTCGCTCCGGATACTGGAGGGCCAACGACTTGGGGACCAGCTCTCCGAGAACGACCTGGTACGCGGTCAAGACGAGCAAAACCGCGAAAAACGCCGCCGATCCGGCGGTCGAGGGGGGTAGCCCGAACACCTGTTCGATCAACGGCGCCAACTCCCGCGCGATCGTGGCTTGCCCGTACGCGCCAGCGACCAGGCTCGAAAACGTGATGCCGATCTGGCAGGCCGCGATGTATCGGTCGAGTTGCACCCCGTCATCGAGCAGGGCGAGCAACCGGGCAGCCCGAGGGTTTCCGTCCCTCGCAAGTGCCGCAAGCTGGCTGCGCTCGACGGCCACCGCCGCGAACTCCGCCGCGACGTAGAGCGCGTTGATCGCTACGAGCAGGGAGACGATGAACCAGGGCAGGAGGGTCACCAGGCACTCCGGGGCGGCGGGGTGTCGGGCACCGAGCGCCGTGTCGCGCCTGAAGGTCGCGATGGCGGGTTGGCTTCGTGCGCGCGGTCCATTGCGCGGGGGGATGTAGCATGAACGGCACGGGACTCAACCTCGGTTTCGGGTCCAACCCGGCGGAGAACCGAATGAAATGAAGGATTTGAATTCGGATTGCAACGCAAAGTGTTTGCCGTGGGGGGCGCGAAACCCACGCCAAGCGCAGGCCCGTGCATGTCATCGTAGCGACGTGGAACGATCAGACCGGCGATGAATCCTATGAGGCCCAGCAAAGCGACGGACCAAGCGCCGGCCCACCCCAGCCTTCGGACTTCGACGTCGGCGCGGAGAATGGCGCCACGGTTGATCACGGTGAGACGGTCGAGCGCATCGACGGTCGCAGAGTGCGCCTCCGCATCACCGTCGAGTGCACGCGGCCCCTCGGCGCCGATGGTGGCGATTTCGGACTCCTCATTCCCACTCGGTGACGTTCTTGCGCGCCCGATCGAGTGCACTGCTGACCCCGCCCCGCAGCTGGGTGTCGCCCGAGCGATTCTGGGAGAGGGCGACGACGCGGAGCATCTCCTCAGTGGCCTCGAGAGAAGCAATCGTTCTCCCGAATGACCTCTTCGATAGCGGGACTCATGCGGGTGTTCAGACCGAATTAGCGAAATCCACTACTGCCTGCTCAGATTCGCTGATGACGCGACGAGGAGTTCCGCTTCAACCAGAATCCCAAGCGCCACGATGGACTCGACCACGCTTGGGTGGTGGGATGTCGGGATTGACGCTCTTCCATCACGGAAACGGTCACGGTTTCGACCTGTGCTGGTTCGAGCCGCCGTCGCCACCAAGCCCGTGGGATAGGGGATCGGCGTCGGCTTGTCGTCTGTTGCGGCCGTGTGCGGGAATGGGGCGGACAGACCGGCAACGAGAGCAAAGTGGGCGGCGTGCGTTGCATTCACGAAGGCGCGGCGAAGCCGCTAAGCGACCGGCAATCAAGTCAAGGAAATTCGAATGGACGAAGAATGCGCACCGAAGTCGGTACGGTTTTCGCTCACCTGGGTCGCCATCTCCGTGGCCATCGGCCTCGCGATCTGGCTGCTGCCCACGCCCGACGGGCTATCGGCGCGCGGGCACGCTTACCTGGCTGTGCTCATTCCCATAGTCGTCCTCTGGACGTTTGAGGCCCTGCCCATCGGTGTGACGGCCATCGCAGTCGGCGCCTGCCTCGGCCTCTTTGGAATCCAGTCCGTGGCCGACTCTTGGGCGCCCTTCGCCAACCGTTCCGTGGTCTTCGTCTTCATGATCATCATGATGGGCGTGGTCATCAGCCAGACAACCCTGCCGCAGCGCATCCTGGCGGGGGTGATCAGGATGGGCGGGCGCGGCACGACCAAGCTGAGTTTCACCCTGTGCATGGCGGCGACCACGCTTTCCATGTGGACCCACGACGCGGCCATCACCATCATCCTGCTCTATTCGCTGATTCCCCTCTTCCACAAGATGGGGCTGCCCGCGTCCAAGTCGAACAACTTCACAAAGCACTTCATCTTGGTCGTGCCGCTCGGCGCGGCCTGCGGAGGCGGCGGGACCTTCGTCGGCAGCGGCCGCGCCCCGGCGTCGGCGGAAATGTTCCTCGCGGTGACCGGCTACAGCATCGGCTTCGGTGAATACGCCCTCTACTGCATCCTCCCGAGCTTCGTGTACGGCATAGGCACCTGGGTCGCCCTGATGCTCGTCTTTCCGCCCAAACTGAAGGAGGTCCCCCTGGAAGTAGTCGGCGAAAAGATGCCCTCCCTAACCAAGAACGAGAAGATTATCGGCGGGCTTCTGTTGCTTACCCTCGTCCTGTACTGCACGAGCGACTTCACGGGTATTCAAATATCCATCATCGGATCCTTCTTCATTATTTTTTGCATGATGTTCAATTTGGTTAATTGGAAAAAGTGCGTCGCAGAGTTCCCATGGAGCCCCATGATGGTCTTCGGCGCGGGCTTCTCCCTTGGCATCGCCATGCTCGACACCGGCGCGGGAAAATGGCTTGCTGAGCAGGCTTTCGTCCTGGTCAAAGGTGCGCCCTGGCCCGTCGTCTCCTTCGGCGTGGGCTGGATCTGTTCCATCCTGACCAGCTTCATGGCCAACGCCGCCGCAACCACCCTACTTGTTCCGGTCGTTGTGCCCATGGCTGACTTGGCGGGTATCCCAACATTGCCTATCGCCATGACTACCCCCCTGGCCACGACCTTCATCCTGCTGGTGATCGGCTGCCCCCCCACGCTCATCGCCTACGGCCTGGGCTACTTCACCCAGGTGGAGGCCTTCAAGGTCCTCCTGTTGCGGACTATCATCTGCCTGACCCTCGCCGGCGTCGTGCAGACCATATGGTGGCCCCTCGTCGGCATGCCCGGCAATCTCGACATGATGAAGACACCGGCCACGCTCACCATGACGGGCGCTGAGCCGATCCAGAAATGACCCGGAGCCCACCCGCGGGCGGACATCCCGCTCGGCAAGCCTCCTTCCTCAGCATGCGGTCTCGTGACGACCTCGACTTCGGCTCAAGTTGTGCCACGCAGCGCAGCGGAAGCTGACAGCCCCGTCGCCTTGCCGCTCGGTTGCCCGCAGCTTTTTGTGGAGCCGTTCGCATGGCCCGATTGCTGCTTGTTCCCGAGGCGAGAGGACACACGATGAGAACTCCGAGGACGATCCTTGCGGCGCTGCTGCTCTGCTCCTGCGGTGGCAAGACGTTGGACCCAGACAGCACGCACCGCAACGATGGCGTCCTGGGAATCGACGGGCGAGACCCCGGGGCCGGAGGCTTCGCCGGCTCCGACACGGACGACTCCGACCCGTCCGGAGTCGGGCGGGCAGGCGGACGCGACGCCGAAGGCGCACCACCGGTCGGCTCGTGCCCGACCACCGCGTGGGGCGGCACGCTCGACGGCGTGACCGGCGCGCTCACATGCCGAGAACCATCGGATCCGGCCAATCACGCTTATGGACTCTGGCTGGACCCGATCCCAGCTGGCATGCAGGTCACCGGCCCTCTGGCGTGGAAGCGGGAGAGCGGGAATCTCATGTGCCAGTATCGCGTCGAACACTCCGGCCAGGAGCCCGTCGACTGGTGGCTGACGATTCCGTACTTCGGCGATGGGCAAGGAGCAACCGAGATTCCCCAGGGCTCGGTCGGACCGGCCTGGCAGAATTGCGAGTTGCCTCGAGGACCGATGACGCTGGCGCCCACCACGGAGGCCCGGGCGGAGTTCGCGACTGGCGTGTGGATGAGGTGCGGCGGGCCGATCGAAACGCTGAGCTGGGAAGGAGATGGGGTCATCCTGCGAGCGGATGGAACGTGGCATACTGTCCAATCCGACGCAGACGGGCGTCTCGCCCTGACCACCGGGTGCTTGCAGGGCGGCCTGTGGGGCTTCTATCCGAACGAAGAATCGTCTCCGAATCTCGGCCAGCTCAACTTCTACTCGGATATCGGGGTCTCAATCACGACCGTTGGCTTCTACGATGACGCCAGCCGCATGAACATCGACGGGCTAACCGACTTCGTCCGCGTGCAGTAGGAGCGGCCAAGCGAATGCCGGGGTCGCGACGATGGGGTGTTGCCCGTCGGCCACGAGCCCGCGAAGCGCGCTTTGAGATCTGTCGTGCCACGAAGGGAACAACGAGGGCGTGGTGTACGGTCCGACACGGTCTCCCCGGAACCGTTCGAGGGTTCGCGCGAGCAAAAGTTTTGCTCCCGGAACCGGTCGAGAGGTTCGAGCGAGCAGAAGTTTTGCTACCCAGAACCGGTCGAGAGGTTCGAGCGAGCAGAAGTTTTGCTACCCGGAACCGTTCGAGGGTTCGCGCGAGCGAGAGTTTTGCTGCCCGGAACCGTTCGAGGGTTCGCGCGAGTAGAAGTTTTGCTTCCCCGAACCGGTCGAGTGCTCGTGCGGGCAACGGTTTGCTCCCGGGCCTCAATTCTGTCGTCGGTCCGGACAGCGAAGCGGATGCAGAGCCTCCGACGCGCTCGTGGCCTTCTCGTGCAAGCGAATGGCGACGACGGCGTGTTGCCGTCGGCCACGAGCCCGCGAAGCGGGCTTTGAGATCTGTCCAACCGGTGAACGTAGCCGTCGGTTTCAACCGGCGGCGTCACCTTCGCAACAAGTACGCCGTCGGTATCATCCGCCGGGCCGAGGACCAGCGGCGAGCCGCGTGAGGCCCCGCTGCTTCAGCGCGTTTCCCGCAAGGTGCCAACCTGGCAGGCCCACGACGGTGACGTGCTGCACGTCACCGGCACCTCGAACGTGACGTCAGGCCGGTGATCGCCGTCGAGGTCGCACAGCCCGCGAACCGTTCCCTCCGTCGGGCTGCTGCGCACCCACTGGTACTGGAAGTACTGCGGGGTGCTCATTTGGAACTTGATGCAGTCCCAGCCGGGGGACGCCCAGTCGCTCGGGGCGCTCATGTACTTCTTGTTCGCGACCGCATCGAGGGAAGCCGGGACCGGGGCCGTGGTGACCGGAAGCCCCTTGGCCGGATTCGATGGGTCGAGCGAGTCAGCACTCTCCGTCTCCGCGCACCGCACGACATCGTTCGCGATGGCTGCGACGGTGGCTCGGCCTTCGATCTCCTTGGCGTTCGTCAGGTACTTGCGCATGCCGGAGATGGCGAGGGCGGCGAGGATGCCCACCACGAACACCACGGCGAACAGCGCCCCGACCACGACGACGATGATGATGACGGCTTTGGATGATCCCTGAGAAGAGGGAGGCGTTCCTGCGGGTTGCTGTTGCATGGGGGACTTTCGGAGGGGCGAGCCATAGGCTTGGCGTGTGGGGAAGGTCGAACGGTAGGACGCAAAGGGGCGTCCTGTCACCCCCTTCGGCGACGACGCCCCACCGCCACCAAGCCCAGCAGTGCCATGATCGCGCCGACGGAACCTCCCCGCCTGCCCGTCACATCACAGCCACAGCCCCCCGGCTCGATCGGGTCACCCGGGTAATCGGAGGCGTCACCGTCAATGGCCCCACCGTCCGAGCCCCCGCTGCCCGAAGTGCCCCCGTCCGGCTCACTCGTGCCTCCGCTGCCTCCGCTGCCTCCGCTGCCTCCCACGCCCCCGCTTCCTCCCGACCCGCCTGCGCCAGAGGAACCATCCGGCATCCCCCCGTCAACCTGCGGACTCTCGCCTCCTCGCTCGAAAGCTCCCAGGTCCGGCCCGGCTCCCTCGATAAATCGGTCGTTCACCCCATCGATGACTTCGCCCACGTCCAGCAAACCACTGCCCTGCACCGGAGTGTAGTCCCCCGTCGCCGGATCCTCGTAGGCCGGGACCACGCCGAACCCGTGCTGTTCGATCGTCCCCGAAGCCTTGAGCTCAGCCAGGCTCTCGTAGCGCACGTCGAGCCACTTCACGAACCGAGGCGTCCCGTCGAGGTTGTCCGTGTACAGGTTGTCGTAGTCAAGGTCCACCGGACCGCTGGGCGTGATGCTGCTCTCGATAACGTAGCGATGCCCCGTCCAGATGTTGTTTCGCATCACGAGACCCGCGAAGGGCACGGCAGGGGCGAAAGCCTGGGCTCCCTCGTCGGCTCCGGGCACCGACGTGTTGTGGTACGCAAGCACCCACCCCGTCGGTCCGTTGTTGATCTTCAGCGCGTGGGACCCGTACCCGGCGATCACGTTGCGAACCAGGAACAGCGGCCCCACCTCGATCGGTGCCAACGAGACCCCGTTGTGCACCCCGTGCATCACGTTCCTCCAGAAACGCACGTGCACACACGCTCCCTCGGGTTCCAGCCCGTCGTCTCCGTGCTCGCCCAACTGGTTGTCGTGTACGTCCGTCCCGTGGGCGATCGCCTCCGAAGAGTCGCCGAAGGCCCCGACGTACACGCCGTTGAAGGTCCCCGACAGTCGGTTGTAACGAACCACGTTCCCGCTCCCGCCCGTGATGCTCACGGCGGTCGCTTCCGGGGTGTGGGCCTTGACCGCCTCCCACGGCCACGTCCACACGCCCGTATCACGGATCTCGTTGCCCTCGATCACGTTCTCCGACGCATTCGGGCGACGCACCCGGACCCCGTCGTTCACGTGATGGATGTGATTGTTCCGGACCCAGACCCGGGACGCGTCTCGCACGTCCACGCCAACGCCGGAGTACTGCACCGTCCCGAAGTAGCGAATCTCGAATCCCTCGATCACCACGTCCGTCACCGTGTCTACGAGAAAGCCCACAGGCTTGGTCGCCACGTGGACGGACTGTCCCGCCGGGCTCGCACCGCTGGGCGTCCGCACGTAGATCCTCGAGGCGGTCGGGTCCACGTAGAATCCGGCATCGATTCCCGCCGCGGAGGTCATCAAGTCCTCGAGCGTGGCGTAGTCGTACAAGCGATCGTCGTTCACCGCCGCATACAGGCATTCGCCGGAAAACGGAGCCCAGTAGACGGTGCCTTCGTGCAGCGAGAACGCGGACCCGTCTTCGAGGGCTGGGTCCGCGCCGTCGAGGATGGCGCCCGGGTCGGCGACGAACCGGACCGGGTTGCCCGACGCGCCCCCGTGCTCGTCACCCATCGTGACGGATTCTCGGTAGGTGCCGGCCGCCACGCGGACCGTGTCCCCAGGGCCGACGACGTCGGCGGCGGCCTGGATCGTGGGGAAAGGAGAGGACTGGGATCCGTCGTTGCCGGGGGCGCCCAGGGTTGCATCCACCCAGTAGTGCTGGCCGGTTCCTGTCGCAGGCGCGTCCGGGCGCGTGCGTGTGGTCTTCGTGAGCTCGACGGTCCCTGCGTTGTCCGGGTCCTCGAGCGTGACACGCACCTCGTAGTCGGTGTCCGCCTCCAGGAACAGGGCGCTCGACCGACCCAGGCCGGACCGGATGCGAAGAACCCGGTGCCCGGGCATCCACGCCGCATCACCCGCCTTGCGAAAGGCGAGTGATAGCGCTGCATCCGCGTCGTCGTCCCCTTCGAACGCAACGTCCACGCCCACGGACGACAGGGTCGGGTGGAGCGTGATCGAAGTCAGGCTGGAGGTGTCGGCGGCGTGAACCGGAGGGGCGAGAGCGAGAACACCCGCGCCGACTGCACCGTAGGAAATGCCCCAAGCGAATCGTCGAAGACCCATGAGCAGAAGGGTCCCACGCGGGGATGCTGGGCACAAGTCCGCTCCTCAGCCGGGGTGGGCCACGACTTCCACGTCTTTGCGGCCGGCGTATCCGAAGAAGGACACGAGGGACGCGAGGACGGCGAAGCCTGCGCCGGCCTGCAAGCCCAGTCGCACGACGTCGTCCGCGCCGTGGGGCCAGCCGACCACCCTGCCACCGGGGAACACCGTGGCGAACATGCCGGACGCGAGGGCAACGCCGAGGGCCATGCCGAGGGTTCGAGCCAGAGCCATGACGCCGCCTGCGCTGCCCTGTGCAGACCGCGGGGCGGCACCCATGAGCGCGCTGGAGTTGGGCGAGATGAACACCCCCGTGCCCGCGCCACACACGAAGAGCCAGGCCATGGGGACCAGAATTCCGGTGGTGGGCCAGCTGAGGGACAGGCCCAGCAATCCTGCGCCTGTCACGAGCATTCCGCCGGCCGCCAACCCCCGGGGCCCGAGCTTGTCCGACAACCAGCCCGAGGTGAACGTGAACAGCGCCATGCCCGCTGCTTGCGCCGCGAGCACGCGACCGACCTCCGAGGCCTCCATGTGCTGGCCGTCGCGCAGGGCGAAAGGCAGCAGGTAGATCGCCAGGAAGAGGGTGACGTAGTTCAAGACGGCGGAGACCACGGCCGAGGAGAAGACCATCGACCGGAAGATTCGCGGGTCGAGCGTGGGAGTGGGGTGTCGAAGCTCGAACAGCACGAACACGGGCAGCAGCACGAAGGCCGCGGCGCCGAGGGCGAGTGTGGCGGGGTGGGTCCAGCCCCATGCCGGACCCCGGGTGCAGGCGAGGAGAAAACACAAGGTTCCTGCGCCGATCAGCAGCGCCCCGACCGGGTCGAGCGCGCGGGCGCGCGTGGCCGGTGGGGTTCTGGGAACGATGCGCACGGCCACGGTGAGAACCACGGCGGACACGATCACCATCGCATAGAAGATGGACCGCCAGCCGAGCCAGCGCACCAATTCCCCGCCGGCGGGGGGGCCGACGGCCAAGCCCACGTACACGGCGGTGGACATGAAGCCGAGGGCGAAGCCGCGTCGACTGGGTGGGACCGACAGGACGAGCAGAGCAGGTGCGGTGGCCATGGCCATCGAAGCCCCCACGGCCTGGGTAACCCGAGAAGCCACGAGCCAGGCTTCGGAGGGGGCGAGGGCCGACCCGAGGGAAGCGATCCCGAAGATGGCAAAGCCGAGAAGGTAGACCCGCCCCTGTCCGAGAATGTCGCCGAGCCGACCTGCGAGCAGCAAAAGCACGGTGACCGTGAGCAGGAAGGCGAGAATCACCCAGGCAGCCCGGGAAGGGTCGACGTGGAACTCGCGAGCGATGTCGGGCAGGGCCACGTTGATCACGCTCGCCGTCATCGAGCTGAGCATGGCGCCGAAGGACACCGTCCCGAGCAGGGTCCACGTGATGCGGGATGGGGGGGCCGGGTAAGACGGCATGGGAGAAGCCTCGAGTGACCAGGGTCTTAGTACAGGTCCAGGAAAGAGGGCGAGCAAGCATTGCGGCGAGCAGGCGGGAAAACGGCGATCTGGGGACCGGGTCTAGCCCCAGATCCCGAGCCATCGGAGTGGGCCGCAGATTCCGCAGAGAACCGCAGATGGTTTCGTTGCTGGTGCGGATGTGGGTAGCTGCGCAGCGACGAATTGTGCGTCCGAAGAGGAAGCTATCGGCCGCCAGCGACTCACAAATGCGCCGAACATGCGGGGGCCGCGGTTGCGTTTCACCCTTGCCGTCGGCTACGTACCCCAGGATGGGTGACAGCCAGCGCCCCCCCGAGTCCGTGAATCATGCTCAGGCAGCCAAGAGCGCCGCTGCCCGGACCCGATCTCTTCTCAGCCCCGTGCTAAGGATGCTGCAAGAAGCCGCCCTCGCCGACAACGACGCCAAGGCGAAGGCGCGACTGTTGCGCGCCGCCGAACAGGTGGCCGAGACGTCGAGCATGCTCTTCGAGCTGGAGCACGAGAAGAAGTCCGCCTTCGATAGCCTCACGAGCGCTGTGCGCGCCCGGGATCACCTGCGCGCTGCCCTGTCCGCCCTGCAGGCCCCCGAAATGGCCGGGCGCTTTCCCGCGGAATGCGCGGACATCGTCGCCTCCTCCCTCGCCATCATCTTCTCCGCGGCCCAAGGAGGCGACTGGCAAGACCGCGAATCGCTCCGTCGCGCACGCAAGCGGGCGCTCCTCATGCGGGTCCCCCCCGACGAAGCGGCGGACAATTCCCCCGGTGCTTCGAGTCCGGCCGCGAGCCGGCCTCCGGCGGCGGAATCCGTCCCCCCGATCCCGCTCTCGCGACGTCGCGCTCCACCGCCCGACGCGGCGCCGCCGTCCTCCGGTCCCGTCAGCCAACCGCAGTTCTATTCCCAGTCCGAACGGACCGTGGACCCGCGGAAGTGGAACCGTCGACTCACCGGTCGGTCCGGGCTCGAAGTGGACGTCGGCCTCGTCAGCGAGTCCCAGTTCTATGCAGGCCTATCCATGGACCTGAGCACCGGCGGGCTCTTCGTCGCGACCTATCAGAACAAGCCGGTAGGCACGCGCGTGGCTGTGTCCCTCGTCCTGCCCGGGGGACAATCCGTGTGGGCGAAGGGCGTGGTCAGGTGGGTGCGGGAGGCTTCGGGCGAGGATGACGTGCCCGGCATGGGAGTGGAGTTCACCGAGATCGATCCCGCCGACCTCGAAGCCATCAAGCACTTCTGCAAGATGCGCGCGCCCATGTACTTCGAATCTGGCGAACCCACAGACGGCTGAAACGGCCGAGGTTGCGCGCCCCGGCCGCCTTCCTCCGCTCCCGCGCGCCTACTTCCGATGCACCGAGTAGCTGTGGTTCCCGAGATACTTCGCCCAGTCGTACTCGATCGTGAGGATGCGACGGGAGTACTTGTCCGTGTAGCTCACCCCGTTCTCGCTGTAGTCGTACTCCGGCTCAGAGCTGCCGCCGTCGTAGATCGAGTCGCGGACGTAGAACTTGCCGTGGGTCCGACACCCTCCTTGCTCGTCCATGCGAGTGCGGATGGCGTTCGCGTAGCTCGCGGCACCCTTCTCTTCGAAGTACTCGATCGAGTCCTCCACGAACGGGCAGCCGCTCGTGGCGAGCGTGTCGTCGTACCCCACGATGACGTTCGCATGCCAGTACAAGAAGTGGTTGTACACCACGATGACGGGGGCGTTCTTCGTCCGAAGCTCGTACTTGATCTTCTCGACCGTATCGTCGTCGAACAGAGCCACACGCCACTGGCTGTTGTCGTCGCGCTTGGGGTCGACGAAGATCACGGTGCGATCCGCAGGCGGCGTGGGAACGAGCCTCTCCTTCCAGTCGGTCGGAAGGAAGTCGAACCAGTTGTAGCTGCAGCTCGCGTAAGCTCCTTCGTCCGTTTTCTTGGCCGGGGTGATCGAGCCGCTGGACGTCTCCTTCACGTAGCCCACGCAGAACCGGTAGTCGCGGTTCAGCAGGGCGCCGCCCGCTGCCTCGTACAAGTACAAGGTGTCCGTGAGGTAGTACGGGGCGACGGAAGCGGGCACATGGTCGGCCACGGTCATGAGATACCGTTCGGAAAGGTCCGTGTCCCCGTCGTACGTGATGTTCTCGATCGGCGTGTGCTGGTTGATGAGAATCTCCATGGTGCCTGTGTTCGCCATGAACAGGCACGACCCGGCATCGAGTTGGTTCGGCGACGCCAGCACGAAGGGCAACAGGTCCGTGTCGTCGGTGCCCCAGGCTTCCCCGTCGAGAAGCTGACGCCGGGGGGCCTCGAGCAGCTCCACCCGAACCGTGACCACGGGCTCGGCGACCATTCCCGGCAAGACGGCGCCCGGCTCCGGCCACCTGACCCCGACGAGCAGCTCGCATGTGCTCGCATGTCCCCCCTTGCAAAGCACCGGTGCGCCCTTCTCGATGCGCCCCACCTCCACGGTCTGGTCCCCGACCCTGTGCAGCACCCGATCGCCCACGGTGGACAGCTTGCCCGTGACATGACGCACCGGCAGCAGCTTGCCTTCATGGGCGTAGCGGAAGGAGATTTCCCCGGATGCGGTCAGTCGAGGGCGAAGGTTGGCCAGGCTCGCCCGAGCCCCGGTCCCCGCGGACGTCGGTGTGGGCCAGGACGTCGCGTGGAAGGGAGAGACGCTTCCGTAATGGTCGTAGATGTCGCATCCCGCATCGATCAGCGGCTGCAAGGGCGAGCGGTTGGTGATCCCGTTGTGCTCGATCGTGAGCCAGCGCAGATTGATCAGACCGGCCAGGTGCGGGAGCTCCGCGTCGCCGAAGGCGTTGCGGTCGAGGTTCAGCCACTCGAGGGAGGTGAGGGCGGCGAGAGGCGCGAGGCTGCTCACCTGGTTGTTGACCAAGCCCAGGCGACGCAACTCGGACATGCCCGACAGGGCCGTCACGTCCTTGATCTTGTTCTTCCCCAGCTGCAGGTCCCGGATTTGCGTCAGGGAAGCCAGCGGCGAGATGTCCTCGATCGCGTTCTCGAACAGAGAGAGGTCCGCGAGGGTGGTCGCGTGCTCGAGTCCCGTCAGTGTCACGATCCCCATGTCCTGGCACTCGAGGAAGAGAAGCTGAGCCAGGTCCTCGGCGAGGATGTCTCCGTCGGGGCTGTCCAGGGCGGTGCGAACGCACTGCTCCAGGTTGGTGTCGGGGAAGGACACCGGCCCCACGTACACGTCGGGCTGCACGTCTTGTCCGCCGGCGTCTTCCGGTTGGCCGGCGGTACCGGCGTTGCCTGCCGTGCCCGCGGCACCTCCAGTACCTCCAGCACTGCCCGCACTGCCCGCGGCGCCTCCGCCGCCCCCAGCGCTAGCGTCCTCGGCGTCGTCCGAACAGGCCGCGCCCAGGATCCCGAGTGAAAGAGAAAGCGCAAAGAAGGCTGATTTTCGTAGCATGCAGGGTTCCTCCCGAGGCGAGGAACCCTACCTCCGAGTCGATGCAAGTCAAGCCGTCATGCGCGGTTGCGAACGGTGCGCCGGCGACGCGAAGCGAGCGCCGCTGCCAGCCCCAGGATGACCATCCAGGCTTGTCGATTCGGTCGCGAACCGGGGGTTGCACACCCGCATCCACCGTCGTCTTCGGACGCCGCACCAGGGCCGGCGTCTGGAGATCCGGCTCCACCCGAGCCACCTGAACCACCCATCCCGCCCACGGAGCCACCATAGCCGCCGGTCCCTCCATTACCACCCACGGAACCGCCGTAGCCGCCGGTTCCTCCATAACCACCCGAGCCACCGGTCGCACCACCCGAGCCGCCAGTGGCTCCCCCGGACCCTGCCGTGCCCGCAGCCCCACCCGTGCCCGCCATGCCCGCCATGCCCGCCATGCCCGCAGCCCCTGCAGCTCCTCCCATGCCTGCGGACCCGGCAGCACCGGCCATGCCTGCCGAGCCGCCGACCCCCGCCGACCCCGCCGACCCCGCCGACCCCGTATCCAACGGCGCGTCGGTCGACGCTTCCGTTACCACGTCCGGCGCGGCATCCACACCCGCGTCCGCTGCCAAGCACGCTCCCGCCAAGCACGTTCCTCCGGGGCACAGTGTCCCATCACCCGCCAGGGGATCGCTGCACTGCCCCGTGACGCTGTCGCACGTGCCCGCCACGTGGCAAACGCCCTGGGCCGCGCACACGACCGGGTTGCCCCCCACGCAAGCCCCTGCCGAACACGTGTCGGTCAGCGTGCAAGCGTCCGAGTCATTGCAGGGCGTACCGTTCGTCAGAAGGGGCTGCGTGCAAAGCCCCGTCGCAGAGTCACAGACCCCCGCCCCATGGCAAGCGTCCTGCGCCGCGCAACTCACCGTCGTCCCCTGACACGCGCCCGCCTGACACGTGTCTCCGAACGTGCACAGGTTGCCGTCGTTGCAGGGCGTTCCGTTAGATCCGGGCGGTGCACAGGGGTTGCCGACCGAACCGATCGTGGCTTCCGCCATCAGCACGGGCGCGGCGCCCGGCATGGTCTTGTTGTGGTCCCAGAGGCTCCAGATGGTGGGCCCCCAGGCTACGAGGCCCGAGAAAAACGGGTCGGACGCCATGAGATACGCCGGGTCTCCCGATACCCCGGGAGAAGGCAACGTGCCGCCCGTTCCGCCGATCTCGTCTCGAAGGAACTCGACGTACTCCCGGCTGGTGGTCTGGTAGAAAAGGGAGACCACGATGCCGTCGGCGCCCGTAGGCAAGCCCAGGGAGACGTCGTCGTAGCCGCCTTGGTACTCCGCGAGCGTGAAGTAAGCGGCGTTCGGGGCCCCTTGCCAGACGGGCTCGGAGATGCGGTCCATCGCCTCGGCAATGCGGAACCCCTTCGGCGGAATGCGGTTGTCCTTGTACCGGCTCGTCGCGAGCGCGAAGTGGAAGGTCGTGTCCTCACCCGTGAGGTCGCTTCTCATCTTCGCTTCGTAGACGAGCTCGTCGCGATGCACCTGTCCCGGCCCAAGCGCAGGGCTGTTGGGGGAGTACGAGGCGGGCAGTCCTCGAAGCGTGCCCACGACGTGGTCGTAGGGATTGACCTCGTGAACCAGATTGCCTCCCGCGTAGACCCGCACGTTGACGAACACGCGACGCCCCTCCGGGTACCCCGAGATCAGCTTGTGTCCGGTGTTGTTCTGGATGCGGAAGGCGAGGGCGCCCGTCTGGGCCTGGTACGAGAGCCCTTGGAGCGAGGCCGCTCGTTGCAGCTGGGTGAGGGCACGGTTGGAAGCCGCGATGAGCGCGACCGGGTCGAGCCCCTGTCCCGCGGTGAGGTTCATCGTCAACGTGGCCGGCCCCTGATTCAGCAGCGCGGCGTTCGTCGCATCATGGTTCGGTGAGCCCGCCACCGAGCTGGCCAAAAGGAGCGGTACGAACGCATTGCCCCCCATCAAGTCGTGCGTGGGAACGCCGCTGTGGGGATGCTCCACGGAGTCCGTCGGCCGGAGCACAGCCGTGTTCTTGTTCGCCCCCCGCCCCACACCGTCGGCCATGTGACAGTCCTGGCAGGTCGCGATGAGGTTCCCCGCACGCGATGTGTCGAAAAGCTGGGGAGCGTAGGGACCGACCCCCTCGGCGCCGGCACCCTGTCCGTATGCGGATAGACGGAACTCGGAGAACGTCCGCTCCACGTGGAAGTAGGCGTGCGCAGGCTCCGTCTCCGTGGGAAGCACCGTCGTGCCATCGCCGGGCGCCGTGCCGGCGTACGAGAGGTTCGCAAGGACCGGGTTGGACACGTCGTGGCACGTCGCGCAGAAGTACCGGCTGCGATGGTGACGGCTGTACATGAACTTGTGCTTGGGCCCGGCGTCTGCGAACGGTCCGCGCTCCTCGGCCGTGGCGCTGACGAACATCTGCCCCCCGCCGTGCTCGGTCCAGCCCGGAGAGACGGGTCGACGGTTGGCCCCGTAGAACGCGTTACCGTTGAACAGGCGGACCTTGGCTGCTTCCAACCGATCGGCCGCAAGGGTAGTCGCCGCCGCCGTGGAGGATGGGGTGCCGGAAGCGTTTGATTCGTCCCAGTAACCGCTCCAGTCGTTGCCCTCCCGGATCCCGGCGGCCGTGTCCTCGAAGAATGGGTCATAGGTCTTGTGGCATGACCCACACGCCACCCCGTCGAAGTCGTCGCCAATCAGCGCGGACCCGTTCGTGGGGTCCGACCGCCCACCGAGCCATCCCCCAGGACTGTGGCACCGGATGCAGATGTCCGTGGCATTCGGTCGCCCCGTCGCCCAGATGGAATCCTGGGCGGCCACCGCAACGGAGGCCCAGAACAAGGGATCCCTTGCCGCCTGAGCCATCATCGACCCCTTCCAATGCAGGCCAGGCTCGACGGTGGCGTCGTACCCCGCGTGGCAGTTCATGCAGTTCCCGGCACCTTCCAGGACGACGCCGTCCGAGTGCTGGGTTCCGGGCATGCGAACCAGCGGGTCGAGATCCACCGCCAGGGGCGTCCAGGCAACAGCCGCTGTGCCGGAGAAAAACACGGCGATCCCAAGCGTCAGACCTCTTTGGCGCCTGCGCCTCGCAGTCCGATGTGGATCCGTCATCCCCCCTTGACGAGCCGTCCAAGCACACATGGGTCGACCTCCTGGGTGAACCGCGAAGTATCGCGTGAAAGGGGAGGGGGTGTCGAGATGAGTCGTTAGAATCGACCAGGGAAAACGGATCTCGAGCTTCCCTGTCCGTGGGCTCTGCAGTTCCGAGAACAGTCCTCTACGTCTTGCCCTTAGGCCGCGGCACGCGCGCCGGGGGCGGCGCCCCCTTGGGTGCCCCAGTCTCAGGCGGCGCTGTCACCACGGGCTGAGGCGGGTTGTCTACCCTCGTGGGCTCGTCGTCCCACGGTGAAGGCGGCTCCTTCGACGCTCTCCGCAACACCGGCGGTTTGGGGCTCTCCTCGGCGCGCAGCCAAGGCGCGTCCATCATCACTTCCGTGATCTCCGAGACGCTCGGTCGGAACGAAGGCCGCTTCGGGGGACGAAGCTGCTCCGGCCGAACGAACGGCTGCGTCACGGTCTCGTTGTCCGTGGCCTCGACATGCCCGAGCGCGATCGGAACCGGTGGCTCCGACTCGTGGTAGACCGGGATGTCGTCGGACATGGAGTCGAACGAGGGCCTGCTGGACGTGTTCGGACGCTGGACCGCCTGCGCAATGCGATCGATCTCCTCGGGCCCGAGCCCCTCCGACACGGTGCTCTGAAGCTCCCACAACGCAGCCAGGAAGGCGCGCGCGTCCGCGTAGCGCTCCCGCTTGTCCTTCGCCATCGCCCGCGTCACCACCGCCGCAAATCCCGACGGCACCGCAGGTCGAAGATGTCGCGGGTCCGGCGGCGGGCTCGTCAAGACCTGCACCATCAGCGCGTTGTAATTCGTCGCATGGTAGGGACGGCGCCCCGTGAGCATCTCGAAGAGCAGAACCCCGCACGCATAGATGTCCACGCGGTGATCGAGCGTCTCACCGCGAGCTTGCTCGGGAGCCATGTAGAAGGGCGTCCCCACGACCATGCCCGTTCGCGTGAGCGAAAGCTCGGCGTTCTCGTCGAGCGACTTCGCGATGCCGAAGTCCAGCAGCTTGACCGCCGTGACCCCACGGATCCTGTCCGTCAGGAACACGTTGTCCGGCTTGATGTCCCGATGGACGATCTTCTTCGCATGCGCAGCTTCCAGCGCCGAGAGCGTCTGCGTCAAGATGTTGACCACGTGCGGGAACGGCATCGCACCGTCGTCGCGTATACGGTCTGCCAACGTCCTGCCCGTCAATAGCTCCATGACGAGGAACGGCCGGCCGTCCGGCAACTGCCCCACGTCACTCACGGAGCATATGTTCGGGTGGCCAATCCCCGCCGCCGCACGAGCCTCCCGGTGGTACCGCGCCACAGCGGACGGGTGGGACAACAGATCGGAGTTCAACGTCTTCAGCGCGACCCGCTGTCCCGTGGTGACGTCCGTGGCTTGGTAGATGAGCCCACTGCCCCCTTTGCCGACGATCTCGCCGACCCGATAGCGATCCTCGACCATGAAGCCGACCGCAAGTCGACCATAGATGGCGTCGGGTCCCGTCATCTCGAAGCGCCCCCCGCCCATGACCGCCGAGTGGCGGTCAGGTCTTGCGCAGACGGCAGGAGGGGAATCGTCATCCAAAGAACCTTACGCAAGCGGCGGCATCTCGTCTAGGGGTGCATTGCTGGCTCGACGGCGGCGCGGTTCTTGGCAGATTCGCAAGGCGTGGGTGCGAGCACGCCAACCTGCCCGTCATCGTCTTTGGGCCGACGAGCAGCGGGTAGCGACAACGGAGCGTAGGGGCGGCAGCCCCTGCACTAGCCCCAAATCAGGCGCTCCGCGCTGCTTTGGGTCTAGGTCTTTCTAAGGGGGCTTTCGAAAAGCCCCCTCGCCGCGCTCACCGCGGCTCACCCCAAAACGCCTCGCCTTCGGCTCGGATAGCCCCAAACCCAAGCACGTTCTTCGAACAGCGCTTGACTTGGGGCTAGCGCCCGACCCTGCCGGGTTCACGACGGCTTGCCGCGCAGTCCATCGAGCGTTCCCAAGGCGCGACGGATGGAGCGCGGCGGCTCGCCCCTGACGCTGGCAGCCAGATCGACGTCTCGCGGTTTGGGCAGGAAGTTGGACGAGGCATCGGACAAGAGCCGCACTGGGGGTTTGCGGTAGTCCACAGCGAGCTTGGGAACGCCCGCCACGGCAGCCACTTCGCCCGTGTCCAGCTGCACGATGGTGCCGACGGGGAAGAACCCCAGCGCCCCCATCAGCAGTTGGAGGAAAGGTTGCATGTCACCGACGTCCTTCTTCTGCTCGATCGCGGCAATCGCTCCGTCCACGCCTGGGGAGCGGCGCCCCTTGACCGGGATGCGCACGCGGTTGAAGTCCCTCGCCATGCGCAAGACCGAGCCCAGCACGGACACGGCGGGAGAGTCATCCTCCAGGGCGTCGTGCACGATGACGGAGCGCGAGATGGTGGACGGGTGCATCTGCCCGGCCGCCGCCAGGATGACGAGGGCGCTCGCCGGCAGTCGTTCTTGCGGCACATCGTTCTGGAAGCGCGCCTTTCCCACCTCGGTCATCAACGACGCCATGGCGAGATTCACCAAGGCGGTACGTTCCGCTCCGAGAAGCCGCGCCATGCCGCAGGCGATGATCGCCGTGCTGACCACGATCCGGCCGGGCTCGTCGTCAGGAAGGCGCGCAGCTGCGAGCGCAACCGCCAGCTGGGGAGCCTCGTCCCCGACCACGACCAGCTTCTGCGCAACCCGCTTCACCCGGTTGCCTACGTGCAGCTCCCCTTGCTCCAAGTCGGCGTAGAACCGCCGCATGAAGAGCGTCGACGCCGCGTAGTCCCTCACCACCCGCGCGAACAGCGACCGCTCCATCGACGGCAGCCAGTCCTCGGTCGATAGCTCCACCCAGCGGACCGAGACGCCATGGATCTCCGCGTGCCGCAGACGCTCGGCGGCGTTCGGGTCCCGCTGGCCGTCGGCCAATTGCCTCGCGAAATCGAGAAGCTCCCCGGCCCCGACCCGGCCGACGAACGTCACCTCCGACAGGTTGCACCTCGCCAGAAGCTCCCCGAGCTCACACGCCAACATGATCATGTCCCGCCCCGCCCGGAGCACGCGACGGTTCACGAACACGATGTCGCCCGCAAACAGAATCTTGACGGAATCGGCCTCCCTTGCGAGGCAAAACGTCGAGATCGCCTCGAGCGTGGGACCGACCAGCTGCTGAACCGCCTGGTTCGAATCGTCGTACAGCAGGCAAGCCTTCACCAGCTTGAGGACCGACGTGACCACGCGGGCCGGGGCGAGAGCCCGTTCCTGCTTGGTCCGATCCGCCGAAGTCAGGCTCGTCATCGGGACGTCCCCTTCTGCAGGAACCTCTGGCTCCGCAAGGTCTCGAGCGACCGAGCCGCCGCCTCACGCACCGGTGTGGAATTGCTCCAGCGCTTGCGCGCTGCCCTCTCGAGCGCCTGCTCGACGGCCTCCGAGTCCACGGACGCAAGCACCTCTGCCGCGATCGCGCGCGTCTCCTCGGGGCCCTGGGTCGGGATCATCTGCGTCGCGTCCAGGATCTCGATCGCGATCTCGCTGCCCCGGCGCGGACTCAGCCTCACGAGCGTGTCGAGCAACAGCTTCCGCTCTTGCGCGGATAGCGTCGTCAGGTCGACGTTCTGGATCCGTCGAACGAGCACGGGCCCGACTGCCGTCGACCCGAGATGGCTGAGGACGTTCAAGGTGCTGAGGCGCACCTCGGAAGAGGGGTCCTCGAGCAGTCGGGTGACCTCCGATCGGACCGTCTCGGCCGCTGCGTCGGGCAGGAACCCGATCGCCGACACCTTCACCTCCAGATGAGGGTTGTCGAAGGCTTTGATGAGCACGCCCCGCGCCTCGTCCGTTCCGAGCGAGGACAGTCCCCGCAGCGCGGCCATCGCCAGGGTAGGGGACCCTCGCGCCAGGACCGGCTCGAACGCCGCCTCCCGCCCCGATGCAAACCGCACCATGTAGTCCAAGAGCACGCCCTCGGTGGCTTCCGAACTCGTCCAGAAGAACTCCTGAGCGCCGTCGAAAAACCGGTCGTCCGGCAGCGCCGTGAGCACCAAGGAGAAGAGCCGAAGCGTCTCCGCATCGGGAGGCAGTCGCGCGAAATCCTGCACGATCTGCGAGAGCCGGGACGCCGGAAACATGGCCCCGCACGCATGGCTCTCGAACTCCCGCGCCTTCTCGGGACCGAACGTCTCCAGGACCGAACGCGAGAGAAGGTCTAAAACCGTGAAAGCCACCGCGCCCTGGCTCGAGCTCACCACGTCCTTTGCGAACGCTTCCAGCCCGTCCAACAACACGTTCTCGTCCCCCACCTCCTCGCTCTCCGCCAAAACCTCCGGGAAGAGACCCGCATAGGCCTCCACCCACTCGTCTTCCGTCATCGCAACCCCAGACGAAAGCAACTCCCGAACGTCCTTCGGCAGCGCCAGCGCCACCGCCTGGTCCGCATCCTCACGCTGCGCGTCGAGCCGCGCACTCATCCCGTCGACATCGTCGAAGTTGCAGAGAGCCCCGATCTCCTTCTCCAGGGCCTCGAGCTCCTTTTCGAAGTCAGGATCGTCCGTGTCCAGATACGCGTCGACCGCGATGTAACCCACGTGCGGCAAGCGACGGTCCCACAACGCCGTCACCGCGTCGTCGTCCGACACGAGCACGCCCCCGACGTCGCGGACCAGGACGGCCGCAAACTCGCGCAACTCGGCGGGTTCGATGCCCGGCTTGAGCTGCAAGACCCGCAACCCGTCGACGAAGAGCTGGTAGGGCACCGTGTCGAACGGGGGACGGTCGGGACGCCAGACCACGGTGCGGTCGTAGGAGAACGACGTAGTCCCGAGCTCGAAGCGCACGGAGGTCGGCCAGACAGCGTGGAACTCCTGCAGCAAGTTGTGCACGCGCTCGAAGTAGCTCTCGGTGTGGGGGTGGCCCCAGCTGTACTGGCGGATCGCCTGCATCCCGCGGTGAAGCTGTCCGCATATCTGGCCCAACTTCTCCGCGATCTCCTCACGCGCGTCGGCGGGCGCTTCGTCTTGCAACACGGCCTCGGGACTGGTCCTCGCAACGCCACGCTTGGGCGCCTTCGCCCCCTCGGTCAGCGCACCGCCCCGAACCGACGCCAGGAGCGTGGCCAGCTCCATGCGCAGGGTTTCCACAGGCACGTCCGGGACCGCATCCCGGTAGGCGATCTGGACTTCGTCCTGCTGCGCGATGGCAAACGAGCCGCTCTGCGATCGGCCTTGGGCCGCGAACGCACCCGATGGCTTGCGGGAAGGAGCGGAAGAAGCCGGCGGACGAGAGCTCGGGCTCGGCGTCCTGCGGTTGGGCGGGGC
This sequence comes from uncultured Polyangiaceae bacterium, assembly GCA_964488865.1. Classification (GTDB taxonomy): domain Bacteria; phylum Myxococcota_A; class Polyangia; order Polyangiales; family Polyangiaceae; genus MWCO01. Next base: position 92,477 of record CAZAWR010000021.1, on the reverse strand, counting down.
AGCGGAAGAAGCCTTCGGAACCGGCGTCACCGGTCGCACCGCCGCGAACGGCGGCGGCGTTGTCGCCCGCCCCCGGGGCGGCGCGGAAGAGGTACGAACCGACGGGCGAATACTCCGGACGTCCGCAGGCGGCATCGTCCCCCGCAACACGGGGGCTGGTGGGGGCATCGAGGTCGACGTCACCACGTCGATCGTGGGGATCGGATCCACGCGCCCATCCATCATGGCGCTCTGGAGGGAGGCGCCGATCGCCACCGCCCCATCGATGTCGAGCTGCCGTGACGTGACTTGACCGAGCACGGACGCGACCGTCTCACGCAAGAGCGGGACCTGGGACAGGCCACCGGTCACATAGACCGCGTCGAGGTTTTCCGGCGCCAGAGAGGCGGCCTTCAGTGCTTCGGCGCAGGCGGTGCGGAGCCGCTCGAGCGAGGGAACCATCAAGGCTTGAAGGTGGCGGCGCTGAAGGATCACCTGCTGCATCGAAACGCCGGGGCCGATCGGCAAGAAGGGGATCGTCGCCTGGGCCGTTTCCACGGAGAGAAGGTCACGCTTCAGATCGGGGCAGACCTGCCGGATGAGCTCGGAGATCGCGGGATACACGGGGAATTCGCCGTACTTGTCGCGCAGCCCCTTGATCATGGCCCGAACGATCTCGTGATCCATGTCGTCGCCACCCCCGTCGCGAGCCCCAGCGTTGGCCAACAGCGCCACGCGCTCCGGACCAAGCTCCAGGATCGACACCGAGCAACCGCCGGCGCCGACGTCGACAATCGCCGAGCACCGCTGCTCGAGCTCAGCCGTCGCCAGAGACAGGGCGATCGCGGTCCCGTCGCTCATCACCTGGAGTGCACGCAGCCCTGCTTGCTGTGCCGCTACCTTTAACGCTTGGCGCTGGCTAGGCCCGAACCAATAGGGAGTGGTGAGCATCGCCGCGTCCGGCGGCGCGCCGGTCGTCTTGGTGACCATGTCGACGACCTGGGCGAGCAACGCCGCCGCGATGTCCTCCGGGGTCAGCGTCTCCTTGCCGATCTGGAACGCGATCCCGCCATCCTCTCGCGGCGCTACGGCAACCCCGGAGCGCGAGGCGATCTGCATGGCAAGCTCGTCCGACGCCGGGCGGCCCAGATACCGCTTCACACCCAATACTGCGTTCTGCGGGTTCATCGCAGCACGCGCGATCGCTGTGCGACCCACATGCTTCGTACCCTTGTCCACGACCACGACCGCGGGCAGGAAGTGCGAACCGTCCCCGAACTGGATCACCTGCGGCGTGGCCCCCACGACCACCGCTGCCCGCACCCGCGAGGTGCCAAGGTCGATTCCCACCGTCGTCATCGCGAGCAGTCTAGGCCCACCGGACGGTCCGGAGCAATTCCGGGTGACCGTACCGCCACGCTTCACGTAAAGTCCGCGGCATGTCGATCGTGCCGTTCGAGCTGTGGGCCTTCCCGACCGGGCGAAACCGGGACGCATGCGGCGTGGGGGCCATCTCCGCCGGCACGCGCCGACCCGGCCGAACCCCCCTGGAACTGGCCCTCCGCGCCATCTGCCACCTCGAGCACCGTGGCGCCTGCATGCCCGACGGCACCGGCGATGGCGCCGGCTTGCTCATGGACATCCCCCGCCGATTCTTCGACCACGCCCTCGCCACCCTCTCCCCAGGCGCCGACCCGCTCTTCTCCCACGCCATCGGCGCCGTCGTCTCCCTCTTCGTCCCCCGGGATCTACCGACCGATCGTGTCGAACAAACCGTCAGAGAGGCCTGTGAACCCCTCGGCGCTCACCTCGTCGCCGTGCGCACCGTCCCCCTCGTGCCCGACGGCCTCGGCGCTGCCGCCCGCGAGGGACAACCCGTCATCCTTCAGGCAATCCTGCGCTGCGACCGCCTCGGAGCCGGCGAGCCACGCACCCTGTTCGTCGTCCAGCGCCGGATCGAAGACGCTTTCGCCGACCTCTCCCTGCCCGTCTACGTGGCTTCCTGCTCCGACCGAACCGTCGTCTACAAGGGCCTCATGGATGGGGCCCTCCTGCCCCGCGTGTTCCCCGACCTGCTCGACCCCGCCTTCGAGGTCGGAACCGTGGTCTTCCACCGCCGCTTCGCCACCAACACGGAACCCAACTGGAACATGTGCCAGCCGTTCCGCGTCATCAGCCACAACGGCGAGATCAACACCGTCTCGGGCAACCGACACGCCGTGGTCCAGTGGGAGCGCTACGTTCGGAAGTGCGGCAAGTTCGACGAGGCCTGGCCGGCTCACGCCCTCGTCCCCGGCCAGAGCGATACCGCCGACCTCGACGGCGCGCTCCAGGCCTACCACGCAGAAGGACGGTCCCTCGCCTATACCGTTGCCGCACTCATGCCCCCCTCCTGGGAAAACCGCGTGCGCAACCTCACCCCGGAACGCAAGGCCCTGTTCGAGTTCCACAAACGCGCCATGGGCGGGCTCGGTGCGTGGGAAGGCCCCGCTGCCCTCATCGCCTACGACGGCATCCAGCTCGTCGCTTCCCTCGACCGCATGGGGCTCCGTCCCCTGCGCGTGATGAGAACCGGCGACGGCCTGTTCCTGGTCTCCTCGGAGATCGGCGTGTTCGACCGCGATCCCCGCGAGATCGACTTCCAGAAGCAGCTCGCCCCCGGCGAGATCGTCCGGTTCGACCTCGAATCCCACCGCGTCGTGGAGTCCTCCGAGGTCTACTTCGAAATCGTGGCCGAGGCGACCCCGTGGCTCGGTACCACCTTCGATGTCGTCAACCAGCGCGACATCCGCATGCCTACCCGCTACGGCGCCCGCGTCGACCTGCCCCACCCCGACTTGCTCGCGTTCCGCGGACGCCTTGGCGCGTTCCTTCGCGCCTGGGGGTGGGACTCGCGCATGCGGCAGGAGACCACCGACCACCTCATCGACGCCGGCAAGGAGGAGATCTACTCCATGGGCTTCGACAGAGCCCTGCCGTGCCTGTCCGTTGACGGCCCCACGCTCTACCGCTTCTTCCAGCAGAAGTTCGCCCTCGTGACCAACCCGCCCATCGACCCCTACCGCGAAGGGCGCGACATGAGTCTCGTCACCTACTTGGGGCGCCAGCCCGACGTGCCGCCGCGCACCAGCCCCCAGGCCGTCAACATGAGGCTGCGATCGCCCGTTCTCACCGCCCGCACTGTCGACGAGCTCCTCTCCATGCACGAGCTCGGCACGCGCAAGCTTTCCCTGTCGTTTCTCGCGGGCGGCGACGGTCGGTCCCTCGCGGGCGCCGTGGATGGGCTCGTCTCTCAGGCCGTGGAGGCCGTGCGTGCAGGGGCTTCCGTCCTGCTTCTCTCGGACATCGGCTGCTTCGCCGAGCAACGCTGGCCCATCCCGGCTCCGCTCGCCGTCGCCGCCGTCAACGACCACCTCACCCAGGAGGGCTTGCGTCCTCTTTGCAGCATCGTCGTTCAGTCCGGGGAGGTCTCCGAAGGCCACGACATTGCCGTGCTCCTCGGACTCGGGGCCGATGCAGTCCATGCCCACGCGCTCTTGCACTACGCCATTCAACGGGCGAAGGCGCAACACCGCCCGGTCGGCTCCGCCCTGCGCAAAACCCAGGAAGGCCTCGAGGAGAGCCTGCGAAAAATCCTATCCAAGATGGGTATCGCCACCATCCAGGGCTACGTGGACGCTTGTCTGTTCGAGGCCGTAGGCCTCGGGCCCGACGTCATGCGCTACCTGCGACGCGTTCCCTCCCGCGTGGGTGGGATCGATCTGGACACCGTGGCTTCGGACACGGCACGGCGCGTCCGGCACGCCCTCGTGATCGAGGACCTCCCACGCTTCGACCACGACGAGCGGACGTACAACGACAACGTTCGCATCGCGCTGTGGGAGGTTGCCTGCGCGAAAGGCCCGGACGCCTGGGAGCGATACGCGACCCTGGCGGATGCCCGCCGGCCCGCCGCTCTTCGGGACTTGCTCGAATTCCAGACCATCGACACGCCCACGGTCGAGGCCGCCACCGCCGTGGATGTCCTCCGGGATTGCGTCACGACCGGCGGCATGTCCCTGGGCGCACTGACCGCCCAGGCACACGAGGCGATCGCCCACGCGGCCAACGCCATCGGAATGCTATCGAACAGCGGGGAAGGGGGGGAGGCGCGCGACCGCAACCGCGACGCCTCGCGACGTGACCTACGCAGCCGCATCCGGCAAGTCGCCACCGGGCGCTTCGGTGTAGATGCCGAGTACCTCGTTCACGCCGACGAGATCCAGATCAAGATGGCGCAAGGAGCAAAACCGGGGGAGGGCGGGCAGCTCATGTCCTCGAAGGTAACCGAGGAGATCGCGCGTCTGCGCTACTGCCGCTCTGGTATCGACCTGATCTCTCCGCCGCCCCACCACGACATCTACTCGATTGAGGACCTCAAGCAGCTCATCCACGACCTTCGTGCCGTCCACCCCGCGGCCACCCTCTCCGTCAAGCTCTGCGCGGTGACGGGGATCGGCACCATCGCCGCCGGCGTCGTGAAGGCAGGTGCGGACATCATCGAGATCGACGGGCTCGAAGGAAGCACGGGCGCCTCGCCGCGTTCCTCCCTCGAGCACGCCGGACTTCCGACGGAGCTTGGTCTGCGTGAAACGCACCTCGCTTTGACCGCGCTCGGCTTGCGGGGGCTCGTGAAGCTGCGCGCCGGTGGCGGGGTCAAGACCGAGACCGACGCCATCAAGCTCATGCTCCTGGGTGCGGATCAGGTCACCATCGCCACGGCGCTCATGATCGCCCAGGGCTGTGTGCATTGCAATCTATGCCACACGGGCGCCTGCCCCACGTTGATCGCGGGCCAGCTCAACCCCCGGGCCGTGTACCCAGGATCTGCCGAGCACGTGAAGCGGTTCCTGCTCGAATTCGGCGCGGCCATCGGTCGCCTGGCTGCCCGCCTCGGCTTCTCCCACCCCAAAGCCCTCGTGGGTCGGTCCGACGTGCTGCGCGTCAAGTCCGAGAGCGACCTCGCATCTGCTCTCGCCGATGCCTACGGGGTCGACATCCCCGCGCTGCTGCGCCGCGTCTCCCTGCTCGACCTCTCCATGCTCACCGCCACCCCGCCGCATGCCCGCGCGTTCCGTGCCACAGGTCGCATCGACGGCTTCGATCGCACCATCGTAGAGCAACTCGACCGGGACCAGGACCTGTTGGACGCCCTCGAGTCCGGACGCAGCATCCAGCGAACCTTCACCCTCACCAGCCGAAGCTCCATCGACTTCGCCGTCAGCGTGGCAGGGCGAATCGCGCGGCGTTGGGGGCGCGACGGGTGGCCCCACCCCCAGCTGATCCAACTGCGCACCTACGGGACCGCGGGACAGAGTTACGGGGCATTCTGCATCCACGGCCTCGAGCTCGTGCACAGCGGGTCTTGCAACGACGGTGTCGGGAAAGCGATGAGCGGAGGCCGCATCGTCGTTCGCCAGCCCGAAGGCTTCGTCGGGAAGAGCTGGGAGACCACGCTCGTCGGCAACACGGTCGCCTTTGGCGCAACCGGCGGCACGATCTTCGTCCAAGGGCGCGCAGGCCAGCGCCTCGCCGTGCGCAACTCGGGCGCCACCATCGTGTGCGAAGGCGCCGGAGAGTATGCGTGCGAATACATGTCCGCCGGGCGCGTCGTCCTGCTCGGGCCCGCGTCGGGATCCATCGGCGCCGGCATGACCGACGGCGTCATCTACGTCTATGACCCCGAGGGAAGCGAAGACGTTCGCTTTGCCGTGGACAGCCGCAGTGTCGCGGTCGTGACCCCCAGCGAGGTGGACCGCTACGAAGAGCTGCTTCCGCTGCTCGACGCCTACTACGAGGCCACGCGGTCCGAGCGGGCGCGCGAGGCACGGCAGAACCTGTATGACTTCCACAAGGTCATTCCCAACGCCGCACTGATGGAAGAGACGCGGCGCCAGCTTGCCGTCGACGTGGGCGGGACGATCGCGGGGTGAATGCCATGGATCGAAGCAACGAACACGACGACGACTGGACGCCCCGCCTCGAAGCGGAACAGATCGCGAAGAACTTCGACGACGTGCGTCCCCCTCTGAGCGTGGAAGAGGCGCTGATCGAGGCGCAACGCTGCTACTACTGTCCCTTCGACACGCCTTGCACGCGCGGTTGTCCCACGCACATCGACATCCCTACCTTCATCCGCCAGATCGCCGAGGGCAACCCGAAGGCCGCAGCGCGCACGATCCTGCAGTCCAACGTTTTCGGCGCGGTCTGCGCGCGCGTGTGCCCCGTGGAGAAGCTCTGCGAGCAGCTTTGCATCTGTCACACCACCCACGGGCGGCCGATCCCCATCGGCAAACTCCAGCGCTTCGCCACCGACCAACTCCTCGCTTCCGGGGAGCTGCCGTTCCAACGACTGCCCACTACGGGACGCCGCGTCGCCATCGTTGGGGCAGGGCCAGCCGGGGTCGCCGCCGCTTTCGAGCTCGCCCGCCTCGGTCATGGCCCCGTCGTTTTCGAGAAGGACCAGGAGCCCGGCGGCCTCGACCGGTACGGCATCGCCGAGTACAAGATCAACGCGGCTTTCGTGCGCAAGGAGCTCGGCTACCTCCTTTCCGTCGGCGGCATCGACCTGCACGTTCATCAGCCCGCCGTGAATGCCGCGGAGCTGGGACACCTGCTCGCATCCCACGATGCCGTCCTGCTCGCCATCGGTCTCGGTCCCACCCGCCAGCTCGGGATCCCGGGAGAGGACCTTGCCGGCTCGGAAGATGCCCTGCAGTTCATTCGCGCCATCAAGACCCAACCCCTCCCGAGCGTTCGGGTCGGGACCCACGTGGTTGTCGTCGGTGCAGGCAATACCGCTGTCGACGCCGCCACCCAGGCCAAGAGATTGGGTGCGGCCTCCGTCACGCTGGTCTATCGGCGGGACCGAAGCTTCGCCAAGTGCACCGACCATGAATACGAGCTGTCTCTCGCTGATGGGTGCACGTGGATGTGGAACGTCCGTCCGGTGGAACTGCTGGGTGAGGACGGACGCGTGGTGGCCGTTCGTCTGCAATCCGCGCAAGGCACGGAGGACGTGCCCTGCGATCACTTCATCAAGGCAACCGGGCAAGAAGCCCACGGGTGGCTGCGCGACGTGGACGGGCTGGAGCTGATGCCCAATGGCACGTTGAGGGCCGACCCACTGACGTACATGACGTCCGTTGCTGGAGTATTCGCTGCGGGGGATTGCGTGCTTCGCGCCAAGGAAGTGGTCAATGCGGTTCGTGAGGGCAAGTCGGCCGCGCTGGCGATCGATGGGTGGCTGATGAACGGGCGGCCTCGGTTTTTGTAGGGCAGTCCTCGCCAAGGCCGTTGCTCGGATTCCGTGGGCAATGCTACTCTGCAATGATGAAACAGCGGTTCTACTGCGTGCCTTTTGCGGTAATGGGTCTCATCGCGTGCGGCAGCGACAACGACGACACGGGTCGTGACCCTGCCGAGTGTAACAAGATCGCCGAACAGATCCGAATTGTAGCGGAACGAGACCCGGAGTTGGAGAACTACGACGGGTTCGACCGGAGAGCAAACCCTTGCGCTGATCCGATCCCGGTCACCAGCAGAGCGGACTACAACACACCGTGTGAGTCCCTCCAGGAGTGCCTCGAGGAAGTCAAGTGACCAGGCCAAGGCCGCCGCCTTCGACGCCTGGCTCACCGATTGGCGGCGAACCTTGCGCAACACCGTCACCCGTCGCGACTACCTCATTCAACTCGGACTCGTCTCTCGCCGCAACCCGGCGGACACGGCGGAGGAGGAGGAGGGGGACGGGGACGACGAGGCGTAGACCCGCGCAGTTCGTCACTTCTTGCGTAGCTTGCTCGCGGTCACGAACAACGACACTACCGTCTCGAGGTGCTCCGTGCATCGGCTCCAGCTATAAGTCCGGCCCGCGACAAGTTGTTGCTCGACACCTTCGCCGGCCAGAAGCAGCTCCTGCGCGGCTGGCTCGAGTACCTCAGAGCACGTCGAGGTAGTCACGCAACGCGAACACGTTGCGTGCCCGCATGGACGCCGGGGTGCCGCGCACGGACAGGCGGCGCATCGCCGGAGAAGTCTCGGCATCCTTCAGGAGGAAGACGGGCTTTGAAGCGATCCCGGCGGTGGCTGTCCACGCGGCAGGCTGCTTTCCCTGCCGCACCGCAAGCAGCTCGAAGAGCGCGGCCGCAACCACGCGTTCGTCCCCCGTGAGTCCAAGATCCTGAACCTCGGAAAAGTCCATACCCGAACGCCTGGCGTCCTTGACCCATTGCCGCGCGGCGAGGTCGTCGCCCCGCATCACGGCTTGCACTAGGTCACGTGGGTTCATCGATGAACTCCCAGATGTCTTCCAGATCGTAGCGCGCGGCTTCCTGCTTCGCCACCGGCATGAGCCCGCCGACCTGTGCAAGGACCGCGTCCCGATCCATCCCACGCGCCCGCAGTTGTTGGAGCAGGACCACGACGTCGTCACGATCCGCCTGAGTTCGAAGCGCTGCGAGTTTCATCGCCGTCATATGCACGAGCGAGGGAATGACCAGCGTCAGGTTTCCAAACGAGATGGTCTTGAACCGCTCAAGGTTCGCGAACGCTTCGGTGACGAGGAAGCCAGCATTTTTCGCCTTCTCATTGAGCCAATCCTCCGGCAATCCGAACTCCGACCTGACCCGCTCTGCAGCAGCAAAAATCCTGTCTCGATCCTCGTCGCTATTGATGACAACGTCCACGTCTTGCGTCGTTCTGCGCTGGCGGAAGGTAAGGGCCATCGCAGCGCCGCCGATCACGAAGACCTCCATCGGAGGGCTTCCGATCTCGCCACCGAGTCTCGACAAGACTTCCGTCCACGCATCCGCGTCCAGCTGCCGTCCGCTGCTCATGCTTCGAGGATGCTACGCGGTCGCCACGGCGCGCAAGGCATCGAAGCCACTTCGTTCGCTCAAGACCCGGCACAGACTTCCTCGTCGACGCAATCCGTACCGTAGCAATCGACTTTCCGGCTGTTTCTTGAAGGCAGCCGCCGACACCCTGGCAACGCGCAACATCCTCACCGCCGAAGTCGAGACTTACCTTCGCGGACTGCTCGACATCGCCATCGAAGGCCCCCGGAAGCGCCCCCTGTCCCTGTCGAGTTGGACGACCCCGAATACCAGGCCAAGGCCGTCGCGTTCGACGCCTTGCTCACCGATTGGCGGCGAACCTTGCGCAACACCGTCACCCGTCGCGAACACGGCGGAGGAAGACGAGGAAGACGAGGACGACGAGGCGTAGACCCGCGCAGTCCCAGCTCTTGCGAAGCTTGCTTCCGATCCGCTTCGACATGGAATCGAAAGCCGCTACGATGCACGCGATGGGGACGCATCACGCAAGCAACTGGGCTCCCGGTACCGAATACGAGCGCGCGTTCTTCCGAGACTTCGGCTGCACGCCTTCGCCCTTGCTCGTACAGTGGATCGTCTCGACGTCGTGCTCGCTATCCTGCCCGCATTGCTCCGCGGCGGAACCCGTCCCGCGGCATGCGTCGTTCGCGCTCGTGCGACGGGTGCTGGATCAAGTCGTGGAGCTCGGCGTTCCGCAGCTCTTGCTGACGGGGGGCGAGCCCTTGGAGCACCCTCGGTTCCACGACGTGGTGGCGCAGATGCACGTGCGAGGCATCGCGTGGTCGCTCAACACCGCGGTGCTCCCCGGCGAACGCGCGCGGCGGGCCATCGAGCTTCACCCGCCGCAATTCGTCGCGGTGAGCATCGACGGTCCACGAGAGATCCACGACCCGTTCCGCGGTCGCGTGGGCGCGTTCGACGACGCCCTGCGTGCGATCGCGTGGTATCGGGCCTGCGGCGTGAAGCAAGTCGCAGCCGGCACGACGGTCACCTCGATCAACGCTCCTCACCTCGACGAGCTCTTCATCACCGTCCTCGAGAGCGGCGCGACCTCGTGGGGATTGCACCTGGTGGTCCCCGAAGGGCGCGCGTCTCGCCGCAAGGACCTCATGCTCACGTCGGCACAGACGCGATCGCTCGTGCGATTCGTCGCGCGCCGTCGGACTGCGTTCCCGGTGAACATGGCGGACGAGATCGGGTTCTGCGGCGACTGGGAGCCGTTGTTACGCGACACGCCGTTCTTCTGCGGCGCGGGCAGGACCCAATGCGTCATTCTCCCGGATGGCGAGGTCGTCCCCTGCACCACGCTCGACCGGTCCGCATCCGTCGGCAACGTGATGGCCGAACCTCTCTCGGCGCTATGGAGGGCGGGCTTCGGTGCGCTGCGCGCGTGGCGACCGCAAGGTGCGTGCCGTCGGTGCCGGCATGTGGCCGCATGCTCGGGAGGCTGCTGGCTTCAACGGCGCCACGGACGACAATGTCATCGCCCTGCGTGGGATCGCCGCCATCTCCCCGTCGCCGCACTCTGCGCGGGACTCGCTGCCTGCACCAGCCCTACGCCGACTGCCATGCGGCCAACGACCTCAACCCCCGCCGAAGTGCGTGCACCCGCGTCGCCCGAGCCGGTGGCAGTGGCGTCCGCGCCTCCGCATTCCTCGGCGCCGACGGCTCCTCCGGTTTCGGGGCTCCGCGAGGAGAGCGTCTTGGGATTGCGACGCCCTGCGACCATGGATGTCATCGATTGGGCTTGGATTCAGCACACCGTCCACAGCCCCGTCACGCTGTGCACCACGAGCGCTGAAAGCACGTTTCAACTCGCGAATGCCTCGCTGGACTCGGACTCACTCGCTGTGTACTTCGAGGCGTTGTCGCAGCCGGCGTGCGCACACGCATTGACCGACCGCATCGCCGCGATCCAAGGTGCTCTGGGCACTTCGCGGCGATCCATGAATCTCGTCGCAACGATCTGGCGCGACTTGCAGGAGTGGGCGTTGGTCGAACGCCTTGCGGAGACGCGGTCCGCCGAGGAGCGCGAAGCGTTGAGGACGCAGTTGACCGAGTTGGGGCGGACGGCGGAAACGTGGCGCGCAGCGTTGCTCGCGCACAAACTCGACTACTTCTTGAGCCCCGACCCGGCATGGGGGCACGCGATGATGTCCAAGGCAGGGCCGCCGCCGGGCGTGAGCCTCCTGGCCCAACTCGGTGACAAACGCTGGGGCCCTCCCGGCGCGCGCGCACAACTGACCCAAAACACGCTGGACCGGCACCCGGTTGGGGAGGCTCTCGCCGTCCAGATCTCCTGCGCTCAATCCGTCACCATCACGTCTCCACGTGGTGAGCGGCGGTTGAGCGCTCCCGACCAACTCGGCGTGTTCAATGTGCTGCGCGTCCCCGCGACGGCGAAAGCTCCTGTCGTCTTGACGATCCGTCTAGGTAGCAGCGAGCTCGACGTGTCCGTCGCCCCGGGTGTCGAGCTGACGTATCTCGATGTCGCCCGGCTCGCCATGCAGTCCAATCGGAGTGCGATGCAAGCCGCGCTGGCCGACGGGCGCGTTCCGGATACGTTCTTGATTCCGCTGCTCCGGGAAGACGCGATTCGGGAGGGCGCAACACCGCGAAGCCGCGCGCGGCGCAGGCTCGCCGCGGCGTGGTTGTTCTGATGGTTTGAGCGACGCCTCTCTCTTGCCGCCCGGCCGGTCTCGACCTACCCATGAGCCTGGCCCGCTAGCCAAGGAGCCCGCCTTGAACGAGCGCTATCACCAAGACTTCTTCGTCTCCTGGGAGGAGCTTCACCGCGACACACGCATCCTCTGCCAGGCGCTGATCGATCAAGGATCGTCCTGGCGTGGCCTCATCGCTGTCACGCGCGGCGGCCTCATCCCCGCCGCCATCGTGGCCAGGGAGCTCGACATCCGCCTCGTCGACACCGTCTGCGCCGTGAGCTACGCCGGCGAGGAAGGGCGCAACCAGACCGACGACGTCCGCGTGCTCAAGCAGGCGGCTGGCGACGGCGAAGGCATGCTGTTGATCGACGACCTCGTGGACACGGGGCAGACCGCCGCCGAGATCCGGAAGATGCTCCCGAAAGCGTTCTTCGCTACCGTCTACGCCAAGCCTGAGGGGCGCGCTCTCGTCGACCTGTGCGTTCGGGAGGTCACGCAGGACACGTGGATCAGGTTCCCCTGGGACATGGCGCTCGACTTCGCGGTCCCCCTGGTCGAGCGAGCTCAGCGGAAATAGAGGCTGTCTCCGCCAAGCCATCAGCGCATACTGAGCGTTGGAGGTCGTTCCTTGCGACGAACTGTCTTCGTGATCCTGGTGGCGGGCGGCATCGTGACGATCGGGCCGCTCGGTTGCGAGTCCGACAACTCCGCGGCCGAGCCGTGGAGCTACGCGGGCTCCTCGGGCAGCGGCGGACATGACGCTGGAGGAGCCGGTGGCGCAGGTGCAGCCGCGGGATCGTCGTCGGGTGGGTGGAACCCCACTGGAGGAACCACGGCCGCGTCGGGCCATGCGGGGACCGCAGGAAGTGCCGGTTCCGCGGGTGCGCAAGTCGGCGGCTCAGCGGGTTCGGAGACAGGGGGCGCCGCAGGTACCGCCGGAAGCGCCGGCGAAACCTGCGAGGGACAAGGAGGGTCAGGCGGCCCTTGCGACTTCCCCCAAGGCGTTCCCGACCCAGACTTCTTCTGCTCGGCCAGCTCGTATCAGGACACCGACCCCGCGGTCGACGCCGCGGTCAATGCGGTCATGGCGACCCTGAGCGGCTGCGACCCGTCGAGCGATTGCACCATCACGGGGATCCCCGGCACCACGGTCGACGAAATCTGTCAGGGCTGGTTCGCGGCCGTGACGCAGCGCCTGCGCGACGAAGGGTACTGCGCAGGTCAACACATCGCGGGCCACACCGATGAGATCGCGGTGAGCAATACCGGCTGCACCGGCAAGTGGTACGGCTACCACATCTGCAACTACGGCGGCGGCAAGGTCGTGTGGAACCCCGGCGCACGACGCGGCTGGTGGATGATCGAGCCGTCGCACTGCTCTCCGTAGTACCGGTGCCCAGAGAACCACAGAGGCCGCAGAAGGCACAGAAAGGGGTTGGTGCGGAGGGAGGCCGTACGTGCGCCTGACTCTGCCCGTTCCTGGTTCTCTGTTCGCATTCCGTGTTCTCAGCTCCTAGTTGATGTGCCGTCATCCGCCCATGGTCGTCGCCGGGCCTCAAACCGATAGGGACGTCTCTCATCCGTTCCTAGTCGGCCCCGGGCCTCCACCCGGTAGAACCTTCGCGATCCGTACGGCCCGAAGCGATGCGGGCTCCCGCCCCTGCATCGAACGGTCCATGCTCCAGCACGACAAACCCCACGCCGTAGTCATCGGCAGCGGATTCGGAGGCCTCGCCTCCGCCATTCGTCTCGGCGCACGCGGCTACCGCGTCACCGTCCTCGACAAGCTCGACAAACCCGGCGGACGCGCCTACGTCCACCAGCAAGACGGCTTCACCTTCGACGCAGGCCCCACCGTCATCACGGCGCCCTTCCTGCTCGAAGACCTCTGGTCGCTGTGCGGCAAGAAGATGCAGGACCACGTGGACATGCGACCCGTGACTCCCTTCTATCGCATTCGCTTCGACGATGGAGAGATGTTCGACTACACGGGCGACCCCGCTTCCATGCGCGAGCAGATCGCCCGCTTCAGCCCCGAGGACGTGGAAGGTTACGAGCGATTCGTGCGTTCGAGCGAGGACATCTTCAAGGTGGGCTTCGAGCAGCTTGCCCACGTGCCCTTCGGGTCGTGGACGTCGATGGCTCGGATCGTGCCCGACATGATCAAGCTCGAGAGCTATCGCTCCGTGTACGGTCTGGTGTCCAAGCACGTGAAGAACGAAAAAATTCGTCAGGTGCTCAGCTTCCATCCGCTCCTCGTCGGCGGCAACCCGTTCTCCACCACGTCGATCTACACGCTCATCGCCTTCCTCGAGCGCAAGTGGGGCGTCCACTTCCCGATCGGCGGCACCGGCGCCGTCGTCCGAGGACTGGTCGACCTCATCGAGGGGCAAGGCAATCGTGTGGTCTGTAACCAGGAAGTGCGCCAGATCCTGGTCGAAAACCGCAAGGCCGTCGGTGTCGAGCTGTCCACCGGAGAGCGCATCGCCGCCGATGTCGTCGTCTCCAACGCGGACTCCGCCTGGACCTACCGCTATCTCATCGCCCCGGAACACCGGCCGACTTGGTCGGATGCCAAGATCGAGAGCCGTCGCTACTCCATGAGCTTGTTCGTCTGGTACTTCGGAACCAAGCGGAAGTACCCCGACGTGGCCCATCACACCATCTTGCTCGGGCCGCGCTACAAGGGACTTCTCGACGACATCTTCGACCGTCACGTGCTCGCGGACGACTTCAGCCTCTACCTGCACCGGCCCACCGCGACGGACCCGGCTCTGGCCCCCGAGGGCTGTGATGCATTCTACGTGTTGTCGCCCGTGCCGAACCTGTCCAGCGGGACAGACTGGGAAACGGAGAAGGAGCGATATCGACGCTCCGTGGAGGACTATCTATCCTCGTCCGTGCTACCCGGGCTCGCGGGGGAAGTGGTGACCAGCCGTATGCTCACCCCGCAGATCTTCCAGGACCGATTGGCGTCTTTCCGCGGCGCGGCCTTCGGCATGGAGCCGACCTTGCGACAGAGTGCCTACTTCCGGCCCCACAACAAGAGCGAGGACATCGAACGGCTCTACATCGTTGGCGCAGGAACCCACCCAGGGGCGGGCATGCCCGGGGTCCTGTCCTCCGCACGTGTGCTCGACACGGTGGTGCCCGATGCCGAATCCCTTCGCTGACCTGCCTAGCGCGGACCTGGAAGCGTGCAAAGCCCTCCTCCGAAAGGGCTCCAAGAGCTTCTCTCTGGCTTCCCTCCTGCTCCCAAGGCGGGTGCGTGACCCGGCCGCCGCCGTGTACGCCTTCTGCCGCGTGGCCGATGACCTCGTCGACGAGCACCAGGGGGGCGATCAAGCACTGCAAGCACTCCACCAAAGACTCGACCGAGCCTACGACGGCAGACCCGACCCGGAGCCCGTCGACCGCGCCTTCTCCGCTGTCGTTCGAGCCTACGACATTCCCAAGGACGTGCCCGAAGCACTCTTGGAAGGCTTTGCTTGGGATGCCCAGGGGCGCACCTATGCATCCCTCGAGGACCTGCAGGCCTATGCCGCCCGCGTCGCTGGTACCGTCGGCGTCATGATGACGCTGCTCATGGGACCGCGCGACGAGGCCACCTTGCAGCGCGCCTGCGACCTCGGCGTCGCCATGCAACTGACCAACATCGCACGCGACGTCGGGGAGGACGCACGAAACGGCAGAGTCTACCTGCCCCTGGGTTGGTTGCAGGAGGCCGGCGTGCAGCCCGCGTCGTTCTTGCGAGACCCAGCGTTTCGGCCGGAAATCGCAGCCGTCGTCCGCCGACTCCTCGAGCGCGCCGATGCGCTCTACGCCAGCAGCGAGCTGGGTATTGCCCTGCTCCCTCAGGATTGTCGCGCAGCCATCCGCTCCGCACGCCTCATCTACGCCGAAATCGGACACGAGCTCGGCCGCCAGGGGTTCGACTCCGTCTCTCGGCGAACGGTCGTCAGCACCAGCAAGAAACTCTGGCTGGTGCTTCGCGCTCTCGTAGGACGAACGCCGGGCGAGAGCCTTCGAGCTCTGCCCGTGGCTCCCTACGAACCCCTCGAGCAAACCGCCTTCCTCGTGAACGCCTCCGCGCATCCCCGGGCCCTGCTGCAGGATCACGCATCATGACGGACCTTGACCGTGCGCGGGACCGCGTCCGTGAGGCCGGAGGACAGGATCTTTGCGAGCGCCTGGAGCACCTCGACGCCGTTCGGATGAACGTGCCCACCCCGCGGCCCGATTCCCTCTCTCCGCCCGATGCGGACACGATACCCGACTATGACGTAGCGATGGCCGGTGGCGGGCTCTCCCTTCTGCTGGCTCCGATGCTGGCCGAGCGCGGGCTCCGCGTCGCCGTCTTCGACCGGGCCAGGATCGGTCAAGCCCACCGGGAGTGGAACGGGAGCTTCGCGGAAGTCGATGCCCTCGTCCGTTCGGGTGTCGTGCGTCCCGACGATGTCCCCGCCCTGCTCGTGGCCCAATACGATCACGGCGTGTGTCGCTGGCACGAAGGCGGGTCGTACCCCGTGTCCCGCGTGCTCGATATCGCCGTCGACGCGGGGGCGCTTCTTCGACTCGCCCGCGAGCGGAGCGAAGAGCGGGGCGTCCACCTCTTTGATGAACACCCAGTCCTGGCGCTGTCGGCAGGCCCTCGCTCCGTGGCCATCGCCCTCGGGGGAAAGCACAAACCGCGAACGGTCACCGCGAGCGTGGTCATCGACGCCCGCGGTGTGTCGAGCCCTTCGGCCACGGCAGATCTCGTTTGTCCCACCGTCGGTGGGGTGATCGTCGGGCTCAGACAAGGAGAGGACGAGCGAGCCATCAACCCGCGCGTCGGAGAGATTCTTGCCACGACCGAGCACGTGCAGGAAGGCCGGCAGCACATCTGGGAGGCGTTCCCAGGACGAGCGGGGGAGACGACGGTGTATCTCTTCTACTACGACCTTGCCGACCGGGTGGGGTCGGGATCCCTTCTGCGCCTGTACGCCCGATTCTTCGAGCGACTGCCCCACTACAAGGAGGGAGACCACCGCTTGGTTCGACCAACCTTCGGCTACATCCCGGGATGGTCGCGCCTGACGCCCGCCCCTCGACCGTCCTTGCCGCGCGTCGTTCTCGTGGGCGATGCGGCAGCTCGCCACTCGCCCCTCACGTTCTGCGGGTTCGGCAACACCGTGCGCGGTCTCGCGGCAACGGTCGAACGGGTGATGGCGGAGCTCGAGGGAACTTCGACCATGGCGCAGGACACTCCGATCCACTCAGGAACCGGGGCTCTGGCGCGCATGATGGCAACCCCTTCCACGGAGCCTCACCGGGCCCACGAGCTCAACGCACTTCTCGATACTGCTTTCTCCGTTCTGCACGAGTTGGGGGACGACGCCTACGGGGCTCTGCTCCGGGACGAGATGCTGCCCCGGGACTTCGTTCGATTCCTGCACAAAACCTCCCTCAAGCGCCCGCAGGTCTACCGCGACGTGATTGGGGGCTTTGGCCTCGTCAACGTGGGCCGGTGGGGGGCGAGTATCGCCCGTCAGTGGTGGGCTAGCCCCAAATCAAGCGCTCCGCGCTTGTTTGGGCCTAGGTCTTTCTAAGGGGGCTTTCGCAAAGCCGCCTCGCCGCGCTCACCGCGGCTCACCCCAAAACGCCTCGCCTTCGGCTCAGATAGGGCTAGCCCCAACGGAGTCAGGAGCGGGCAGGGGACTCGTTCTCGTCGGCGGCCGCGCGCTCGGCCGCCTCGAGCTCCCACGGGCCGAGGAAGAACCCGAAGGGCACGGCGTGAGGTCGGCTGTGGTGCGCCTTGTGGGCCTGCCTGACGCGACGGAAGTACGAGAATTTCTCGAGGAACGCGAGGGGAAGGCGCTTGTGCACGAAGCCGTCGTGGATGGCAAGGTAGGCGAGACCGAAGACGGTCATTCCCACACCCACGCCAAACGCGGCCTCGCGCACCACCCCGGGTGCACCCTCGAAGCCGTACACGATCATCCCCGCCGCAAGGAACGAATGGGACGAGCTGAGCAGGTCGTTGGCTTCGAAGCGGCTGCGCCTCGGCGCGTGATGCGATCGGTGCATCTTCCACAGCCAGCGATGCCAAACCCGCCCATGCAGAAGACGGGCCCAGTGCTCCATGCCGTACGCCGTCAACGGGACGAGGGGCCCCCAGATCATCCAGCTGCTCATGCCGCTCTCCTCATGCGAAAAGGAATCAGGAACTGAACCCACGGACGCTCGAACCGCTGCAAGTCCACGGTCTCGTGCACCAGATGCACCCGCTGCCCACCCACACGCGCGGTCGAAAGCGTGCGGGCGTAAAACGGCGTGTCTTCCAGCGATCGAGAAACGGTCGGCTTCGTCCCCACGTCCGATGGCACACGCCGCCCAACACCCCAGCGTGTCTTGCCCACCTCGAATGCTTCTACTCCCAACAAGGGCTCGTGCGCCCCGTCGCGCCGGAAGGTCCTGCGAACGCTCGAGAACGAGCCGTCCGCACGCGTCACGTCGTACACCACATGCGTGAGATCGCTGCCGCTCGTCCTGGACCAATCCCACGATCGGAAGCCCCGCTCGAGCGGCTCGTCCCCGTCGTTGGTGTCCACATAGGCGCGCCCGGACCACGCTGTTCGGTGCGGGTGCTCGAGTCGCACCGTAGCTCGGGCGTTGAGACGCAGGGGCGTCCAGCGATGACGACCCGCATCGTCGAGAACAAAACCGTCCCCACCCACGACGCCCGGTTCGACCCGTACGGTCGCTCGAAGGTTCTTCGCGAAAGGCGAAGTTCGCTCGCACAACTGAAACGTGAGGCCGCCGTCGTCGTCCACCTCCACAACGCTTTCGGCGATGCGCAGCCGCGACCCCGTTCGTTCCACCGACCCTCGGTCGTGTTCCGTCAGGGCCCAGAGCCTTCCCCCAGGTCCGTAGTACGCCACGTTCATCGCGCAATGGTTCAACGGCTCCGCCGGACCCTGCCTTCGACGGGCCGCGTAGTAGGGGGAAAACACGTTGCCAAGAAGGGCGATTACCACCAAGGCGTAGGCGCCGTCGTCGCTGACGACGTCGAGGTACCACCAGCGGTAGCCATCGGGTGCAACCGTCGCGTCGAAGCGAGGTCGTGCAAGATGGCCCTGGCCGCCAGCACGCCGGAGGTCGCTGCCATCGGAACGCCTGCCCCCGGGTGTGCCCCGCCCCCCGCGAAGTACAGACCGGGGATCTTCGACCGGGCTGGGGCCTTCGAGAGCGGTGACATCATGCCGTGCGATGCCGCCCCGTACAAGCTCCCCCCCGTTGCCGGGAACCTCGTTGCGAAGTCCGCTGGCGTGGTGATCACCGAGCCTTCTCTCAGTTCCGGCTCCCATCCGCACTGACTGAGGGTTTCGAGCATCGACGTCTGACAAGATGAGAGCTCCGTGGCGCTGGTATCCCCCGTGGCGGGGGCGTTGATCAGGAAGAAGAGGCGTTCGTCGGGACCCGCGGTCGTCTTGAATCCTGCCCTGTCTTGCGCGCAGACGTAGACCGTGGGGCGGGACGGTACGGCCATCTGGTGAAACAGTTCGATGAACTCACGCGCGTAGTCATCGCTGAAGAAAACGGTGTGGTAGTCGAGGTCGAAGCCGCGCACGGGTGCGACCGCGCAGATCGTGACCGCCGAAAGAGACCGATGCTTCGGCAGCGACGCTGCCTTTCGAACCCGATCCCCGAGTAGCCCGCTCGCGAGCGCCGCGGGATCGCCGTTGAACACGACAGCAGCGGACGCGATCGTATCGCCGTCCGCCGTTCGCACGCCCTCGACACCCCCTGTCCCGAGCACGAGCCTTTCCACCTCGGTGTCGTAGCGAAAGACGACCCCGAGCCCCCGGGCCACTCGCTCGCACGCGTCCGCCACGCTGCGCATGCCGCCCTCGGGCAGCCAAACCCCCTCGCGCTCCACATGGGCGATCACGTTCAGGGTGGCCGGGGAGAGGAAGGGCGAAGAGCCGGCGTAGGTCGCGTAGCGCGCGAAGAGCTGGCGCAATCTTGGATCGCGAAAGTAGTCCCCGAGTGCGTTCCACAGGGTCCGGTGTCCCTCGACCTGCCACAGCGCGGGAAGCCCGACCCTTCGCAACGCGGCGAGCGTGGAGGCGAGCGAGGGGCGGTCGGACTGCAAGA
The DNA here is from genome assembly GCA_964488865.1 of uncultured Polyangiaceae bacterium. GTDB lineage: Bacteria > Myxococcota_A > Polyangia > Polyangiales > Polyangiaceae > MWCO01. Next base: position 72,820 of record CAZAWR010000021.1, on the reverse strand, counting down.
AGACATCGCGCACCGTGGCGTGAACCTTCGCCGTGTGATCGGCGAAGCGACGGTAGCCCTCGGCTTCCTTCGAGCCAGCGAATGTTCCGACGGCATCGATGCTCTCCTCGAGATCCGAGAACAGGTCGAGCCGCGCACCGCCTTGCCAGAAGTGCCTGGCCAGGCGGGATGCACGCAACAACCGCACGTGGGAGTCGAAGGATTGTTGAGCGTTTTCGAAGAGCTCATCGAAGACCCAGCGCATGGTGAGGACCGTAGGACCTGCGTCCAGGGTCCGACCGAGGACCTGCTCCTGTCGGATCTTGCCGCCGGATTGGCTCGCTCGTTCGAGGACGAGAACCGGGACACCGCGAGAGGCGAGTGAAATGGCCGACGCCAGTCCTCCGATGCCGGCACCGACGATGATGACAGGTGGGGGAGGGGACATGCTGCGCTTCTAGGACGGTCGACTGCGATGTCGATGGGGCGCGCGACAATTTCTTTTCGCGCGATGATGGCGGCGGGTCGGCCATCGAACGATCTCATGAACCCTGTTACGCGTGTGGAGCGGGCTCTCCAGCGCGCTCTTTCCCTTCTTGAAGAGGAAGACGTCCCCTCGCCGACGCTTCTGCGAAAGGCCGTGCGAGACGCTGTGCTCCAGGGTGGCGGTCGCCTGAGACCTGCTCTCACCCTTGCCGTGTCTGCGTCGTGTGGAGACACCCGACCGTGGCTCGCAGAGGACTTTGGCGCTGCGGTCGAGCTGGTCCACTGTGCCTCCCTCGTCCACGACGACCTTCCGTGTTTCGATGATGCGGCCATGCGGCGTGGACTGCCAAGCATCCATCGCGCTTATGGTGAGCCCATTGCGGTGCTGGCGGGGGACGAGTTGATCGTCCTTGCCTTCGAGGTCATTGCTCGGTCTGGCGAGCCTAGGGCCGCGGCGCAATTGATCTCGATCCTTGCGAGAGGCGTGAGGAGTCCGCGCGGGATCATCGCGGGACAGGCTTGGGAGAGTGAGACGTCCGCCCCGCCCGAGCTGTATCGCAGGGCCAAGACCGCCTCGTTGTTCGAAGCCGCCGCTTGTGGAGGTGCAGCGGCCGCGGGCGCGGACCCGCGAAGCTGGCGTGCCTTCGCCACCAAGATCGGCGATGCGTACCAGATCGCCGACGACATCCTCGACGTACAATCCTCCCCATGGGCCGTGGGCAAGCCCGTTGGTCAAGACGACCTGCATGGGCGTCCCAATGCAGTCAAACAACACGGTGCGGAAGAGGCGCACGCCTTGCTCCGGGCAACCTTGGAGGACGCCCTCTCGTCGATTCCCCCGTGTGAGTCGCCAGCGCCAGTCGAAGCCTGGGTCGAACGCGTTTCCTGGAGGATCGAAGATGCGCTCAGGCTCTCCGTCGAGCATCGGAAGGTGGGCTGATCGTTTGACATGGTCGCCTGGCCGGGGCAGACATGGAGACGATGGCGGCGAGTCGATCCATTCGTTCTTGCGAGCAGCCTTCGTGCCCTGAGCAGGTTGACGGAACGCGACCGGGTGCGCGTCCTGAACGGGATGTGGAGTTGGTTGCCGCCGGGTGGACCCGGTGCTTCATGGCGCAGGGAACGCGCCTCGAGGAAGCCGTGCAGACCTACGAAGAGATCGGGTTCGAGGTGACGACCGTTGCGGTCGAGGTAGTGGGGCCATGCTCCGCCTGCTTCGAGGGTGAACCAGCCTTCGTCATCTACACGAGGCCGAGGGGAAGCTGAGCGCGCGGACCCTCTCGGCCGATGCCGAAATCTCGTTGTATGGGTGCCGAATTTTCGGCGAGTGACCCGCCCTACTTGTGGCAGCTGACGCAGGTCTTTCGAGGCCGGAACCCCGCCGCATGGCAGTCGTGGCACAGCAGCTTGTCGTGGCCCTCCACCGCCACGGTCTTGCTCGGCATGTCCCACGGGTGCCAGTCCACGTCGGAGGCCGGCATCACGTCTCCGAGAGGGACCCTCGCTCCCCGCTGCGGCATCGTGTGACACAGCGTGCAGCTCGTGCTCAGCCGCTTGCCGTCATTCGCAACGTGGCGATCGTCGTGGCACCGGAAGCACCCCGGCCAGTGGCGATGTCCGATGTTGTTCGGGTACGTCGTCCAGTTCACCTTCATCTCCGGAAACACGCTCCGGTCGAAGATCGCCTGGCAAGCCGCGATCGCCCGATCGATGTCTTGCTTTCGCGTCTCCAGGAGCTGAGGGTACTTCTCGCGGTAGAACCCCTCGATTGCCCCGCGGATCCCCGCTCGCGCCTCCTCCGTCGTCCCGTACGGCGTCGACACCGCTTCCACCGCCACCTGCTTGATCCACGGCAGATCGTCCGGCATCTCGTTCACCGCCAGGGCATGGTCGACGGACCCTTCCGGCGGCGGATACGCGTGCGACGGGCGGTTGTGGCAGTCCATGCAGTCCATCGTGCGCTTGGGGAGCGCCGCGATCTGTTCGTCGGTCAGGTCCGTGTTGTCGGCCTTGTAGACGCGCTCGGTCCCGTCGATTCCTTCGGCCTTGACCCAGGGGATGACCTGGCGCTTGTCGTCCGAGGCGGCGAACGTGACCTTGTTGGCCATCACCATGTGCCAGTGGATGCCTGCACTGCTCCCACGCGCGGGGTTGCCGCCTCCCGTCCGCAACAGCAAGCTGATCTGCTCGGGCGTGTTCTGCTCGTCGTAGCGGTAGTGGGGGATCTGCTTGAGGGCGGCTCCGAAGAACTTTTCCGGCCAGTGGCAATGCTCGCATGTCTCGCGGGCAGGTCGAAGGTGTGCGATCGGGGTCTTGATGGGGCGATCGTACGTGTCGAACACGGTGGCGATGACCTGGCGCGACCCAGAGATCTTCGACTGTACGAACCAGCTCGCGCCCGAACCGACGTGGCAGTCCACGCAAGGGACACGGGCGTGGGGAGAGTGCGTGTACGCCGTGTACTCGGGCTTCATGACGCCATGGCAGATCTTCCCGCAGAAGGTCACGGAGCCCGTGAACAGATAGCCGTTGTACCCGACCCACGCGAACACGAGCAGCAAGACGCCTCCCGACACGAGCCCGTAGGCGAAGCGCTTTCGGTGGCGCGGGTCGTTCAGGTCGAGCCGAGGGTACGGCAACTGCTTGGCTGCGCCATCCTTCTTGCGTCGAACCGCCTCGCGGCGCATGCCCCAGAGCACCAGCACGACGCCCGAGAACATGATGCTTGGAAACACCATGTACGTGATGATGCCGACGTACGGGCTGGGCTGGATGATGGTCAGCTCACCGATGATCGCGAACAGAATGAGCACCGCGGTGCCGACCGTGATGAGCCCGCCGAAGTAGCTCATCGGGTTGCGGTAGAGCCCTTCGGAGGGGGAAGGCTGTTTGACGTCTTGCTGTTCGCTCATGGTCCGGGGAGCCGCGCCTACTGGCGTGGGCAAACGATACACGAGCAAGCCGTGTGCCGACGAAGGGATCGGTGAGGGATTGCCGAAATGTCGGCACGGGCTCATAGTGCCGTGAGCTCAATGAGAGCGAAGACGTCACTTGGCCCGTTGGCACTGTGATTGCTTAGGCGACCGTACTGTTGTGCTGAGCGAAACGTGGAGAGAAGAACCGAGGGTGTCTTGACGAGCATGGTGGAAGCACCCCGCGTGCTGGTGGTGGACGACGAGAGGATCAGTCGGGAGGCCACGGTGCGCCAACTGCGGGCCGCCGGGTTCGTCGCGGACGCGGTGGAGAACGGGTACTTGGCGCTCGACGCGCTGGGCGCACAGGACTGGGACGTGATCGTGTCGGACCTGCGGATGCCGGGGCTCGACGGACTCGAGCTGCTCAGCCGCGTGCGAAAGAGTCATCCGAGCGTGGACATCATCGTGATGACGGCGTACGGCACGGTCGAGACCGCGGTTGCGGCGATCAAGCAGGGCGCATCGGATTACCTCAACAAGCCCTTTCGGTTCCAGGAGCTGGAGCATCGCTTGCGAAAGCTCTCCGAGCTGCGCGGGTTCCGCAAGGAGGTCAGCGAGCTGCGTGCCCTGCTGAGCGAAGGGGAAGACACGTGTTGCGGGCTGGTGGGCACGTCCCCGCCCATGCGGCAGGTGCAGAAGCTGATTCGGACCTATGCCGACCATGCGGCGCCGGTCCTGATCACCGGCGAGACAGGCACCGGCAAGGAAATGGTCACGCGCGCGCTCCATCAGTTGGGCCCGCGCGCGAGCAAGCCGTTGGTGGCGGTCGCCTGCGGCGCCATCCCGTCCGAGCTTGCGGAGAGCGAGCTCTTCGGTCACGAACGCGGGGCGTTCACCGGCGCGGTGGGCCAGCGATTGGGCGCTTTCCAGCGAGCCGACGGCGGGACCTTGATGCTCGACGACGTGGACGACTTGCCCCTGAACCTCCAAGTCAAGCTGCTCCGCGCTCTGGAAGAGAAGTCCTTCCTTCGCGTAGGTGCCAGTCGAGAAACCCAGGTCGACGTCCGCGTCGTGGCGACCTCCAAGAAGGACCTGGATGGGCAAGCTGCGCAAGCGTTGTTCAGGCAGGACCTGTACTATCGACTCCGCGCGCTGGAGATCCGGCTCCCCCCGCTGCGGGACCGCGGGGATGACGTCCTGTTGCTCGCTGAGCATTTCATGCGGAAGCTCGCGGTCGGCCGAGACCTATCTCTGGGGCTCGATGCGGCGTCGGTCTTGCGCAGGTACGGGTGGCCCGGCAACGTCCGCGAACTGCGCCACGCGATGGAATCGACTGTGATCGTGTGCACGGGAGGCCAGGTCACCCCCGAGTGCCTGCCAGACTTCCTTCGAGGAGAGCAGGCCCCGGAGGGGGACGGACTGTTCGCTCTCAACCTCGCAGGTCGTTCGCGCGTGTCGCTCAACGACGCCGTTCGCGCGTTCGAGGACCAGCTCATACGCTGGGCGATGCGTCAGGCGCAGGGACAGCAGAGCAAGGCCGCTGACATCCTCGGGCTTCCCAGGACCACCCTGCAGAGCAAGCTCGGTCGCCCCACCCCCGAGAACGGAAACGGCCACCGCTCCTAGTCCTAGTTGATCTCTGTCATCCGTCCATCGTCGTAGCCGGGCCTCAACCTGGAAGGGACTTCGGGCAGGCAGCACGAGGTCCTGCCGGACCGCTCCTACTCCGTGATCGCCCCGGGGAACACAAGGCGTACGGTCGTCCCTTCCCCCCTGCGGCTGGCGATCTCGACCTCGCCATCATGGTCGTACATGACGCGCTTGGTGATGGCCAGCCCGAGTCCCGATCCCGCACCGATCGGCTTGGTCGTGAAAAATGGGTCCATGACGTGAGGCAGGTCCTCGTCGGAGATGCCTTCCCCGTCGTCCTGGACCTCGAGCACCAGCGTGGACGCCCCACGAACCAGCGATCGAACCGTCACGGTCTTGCCAGAAACACACGCGTCCAGGGCGTTGCTGATGACGCTCGTCAACCCTTCCACCACCCCATCGGGACTGAGTACGACATCCCCGCGGAACCCCGCGTCCAGCTGCAGCTTCACACCACGCTTGCTCGCCTGGATCCGCGTGAAATCCACCAGGTCGTCGAGCAAGCTGCCCACGTTCGTCAACGTGCGTTCCGTGCGACCCCCTCGGGTCAACGAAAGCAGTCGGCGCGTGACCCGCTCGATCCGCTCGAGACCGTCGCGCATCAGCGCGATGATGTCCGCAGGCGCAGGATCACCTTTGCTCGCGCTGTCATCGAGCAAATCGACGCAACTCATCACGCCGTGCAGCGGGTTGCGAATCGTGTGGGCCACGCCGGCCGAAAGCTCTCCCACACGGGCCATGCGCTCGCGAGCGACCGCCACCGAGTGGTGCTGACGCTGAAGGTCCTCCACCCGCTTGCGCTTGATGACGCTGGCCAGGGTGTCGGCCACGGCAGACAGGAAGTCCAGCTCGTCCTCGCTGCGAACGTGGTCCCCGTCGAGACCGATGCTCAGAACGCCCAGCAGCGTGTCCCCGTGAAGGATGGGCAAGCAATAGTGCCCGTGGTCGTCCTCCCCGACGGTCCCCTCTGAAGCGCCCACACCAGTGTGCTTCGAAAACTGTGGTGCTCGCCTGGCCGCCGCGCGTCCGCAGACGCACTTGCCGTACGGGACCGTCTGACAAGCAAGCTGTCGGCCCCGCGAGTTGTGCTCGGTCCTCAAACGCAGCGTCGCTGTCTGCTCGTCTGCCAGCAAGATCGCCGCCTGGGGACGGCTCGATAGCCACGGGATCGCGCATATCTGCTTGGCGACGCGGTCCAGGATCTCGTCCAGCGAGATTTCCTGCAAAGACAAGCGCAATACGTCGTTCACGAAGCGCTGCGCATCGTGGGCACGGCGGGCCGCACGCTCCGCCTCGTGTTGCTCCGTCACATCCCGCACCGTGTGCAGGAAAAGCGTGCACCCGGGCGACGTCTCGTACTGGGTCGGGAAGACCCCGGAACGCAGCACGCGGTGGGTCTTGGCGTCCTTGATCTCGATCTCCACCGCCTTGCCCAACCGTCGCGCTTTCTCGAGTGGACAGCCCTCGTACGGACCCGTGATCCCATGCACGACCGTCGGGCAGAAGTCCCCCAGGATGTCGTCGGGGTCGACACCCAAGGAGGTGGCGACGGCCGCGTTCGCGCATACGATCCGGTGGTCCGCGTCGATCAACATCACGTAGAACGGGAACGCGTCGAGCACGCTCTTCATGTAGTCGGTGGCGAGCTCGGAAAGGGGGCGCACAGGCCCACCATCCCTGCGCACGAGCGAAAGCAGAGCCGACTTGGGGATCAGCTGGGCTTCCGATTCTGGGGCGACCTTGGACGTGGACACTGGACCTCCTCGTTACCTGGTACAGGCGGGACGCTATTGGTAGACGTGCGCCGACTGGTCTGCCGTCGGAAGCATGTTCATGCCCAAGTAGGTGAAGATCACCGCCGCGAAGCCGCCGATCAAAATCCAGGCAGAGTGCTTTTCCTTCCAGCCGGGGGACGTCCGCACGTGCAGGTAGATGATGTACATCATCCACGTGATGAGCGACCAGTTCTCCTTGGGATCCCAGACCCAGTAGTCTCCCCACGCGCTCTTGGCCCACAGGGCTCCGATGACCAATCCCACCGAGATCAGGACGAACCCGAACTTCACGACCGTGTGCATGAGATGGGCGTACGGAACCACCTTCGTCCCTCGCAAGTTCGTGAACGTTACCGTCGCTTGCGGGCGGACGAGGTAGATCACCGCGAGCGCAGCGCCGAGGAACAGCGCCGCGTAGCCGACGAAGTACACGACCACGTGAGGGACGAACCAACCGCTCTGCAGCGCTGCCGGTAGCGAGATGATGTCGACGTCTCGCTTCAGCACCGCATAGGTCATGATGCCCAGAACGAAGACGGAGGTCAGCGCGCCCAGCAGCGCGAGACGGTAGAACCGCTCGACTGCCACATACACGATGGCGACGCTCCAGCCGAACAGAACGAGGGACTCGAAGAGAGTCTTGAAGGGTGGGCGGCCCGCGGCGATGTACCGCTCGGCGATCACCCACGTCAGCACTCCCAGCGTCGCCATGAAGAGCAAGGAGGCTGCCCTGTCCACGGACTTTCGCTTGATCCACACGTTGGCCAGGTACAGCCCGGTCGTGGCCGCCACCACGCCGAAGCTCACGGCGAACGGCATCCCGAGGCGGGTAAGGGTCATCATGTTGCGGCCGCCTTTCGTCGTCCGATCGTACGAAGATAGAAGATGTGCAGAACCCCGAGGAGCATCAGGACCAGGCCCGCGTACGCGAACCAGAGGCCCGGGTCGCGCACGACGTCGATGCCCGAGTAGCGAAGATTGCGGGGGTCGAAGTTCGCCTGGTAGAAAGTGAAGCCGCCGTAGGTGTACGGGTCGTTGACGAAGATCTCGCGAGACTCGATCGCCTGGCCGTCTTTCACGATCGACAGCTTGCTGTGGTAGTTCTTCGCCTCCGAGTCCCGGATCCGGAACACGGCGACGTACTTGCCATCGCCGAAGGCGAGGGTGTGGCGACCGGGCACCGTCGTCAATTCGCGGTTGTCCACCCGTTCGGTGCCCGAGAAGACCGAGAGCGTGAGGGAAGGTCCCTGCTGGCCTCCTCCTTCGTGGCGGTACACGGGCACGCCTTCCTTGCGGGTCCCGTCCTGGTGCCCGCTCATCGAGAAGCCCGGCATGTTCGCGAAGAGCCAACCGGCGTATTCGACGTCACCCTGGGGGCCACCCAATCGGATCTCGACTTGGAGTGCGGGGTTGATCGGCTGGTCGGAGGCGTTGCTGACAGACTTGGACGCGATGTCGAACGTGAAGTGCGGGTAGTAGGCCCCGACGCGAACGTATCGGTCGCCGATCTGGTACGCCTGGCTCGGGTTCACAGGCAACTCGACCCCGGCTACTTGCACCACGTGGCGCTCGACGCCGCCCGTCGCAGGCCCATCCTTGTAGGCATCCACCTGCAGAGAGAATCCCTTCTCGATCGGCACGCGCTGCCCGCTCTGGTCCGTCGGCGAGATCGCCACCACAGGCTCGAACGAATCGTTGTCGTCGTGGCTTCCGGTGTGCTTGAAGACGAAGACTCGGTAGACCGGGTCGTGAGACTCGATGCGGAAGTCGTCCAGGCGGATGGCGAAGGGCAGGGCGATGCGGTTCATTTCGCCAGTTCGCCAGTCGTGCGTGACCATCTCCTGGGCGGACCGACCCACCTCGAGGTCCACGCGACCTTTGATGCCGTCGATCTGGCCGAACACGCCACCGAAGAGGATCACGACGGGGCCGAGGTGAGCCGCCACGTACCCCCACTTGGGAAACGTCCACGGCCAGCGCTTGATCGCGATGCCGACGAGCGCCGTGGCCATGAGCGCCACCAACCCAGAAAGCCAGAGGGAGTGGAAGATGTCGTCGAGGTGCAGGGCCCGCATGAAGCCCGCAGCGGACCCGTACGCGCGGTCGAATTGGGCGGGGTCGATACGCTGAGGGATCAGCGTCCCCGCGATCGTCGCGAGCGTGATCATGGACAGGACCGAAACGATGAGCGGGTTGGACACCAGCAGCTCACCCATCCGTCGCGGGTTCTTTCGAACGGCGACGAAGGCGAACACGGCAAGGCCTGCGCCTGCGGCCAAGAGCACCTTGGGGAACCAGCTTGGGTCCCCGCCAGCGGCGAGTAGCATGTGTTCGGTGCCCCATCCGGCGAGCGCCGCCACACCGCACCACCGCAAGGCGCGCGCGTAGTTCGACTTCCAGTCCTGCGTGGATGGGGCTCGCGCCCCCTCTTGGGGCGACGACTTCTCGGCAGGCTCGGGAGGTGAGGAAGCTCGGTCTCCCGATGCCTGTTCAGCGGCACTGCCAGCCATGGATTCGCTCTCCGGGGGTGAATGCCGAGGGTGCCGAACAAGCGGCGTTCTCTCGGACGGACTCTCGCGTTAGCAAAGGGTGGGCCAGGCGTCCCTGCCGATTCCGCGTCATGGCGCTGAGCGGCCGGCAGCGACAGAACAGCAAGGCCTGTGGACGCCAAACCACCCCCTTGGATGCCGAGTTCAGCAGAGCGTTTCCCACTATCGAGCCCCGATGTCTGCTGCGTCCCCTCCCAGGAGACACGCCGCCGACCTGTCGGCAATTCGCTGCCGACCCATCGGCAACGACTTATCGAGGGCCGAACTTCCGCTCATGGAAGCCCTGCGCATCAACCGGCGGATCTGACGGGCACCCACTTCCATCGAGCGTGATCCGCGACAGGCCCGATTGTTGCTACGGGGGGCGCTGGCATGATCTTCGTCGGCCTCAGTCATCAGACCGCCCCCGTGGATGTTCGCGAGCGCTTGGCTCGGACAGACGACGAGAAGGCGTTGCTCCTCCACCGCATTCTCGGCGCCGAGGGGGTCAGTCAGGCCTTCTTGCTCGGCACGTGCAATCGCGTGGAAATCTACGCAGCCGTGAGCCACGGCCATGATGAAGTCAAGGCCCTCGATGCCCTGCGAGACCTCCTCGTCGAGGAAGGCGGGGAAGCGGTGGCCCCGTGCCTCGAAGGCCTCGTCGGCCACGACGCTGTCCTGCATCTCTTCCGTGTCGCGTCGTCCCTCGCCTCGCTCGTCGTGGGCGAGCCCCAGATCCTCGGTCAGCTCAAGCAGGCGGTCCATCTCGCGGAGCAAGCTGGCACCATGGGACGCGAGCTCCGCGAAGTGACCGGCGAGGCGTTCCAGGTTGCCAAACGCGTCCGAACCGAGACAGCGATCGGGTCGGGACAGGCGTCGGTTCCGACGGCCGCCGCTCGCCTCGCGCGCCAGATTTTCGGCGACCTTACCGGCAAGCACGTCGTGCTCGTCGGGGCAGGCGAGATGGCCCAGGCAGCGGCGAAGGTCCTCGTTCAGGGCGGGGCGGAGTTGGTGATCGTCAACCGAAGTCGCGAGCGCGCCCAGCGTCTTCAGGGTCACGTGGGCGGACAAATCGCCGGCTGGGATCAGCTCGAGACCGAGCTCGTCGCGGGCGATATTGTGCTCTGCTCCACTGCATGCCCTGCGGTCATCCTGACCCGGGCGATGCTCGAGCGCGTGGGAAAGGCGCGCCGCGGCCGGAGTCTGTTCCTCATCGACATTGCCGTTCCCCGCGACGTGGACCCCGCCGTCAACGAACTCGAGGGCATGTACGTGTACGACGTGGATGACCTCTCTCGGATCGTGGAAGAGAGTCGCGAGGCGCGCGAAGCGTCGGCCCGTTGTGCGGAGGAAATCGTCGCGGAAGAGCTGCGAAAACACGTCTTGCGACAGCGCGAGCTGGATGTCGCGCCGGTGATTCGCGCGCTGCGCGAGCGGACGATGCGGGTTCTCGAAGCGGAGATGGATAGGAGCCTGAAGGGCAAGCTCCGAGACCTCTCGCCGAAGGATCGGCAGGCCTTGCAGGCCATGATTCACGCGGCTGCCAACAAGCTCCTCCACGAGCCGACGGTTCGACTGAAGGCGTTGGCGGCAGAATCGGACGGACGGGAGCAAGCCGCCTGCGTGTGCAGTCTGTTCGGCATCGATCCTCCCGACGCGATCGGCTGTGGAGTGAGCGAGCATGGGGAAGCGACGGTGGCGTGCGGCCGGGAGGTTCGGGACGAGGCTTCGTCCGGGACGGCCGAGGAGGCCTCGGCAAGCCGCAAAATGCATGGAACACCGTGGTTGCCTCTTGCATGGGACTTCGCACGATGATGTAAACTGTCATCGGGGCTGGGTACTTAAACGCCTAGGATTAGGAGAAGAAAGACATGAAGACGCAATACGTTCTGTTGGCAGCTATGGTGGTTGGTTCTCTCGCGGTTTGGGGTTGCGGAAGCGACGACGAGGACAACGGGGGAGGCGGCAGCGGTGGAGCGACCGGCGGCAGCGGTGGGGCGACCGGCGGCAGCGGTGGGGCGACCGGCGGCAGCGGCGGGGCGACCGGCGGCAGCGGCGGAGCGACCGGCGGCACGGGTGGAGCGACCGGCGGCACGGGTGGAGCGACCGGCGGCACGGGTGGCGCGACCGGCGGCACGGGTGGAGGATCGGCAGGCGAGGCTGGCTCTGCGGGCGAGGCTGGTTCTGCTGGGGAGGCTGGTTCTGCTGGGGAGGCTGGCGCCGCGGGGAGCGCCGGGTCCGCCCCCTTCTGGGAGGGCGCGTATGATCCCGCTGGCAGTCCTACCCCTGCCGATGGCAAGCACTCGCCCGGGATGAACTGCTTGTCGTGCCACACCTCAGGTGGGTTGAAGTTTGCGTTCGGCGGCACGGTGTTCCAGACGGGCGGCGCCACTGGTGCGGCGCACGTGCAGGTGGGTGTCCGTGACGGCTCCGGTCTGCGCACCGCATACTCCGGCACCAACGGGAACTTCTGGGTCTCCGGCGCGGACGTCGACTGGGCGAACGCCGAGGTTCGGATGCGCAACGCCGACGGCGAGGTGATCAAAGACGTCGCTGCGGCTGCGGGCTGCAACATGTGCCACACGGGTGCTGCGGCGCTGATCGAACCCTAGCTCATGGGATGGTGAGCGTGAGCGGGGTCGAGTGGGCCCCGTTCACGCGACTCTGCTGGAAGGTAGGGAGGCCAAGCACCCTCCCTCGAGCCCAAGAATGCTTCAGTCGCTCGCCGAACCCTGTGCTACGTCTTACTCGAACTTCCGCTCGGGCGGAGTCGCTGCATGAGCTTGCGAGACATCGCGGAACGCGCGCGCAAAGGGTTGGTCCACCGCTGGCGAATGTCGCTGCTGGCCTTGGTGGTCGTCCTCCTCCTCATCGGCGTGACCTCCTGGCGGGCGGATGTGTACCTCACGCGCAGCAAGTCCTTCTGCCTCTCCTGCCACGACGCTGCCGAGGCGGACCTGTCCTCCAGCTCCCACGCCTCCCTGGATTGCGGGGAGTGCCATCGATCCACGTTCGGTCAGAACTTCTCCCTGTGGGTGAAGAAGGCTGCGGAAGGGCCGAAGGCGAATGGTCCCCATGCCGTCGCCGATCGCGCTCGATGCAACGTGTGTCACCTCGGCGGTTCCGAGGCAGACAAGCAGATCAACACCACGGTCGGCCACGAGTCCCACGTGCTGCGAGGCCCGAAAAGCGACTGCACCGTCTGCCATGGTTCGAACAGTCACAAGCTGACGCCGAAGGCCGACGTGTGCCGCACCTGTCACCAGGATGTGAAGATCTTCCACGCGGGCACGAACGACCTGTCGTGCGTGTCGTGTCACAACTTCCTCGCGAAGACGTCTTCGTCGCGCAAGCCGGCGTCCACGGATTGCCAGCGATGTCACGGAGGCAAGGTCTCGGCAGATCGCAGCGGTCGATTCGCCGAGGTACGGGTGGGCCCCGAGGTCACTTCGGCCATGGTGCACGGCAACCTCGAAGCGTGCCGGATGTGCCACAACCCTCACGAGTCGGACCCTGAGAAGCGCACCACAGGGCAGGCGTGCGAGCGCTGTCACCAGGGCACGAGCAAGACCGTGGCGGAGCTCGAGCAACCTGCTCACAAGAGGTGCACGAGCTGTCACGAGGTTCACGCCGTGCGCGCCGATGTCGGAAACGCATGCGCACGATGTCACGAGGATGCACGTCCCCGCGTGGGACCCCCGCCGAACGACGCGGCCAAGCACACGGGGTGCACGACCTGCCATCCGCCGCACACGTTCTCGTCCAAGGGCGTGAACTGCGGCGCGTGTCACGAGGCGAATGCCAAGAAGCTGGCGTCGTTCGCCGAGGGTAGCGGACACGCGAAGTGCCAGAATTGCCATGCCCCCCATGTGGCGGGTGCAGAGCATCAGGCTTGTGCGTCGTGCCATCGCCCCATGGCGGGGCACGGTCACGGGCGTTGTACGACCTGCCATGCTGCCCACGGCACACGCGCCGAGACGGGGACGTGCCAGGGATGCCACGGCAAGGAACTCGCTGCTCTCAGCTCGGTTCCGGGACATGGGACGGGCTGTGCGACGTGCCATCCGACTCACGCGGTTTCCGGGGCCTCCAGCCGGTGTGGGCAGTGCCATGAGGACCAGTCGAAGAAGGCTGCGGGGGCGGGAATTGGAGCGCACGCGACGTGTGCGTCCTGCCATGCGCCTCATGGTTTCGCGTCGTCGCAGGCGGCTTGCAACCGATGCCACACGATGACCGGGGGCGCGCACAAAGGCGCGTGCAAGGACTGCCACGCTTCCCACGGTTCCCCGCGGACGGCCAAGGACTCCTGCCGAAAGTGTCACCCTGGCACCACGGGGTCGCCAGGCAAGCACGACGATTGTCGGTCTTGTCACAAGCCTCACCAGGCCGCATCCGAGGTAGGAACGTGCGCGAGTTGTCATGCGGCACAAGCTGGGACGGTGCGCGGCTGGAGCGCTGCGGAGCACAAGAACTGTGGAACTTGTCACCCCGCGCACAATCCCAACGCAACCCCGGCCTGCGCCTCGTGCCACGCGGGCGTCGCCGCGGAGGCCTCAGGCTCGAAGCACTCCTGCACGCAGTGCCACCATCCTCATCAAGCCCCGGGAGGGTGGTGGAACCGTTGCTCCACCTGTCACGGGGCGATCGCCGCTGCTGTCAAGGGCAGGGGGCCGCACCACGCCAAGTGCGAGTCCTGCCACAAGCCTCACCGCTTCGGACGACCGTCCTGTACGTCTTGCCACAACGCCATGGCAAGCCTAGGGTCGCACGGCCAGTCCGGCCACAAAAACTGCACGGCCTGTCACGACACGCACGGCTCCCGAGCCGTTACCAGGTCCACCTGCATGACTTGCCACCAGGACAGGAAGGACCATCACCCTGACGCCAAGACTTGCACGAGCTGTCACCTGTTCCGGTAGGAGCCTGCCCATGCGCGCCCTCATCCCGTATTGCAGCCATGTTGTTCGAGCCCAGCATAGCTGGGCAGGGGGGCTTGGCTTGGGGATAGGCTCATGGTCTTGGCATGTCGGCGGGTTCGCGTTCTGCGTCTCCATCACCCTCGCGGTCCCTGCCGCTGCCCAGCCCGCTGAGCCGACGGACGACGGCCAAATCCGTCCACCCCCGGGAACGCCCGGCAGCACGGCGGCCCAGGACCCCATCACGCCACCGCCTGGAACCCCCGGAAGCACAGCGTCGCAGGATCCTGTCGCGCCGCCTCCAGGAACCCCGGGAAGCACTTCGGTTCAGGCGCCGAAGGAGCCAGTTGCTTCCGTGAGCGAACCTTCTGCGAAGGAGTCGGGAGGCGACGAGTATGACCTGTACATCGCGTCGCGGACCTACCTGCGCATGTTCCAGCGGCGCTATCTGATCGGGTTCGTCGACGCAGGACCCGAGGACGAGACGCTCGTTCCCATCTACGAGTACGTTTCGTTGCGGGCCCACCGCATCGACGCTCCTTGGGGACGCGACGGAATCGACTTTCGCCTCTCAGGCTGGGGCCTCGCGGACTTCGGGGAGATTTCCGACGAGCGTCGGGTCACGGGCGATCTGATGGACGCCAACGTGACGGGGAGGTTCGGTCCCGCCCACGTGACGCTCGGGCGCCAGCTCACGCAAGGGGGTCCAGCCCTGGTGACACGGTTCGATGGCGTGGCGTTCGGACTCCACGACGAGGGCGGGCTGGGGATCGAAGGCTACGGCGGCCTGTCCGTGCGTCCGAGGTTTCGGCAGCGTCGCGAGTACGTCTTGATGGGCTCGGCGGCAGAGTCGCTGCTGCGACAGCCCGACGCTCTGCCTGACACGAGCGCAACCGACGGCTGGTTGGCCGGGGGGCGCGTTTCCTACCGAGTGCCTGCGTTGCTTGATGCGGGAGCCTCCTTCCACGAGCGGCACGAACGGGGTGAGCTGGATCGTCGGTGGGCTTCGGGTGACGTACGCCTGACGCCGATGGATGAGGTTCTCGTGGGCGGCGTAGGAACGGCCGACATCGACGGTGGGCATCTGGTCGAGGTGCGAGGGTTTGCGGACGTCATGCCTCTGGATGCGCTGACCACGACGGCCGAAGTGCTGCACACCAATCCGTCGCTGTTTCTGTCCCGCGGGTCGGTACTGAGTGTGTTTTCTCTCGACACGGTGACGGAGGCGGGCGGCGAGGTGGCGTACCGGCTGACCCCGGCGTGGACGGTGGCGGGTTCTGGTCACGTCCAGTGGTTCGCTGAGGATGGGTCAGGCTATCGGCTGGGCGGGCGCACGCGTGCGCGGCTGGGGTCGAACCTGGTTGCTCAGGTGAAGTACAGCCGAGTCACCGAGGAGGACCTCGGGTATCACGGGCTTCGTGGCTCGTTGTCGATGGAGCTGTCTGAAGCCTGGACCGCGACAACGGCCCTTCAGCACTACCTGTACGACCGCGCCATCCGCGGGGTAGAGAGCTCGTCCTATGGCTCGGCCACCCTCGAGTTCGGACAGCCCGAGGACTCTTGGCGACTCATGTTGGGCGGCTTTGCTACCCGGTCGCCCTATGCCTCGCTCGAGGCGGAGGCGCTCGCCCGGCTCAGCATTGATCTGGACCGTTCGCAGACGAGGGACAAGCCATGAGCCGACGCGTTTCCGTCGTGATGCTCGCGGCAGTGATCATCGCTGCTGCCGTTGCCGCCGTACACTGCACTCCGGCCGCGACCCTGTCAGCCTCCGACCGCTTCCCGCACCGCGCGCACTTGGTGAAGACGAACATCGACTGCTACACCTGTCACCAGAACATCCGCACGTCGGACGCGATCTCGGGCTTCGTTTCACCGGGTTACGAGCCGTGCAAGAAGTGTCATGGGGAGAACGTGGGGCCGCAGACGAAGTTCGCGTTCGACCCTGCGAGGACGTACAGCGCTACGCCGAGCCCGCGCCATGTTGTGTTCTCGCACAAGCAGCACAGGGACGTGACGGCCGGTCAATGCACGCGCTGCCACCAGGACGTGCAGAAGGACGAGGTCACCCCCCGCATCTTGCCGGACATGGCGACGTGCATGGGAACCTGTCACAGCGCGGACTACGCGGAAGCCAACTGCACGATTTGTCATCGGGCGCGAGATCTGACGCGCCTTCGTCCGGAAACGGACATGGCCCACGGGGTGGACTACGTGCCACGGCACCAGACGGATGCGGTTCGTGCTCGGAGCCAGTGCATGGCCTGCCACGAAGAGCAGCACTGCTCGAGCTGCCATGACACGAGCGCGGGGCTTCGGGCCGAGGTGCGTCGGCTGGACGACGTGCACGGCACGTACCGCCACGAAGGAGACTTCGTCACACGACATGCCATCGAGGCCCGCACGGACTCGCGGTCCTGTGTTCGATGCCACGAGCCTTCCAGCTGTGACAGCTGTCACGTGCAGAATCGGGTGAGCGGGAATCGGTTGGGAGCTTCGACGCCCCACCCGGCCGGCTGGGTCGGAAGCAACCCTGACGGCGCTGACTTCCACGGCCGCGCGGCGCGGCGTCGCATCGTGGAATGTTCGTCTTGTCACGAGCAAGGGCCCGCCACGAACTGCATTCGTTGCCACAAGGTGGGTGCCTTCGGTGGCAATCCTCATCCGTCGGGGTGGCGCAGCGGCCGATCGAAGGCGAACACGGAGATCTGTGCGTACTGTCACACCAACTGACGAGCAACGAATTGAACCATGTCGTTTGCCTAGCAATTCCTTCGCGGAGCGAGCCATGAACGGCAGGATTGACTCCCATGCGACAGCTTCTTCCGGCGCCCTCCTGGTGGCGCTGTGTGTCGTGGGTTTGGCCTCGTGGGGCTGCCGCTCCGATCGGGAGGAGCTCACGGTCGAGCCGACCGGTCAAGGTGCCTGTGCCGGCACGTGCCACGGGGAGGGCGCGAACCCCGCTCCCCCGCGAGACACCGATGGCAATGCCGATCCGAACCTGCGCAGCGTGGGGTTGCACACCCTGCACCTGACTGCCTCGGCAGCTCACCAGGCGGTTGCGTGCAGCGCATGCCACGTCGTCCCGGCGCGGACGGAGGACAAGGGACACGCGGACGACGCGCGCCCGGCGGAGGTCAAGTTCGCTGAAATGGCTGCGTCCGGAGGGCGCACACCGGGCTACGACCCGGCGACGGGAACGTGTGCGAACACGTACTGCCACGCAGGCCCGGCCTCGGCCAAGTCTCCTTGGAAGGGGGAGGTCGTGTGGGTGGCTTCGACTGGAGGAGGCGGAACATGCGCCGAGTCCTGCCACGGGTCGCCGCCTGGGGGCTCGCACCCCAAGTCGAAGGCATGTGAGCAATGCCACGGGGAAACAGCTGGGCCGAACCTGACAATCGTTGCGGCCGAGCGTCACATCGACGGTGTGCTGCAGCTCACGCCTAAGGGATGCACGGCCTGTCACGGGAGCGAGGAGAATGCGGCGCCCCCTGTCGACCTCGACGGTGGCACGGACCCGACGACGGTCAGCGTGGGAGTTCACCAGGCCCACCTGTCTGGCGGTGCGTTCAGCCGTCCCGTGAGTTGTTCGGACTGTCACGTTGTGCCGGCCGAGATCGGAGACCCGGGGCACACGGACGACGACGACGGGATCGCGGAGGTTCGCTTTTCCGGCGTGTCCGTGGCGCGCGGAGCCGAGCCGATCTGGGACCGCGAGAGCGCGAGTTGTTCGGCTTCGTACTGCCATGGAAGCCGGGCGTGGGGCGGTTCCGGGAGCGATGTGGTCTGGACCGCACCGCAGACCGAGCAAGCCGAGTGTGGTTCCTGTCACGGGTTGCCGCCCCCGCGGCCGCACGTGGCCGACACCGATTGTGAGCGTTGCCACACGGAGACCGCGGGCCCCGGCATGACCATTGCGAACCGGTCTCTGCACGTCAATGGCGTGGTGGATATCCCGGGCGGTCCCTGCAACAAGTGCCACGGAGACGAAACCTCCTCAGCCCCCCCGAGGGACATCGTGGGCAATACGGACACCGCCCTGCGGAGCGTCGGCGCCCACCGGCAACACCTCGATGCGGACAAGATGAAGGTAGCCCAGCCCTTCGCGTGCGACGTGTGCCACGAGTTGCCCCCCGTCTCGACCACGCACATGTCAGGCGCCGCCGAGATCGTGTTCTCGGGAATCGCGAGCGGCACGGTCGCGGGCGCGCCAGTGACGCACCAGAGCGTTCCGTCCTATTCGCGGGGCGCGGCGCGCTGCAGCAACGTCTATTGCCATGGCGATTGGGCGGAGGAATCGAATCCGAGCGGCGGGAGCGCGACGTCGCCCGTCTGGACCCAGGTGGACGGGTCTCAGGTCTCCTGTGGCGGGTGCCACGGGTTCCCTCCGCCTCCACCTCACCCCGCCAGCGCAAGCTGCCAACACTGCCACCCGAGCGTGATCAACGCTCAGATGCAGTTCGTGGACATCTCGAAACACGTCAACGGTCGAGTCGATTTTTAGGTGAGTTCATGCGAATCGAACGAGAACCAATCGTCGAAGCATGAACTCATGATGCCTGGAGGTTTCATGGTACGCGTTCGTTTTGGATTCGTTGTTCTGATCGGTCTCGCGCTCTGCGCAGGCTGTGACAAGAAACCCACCGAGGGCGTGCCCCTCGCCGCCCAACCGCTTGCTTCGGGCATGCCGGAAGGTCATCCCCCGATCGGGGGGAACATGAAGCCCTCGGAAGGGAAGGTGGTGGAGGGGACCGTCGTGGAGACGATGGATGTCAGCGGCTACACGTATCTGCACCTGGAAACGACCGGGGGCAAGGAGTGGGCCGCCGTTCCCACGGCGACCGTGAAGGTCGGTGACAAGGTCGCGGTCGAGGACGCGATGCCGATGAACAACTTCGAGAGCCCTTCGCTGAACCGCAAGTTCGAGAAGATCTACTTCGGTGTGCTTCGTGGTGCGGGCGCCCCGAGCCCTCACGGCTCTTCCGAACCGGCAGCCGCCGCGTCGGCTCTTCCTGTGCCCGCCGAGATCAAGGTCGACAAGGCGACGGGCGCCAACGCGTTCACCATCGCCGAAGTTTTTGCCAAGGCAAAGGAGCTGCCGGGCAAAGAGGTGCGCGTGCGGGGCGTGGTAGTGAAGGTGAACAAGCGGATCATGGGCCGGAACTGGGTCCATCTTCGCGATGGGAGCGGCTCCGAGGACAAAAAGGACCACGACCTCGTGATCACTTCGGAGGATCTCCCCCAGGTGGGGACGACGGTCACGATGACCGGCAAGCTTGCGACAGACAAGGACTTTGGGGCGGGATACGCCTATTCGGTCATCATCGAAGAAGCCACCTTCGCGGCGGAAGGCGGGAAGTAGCGTGCGTCCCCTCGACCCGTACTCGCGGTGGATAGTCGGTCTGCTGATCGCCGTGCTTACGGCGTGCGTAGGCTGCAGAACGTCGGAACCTTACGCGAAGGTGTACGGGTCGAGCCTGACGGCGGGGCCGGACGTGCCTCTGGCCTCTCCTGACACGTTGAAGACGTCGGTGCATGCGAGCCTGGACTGTTCAGATTGCCATGCGCCGAAGAAGGGAGAGGACGCGGGGAAGGGAACGAAGGACGACCCGGCGGGTTGGGAAGTCGTTAGCTGCGCGAAGTGTCACGAGAAGGCGGCGAAGGACTATGCCGCAAGCATTCACGGGACGGCCCTCGCCGCAGGGAAGTCGGACGCCGCGCACTGCTCGAACTGCCACGGCAACCACGACATCAAGAAGGTCACTGACCGCGACTCGATGGTGTTCAAGCTGCGGCTGCCCTTCACGTGCGCCCGGTGCCACAAGAACCCCGAAGTCGCCAAGCGCGCGGGCATCAAGGAAAAAGACGCCGCCAACCACTACATGGACAGCATCCATGGGCGGGGGCTCCTCAACTCCGGCCTGCTCGTAGCGCCCTCCTGCGTCGATTGCCATGGCCACAGCCACGGGATCCAGAAAGCGTCGGACCCGCGCTCCACCGTTCATCACACGAACGTCCCCCACACCTGTGGCACCTGTCACCTGGGCGTGGAGGAGGTCTACGTCAAAAGCGTGCACGGCGAGTTGCTCGCGAAGGGAGACCCGCGAGGCCCCGTGTGCACCGATTGCCACACCTCTCACGAGATCATCCAGCCCACGCGAGCAGCGTTCAAGATCGCCTCGGACGAGCGCTGCGGCAAGTGCCACGAGAACCGACTCGCTCGCTACCGGGAGAGCTACCACGGCAAGGCCATTCTCCTCGGCCAGGACAGCGTGGCTGCCTGCTACGACTGCCACGGACACCACGACGTGCTGCCGCCGTCCAATCCTTCGTCGCGGCTCTCCCCCGAGAACAAGAAGCGAACCTGCCAGCAGTGCCACGAGAACGCCAACGACAACTTCGTGGGCTACTACGCGCACGGGGACCACTCCGACAGGGAGAATTACCCGATCCTGTATTGGACGTTCCTGGCCATGTCCAGCCTGCTGCTGGGGACGTTCGCGTTCTTCGGTGTGCACACGATCCTCTGGTTCACGCGATCGCTCGTGTTGTTCCTCCGGGACCCGAAGGCGTTCCGGATCGCGAAGAAGCGCATGCGCGAGGACGACAAGGGGCGCATCTTCGTGCGGTTCCGACCCGTGGACCGGTTCTGTCACTTCCTTGTGATCGTGAGTTTCCTGCTGCTCGCCATCACGGGCATGCCCCTGAAGTTCTACTACGCCGGGTGGGCCCAGTGGATGTTCGACTGGATGGGCGGCGCGGCGGTGGCTGCAGCCCTTCACCGGTTCGGCGCCATCCTGACGTTCGCGTACTTCGCTATCCACATCGCTAGCATGGTGCAGCCGATTCGGCGTCGGTCCGGGGAGTGGCGGGACGCGGACGGGAAGTTCCGGTTTCGATTGCTGCTCGCGTTCGTCTTCGGTCCGGATTCACCCCTGCCGAGCCTGCAGGACTTCAGGGACTTCTGGGCCCACCAGAAGTGGTTCTTCGGCCGAGGCCCGAGGCCCCAGTGGGACCGCTGGACCTACTGGGAGAGGTTCGACTACCTCGCCGTGTTCTGGGGCGTCGGAGCCATCGGCCTGTCCGGTCTCGTCATGTGGTTCCCGGAGTTGTTCACCAACTACCTCCCCGGCTGGAGCATCAACCTCGCCCTCGTCATTCACAGCGACGAAGCCCTTCTGGCCTCCGGCTTCATCTTCACGTTCCACTTCTTCAACGTTCACTTCCGCGTCGAAAAGTTCCCGATGGACCCCGTCATCTTCTCGGGCCGCATCTCCGAGGAGGAAATGCGCGAGGAGCGTGGACGGCTCTTCGCTCGTCTCGAGTCCGCAGGAGACCTCGAGAAGGAAACGCTCACGGACGAGTGGCAACGCTGGAAGCTCATCTTCATCCCCATCGGGATGCTCGCATTCACCATCGGCGTCGTCCTCATCGTTGCCATCTACTACGCGATGGCGACGCGCATGCTCCACGGGTGAGCACGAGAAAGGTAGCAACATGCGTCAACGCACTCGCACGTGGTACCTCGATGGGGCATGGCTGGGAGCAGCCATGGTCGTCGTGCTGGCAGGCTGTGGGTCAGACGAGGCAACGCCGACCGATGCCGGAACGGGTGGCACGTCTGGAACCGGTGGAACCGCAGCGGGTGGCGCCGCGGGCGATGGGGGCAGCGGGGGAACCAGCACCGGTGGAACAGGGGGGACCAGCACCGGCGGCACCGGCGGCACCGGCGGCACCGGCGGCACGGGGGGGGATGCCGGCAGTGCCGGGTCTGGGCCTCTCACGTGCAACACGTGCCATGGCAGCCCAACCAATCCCGCCCCGCCGCTCGACCTGGACCGCAACGACGACACGACGCTCCCCAGCGTCGGCGCGCATCAGGCGCACCTCGAAGCCAGCGGGTCGGCCCGTCCGGTGAGCTGCAGCGAGTGCCATGTCGTGCCCACGGAAGCAGGCTGGGACCCGTCGGTGCCGTCGCACATGAACGGCATCAACGACATCAGTTGGGGCGCCTTGGCGCAGACCGGAACCTACGACCCGACCACGAACACCTGCTCGAGCACCTACTGCCACGGCGCTACCCTCGGACGAGATGCGGTGGGCGCCGTCGCCAATCGTACCCCCACGTGGACGATCGTGGACGGGTCCGAAGTCAGCTGCGGTACGTCGTGTCACACCCTGCCGCCAGGAGGTTCCCACATCCCTGGAACGGACTGCTCGGGTTGCCACGCCGGAGTGATCAAGTCCGTGACGCCTGGAACCCCGTTCGCCGTCACCTGGGAGGACCCGACCTTGCACATCAACGGAAGCGTCGAGGTGGAAGGGAGCGGTTGCACGATCTGTCACGGTGATCCTGCGACCGGGCGCGTGTCCCCCCCGAAGGGCACCGGCGGCGAGACGGAGACGTCGCAGCCCGCGGTCGGCGCGCACGCGATTCACCTCGCCAGCAGCAGTTGGCGACGCACCGGACAGTGTACGGACTGCCACGCGATGCCGACCACCACGTCGCACCCCAGCGGCGCTGTCGACTTCGGTTGGGACGGGCCGAGCGCCATGAATGGAGCCTCCCCGGCGTACGACACGGCAACGAACGCATGCTCGAACACGTATTGCCACGGGTCCACGCTGGCTGGACCGGTGGCCGGCGGCAGCGTGAACCGGACGCCCGTGTGGAACGTGGTGAACGGGACCTATGGCGCGTGCGGGACGACCTGTCACACGCTTCCGCCTGGGGGCAGTCATCCGCCTTCGACGAGCTGCCAGCACTGCCACAACAGCACGATCTCGGCGATCGACATCGCCAACCCGTCCGCTGCGACGTGGACCGACCCGAGCCTGCACATCAACGGCACGGTCGAGTTCTGACGGATCTCAGACGCATCCCCGCTATTGAATCCCTGCCCGAACGGTCTGCGCCCTGCGCAGAGCAGACTGGGCTTGCGTATCGGCGAGGTCGGTGAGGATGGACGGATGCCTGAACGCCGGGGGCGGCGATCAGGTCCGAAGGCTGGGAGAGGAGAGAAGAACTAGCGGATGGTGTGCGCGGCTGCGATGTCCGCGTTGCGGCCCGCGCCGTGGCAGACGGCGCAGGATTCGGCGTTGTTCACCGTTCCGCGGGCGCGGTGCACGGCGCCGCCGTTCTGCTCCATGTGCGCGACGGCAGGCTTGCTGTCGTGGCAATAGAAGCAGGACGAGGTGGTCGGCGTGTTCACGTGGTCGGTCGCGTTGGGCACGCTGGCCCGTGCAGCCGTGACAGCGGCCATGTCCGCGTTGACGCCGTCGGTGGTCATGGTGGTGGTGGGCAGTCCGTCGTAGTCGATGGGCAGCTCGTAGGTGCCTTCCTTGTGGCAGGTGAGGCAGTTGCCGAGTTGGCCCGGGTATGTGACGTGGCTCCAGTCGAACGGCCGCGCGTTGCCCTGGAAGTTGCGCACGAAGACGTAGGGGTTCTCGCGCATGGCGGACGCGTGGATGCCGTGGACGAGGTCCTTGAAGTTGTTGGTGTCTTCCGCGTTGGCCAGGCCGAGCGTCTTGCCGCTGGAGCTGAGGTTCGGGTTGTGGCAGGTGACGCAGACGGCAATGTTGTTGACGCGATTGCCGCCGTGGAGAGCGAGTTGCTCGTGGCACGCGAGGCACTTGTTGTCCTCGACGACCGAGCGGCGCACGGCGTCCCCGGTGACCGAGGCGAGGACGGAGGGGGTGTAGCGACCGTAGTTGGTGCCCGCCAGAACCTGAGTGAAGTAGCCTTGGAGGGCGACCGCACGCATGGTCGCGCCGACCGGGAAGTTGGCGGAGGAGATGACGGCCGTGTAGTAGCCGTTGGCTTCGGCCGTGAGGCTTCCGGCCGTTCCGGCGAGGAGGTTTGCGATGCTGACGCTGGCGGGCTGGGCCGCGGGGCGACCGAGGTTGTTGTAGTCGGCCGGTGCTGAGATCCCTTCTTGGGGCAGGGCATAGGCGAGCAAGAAGCTCGGGCCGCCCGTCAGGTCGGTCGGAAGGGCCGTAAGGGTCAGGGGCGTGGCGTCCCGCAGGATCCGGAACCGCACGACCGGCTGGTTGCTCCCGTTGACCGAGGCGGTGGTGACCTCGTAGGTGATGTTGGACAGCCCGGCGGGAAGGTCCGGGTTGTTCGGGGTTGCGTAGTTGCTGGTGTGGTAGCCCTTGATGGCGTCGGCGTTGTGGCAGGTGGCGCACATCGCGTTGTTCGCCTGCGCCACGTTGCCCGCGCTGTGTCCCGCACCCGTCGCGAAGTTCACGTTGTCGTGGCACGATCCGCAGCCCGTGATCGTGGGCTTCATGTTCCAGTTGTCACCGTCGGGGGTTTCCGCGTCCCCGGCGCTGTGACACTTGGAGCAGTTGTACATGCCCATGGGCATGCCCACGTGGGAGTAGTCGGTGTCGCCGATCTTGTACTCACCGCCGGCGACCACGCTCGGAAGGTTCATGCCCATGTGGAGCTTGTGAACCATCTCCGTCATGCCGATGCTGTTCATCGTCACGGCGTCCTTGTCGGCGTCGTTGTGGCAGGTCACGCAGTACTTCACTTCGTAGCGTGAGCCGTGCATCCGAAGGTCACCGTGGCACTCGTTGCACGAGGCGGTCATGGCGACGTTGCGTGTGGCCTCGATCGCGCTGCCATCGGGCACGAAATCCTTCGTTCCGTTGACGGCGGGGAGGCCGCCGCCGGAGATCTGCATGCCGAAGCGGTGGGAGAGGGTTTCGTCGTAGCCGATGACGGCGTTCGTGACCGGGTTGGTCACGGTCGTGATGTCGGTCGCGAACGTGTAGAGGTACGTCCCGTCCCCGTTGTCTACGAGGGTTCCCTCGCGCTCGTAGGTTGCCTGCTTGGCAGTGTTGGCACCGGAGGTGGCGGCCCGGTTGATGTAGCCGTGCCACGCGTCAGCGTCGCCGCTCGCGCCTTCCACGAGCTTGGCCAGCGTGAAGCGGACGTTCCCCGTCGAGCCGGCGCGCAGGCCGATGGCCCCACGCCCGATGCCGTCGGTGACCTTGAACGAGACGGTGCTCGCGGCCCCGAGGACGACCTCTGTGATTTCGAGGGACAAGGCCGTCGGGATCTCGACCTGCACGTTTACGAGCTCAAGAGCGGAAGGTCCGGGCGGTCCCGCTTCCCCAGGATCCCCGGGGTCACCGGGCAACCCTGCGTCACCCTCGGGCCCAGGATTACCCTGTTGGCCAGGATTGCCCGGGTCACCCGCAGGGCCCGAGGGACCTGCTGGGCCCGTGGCGCCCGACTGGCCCGGGTCTCCCGCCGGCCCTTCGGCTCCTCGTGCGCCATCCTCACCATCCGACCCGCCGCAGGCGACTAGCACCAGCAGCAGCGGCGACCAACTGAGCAAGCTCCCTAGCTTGAAGCGACCCATTGCACGCTCCCTTTCCTACCTCACAAGAATCCAACGTTACTCGTCCGCGATACGGCCGGACAAACCAATGCCGATCACGAACGACGCCCCTTGTGCAAGCATGGTGCCATGGGTGGGGGTCGGGTCGTCAAGCGAATGTTGTGATCCGCGGCGGCGCCACGCGAGGCGTCAAGGCTCCCGATCGTTCACCGACCGACAGTCGCCGAGGGCTCGTCGAAACTGCGCCGAAATCACGGCAAGAACTGTGAGGGAGTCGGTGAAAACGCTCGCGTGTGCCCGGGACGGTTCAGTGTACGCCGCCGCAGATGACCTTGTTGTTCGCGTCATCCTTGTTGTTGGCGTCGTTGCACTCCTCGATCACGTTGTCCGGGTCCACCACGCCGTAGATCAAGATCTGGAGGTTCTGAGGGAAGCTCGCAATGGCCTCCGCGAACGTGTCCTCACCGAGAGGCGCGAGCGGCCCCGGCCGCACAACCTCGTGCAAGACGTTGCCACCCGCCTGGGGATCCCCTGCGTAGTAGCGAACCACGTAGTTGCTCGCCGGTGCCGACCCGATGTTCCTCACGGTCGTGGGCACCTGAGGCTGCATGCACGTGGCGGGGTTGATCGCGCCAAGCTCGATCGTCAGATCGGGCAAGGGCTGGCCCGCGTCCACGTCGGCTTGCATCTCGTTGTTGGTCTCGTTGCACTCGCGGGACTGGACGGCGTCGTCGACGACCACGCGAACGACATCGGGAAGCACCCCGGGGGGATCGTGGGCAGCGTTGTAGTTGACGGAGAAGATGATCGAGTTGCCCGGTTCGAGGCTCGTCTGAATCACGTACGTCAGCGGGTTCCCCCCGAAGTCGTGCAGCGGACCCGTAAGGGGGACACCGGTCCAGTCTCCGTAGAACCCAACGACCGTTCCCGGCCCCACGCGCAAGTCGCCGATGTTGGCAATGCGAACGGCAATGTCGATCTGGTCGGATAGCTCTCCACAAACCGCGTCGGGAGAGGACACCTGAACCGCCTGCACCGTCAGGTCCGGAGCCACCCCGAACGACCGCGGGTTGGACCGGTACGTGTTGTAGATTCTACCGTTGTACTCGTTCCAACTCTCCGGCTCGAAGACCGGCACCATCCCGCCCTCCGTCACGTTGGTGACGTGGTACGCGTGTTGGTTCCAGATCCGGCGTGCCGAGACCCACGTGTCGCTCGCGTCGCCCCATACCTCGATCCCCGCGTTGTACTGGGCCTTGATGGCCGGGTTGCTCCCCTGAGAGCAGAAGCCCGACTCGGTCGACGTCGAGAACACGATCTCCGCGTTGCCGTCGTTGTCCACGTCCGCGACAATCGGGTACTCGACCCGCGTGCGGCTCTCCGATGGCTCGTTGAAGTACACGTGGCCTGTCAGCCCGTCGTAGATCCGGAAGCGGCACTCGTCGTTGTAGATGACCTCCGCAGCCCCATCGCCGTTGAAGTCGAAGACGCTCGACCCGGTGACGCGGCTCGAGTCATCCTCCGTCTGGCGTCGCCATCCGTTGTGCAGGCACACGCACCGGCCCGTGGACTCGTTGCAAGCGAACTTCGCGATCTCGCCGCAGTCCGCATCCTGCATGCACGGGGCGTTCGGCGGCGTGCGCGGAAGGTTGGTGTTGGTGTCGTTCACGCCGGGCCACGCGGGACACTCCGTTGCCGTAGCCTGGAAGTCCACGACCACATAGGCAGCGCCGAAGGCGGTTCCCACCTCCGGAAACCCATCGCCATCGAAGTCGTCCACGTTGGGTGTGCCGCCTCCTCCCCCCGCCTGCAGGTCGAGCGAGACGTGCATCGTCCCCGTCTGCCCATCGAACACGTGAAGGTGCCCCGACCGGATCGTGATCACTTCCGGCGTGCCGTCGAGCGGGTTCGAGGGACCAGGCGGCAACGACGGGTCGGTTCCGAGAACGTCCGCCACGGCACAGAACCCGTCCTTGTAGGTGTTCGGCAAGGCTGTCGCACCGTTGACCGCTTGCGCGTCCCAGACCGTGACCAACTGTCCGTTGCACCACGCGATCTCGTCCGCATCCGTCTCGGCTCCCGTGCACTCGCTCTGCAGCACGAGTCCGACTGGCCCCTTGGGCAGACGATAGGCGGTCGAACCCGCAATGATCTCCTGGCCGCTGTCACCTGCGACGTTCGCGATGCAGGACACGGGACCCTGGCCGTTCGCCCCCGTGTTCAGATTGCCCACGAACTGGTTAGCGAACGCCAGATCTCCGTTCGTGTCGTGCTGCAAGGTCCACACGGTCCTGCCCACGACAATCTCGACGAGCCCTTGATTGTCGATGTTCGCGATCGTTGGCGCGGGGTTGGCCCCGTCATTCGCGAAGTTCGGGCTCTCGGCGATGATGTGACCCCGGTTGTCGTAGATGCGCACCGGTCCGTTGCTTCCACTGCCCTCGAGGATCGCGATGATCTCAGGCACGCCGTCGTAATCCAGATCCCCCACCGCAAGGCTTGCCGTCGAGTCGATGTCCGCGCTCGCACACGTGCACGTGACGGAGCCGACGGGGTCGCCCTTGTTCCAGACCGTGCTTCCGCAGCTTGCGAAGTAGTCCTGCCCCTTGTCCGCGCCACCGCCGTGAATGGCCCGGAGCGTCCCATTGGATGTGTACTCGCTGTTGCAGAACGACGTGAAGATGATCTCCGGAAAGTCCCGCTCGTCAATCAGGCCGTCCCCGTTGTCGTCGTCGAGGTTTGCCACCACGGGAACGTGCACGACTTGCACGGATTGCGGGAACGGACTGCCGGTCGCCACGGGGGTCGCCTGGGTCCCTCCCCACGTGATCTCGTTGACCGGGAGCACGTTTTCAAAGGGCTCCGGAGGCAGCGAGCACGTCGGCTTGACCCCGGTTCCCGCGCAGACACCCGCCTCACAGGTCGTGTGCATCGGGCAGTCCCAGTCATCCTCACAAGGGCAGACGGCCACGCCGCCCGGGTCGTCGCACACACTCTGGTAGTAAGGAGACCCGCTTTCACACGCGTGCCGGATAGCTTCCGCGCCGCCGCTCGGCAAGCACTCCACCACGTCCGGCCCTTCGCAATGTCGCTCGCCCGGGGTGCAGATGTCGGCCACGCACTTCGTCCCGTCGCAGTACTGCTCCGGTGCGCACTCGACGTCATCCGTACATGCGTTGTCCGCGCAGTAGGCGCCCGTGGCTGTCTCGACACATACCTCCGTGGCCTCACAGACCAAGGTGGCGCAATCGTTGGGGACACAGGTTGGGTTCCCGCCTTCCACCTCACAGTGCTGGTCGTTGGGGCAGGGGTACCCAGCGCATGCGTCCGCGTCGCCTCCACCCGTGCCCCCGGTCCCCCCTGTGGGGACGAACACGTCCCCGCCGCTGCCATCGTTCGGTCCGCCGTCGCCTCCGGAACCGCCGGTTCCGCCCGACCCTGCGCCGCCATCGGCCGGGTCGACGACGACGTCCGATTCCCCTCCGCAACTGCAGCCGGTTGTGAGTGAAAGGCCCAGGATCAACGCAAGAAGAGAGACCCGTTCCATGATCCGCAATGTAGCCGATCGACGGCAGTTTGGCGATCGGTAGCGCGTCGAACGTGTGACCCTGTGGCGGGGCGGCGTCAGCGATCGAGGTTCACATGTTCGAGCGCCTTGCTCGCGGCCTCTGCAGCGACGTCGATCTCCGCCTCGGGGCCGGACAAGATCAGGCGACCGGTGGCTCCGAACACGCGGATGTCGATGAGCTTGACGCGAGCGGCCTTGAGCGCTTCGTTGCACGCGATGGAAAGGTAGGCCGCGGGTTGGGCTTCCATGATGAGAACCGACTCACCCTGGAGGGCCATGTTGCCTGCCGACATGCCCGTGAACGCGATGGCGTGATCCTGCTCGATCGCTCGAATGACTTTGTTCTGCAGGATCTCGCACTTGGCTCGGTCGGTCTCGCGCAGGCCCGAAGCCTCGAGCACGGCCTCGCCAGCCGCACGGACTTCACCCTGGTCCGCGTGGTGAATCTGCATCATGCCGAACACGCGCTCGGTGACCAGGGACCCGAGCCGCACACGCGTGGCCTTGAGCGCCTGGTCAATCTTGGTGTGGATCTCCATCGCAGGCGCGATCTCGAGAAACAACGCGGCGTCGTACTCCTTCGGGTCGTACACCCGGTTGGTCTTGGCCATGAATTGGGCCAATTGCGGCTGGATCGAGTCGATGAAGACGTATGCACGAAGCTGAAAAGCGGTCTTGTCAGATGCCATCGAAACGTGTTCCTCCCAAGGTCCGCAAGGTACACGATCCGGGGCGGAGCGAGAAGGGCCCGCTCCTGGCTCTTGGTGCTTGACGTCGGCCACCCAACACCTTTGGATGGACCGGTCTTTCCACGACGAGGCGGAGGTACCACCAATGAGCAGTCGGGAACGTGCCTGGGACGAGCTCGTTCGACAAATCGAACGGGAGCTGATCGAGCAGGGGCCCTCCGCGACGGACGACCGAAGGGTTCGCTTCCTCATGACTGCCTACCTGCGTGAGATCCGGGACCTGTTGCGCAAGCAGTCCGGGCGCGTGGCTGCACCCCCGCCGGGGAGCACGTGGGACGTGCAGGATGGGCCTCGTCACGAGGAGGACGGGGACACGAGACCCTTCGCCTTCATCGAGGAGTTGCGTGTGGAGCCTTCCAAGGACGAAGGCAAGACGGGCAAGAAGTGATGGGATAGGGAGAGGTCAATCGCGCGGGGATTCGCAGGCAGGCATGTCCGGACCCAGCCTGCTTTCATCGCCTTCCGCCACCTGCTTCACGATCTCGTCGTACAGGTAATCGAACTTCGCACGCACGTCGTCGTCGACGCGGGTCTTGAACACCTGACGGCAACGGTCGACGTCCTTCTTCAACATCCGGTACAGGTTCTTGCCCTGCCGGCCTGCCTGCACACCTTCGGCGTTGTACAGCACGATTTCGGAGGCGAACAGACGGGCGAGTCGTCGGGCTTCGCGGTGTCTGGGATCCGCGTTCTCGAGCTCGGCGGTCTTGGGATCGGCCGCGCTTTGGGCACGATACTTCGCGAGGATGGCTTCCCGATCGAGCTTCTTCTTGGCGGGCGCAGCCCCAGTCTCCGCGGGCTTCGGCTCCGGCTTCGGCTCCGGCTTCGGCTTGGGTTCGGGCTTGGGTTCGGGCTTGGGTTCCGGCTTGGGTTCCGGCTTGGGCGCGGCTCGCGGCTCCACCTTCTTCGGTGGGAGGCCCAAGCTCAAGGACATGGGCTTGGCCTGAGGCTTCGCCCGCGCTGGCTCGGGCTCGGGGATGGGGGTTCGGACAGGCTCGGGCTCGGGCTCGGGAATGGGCGTCCGGACAGGCGGCTCGGGCTCGGGCTCGGGCTCGGGAATGGGGGTTCGGACAGGCGGCTCCGGCTCGGAGATAGGCGGCTCCGACTCCGGAACAGGCGTGGGAAGGGGAGGCGCAGCCGGGATCGGCGTGGGGACCGGGAGCGGATGCGGCTCGGGCAGCGGGGTCGGCAGGTGCACCGCCTGCGGTTCGGGCACTGGCGTGGGCAGCCTGATCGGTTCCGGCTCGGCGAACGGGGTCGGCACCAACTCGGTGGGTCCCGCCTTCATCTCTGGCCTGGGTTTCGGGATGACGGGCTTCGGGCGGGGTGCGGCCTCATCGACAGGAGGCTCCGGCTCGTCGAGATCCGGCAGGGGCGGGAACGCGTCGACCGGCGGTTGCGACGGGGATTTGTCCGGCATGCCGGCGAAGAGTCCGGCCCCACTTGAGGCGGGCGGTCGCGCTGATTCCGCCGGGGGAGATTCGAGCTCGCCCGGTGGGGCTTCGCCCTGGGGCGGGACCTCCTCGGCGCCTTTCTCAGGCGCGGGCAAGGCCGGCACCTTGGACGCGGGGCGGCGGCGCAGCAAGAGGAAGAGACCAACGACCAGCACGGCAGCGACGGCACCGATGATGGCGAGGATGGCAGGATTCGAGAGCGGCGGCATCAATCCCCAGTCTGTACAGGGCACAAGGCGCGTTGGGTCCAGCAGGCCAGGCACCTACCATACCGCACGATGCGCCTTCGGATCATCTTCCAGATGCGAAGGCGGTCCGAGACGCGGATCCAGGCCTACTTCGGTGGCTCGACCGGCGCGCAGGTCGACACGCCGGCGCCCACGATCCGCAGGTTCGTGTTCGGGATGTACTTCGTCAAGGAGCCGTTGCCATCGAGTCGCCAGACGTTGGTCGAGTCGTCGTAGTCGTCGACCTGATAGAAGATGTAGAAGGAGCCGCCCCAGAACGCGAAGGCGTACGCGTATCCGCCGAATCCGATCGGGGGCAACCCGGACAGGGAGAAGGTGGTCAGCACGCCGCCGGTCGCCTTGTCGATCTGGAGCACAGCTGGCGGGGTCACGTCGGGAAAGAACCCCCACAACTCCCCCTTCGCGTTGCCGGTGAACTCGGCGGCCCCGGGCAGATTGCCCACGCGGGTGATCGCACCGGACGCGAAATCCACCCGACCGAGACCGGGTTGCAGCGAATTCGACAGGTACAGTGCTTCGGAAGAGGTGCTCGCGGTATCGGTGGAGAACCCCATCCCGAACTTCTCAAATCCCGCCGAGCCACACTGGAAAGACGACGGCCCCGCGCACTGTGCCGTGGTGATGTCCACCTTCAGCACCCCGGCGCACGAGTAGCCACCTGTGAAGGTGTTCTGGGTCCCGTAGAGCACGTACGCGTAACCGTCGCGCCCGACCGACATCGAGTTGGGCCCATCTCCTCCCTGGCACCCCATCGTCCCGATGAGCGAGAACGCCGCGTTCGACGGGATCGTCGGGTCGAACTTGTACATGCGGTTCTTGTCGTCGATGACGTAGACGAACTTCGTTTCCTCCGCGCAGTTGCTGGCTGGCCCCGTCTCGCTGCCGCCGCCGTCGAGCACGATGTTCAATCCGCCGGAGCCCCCTGTTCCGGACCCTCCGGTACCCGAACCCCCTCCGCCGGACCCGCTCGAGCCCGGCTCAAAGAGGTCTCCGCCAGCATCGGAGCAACCCAGGAGACCAACCAGCACCCAACCCAGGGTCAAGAACCCGAACTTCATCGCGCGCGCCTCCATACTCCCTTGAGCGCTAGCATGGGCGGAGGTCCGGTTCGAGCGGCTTTCTCGTCCTCATGAGGCTTCCTCTGCAAACAGAAAATGGCAGCGTCTGTGCTACGATGCTCGGATGGTGAGAAAGAGTGTCCTCATTTCCGTTGGGGTGTGGCTGGGGCCGTCCGTGATGCTGTTCGGCGCCTGTGGCGGAGGCGCCAGCGACGTCGTGGTCGGAGCCGATGGTGGAACACCTGACGCTTCGCAGGAGGCCAGCGCGGGCTCAGGCGGCGCGGCCGGAGGCAGCGGAGGCAGCGGAGGCAGCGGAGGCAGCGGAGGCAGCGGAGCCAGTGGAGCCGGTGGGACGGGCGGGACGTCCGCAGGAGGCACGGGTGCCTCCTCGGGAGAGGCGGGAAACGCAGGGGAGCCGATCGACGCTGGTGATGCCGCGGACGAGAAGGATGTCGGGTTCGGGTACGACGCGCCGCCTTGCTCGACGGGATGTGACGGGGGTGTGTGCATCAACGACGAGTGCTGCGCTCTGGAGGACGCCTGTGGGGCGGAGTGCTGCGGTTCTGGGCAGGTTTGCTCCTTCCTGAAGTGTGAGCATCCGGGGATCGTCTGCATCGACGCGACGGATTGCGGCCAGGACGAGTACTGCGAGTACTCGCTGGGGGATCCTCCCCAAGTCGCGGATGGCGGCACGTGTGTGGGAGGCGTCACGCCCGCCACGGGACGGTGTTTGCTCAAGCCACCCATCTGTCCACCGGGAGTCGAGGTGGTTCCCGGGGAGCCGATCACCTGTTTGCCCGAGTGTGAGCACCGGCCCCAGCCAGGGTCGTTCGCTCCTGTGCTCAAGGCCCATTGGGACAAGGGCGACATCATGATGGCGCCTGTCGTCATTCAACTCGACGACGACAACTGCGATGGGCTCGTGGACGAGCGCGACATCCCGGAGATGGTGTTCACGACCTTCGACGGTGGCAACTACAACCAGAATGGGACGTTGTGGGCGATCTCGATCGTGGATGGGCAAGTCGTCGACAAGTGGTCATACAAGCCGACGACCGACGCGTTCCACCCAGGCCGGTCCATCGCGGCGGGGAACATCGACGGCGTACCTGGCAACGAGATCGTCGTGTGCACGGACACGGGGAAGGCGCGCGCGGTCAGGGCCGACGGCACGGACCTGTGGATCAGCGACGAGGGTGGTTGCGCCATGCCGAACATCGGGGACATGGACGGCGATGGTTTGCCCGAGGTGGTTCTGGAGGGGCGCATCCTGAACGGCGTGGATGGGACGGTCAAGGCGCCGCTCGTGCCGTCGGCGAGCGGGAGTGTCGTCCTCTCGGACATGGACGGCGATGGGCTGCTGGACGTCGTTTCGTTCGTGGGGATCTGGGGAGGGGACGGGCAGCAGAAGGCGACGAGCGGGCTCGCTGGGACCTATGTGGCGATCGGGGACTTCGATCTCGATGGTGTTCCGGAAGTGGCGAGCATCAACAAGCCGAACCATACGCTGAGCGTGTGGCAGTACGACGCCGCGGCGCCGACGGGCGTGAAGGTGCTGCGCACGGGCATCGACATCAACGGAACGTGGCCGAACACCTGTCCGGTGGGTAGCTCGGGCTACACGACGGGAGGAGGTCCTCCGACCATCGCGGACTTCAACGGCGACGGGGTTCCGGACGTGGCGGTGGCCGGAGGTATCGGGTACGCGGTGATCGACGGCACGAAGATCCTGGACCCGTCGGTGCCTGCCAACCAGACGAACCTTTGGTTGCAGGAGACGCGGGACTGCTCCTCGTCCGCGACGGGAAGCTCGGTGTTCGACTTCGAAGGGGATGGCAAGGCGGAGGTGGTGTACTCGGACGAGCACTATCTGCGTGTGTACGACGGGACGAACGGGGACGTGCTGTTCAGGACGTGCAACACGACGGGGACGCTGTTCGAGTACCCGCTCGTGGCGGACGTGGACAACGATGGGCATGCGGACCTGATCGTGATCGCGAACGCCTACTCGAGCATCACGTGCCCGTTGGACGGGTCGAAGCAGAGGGGACTGCGGGTGTTTGGGGAGAACACGGGGCGCTGGGTGAGGACGAGGCGCATCTGGAACCAGCACGCGTACCACGTGACCAACGTGGAGGAAGACGGGACGATCCCGGTGAGCGAGCTTCCGAACTGGACGCAGCCGAGGCTGAACAACTTTCGCCAGAACGTGCAACCCATCGGGGAGTTCGGCGCGCCGGACCTGATCGTTCAGGTCGTTCCTCCGCCGTGCAACACGTCCTATGCGCTGTACGCGCGGGTCACGAACATCGGTCAGGCGTCGGTGCCAGCGGGGGTCGTGGTGGGCTTCTACGAGAACGATCCCACTGCGGGAGGGACGCTTCTTGGCACGACAGTGACCTCCCATCCCTTGTATCCCGCGGAGAACGAGCTCGTGACCTTCCCACTTCCCAACCCACCCCCGGGCCTGTCGAATGGGACGACGCCCCTGTACGCGGTCGTGGACGACGGCAGCCCCCCGCATGCGTGGGTCGAGTGCCGAACGGACAACAACGTCGGCGGTCCCGGCAGTGGGAAGTGCTTCGGTGGCGGCAGCTGAGGAACCGAGGAGGACGACCATCGCCTCGGAGCGGCTTCGTGGCGTGCTAGGCTCCGCGCGCGGAGGTTGAGGAATGCCCAAGGTTGTCGCGCGAAACTGCCCGCACTGCGGCGCTGCTCTGCAGGTCGACCCGCAAGGTCAGCTCTCGTACAACGTCACGTGCTCCTACTGTAAGACCGTCGTCACGATCGTTCCGTTCGCGGCACGCCAGCCCACGGCCGTCGGAATTCCGCAGTTCCCGGCTGGTCCCAACGTCATCATGCTCGACGCAAAGGCCGGGGCCGCCGCCACGACGGCCGCCAAGACGACCGGCTGCATCATCGTTCTCAGCGTCGCGCTTCCGTTCGTCATCGCTCTGTTCGCGGCGGTTGGTGGACCCTGCGCTTCCTACGCGAACTCGCGGTTCAGCCCGTGGCTGTTCCCGATCGAATGCAGCGTGGGCGAGGAGGTCGTCATCCGGGACCGCAAGGAAACCCTCACCGAGCCGTTCGTCAAGGGCACCAACTCCTGCAAGGTCCGCATCGTCGACAGCCAGTTGACCGGGCCCTTCATCGTGAAGGGCGGAGGCAACGTCACCGTCATCGTCGAGAACAGTGTGCTTCGAGTCACCAAGGCGGTGATGGAGGGAGACGGAAACTCGACCCTCGAGCTCACGGAGGGATCCAAAGTCTACACGGACGGGATCGTCGCGTCCGGGAACTACCATGTCACCGTCGAGCTCACGGGCAGCTCGAAGTCCCATGTCGTGAGGGAATCATGAACGCGTCTGCCCTTCTGCCGGTTCTGGAATGGCTCGTCGTTGCGGGGGCGATCGCCATCGCCGCGGGATGCTCGTCGGATGCTTCTGCGCCCTCTGGGTCCGTGGATGGCGGAGCCACGGATGCGCCTCACGATGCGCAGGAAACGCAGGATGCGCAGGATGCTCGGCTCGATGCCGCGAGCCAGGCGGACGCTGACGCGGCGTGGAGCGACGTCGAATCGCCTTCCGACGGCGGGGACCCGAAGGAGGACGGGGCCACGAGTGATGCGGCCAGCGATGGGGGCAGCGGGACTGGGCGGGGGCTGTCCGCGTGGGTCTACGAGAATCGCCAGGAGTGGGCAGACGCGATGAACGCGTATGACTCCAGCGTACCGTTGGAGCAGCGTCTGACGTATCTTTTCCCCTATGCGGGCGGCGCGTCGATCGCGGGTGCGGGCTACGGCACCCAGTCGGTGTGGTTCGATGCGGGGGTGATTGACTACTACGCGGCGCGCCTTCCGGAAGCGCGATTGCTCCCCATCTTCGACTGCGCGGATGGCGTTGCGCTCGCGGATTGGGGCGAAGCCGACCAGCGGCAGCTCGCGGGGGATGTCGCGGACGAGTTGCTGGCCCACGGCAACATTGCCGGTGCCCAGGTCGACATCGAGCCGTTCCGGGTCGAGCATCTGCCGTTCTACGATGAGCTGGGTCAGCGTCTGCATGCCGAGGGCAAGTCGCTGACCGTCTTCACGGGCGCGTCGTCGGGGGATATCTACACCCTCGCGGATGTCGTGGTGCTCTCGGGCTACGACCTCGGGATCTCACCCGTCACACCCGCGGAATACGAGGCCGTTCTTCATGACTTGGTCGGCGCAGCCTTGGCGTCCGCTGCGGCAGCAGGCACTGGGTTGATGGTTGGCGTGCCGATCGCAGCGTCGTGGGAGGAGTACGCCACCCAGTCCGGGACGTGCGACGGGGACACGGGCTTCACGCAAGAGGAGTGGTTCTCGGCGGCTCTCGCGGCCGTGTGTCCTCACACGGGTCACGCCAGCTATCTCGGGTTGTCTCTGTGGGGGTTCTACGGTGACGCCTTGGAGATCCCTCGAGGCTCGGGCTGCTTCCGCAACCCGGGGGCGGTGCCGCTGGCCAACTGGACGGCGTTGACCGACTGGGGCAACGGCAGCTGCAACTGAGTCACGGTGCGTGATTGAGAGCACTCCGGTGTGGGCGATCTCGGAGATCCCACTGGGACGCGCCGCCTCCCTGACGCCCAACCACCCCGACCTCACGCACCGCCGGAGATACGTGCCTCGAGCGCGAGCGACGAGGTGGCTCGAAAGATGCTTCGTTGCTTCGGATAGGATTTTACGATGACCTTCCTCCGCCACTCCCGTGCCTTGCCCCTTGCCCTGGGCGTCCTGTCCGTCGCTGCGACCGCGCGCGCGGAAATCGCCTTTTCCCCCGACGGCGCCCACCTCGCCCTGTCGGCCTCCGCCAACAACGGGGTGATGGTGTTCGACACCCGAAGCGGTGAGCTCGCCACGCTGACCGATACGCCCTCGAGCGGCTATGCCTTCGCCTGGTCTCCGGACGGCACGAAGCTTGGCTTCAAAGTCTTGCACGCCGCGGTGGACGGGTACCTGCAAGAGCCCGTCGTCTACGACGTGAGCACGGGCTTGCTCCGATCGCTGGCCGCCCCTTCGCCCCTCGCCGGCGTGCCGTCCTTCTCCGCCCACGGCGACGTCGCATTCACCGTGGGGCACGATGCGATTGTGGTGGCGGCGAGCGGTCAGGTGTCGCGCTACGACCTCGGCCAGTACGTCAACCTGCCGGCGCTGTCCCCGGACGGGACGCGGCTTGCCTTCAATGCGTCGGACGACTCGATCTGGCTGTTGGATCTTGCGTCCGGTCAGCGTCGTCGCGTGGCCGGCGGTCCCTCCTACGCGCCCTCGTGGTCGCCAGACGGTAGGCGCTTGCTGTTGCGCGGCATCGACGGGAACGTGGCGTGCGCCGACCTGGACCGAGCCGCTGTCGTCTCCTTGGGGCGTGGCATGTCTCCGGCGTGGCTGCCCGACGGCGAGCGCGTGATCTTCACGGCGATGGAGGTACCACGTGGGGACGGCCGCACGCCGCCAGCGAAGGTGCAGACCGTTCGCTTTGACGGCACGGGGCGGCGGGTTCTATCCGACACCCGCGGCTACGATGCGCGGCTCTCGCCGGATGGCAAGACGCTTGTGCACCGAGCCGACCTTGACGCGGCGCCCGTTGTTGCCGGCAAGCCTCTCAACGACCTCGTCCGGTCGCGCACGGACCTCGGCGGCACGCTGCCGTCCGGCAACGTGCGTCATGCGCCGTGGTGGCGCCTCGCGCCTGTGAAAATCGACGACGTTCCCTACCTCCACCAGGTCTACGACACGCCCAACCACTTCAACGGTCACTGGGCGTGCAACGCGACCTCGGCCGTGATGACGCTCGCCTACTACGGCGTGATCGACGCCTGGGACATCACCGTCGACGTGCCCTCCTCCCACGTGAGCCACTACGGCAACTACGTCTCGGAGGTTTACACGGTCAACGGCCACACGCTGGACGTCGGCTCGCCGGACCCGAACGGCAACACCGCGTACGGAGGGTATGGCTACATCGTCAAGAACGATTGGAAGGACACGAAGGGCTACATGGCGGAGTACATCGAATTCCACGGTGTCGACTCCGGCGTGGATTGGTCGCCTACGTGGGACAAGGTCATTGCGGAAATCGACGCGAAGCACCCGTTCGTGGTGCTGACGTCGATTACGTCCGCCGGCCACTACATCGTGGACATCGGCTACCACAGCGATCAGCACACGGCGATCTTCAACGACCCGTACGGCAACAAGAACGACGGCTACATGAACTACAGTGGCGCGAACGTGCAGTACGACTGGCCTGGCTACAACAACGGGTTTGCCAGCCTGACCACCGTCCACTGCTTCATCTGGAGTCGCTCGACGGTGCAACCGCCGCCGGACGCCGGTCCAC
Source organism: uncultured Polyangiaceae bacterium (assembly GCA_964488865.1). Lineage (GTDB taxonomy): Bacteria > Myxococcota_A > Polyangia > Polyangiales > Polyangiaceae > MWCO01. The sequence goes on along the minus strand of CAZAWR010000021.1, from coordinate 33,781 downwards.
CGCCCGAGGACGCGTCGCCCCCGGAGGACGCACCGGCGATGCCCGATGTGGCGACCGAGGAAGCCTCGACGACCCCGGATGTGACGGAGGTCCAGGATGGGTCGACCGAGTCGGATGCCGGGGCGGACGCCGACGCCAGCACGTCGCCTGGAGCGGTCGTGCTCGGCGAGGAACCGGAGGGCTGCGCTTGCTCGTCGGTTGGTGCTTCGCCTGTCCGCGGCGCGGCTTGTTGGGGTGTTCTGGCGCTTGCCGTCGCCTGCGTGCTCCGTCGCCGCCGCTGACCGGGGAGACGCCGACTACGAGGTTCGGTACTCGAAGACGTTGGGGGCGCCCCCTTCGGTGCGCACGACGATGTGGTGTTCGGATAGCTCTACGACCGCCCATGCGGAGGCCACCCGTCCTGGGGCATCCGGCTCCAAGTTCTCGGTGAGGCTCTGGATGGTCACGTAGGGGATGGTGTCGTGGATGCCGACGTGACTCCAGTGAAGGTGTCCGTTGAGCACGAGGCGCACCTTTCCGCTCGCCGCGATCGTGCGTCGGAGCGATTCGCGTCCCTTCACGAGCGCGACCTCGGGAGCCTTCTCGAACCACGGGTTTCCTCGCAGATCCTGTTCCGCCGCCGCATGGTGCATGGCCACCACGCTGGGCAAGCGGGTCTGCGCCAGGTCTTCCCGCAGCCATTCGATTTGCTCGGGATCAATCCGGGCATCCACGTGGGCGCGCTCGATCGTGCGCAGCACGGAGAAGTGATAGCCCTGGAAGTCGAAGCTGTAGAACAGCTCGCCCGTGTGACCCCACGCTTCCCGGACCATGTCGTCCGTCTGGTGGATGGTGTCATGGTTGCCGACGACGTGTCGCACGGGCGCCTTCAGATCGGAGAGGACGTGCAGGGCCTGCCGGTAGCGTTGTCGGTCGAGTTCGACGGATTCGTCTTCGACGACGTCGCCGAGGGTGAGGGCGAGGTCGGGGTGGACGTCTTCGTTCATGCGGCGGACGAAGGCGGCGGTGAGTTCCGGGGCGAGGTCGCTCATCTTGCGCAGGCGACCATGGAAGAGGATGCGGGGGCCGAAGTGCAGATCCGTGATGACACCGATGCGAAGTACCATGTCTGCGCCCATAGCGCGTCGCCTCGCCCGGGACCATGGGTGAATCGCGACCCAGATCCGGAGGCAATTCCCATCCCAGCCTTCCCCCGAACAGTCGCGAACAGTCGGGGGGAAGGAGCCCTCTCACGCACGACCTACCTTGTTGATCGCAGGCCGCCCTGCCGTTCGTCGAGCAGGATCCAGAGGTTGCTGCCTCAATCCGTCGCTTCGCTCCGGATCAGGGGCGAGGCGGCGCTTGGGCCTTGCAATGCGCGCCCAAAGGACCATGATCCCGCCGCGATGGCACCCAAGGTTCCGCACCCCGTCAAGATCAAGGCTCCCCATGGGGCTACCGTCATGCAGATCGAATGGTCCGACGGCCACATGGGGGTGTACCCGAACGACATCCTGCGCGGGTACTGTCCTTGCGCGGAGTGTCAGGGCCACTCGGGGGAAATCAAGTTTCGGGAGGGGGGCAACACGGAGCTCCGGGACCTCTCGACCGTGGGCAACTATGCGATCACGATCACCTGGGGCGACAGTCACAGCACGGGTATCTACAACTACGAGTACTTGCGCATGATCTGCCAGTGCCCGATCTGCAAGCCTCCCGTCTCCCCGGCCGTGCCATCTCCCGACCACGCGTAAGGAACCACAGCAACCGAAGCGTCGTGCGATCAGGGGCTGTCACGCCCGAGCGTCACGACCGCGCCAGGAGGATCCGAATCATGGAACGAGTCCCGATGACGCCCGCAGGGCACGTCAAGCTGCGCGAGGAGCTCAAGCACTTGCGGGACGTGGAGCGGCCTCGCATCAGCAAGGACATCGGAGCGGCCATCGAGATGGGGGACCTGTCCGAGAACGCCGAGTACCATGCTGCCAAGGAGCGGCAGGGCATGGTCGAAGCGCGGATCAAGGAGCTCGAGGACAAGATTTCCCGCGCCGAGGTCATCGACCCCACCAAGCTCTCCGGGACCCGGATCGCGTTTGGCGCCACTGTGACCGTCCTCGACGTGGAGGCGGACAAGGAGCTGACCTATCAGATCGTCGGGGCCGACGAGTCCGACGTCGAGCAGAACCGCATTTCGGTCACGTCGCCGATCGCCCGCGCGCTCATGGGCAAGGAGCCTGGGGACGAGGTCACGGTGCGAACCCCCGGTGGCCAGCGAGTCCTCGAAGTGGCCGAGGTTACCTACCGATAGCCGCGACGCGGTGGCTTCGCGCCGGAGCTCATGTCATCCACGTCCCCTCCGCAGCTCGCTGGGTCATCCGGTGGGACCCTGGCTCGCTTCGTCAGCGAGGCGGGGGCCGGTGTGCTCGCCGTGGCGACCGCGCTCGCGCTGGAGGCGGTTGGCGTGGCGCTCCTTCACCATGCCCACCTGACTGGGCCCTGGGAGCTTCGCGCGGCCCTGATCGGGATCCTTCCCCTCGCCGTCGTTGTCGCGCTGCCGTTGGTTGTGGTGTCGGTTGCGGTGGCTCGGCTGATCGACGGCGGTCGCCTGTCGGGTCGGATCGGGGTGGTGGTGCTCGTGGGGTGCGGCGCGGGTGCGTTTGGCTATGGCGTCACGTTCGGGAGGCACTTCCAGCAGCTTGCCCTGCGCGCGGGATTCGTTGCCGCCGTGGTGGTGGCGGCTGCTGCGGCCGCGTGGTGGCTCGTCCCGATGGCGGCCCGCACCTGGCGACGCTTCCCTCGAGGTTTCGCACTGTCGTGCGCGGTGGTGACCGTGGGGCTGGAGATCGTCAACCAGTTGGTGCTCCCGAGGCTGTATCCGGCGTTTCATGTCGCGCTGTCGGTGCTCGCGGTGGTCCTGTTCGCGTGGGTGGGGCGGCCTCTCGTGGACGCGTTGTCCCGTCGAGCCTTGCTCGGCGCCGCAGGGATCGTGGCCCTGCTTGCGATCGGCGCGAGTCCCTATTCCTTGCAGGCTCTGACGTCCTGGGACAACGTCCGCCTGCTGTACCTGACCGAGGCGCCCACGCTGGCGCACGCGCTGCGTCTTGCCGCTTGGTGGCAGCCGCCCGAGCGTGCGGACGCCGAGATGGCGGTTGCCGACGGGCAAGAGGATCGCTGGGTGGACTGGCGCGACCGTGACCTGCTTCTGCTCACGGTCGACGCGCTGCGTGCGGACCGTGTGGGGTCGTACGGTTACGCCCGCACCACCACGCCGCAGATCGACGCCCTTGCGGCGCGGGGTGTCGTGTTCGAGCGCGCCTACACGGTCATGCCGCACACGTCCTACGCGATGACTTCGCTGCTCACGGGCAAGTACATCCGCCCGCTGTTGATGCAGGGCACGGGGCAGGACTCGGACACACTGCCAGGGCTTCTTCGAACCTATGGGTATCGCACGGCGGCGTTCTATCCGCCCTCGTTGTTCGCCGTCGACGAGGAGCGGTTCGCGTGGGCGAAGGCGACGGGTCTCGACTTCGAGTACCGCAAGCTGGAGTACGCGGAGGCGGCGTTGCGAACGGACCAGGTGGTCGACTACCTCGACACGGTGGCGGGGGACCACCGGTTCTTCCTATGGGCGCACTTCTTCGAGCCGCACGAACCGTACGCGCCTCCAGCTGGCTTCGACTTCGGGCCGCGTGCGACGGATCGATACGATGGGGAGATTGCCGCCGTGGACGCGGTGTTGGGGCAGCTCGTGAGTACGGTGCTGGCGCGTCGTCCGGACACGGTGGTGATCATCACCGCGGACCACGGCGAGGCGTTTGGGGAGCACGGGTCGTACTATCATGGCACCACGGTGTACGAGGAGCAGGTGCGGGTGCCTTTGATCGTGGTGGCTCGCGATCTTGCGCCGCGGCGCGTGCCGGTGCCGGTCCAGCTGATCGACCTGATGCCCACGATCCTCCGGGCGATGGATGTGCCGCGCCGGCCCAGGGTTCGAGGAATCGACCTGGGGGCGTGGATGACCGGCCGAGGACAAGGCGATGGGTTTGCGTTCTCCGAAACGCACGATCAGATGCTCCTTGCGGAGGGGGCGTGGCGTCTGGTGTGCGAGCGCAAGATCGATGCGTGCTCTCTGTTCGATCTGGACCACGACCCGCAGCAGCTTCGCGACGCGTCCGTCCACGAGCCGGAGCGCTTCTCGCGGATGAGGCAGCGCCTGCGCACGGTGGAGGCCTCGCACGGGACGTACGAGAGGGCGGGGTCGCGAGCCGAGGGAAAGGATCTGCCCGCGCCGTTGATACGGGGCATGGCAGGCGATGCCGACGCCGCCCAGGACGTGGCGGGGTTGCTCGACGATGCGGACGTGGTGATCCGTCGAAAGGCCGGCGAGGTGTTGTTTCAGCTTGCGCGCAAGGAGACGGCGCCGGCTCTGGGGTTGGCGGTGTCGCGGGACGAGGACGTGGAGGTGAAGCGGTGGTGCGCGTTGGCTCTCACGCGGCTAGGGCACGGGGCCCCGTTGACCCTCGAGCTCTTGCAGCAGGAGGACGCGTCGTGGAAGCGTCTTGCGGCCCTTGCGCTGGCCGAGTCGGGCGATGGGCGTGGGGAGGCCGTCCTGATGGAGTGGTGGGGGTCGGAGGACCCGTCGGTGGAGCGCCGCAAGGAGATTGCGAAGGCGTTGGCGAAGGTGGGCGCGAAGACGGCGGTGGTTCCTCTGACGCGGTGGCTGGACAACGAGCAATTGCGTCCCACGCTGGCCGTGGCGCTGGCGGACATCAAGGACCCTTACGCACGTATCCCGCTGCTGCGGTTCTTTTCGGAGGAGCGGTACCTGCATGCCCGGCTGGTGCTGGCCCGGTCGTTGGTGGCGCTCGGCGCGTCGCGGGAAATGGCGCCGCCGCTCGCGCGGTTTCTCGGCGTGCCGGACCCGCTCGAAGGCGGGGTGGGGGTGGCGCTCGAGGCGAAGATCCTCGACGCGCTCGGGGGACCGGACGACAAGGCGCTCGTGCGGCTCGCGAAGGCGGGACCCGAGGGGGCGGACTTTCGAATCGTGGTTCCCAAGGGGGGAAACGGAAAGGGCTTCCGCGTGATCCTGCGCGCGAAAGCGCAGGGAGCGGGTGCAAGCGTGCGATTCGGTCGCGTGGAAGGCGGAGCGAGGCTGCCGCGGTTGGATCCGAAGGCGACCGTGACGCTCGAGGTACCGCCCGGGCAGGCGTCCGAAGTCCACGCGTCGCTCGGAGAAGGCTTTGGCGCTTCCGGTGGTGCGCCGCTGCACGTGATGTTGGTGCCGGACCGCGGTCTGGTCCTCGAAGGCTTCGTGGTCGTCCCCTTGGCGGACGAGATCCCCCCGCCGGCGCCCAAGCCCTGGAACCCCGACGGGGAAGGCTTGTAGGCGGCGGAAAAAATCCGCAGTCTGCTCACGCGGGGCTGGCCGACCGTCCCCGGAAAAAGGCGGCCCACCGAGAATCTCTTCGTCAGGATATGGCCCTCTTCGCGGCCGAACGGATAGTATTCGGTGGCAGACGTCGTTCTCGTTCGCGAGAGGTTTCCTCGAGCGGTCGGAGGGCGGGCGTTGGGTCCCGAGCCAGACGGGCTCAGGAAAAGTGATTTTCGGAGCAGACCGGAATAAGCTACGAACGCTGATGTTTCCGCGCGACCCGCTACCTGATTCGATTGGTCCCTACCGGATCGTGCGCCGGTTGGCGTCACGACGTGGTGCGGACCTGTACCTCGGGCAGCACGATGGCCCGATGGGGTTTCAGCGGGACTGCGTGCTGAAGCTGGTTCCGAGCCCTGGTGCGAGCGGGGACCCGGGGTTGGCGGAGGAGCTAGCTCACGAGGCGAGGATCTGCTCGACGCTCAACCACCCTGCGGTGGTGCGGATGTTCGACTTCTTCGAGCATGGGGACAACCTGGTGCTTGTGTTCGAGCACTTCGCGGGTGTGTCGCTCGCGCGCTTGCTCTCGCACTTCCGTCGTCGTCGGCAGCGGGTTCCGGATGCGGCGGTGTGGTACCTCTCGCACCGGCTCTTCGGGGCGCTGGCGCATGCTCATGCGTTGGTCGACGAGAAGGGGAGGCGGACGCCGGTCATTCATCGCGACGTGCAGCCTGCGCACCTGATCGTGTCGCACGACGCGCACGTGCGGCTTGCGGGGTTTGGGATCGCGAAGATCGCGGGAACGGCTGGTACCACGGCGATCGGGTTTGTGAAGGGGACGCCCGCGTACATGGCCCCGGAGCAGGCGGCGGGGGAGAGAATCACCGAGCGGGTGGATGTGTACGCGGCGGGGCTTGTGGTTTGGGAGATGCTCTCGGGCAGGTCCGTGCGTCCGCCGGGTGACGTTGGGCACGGTGCAGAGTTGCTCAAGCTGATCGCGGGGCGTCGTTTCGACCCGATCGCTTCGCTGCGGCGTGACATCCCGCGTGAGGTGGCAGCGGCCATCGATGCGTGTCTGGTGCCGTCGGCCAACAAGCGAACGATTCGTTGCCGTGAGGTGGAACGCTGGCTCGAGAAGGTCGTGGACGTGGAGGCGGGCAAGAAGGAGCTTCGCGAGCGTCTGGTGCAGCTTCGCAACGCGAACGTCCGTGCCGCACCTGCGCCGCGAGCCTCCTCCGCGCCGCGCGCGAGCCAGCCCCCGCAGCCCGCTCCGTCGCAACAGCCGCGGGCCCTTCCGTCGCGTTTCCCTGGGTTGGCGACGCGTGTGACGGGGCGGCCGAGTGAGCGAGAGGAGGGCGAGACGCCGAGGTCTTCGCGCCGTGCCCCTTCGCTGCGTGCTTCATCCTACCCCGCGCCCGCGATGGCTCCCGAGGAGGAAGCGGCCGAGCAGCCGGGCAAGGTGCCCAAGAAGACGCTGCTCGGTCTCGCACCCGCGCTTGCGCCTTCGCTGATGAAGGAGCCTGTTCGCTCGGCGGCTCCGTCGTATGATGCCATGCCTCCTCCGCCGATGGACGAGGAGGTGTCCTCCTTCGTTTCGACGCTCAAGCGGCCGCCGGGGGTGGAGAGTGCGCCGGAGCGTGTTCCGGAGCGTGCGTCGCACCGGGTGGCTGCGCCGGGGAGGGCAGCGGAGCGCGCTGAAACGGCGGCGAAGGCGCAGGCGCCGGTGACGATGGAGGCGGTGGAGGCACCGACCGGGGACACGACGGTGATCACGCGCCGGGGGTTGGATCCGACGCAGCGCGGGACGTGGATGCTTGCAGGTGCGGTGGGTTTGGTGGCCTTCGTGGGGCTTGGGGTAGGGGGTTGGTTTCTCGCGAGGGCGCTCACGAGCCGAGGCGACGCGGTACGTCCGGCGGCCAGCGTGGCGTTGGTTCCGGTCGCGTCGGGTTCGGTGTCTCCGCGAGTGGAGCCGGTGGCTGTGGCCACGGCGCCCCCTGTCGCGCCCGTTGCCTCTGCGGCGCCCCGTGCATCCGTGGAGCCGGTGGCGACCGCCACGTCGGCGAGCGACCCGGGAGCGCGCTGGGTGCCGATGCCCGAGAACATGCCCAGGTATCTCGGCGCCTTGCTGGTGAAGGCGCCGCCCGAAGGGACCGTCTATGTGAGCGGTGTCCCGCTGGCGGAGACGGGCGAGTGGATCCAGATCGGGTGCAACCGGCACCACTTCGTGCGTGTGGGAACGAAGCCGGGGCCCCAAGGCCTGCGTGGGACTTCGTGGTTGGCGCCGGGGCAATCCGTGATGATCCGATGCGGCACGGGGACTGAGGTGGACGGCACGCCTCGGTACATGGTCCCTTAGCGATCGACTCGGACCAATCGTGCATGACTCGCGCTTCCGCACGGATGTCCGGTTGCATTGATGACCGCCCTGAATTTTTCCCAACCTTGCCACTGGACAAGCGACCTGGTTCGGTGCGATACCGGCGGCCCGGTGGGTTCAATGGCTCACCGAAGAGGTACTTGTACCCAGGGTGAAACGTGGACTGGCGTGCGAGGAGAGGGTTCTCGCAACGTCCATAATGCTTGGCGCGTGGATTCGTGTCTGACATCCCGCGGAGGAGGTTTTCAAATGAGGTCGAATCGCTGGCGCAACGTAATGATGCCTGTTCTGGTCGCGGGATTTGCGGCCCCCTTCCTGTTCAACTGCGGCGGGATGCCCGGCATCCCCGGCGTCCCCGGCCTGCCCGGTGACTGCCCGGACCTCGCCAACGTCGAGGCGATTGCGAAGATCGACTTCGCCAAGGAGTTCGGTTTCGAGGCGGATGGGGCTCTCAAGGTCAAGAGCGCATTGAACGCGTCCGTCGAGCTGCAGGCGCTTCAGGCGGAGATCGAGGGCGAGCTCAAGGCCGCTTGTGGCAAGCTCGCGAGCGATCTGGGCGCGACCCCCGAGGGTGATGACGCCGTGTCCGCGTGCACCGCTGCGGCGAAGGCCATCGGTGATCTGAAGGCGAAGGCCGGCGGCTCGTTCAAGCTCGCGATCGTTCCGCCGAAGTGCGCGGCGTCGATGAGCGCGATGGCCGACTGCGCCGCCTCCTGCGATGCGACCATCGAGCCTGGCAGCGCGAAGGTCTCCTGCGAGGGCGGCGAGCTCTCCGGCGCCTGCGGGGCGGAGTGCTCCGGCGCCTGCGAGATGAGCGCTGGCGGCACCTGCGGCGGCACCTGCGAAGGTGGCTGCGAAGCAGGCTTCAAGGGCACCTGCGAAGGCAAGTGCGACGGCAAGTGCGACGGCAAGGACAGCAAGGGCCAATGCGCTGGCAAGTGCGAAGGCAAGTGCGAAGGCGGCGGCAAGGGCGAGTGCACCGGCAGCTGCAAGGGCAATTGCGAGCTCAAGGCCGGCGCGAAGTGCGAAGGCACCTGCACGGGCACCTGCTCCGTCGAGTTCGAAGCCCCCAAGTGCACCGGCGAGGTCAAGCCCCCGGAAATGTCCGCCGACTGCAGCGCCGAGTGCGATGCCAAGGTGTCCGGCAAGCTCGAGTGCACCCCCGCCTCCGTGACCTTCGTCGCCAAGGGCGCCGCTGACGTCGAGGCCGCCACCAAGCTGAAGGCCGCGATCGAAGCCAACCTGCCCGCGATCCTCAAGGTCGCCATCGGCATGAAGGACAAGGTCGTCAAGGTCGCCGGCTCCGTGAAGGGCGTCCTCGAAGGCGTTCAGGGTGGTCTCACCGGCATGGCCAAGGGTGGCCCGGCCATGACCGCCAAGGTCGGTGCCTGCCTCACCGCTCCGTTCAAGGGTGCCTTCGACGCCGCGGCCAGCATCCAGGCCAACGTCGACGTGTCCGTGAACGTCCAGGCCAGCGCGTCTGCCGAGGGCAGCGCGTCCGCCGGCGGCTGATTTCCCACGGGACGGGGCTCGCCCCCGTCCCCCCCGTCCCCTCCATCCCCCTTCCAACCCGCGTTTCCCTCCGCTGCCTTTGCTTCGGCGGCCGCTCCTCTTCGTCCAACCCACGCCGCTTCGTACCGTGATACAACGGTCGTGACCCCCCTTGCTGCAGGAGCACCCCATGAACAGGACCTTCGCGAGTATTGCTTCCGTCGCCGCCGCTACCCTTGCCGTCGTAGGTTGCACCATCGTCACGGCGCCGGCCCCGTCGAAGCAGGCAACGCCGGCCGCCACCACGACCGCGCAGCCCACGACGACCGCGCAGCCCACGACGACCGGGCAGCCCACGACTGCTCCCACCACGACCGCGCGCCCCGCGACGACGAACTCCCCTGGCAAGCCGTCCATTCATCGACGGCCGATCCTCGCGGGCCGCCTCAAGTGGGCGGAAACCCCCACGGTCGCGAGCGCCACCGTGTTCGGGGGACCCGACAAGGCCGAGGGCACCTTCGAGGGGCTCGTCTATCGCATTCCGAACACTACCAAGTCGCTGCCCGACTTCGCGGCCATCAGGCCTTCCGCTAGGCTTTACACCAAGACCTTCGAGGTGGCGTCCCAGGACTTCTCGCAAGGGTTTCCGAACGCTCTGACCCAGTCCACCTTCTTCGCGGTGCGTTACGAAGGCACCTTCACGGTCGCGGTTTCCGGATCCTACGACCTGCGCTTGGTAAGCGACGACGGCGCTCGCGTGCACATCGGCAACATCCCTGTCATCCAGAACGACGGGGTGCACGAGGCCGCGGAGAAGTTCGGGAACATCAACCTCGCGGCGGGCACCCACACGCTCGTGCTGGAGTACTTCCAGGCGGACAAGAAGGTCGCTCTTCAGCTCTTCGTGACCCCTCCGGGAGGACCGGAGCGCCCGTTCTCCTCGGCTCTCTGACGGGCCCCATCGCCCGATTCCGCGAAGCCTGTCTGCCTCTCGATCGGATTCTCGACCAAACCCGGTCGTTCGTGGCATGGTAGTCGAGCAATGCCGAGCGATGACGTCAAGTGGGGCATGTTGCTCGAAACGACTCTGCTGACCGTGCTGCAAGCCGCCGGTGAGGGGATGCTCGTCTTCGATGCGGGAGGGGTCTGCCGCATGGCGGGCCGCCGCGCGGGCGAGTTCTTCGGCACCGATGCGGCCAAGCTCGTTGGGAGGGTCCGAACGGAGGTGCTGGTCACGCTCAGCGCAGCCTGCGAGGAGCCCGAGGTCTTCCTCGCCCTCGTGGGCGCGAACGACATCGAGGAACCTCCCCAGGTGCTTGGCGAGGTCGAAATCCGATCGCCTCGACGTGTCATCGTGTGGCGCAGCACGCCGATCAAGCAAGACGATGCGGTCGTTGGCAGGCTCGTGCTCTTGCGCGACGTGACCCGCGAGGTCAATGCGGAGCGGGCGCGACGACACCTCGTGCAGCGCATCGAGTTGTTGACGCCGGTCGACGCGCTCACGGGCCTTGCGAACCGCAGGCGCTTCACGGAGGAGCACGAGCGCGAGCACGGACGTGCCATGCGCGCCTGGGACTCCTACGCCGTGATGCGGCTGGACATCGATGAAATGGGGGTGATCAACGATCAGTTCGGCATTTCCATCGGAGACCTCGTGCTCGAGCGCGTGGCCGAGTTGCTTCGGTCCGGGCGTCGCGACTACGACGTGGTGGCCCGGCTCGCGAACGACGAGTTCGCCATTCTCTTGCCCGGAGCGGATGCGCTTGCGGCGCGCGCGGTGGCCGACCGCATCATCACGACGATTGCAGAGGCCGTGGCGGAGGACCCGGAAGGGCCGCAACTCACGCTGTGCATCGGCGTGGCGGTTTGCGTGCCGCCCACGGGCGAGTCCGCGTCGGACGTGATGGGCCGCGCCGGGGTTGCCATGCAGACCGCGCGCGAGGGCGGAGCCGCCAAGGTCCACGTCGACGCGGTCTCGGACGAAAACAGCCCCTCGGGGGGGACGGAGCCGCCAGCCAGATGAGTCCTTTCGATTCGACGCTTCCGGTGGACCGACCGGATCTCGTCCCTGTTCGTGATGCGCTTCGCAAGATCCTCGACCGATTCGGCCCGGAATACTGGCGGGTCTGCGACGCGGAGCGGTCGTTTCCGTCGGAGTTCATGACCGTGATGGCGGACGCCGGCTACCTGGGCGCGCTCATCCCCGAGCAGGACGGCGGTCTCGGCCTGGGCACGTCGGTTGCGAGTGTGATTGTCGAGGAGATCAACCGCGCCGGTGGGGATGGGGCGGTGATCAACGCGCAGATGTCCATCTGTGGCACGCTCGTCCGGGAGGGGACGGAGGCGCAGAAGGTGCACCTTCCTGGCATCGCGGAGGGGACCACGCGACTGCTGACGGTCGCGGCGACCGAGCCGGACAGCGGCGCGGACATGTCCCGTCTCGAGAGCATGGCGCGACGTGACGGCGAGGAGTGGATCTTGGACGCGCGCAAGGTGTTCATCTCCCTGGCGGAGCACACGCACCTGATGATCCTGCTGGTGCGCACGGACGAAGGCCCCACGCTCTTTCTTCTCGACCTGCGCGAGGTCGGCAAGGACGTCGAGATCCGTCCGGTGGATCTGATCGCCAACCGTCTGACGACGATGCTGTTCATCGACGGGCTCAGGGTGCCTGACAGCTGTCGGCTCGGCCCGGTGGGTGGGGGCCTTCGGTGCCTGATGAAGGGATTCGCACCGCGGCGGGTCCTGGCGGCCGCGGAATCGATCGGCAACGCGAGGTTCTTCCTGCAGCGAAGCGTGGAGCACGCCATCGAGCGCAAGACCTTCAACCGTCCGATCGGCCAGAACCAGGGCGTGCAGTATCCGCTCGCACAGGCCTACGCGAAGGTCGAGGCTGCGGACCTGATGCGGTGGGATGCGATCCGGTGTCTCGAGGACGGGCGTGACGCAGGAGGGCGTTCCGCCCTCGCGAAGATCCTCGCCTCGGAGGCAGCCTGGGAGACAGCCCGCGCCGCCTTGACCACCTTCGGAGGGTGGGGGCTCGCGTCGGAGGTCCATGTCGAGCGCAAGCTGCGTGACGCCACCATCTTCGTGTTCAACAACATGCTTCTGACCTACGTGGCGGAGAAGGTTCTCGGATTGCCGAAGTCCTTCTGACCGGATCGGGTTCGCGCGATCTTGCAAAGCGAGAGAGCTTGGGGCATGCCCACGGGCACTTGGCTCGTGAGGTGAACATGGCAATCCAGCTCGTCGAATGCGTTCCGAACTTCTCCGAAGGACGCGACCAGGCCGTCATTCAAGCCATCGCCGACGCCATGCGCTCGGTGGAGGGTGTCTCCGTTCTCGACGTGGACCCGGGTGCGGACACGAACCGCACGGTCTACACGTTCGTGGGTTCTCCTGACGCGGTCGTGGAGGCGGCTTTCCGCGCGATCAAGGTGGGGGTCGAGCGCATCGACATGCAGAAGCATCACGGGGAGCACGCGCGGCTCGGTGCGGCGGACGTGACTCCTTTCGTGCCCGTATCGGGAGTCACGATGGAAGAGTGCGTCGAGCTGGCGCGTCGCCTCGGCAAGCGAGTGGGGGAGGAGCTCGGCATCCCGGTGTACCTGTACGAGGCTGCGGCCACGAGCGAGCAGCGTCGGAGCCTGCCGGACATTCGAGCGGGCGAGTACGAGGGGCTGGCGAAGAAGCTCGAGGACCCGGCGTGGAAGCCGGACTTCGGTCCTGCGGAGTTCAAGCCCAGGTCCGGCGCCTTCGTGATCGGCGCCCGCCAGTTCCTCATCGCCTACAACATCAACCTCAACACGCGCGACCCCAAGCTCGCGAACGAGATCGCGCTCGAGATCCGAGAGCGAGGACGTCTGCAGCGTGACGCGAGCGGCAACAAGATCCTTGGCGACGACGGCGCGCCTTTGCGGACCCAGGGGCGCCTCAAGGAGTGCAAGGCCACGGGTTGGTACATCGAGGACTATGGGCAGGCGCAGGTGTCGATGAACCTCACGGACCATCACGTCACGCCGGTGCACGTGGCGCTCGAGACCGTGCGCGAGGAAGCGCAGAAGCGTGGCTTGGTGGTCACGGGCAGCGAGCTCGTGGGGCTCATGCCGAAGGATGCGATTCTCGAGGCGGGCAGGTACTACCTCAAGCGGCAGGGGCGATCCTGGGGCGTGCCTGAGCGCGAGCTCATCGATGTGGCGATACTGTCGATGGGACTCTCGCAGCTCACGCCGTTCGACCCGAAGAAGAAGATCATCGAGCTGTGCGTGGAGAAGTCGGACGGCAGGCTGGTGGAGCGCACGGTGTCAGGGTTCGTGGACGAGTGTTCGTCCGAGTCACCGGCGCCTGGGGGTGGTTCCGTGGCGGCGCTTTCCGGCGCGCTCGGGGCGGGGCTCGCGTGCATGGTGGCGAACCTCACGGTGGGCAAGAAGGGGTATGAGGCGGTCTGGGAGGAGATGAAGGAGGTCTCGGCCGAGGGGCAGGGGATCAAGGATCACTTCGTGAGCGCCGTGGACCGGGACACGGAGGCGTTCAACGCGGTGATGGCCGGCTTCCGCATGCCCAAGGGGACGCCCGAGCAGAAAGCGGCGAGAGACGAGGCGATCCTGGAGGCAACCAAGACGGCAACGTTGGTTCCGTTCGAGGTGCTCAAGGCCGTCCCACGGGCATTGGACTTGGCCCTCGTTGTCGCCTCCAAGGGCAACAAGAACTCCGCTTCCGACGCGGGAGTGGCCGCATCGGCTCTCCGTACCGCGGCCGAGGGCGCTTGGCTGAACGTGCGCATCAACCTTGCCACCATGGACGACGGCGAGTTCAAGAAGCAGCTCCTCGCCGAAGGTGAGGGGATTCTCCGAACTGCTCACGAGCGCGCGGATGCCGTGAGGCAGGTTGTGGACCAGGCCATCGGCGTGTAGCCTCTCGCGCCTAGGGGTTCGCGCTGCGATCGCAGCTCGCCTTTCGCGGAGGAGAGAACATGAGCATCCTTAAAGAATTCAAAGAATTTGCCGTCAAGGGCAACGTGGTCGACATGGCCGTTGGCGTCATCATTGGCGCTGCGTTCGGCAAGATCGTCAGCTCCCTCGTGGCCGACATTGTCACGCCGCCCATCGGCCTGCTCGTGGGGGGGGTGGACTTCTCGAAGCTGCACTACGTGCTCCGCGAGGCAACGGACGACAAGGCGGCGGTCCTGATCAAGTACGGCGTGTTCTTGCAGATGACGTTTGACTTCCTGATCGTGGCGCTGGCGATCTTCGCGATGGTGAAGTTGATCAACCGACTCAAGCGCAAGGAAGAGGCGGCGCCCCCACCCCCGCCGGAGCCGACGGCGGAGGAGAAGTTGCTCACGGAGATCCGGGACTTGCTCAAGGCGAAGGCTTGACGGGAGGACCGGGGCTGGATCTCGCTTGGCACGGCTGTGCCGTGCGCGAACTGGACTCGGCGTTGCCGAGTCGCCACGGATGCGGACCTGTAACGCCGTGCTCGGGGGCGGTACACATCCGCTCCCGTGGTGGCGCGACAACGTCGCGCCTAGCCTCGAGCACGGCAAAGCCGTGTCCAAGGGCGAAAAGGGATCGTCCGACACGCTGCACGAGCTCTCGCTTCCCGTGCGAACGCGGGTGCAGTTGGGACGGCGCGCGGGTGCGAAGAATCTGACGCACCGAATTCTCCAGAGGATCTTCAGCGTGTGGAGGGGGGTGCGTAGGGTCGTCTCCAGTACGCCGTTTTGCTCGGTTCTTCCGCTCCATTTCAAGGCCTCCCGGTCGAAGCATCGCGCTCGCAACCGCCTGTCGTTTGCGCTAAAGGAGACTCGCATGTTCGACCCCGGCGCCGCTGTTGACGTCGCTAGACCTGCCGATGCGACAGGCCGCGCGCTCGGACATTCTCGAAGGGAGTGCTGTGCATGAAACGAGTGGTCGTCACCGGAATCGGGCTGATTACACCTTTGGGGCTCGACGCGGAAACGTCCTTCGCTTCGCTTGCCGCGGGCAAGTCCGGCATCACGCGCCTCGAGAGCTACGACCCCACGGGGGAGAAGGTGCTCGTAGGCGGAGAGGTGAAGCCCGAAGATGTGGAGCGGATGGCCGAGGAGCTTCCGCAAGAGGTGCGCGATCGGAGCTCCAGGTTCGTGTACTTCGCGATGAAGGCAGGGCGTGAAGCGCTTGCTTCCGCCGGCAACATGCACAAGGACCCAGTCGTGGCCGCGCGTTTCGGCGTGGTTACGGGTGTCGGGTATGGCGCCCCGATGCCCTCGGAGGGCTACAAGGTCGGCCCTACGACCATCATCAAGGCGATGCCCAACGCCGCGGCGGCGTGGATGGCCATTCTCGAGGGGGTTCGCGGACCGAATATGTCCTGCAGTGCGGCGTGTGCCTCAGGCGCGCATGCGATCGGCATCGCGTTCGACCAGGTCCGCCTCGGGCGTGCCGTCGGCATGCTGGCGGGTGGGGTGGACACGGTCGTGACCCGGGACGTCATGCGAAGCTTTGCGTGGCTTCGTGCGGTGAACACGGCCAAGGACGAAGAGCCCTCGAAGATGTCGCGTCCCTTCGACAAGACGCGTAGGGGCTTCGTGCTGGGCGAGGGCGCCGGGTTCCTGGTGCTCGAGGACCGAGACCACGCGCTGGCGCGCGGCGCCCGGATCTTCGCCGAGATGCGGGGTTGGGGCGCGGCCTCCGACGCGCACCACATCGTGGCCGTGGAGCCCGAGGGCAAGGGCATGGCCCACGCCATGCGCCTGGCGCTCGAAGACAGCCGGATGCCCGTCGAAGAGGTGGACTACATCAGTGCCCACGGCACGAGCACCCCGATGAACGACCGCCTGGAGACGCATGCCATCCGCGACGTGTTCGGCAAGCATGCGAACAACTTGCTGGTCAGCTCGCAGAAGTCGATGCTCGGGCACGCGATGGGAGGTGCGGGATCGGTCGAGGCCGTGGTCACGGTGCAGACGCTCGCGAAGGGCGTGGCGACGCCCACCATCAACCTGCAGACCCCCGACCCCGATTGCGACCTCGATTACGTCCCCAACGAGGCTCGCAAGAAGCCCATTCGTGCTGCCATCAGCAACTCCTTCGGCTTCGGCGGACACGACAGCGTGCTCGTCTTCGCCCAGCCCAACGGGCTCTGATCGCACCGGGCTCCCCATGTCGGTCGTGACCCCCTGGAGGCTCCCGTGAGAGCCCTCGTGCTCGGTGGCACCGGGTTCGTCGGCATGAACGTCGCCCGCGCGCTCGTGCGGCACGGTCACGACGTCGCCGCCACCCGCCGTGCTCGCGCCAACACCCTCTTCGCCCGAAAGATGGGCGCCAAGCTGCTCGTCGCGGACCTCGACGACGTCGACAGCCTCACCGGCGCCATGCAGGGCAGGGAGGTCGTGTTCCACTGCGCCGGGTACTACCCGCGCTACTCCCTCGACCCCGACGAACAAGTCGCTCTCGCGCGTCGCGCCACCGCCAACGTGGTGCAGGCGGCTCGTCGCGCGCACGTGGACCGGCTGGTGCTCACGAGCTCCGTGGCGACCGTGGGGCCGCCCCGTGACGGACGAACGCTGTCGAACGAGTCCGACCCGATGTCCGACGCCGCCCGCGAGAGCGTGTACTTCTCGGTCAAGGAAGCCATCGAGCAGGAGGCTTTGGAAGCGCGTGACCTCGACGTGGTCGTCGCGTGCCCCGGGGGCATCATCGGCGAGCTCGATGTGAAGGCGGGGACGGGATTCGTCATCGTGGCCCTCGCCCATGGGCTCTTGCCGTTCTACGTGCAGGGCAAGACCAACATTGTCGATGCGGACGACATGGCGGACGGGCACGTTTTGGCGGCGGAGGCAGGTAGGACGGGGGAGCGCTACGTTCTTGGGGGGCACAACACGACCATCAAGGACCTGCTGCTCGGGGTGTGCGAGGAACTTGGCGTTCGGTTTCCGGCCTGGCCGATGCCCCTTTTGCTCGCGGGCCCGCTGTCGACCTTCGACGAGATGCGCTGCTCGGTGCGGGCCAAGGGAGAACGACCGTTCATCCCTCGCGAATTCGTGGACATCGTGCGTCACGGACAGTGGTTCGACACGAGCAAGGCCTCGCGCGACCTCGGGCTTCCGGCTCCGGTGCCCCTGCACGTCACGATACGAAAAGCCTGTGCATGGTACGAGCGATTCCGCTACATCCCGCGTCGTACCGGGTCCTCGAGCGCGGCGGCCACGCCGTCCGTGCCTCGCATCTACGCTGCCTCCCGGGCAGCGTCGCCATCGCAAGCAGACCGGTGACATCGCCGGTGTTTCAAGGAGAACCTCATGACCGCTCCCAGCGCAGACATCCTTCGCAACGACGTGGACGAGATCATTCGCAGGATTCGCCCCGACTTCAAGGGCGAGGTCAAGGACGCCGATCGTTTGCGCGAAGACATCGGGCTCGACTCCCTGCATGCCATGGAGCTGCTGTCTGCCGTCACCGAGAAGTACGAGCTCGATGTCGACATCGAGGAAGTCCAGGAAGTGAAGACGGTGGGTGACGTGGTGAACTTCCTGACGACGACGATGGGGTGAGAGGTCGCGGCGACCTTGCTTCCGAAAGGGCACGCATGAAGATCCAGTTCATCTACCCGGCCTTCGAGCGTCATGCGCAGGCGCACCCCGAGTTGCTCGACGCGGTTCCGTGCGACGAGTATCTCGGGGGGCCATCCCTGGCGATCGCGAACCTCGCGGCGGAGACGCCGGAGGGCCACGAGATGGCGTACTGCGACGACCGGATCACGCCGTTCTCGCTCGATCTCGAGGCGGACTTGTACGCGATCTCGTTCTTCACGCCGGCGGCGACGCGGGCGATGGAGATCGGCGACATGATCCGTGCGGCGGGCAAGAAGGTCGTGGCGGGAGGGATCTTCCCGACGGCGATGCCCGAAGTGGCTGGGAAGCATTTCGACGCGGTGGTGGTGGGGGAGGGTGAAGGCGTGTGGCCGCAGGTGCTCGCGGACGCCGCGGCGGGCAAGCTCGCGCCGCGGTACCAGGCCGAGCAGCCCTTCGATCTCGCGAACCTCAAGCCTCCGCGCGTGGACCTGTACATCGCCGCGGAGAACGACCGGCTCCACCCGGACGACTACCCCTTGCAGACGTCGCGCGGGTGTCCGTTGAACTGCGACGCCTGCATCGTGCCGTGCGTGATGGGCAAGAAGCTACGGCTGGTGCCGCACGAGACGATGCTGCAGGCGGTGAAGGACCTCGCCGCGCATGGCAAGCGCGCGGCGGTGACGGAGGACACGTCGTTCTTCTTTTTCTCCGGGGCGAGGCGACACTTCCGGGCGTTCCTCAAGGCCTTGGAGGACGACCCCCGGCCTCGCGGCGAGAAGGTGAGCTACATCGGCATCACCATGCCCATGATCCTGGCCCTGGACCCGACGATCCTCGCGGACATCAGCCGCGCAGGCATCAACCGCTTCTACTTGGTCTGCGGGTTCGACCCCATCACCCGAAAAGCCTTCGGCACCGGCGACCCCGACGCCATGGGCAAAGCGGTGGAGGCGATCCAGCGATGCAAGGACCACGACATCGAGCCGTACACGTCGCTGCTCGTGGGCAACGACACGGACGACGAAGGGGTGTTCGATCGGATCCTCTCCTTCACCGAGAAGGCGAACGTACCCAAGACGGAGTTCGCGATCTTCACCCCGTACCCCGGCACGCCGGCGTGGGGGCAGATGGAGGCGGAGGGGCGGATCATCGACCGGACGTGGAAGCACTACAACGACGCGAACGTGGTGTTTCGTCCCAAGCAGATGACGCCGGAGAGGCTGCTCCAGGGGTACCTGGACCTCTGGCGTGAGTTCTACAAGAGCAAGACCTTCCTGGCCTCGCTCGAACACGGCGACAGAACCATTCAGTTCTGACGCGAGAAACGGGCGGTACGACATGCGTGGCAAGAGCGACCTGTTCACACCCATCATCGAAGCCTCGAGCGAGATCGGTCCGCGCCTGGCCAAGTGCGGACGAACCCAGGAAGAGCAAGACGTCGTCTCCTCGATCCTCCGGGAAGTGACTCGGTATTGCCGGAAGGAGATCGACGGGCTGGCGATCGACAAGCGAGGCGCCCTGGGTCGAGAGATCCTGGACGCCGTGGCGGAGCGGGGCTGGTTCGGGCTCACGATCCCCGAGGAGCATGGGGGTGCGGGGCTATCCATGTCGGCCGCGACCCGCATCACCTCAGAGATCTGTACGTTCAACGGTTCCCTGGGCACGTGTGTGGGGCTGCATTCGGGGTTGGCCCTGTACGGATTGATTCACCTCGCGTCGGACGAGCTACGTGCGAAGTACCTGCCGGAGATCGCGGCGGGGCAGCGGATCGCGGCGTTCTGTGCGACGGAGCCGAACGCGGGCTCGGACATCGGGGCGATGCGCACGGTGCTGTACGAGGAGGATGGGGTGCTGCGCTTGCGAGGCAGCAAGTGCTACGTGACCAACGGCGGGTTCGCGGGAATCCTGACGGTGGTGGCGAGCAGCCCGGGGCTCGGCGGGGCGCGCAGCGGGCACACCATGGTCGTGGTCGATCCGACGTGGGAGGGAGTGCACCGGCAGGCGGAGGAGAACAAGCTCGGCCTCAAGGGGTCGTCGACGATCACGATCGACTTTGACGACGTGGTGATCCCGCGGGATCACGTGATCGGTGAGTTTTCGAAGGGGTTGGATCTTGCCCACGAGGCGTTGACGTGGGGGCGGACGTTCATGGCGGCCGGGTGTCTCGGCTCCGCGATGGCGGCCGTTGCGGAGGCTCGCGCGCACATTGGCGAGCGATCGCAGTTTGGACGCACGCTCGACCAGTTCCCGCTCGTGCGCGAGCAGATGGCGGCGGCGATGGCCGACGTGTACGCGATCGAGACCGTGGTTCGTCTGGTTTGCGACATCTTCGACGAGAAGTCGGGGGACATCGCGCTGGACTCCACGGTGGCCAAGGTGCTGGGCTCGGAGCGGACGTGGAACGTGATCGACCGCGGGGTTCAGCTCATGGGCGGGGCCGGGTTCATCGAGGAGACGGGCATGCCGCGTCGTCTGCGGGACGTGCGGGTCACCCGCATCTTCGAAGGGGCCAACGACGTGCTTCGGCTGCACCTGGCGTCGGCGACGCTCGGCTGGTCCCGGGCGGGTCTTCAGGAGATTCCTGCGCTGGCGCCCAAGGTGCCGACGTGCTTGCGCGAGGAGGCGTCGAAGTTCGACGAGCTCGTGCGCGAGGTGGGGCTGGGGCTTGCGAACATCCAGAAGCAGTACGGCTTCAAGCTGTTCCAGCGACAGCCCCTGCAGTCCGTGATGGCCGACGTGATCATCCCGACCTACGGGATGATGGCGGTCCTGGTGCGCGCAGCGGGCTCCGTACGGGACGACGATACGCCCCAGGGGTCCGTGGAGCTGGCGACGGCCAAGCTCGCGGCTAGGCGCCTGGAATCCGAAGCTCGGGCCGCCCTGGTGAACATGCGCCGGGGCGCTGACGACGACGCCCTTGCCCTGGCCGACGCCGTTCTCGCCTGACCGCTTGCCGCGAGCCCCGGGGTGCCACATGACACTCGGGTGAGCGTCCACGTTTCCATCGAGTACTTCGGCATCATCCGCGAGCAAGTCCCGTCGCCCCAAGAACGGGTGGAGGCGCCCGCGGGGACGACCGTTCGGCGTCTGTTCGACCGGCTGGTGGAGCGGCACGGGGAGCCCTTTCGCGACGCGCTCCTCGCGCCGCGTGGGGAGCCGCTGCCGAACGTGGTACTCACGCTCGATGGCCGTCGCATCGCGGACGGGTCGGGCATGGACCGGACCGTCGAGGCCGACGGGGTGATGCAGGTGCTGCAATTGCCGCCGTTCATTGGCGGAGGGTAGGCGTCACTCGCCGCAAACGAAGGCCAGGCCGATGTTGTCGGACCCGTCGCACTTGTCGTTCGTGCACCACCCCCCGTCGCACTGGTCCGAGGAGGTGCAGGGCGACCCGGCGGGGAGCTTTGCGATGCAGAACTCGTCACAGTAGTGCTTCTCCCCGCACTGGTCGTCGCTCGTACAGCTCGAGCCGGCGGCGAGGCTGGGTTGGCAGGTGCCCGCGCTCGTTTCGCAAAACGCGCCCGCCACGCACGGCGTGCCGTACGTGCAGGGGCTTCCGACGGCCACCAACGCTTCGCACTTCTTCGTGCTGCCATCGCAATAGGTGGCCTTGCCCTGGTCGCAGACGTACCCGAAGGCCGGGGGAGGGCCGTCCCCCGTCGAGTACCACGTCACGTTCCCTTGTTTCGTCGCGACGCACGGACCGTCGCCGGGGTTGCCGTCGGCCACGATCATGCAGACCGTTCGGCGGACGTCGCCTTCGTAATAGGACATGCACGCGCCTTCGCCCTGGGCGGAGCCGGCGCAGTCGCTGTCCATCTCGCACGTTCCGCCCGGCTGGGTGCTTCCGCTCTGGCTCCCGAAGACGTCGTCGCAGGCTCCTTCGTCGTCGTAGTCCATCGAGCAGAAGTCTGAGTCGGCGGAGGCCGCACGCATGGCGGCGAGGCACGCGTTGGCCTTGGACTCGTTGAACGTCCCCTGGGTCCCAGCCCAGCCGATGAGGGCCTCACAGCTCGACGGGTCGGAGCTGCGTCCCGCCTCCTTGCAGCAGGGCATGAGCAGGGCGCAGTAGTCCTGGCCGAACTCTTCGGACGGGGAGGGATCATCGTCGGAGCACGCGGCTACGACGAGGGCGGAAGCGAGGGACAGTCCGAGGAGGGAGAGAAGTCGGGGTACCCGCATGTTGGCTCCTTGGTGGAGGTGTACGGTTCGGAGCGCTCAGTCTTCCTCGAAGACGATCTCGATGTCCTCGAGGTCGTCCGTGCCCGCCTCGGTCGGCTCGGGCCCCTGGGCCAGCACGATGAGATGGCTGACCTCGTCGACGGACAGGACCGACAGGAGGGCTTCGCGGCCGTCCTTGTGGGTGACCTGGGCCCGAGAGCGCGCGAGGTCCACCACGGCGAGCTCGGGCAAGCGCGTGCGCAGGTCGGCGGGCGGTGCGTCGTAGACACCGAAGCAGCGGTTCGCGGCGTCGCGGATGACGACGATTTCGAAGACGTACCGGGTGTCGTCGCCGATCCGGACGACATGTCCGCCGGTGAGGTTACGCGGCATGTCGGGCACGATCGCCGTGGGCTTTGCCGGTTCGAGCCTGCACGCGAGAAGAAAGCGAGCCACGCCCGCCAGGGACCGATCCTCGGGAGGATCGAACACGGACAAGGTAGCTTCCGTCAGGCGGTGCATGGGACGACGCACCTTGCGGGTGGCGTCGTCCAAGGGGCGTTGCGAGTTCATCATGGACTCGAAGGGCAGAGGGGATTTCCGAACCCGCTGCTAGCATAGTCGTATTCTCGGCGCCGGCGGAACCCCCCCGCGTACGATCGCGGTCCTGCCGTCCGGAGCGAGCCTCTGCGCGGTTCCAGCATCGTAGATTCGAGACCATGTGGCATTCCTTTGCGCGAACAACTTTCCGCCTCCCCGTGCTGATGGGCTTGCTCGCGGCGTCGTGCGCCCCAACCGAGCCCGCCAATGCGCCGATTCACGCAACGAAGGCCCCTTCGAAGGAGACTCCATTATCCATCGTCGTGGCGTGGCAGAGTCCGAACATGCGCGAACACCCTCTCGTGGGAAGTGTCGTGGACGTCAGCCATGGGGCCCTGTCCTCCGAGGATGACCTCACGCATGCTCTTCGTTCCGCTCGATACGTTCTGATCGGGGAACGACACGACAACCCGGACCATCACGTGCTGCAAGCCAGGCTGGTGCACAAAGCCCTCGAGGGGCGTCGTGCGCCCGTGCTGGCCCTCGAGATGTTCGACCTTCAAGACCAACCCGCGATCGATGCGTACTTCGCTGGGTCGGGGTCGACGGCCGCGGGGCTTGGGGACGCGGTGCGTTGGGACGAGAAGGGGTGGCCTGGGTGGCCGATGTACCTGCCGATCGTGCAGGCCGGCGTGGATCATGGGGCGAGCATCGTGGCGGCCAATCTGCCGAGGTCGGACGTGATGGCTGCCGCGCGAAGTGGCGAGGTGACCGTGGGTGCGGAGCGGATGGCGATTCCCTCGATTTCCGAAGAAATGAGGGAGGCGCTCGAGCAGGAGATGTTCGACGCGCATTGCGGCCATGTCCCGCGAGACAAGGTCGGGATGATGGCAGTGGCGCAGGTGGCGCGAGACGCCGTGATGGCGCGGCGCATGAGGATGACGCTCGCGGGGGACGTCGTGGTCTTGATCGCGGGCAACGGGCACGTGCGACGAGACAGAGGCGTTCCGTGGCATGTGAGGCAGCAAGGGGCCGAGGGGGGCATCGTGAGCGTGGGGATGGCGGAGGTGCGGCCGTCGTGGAGAGAGGTTGGCGACGTGGTGCGCGAGCACGGGGCGGAGTTCGACTTCGTGTGGGTGACGCCGGAGTGGGATCGAAGTGACCCATGCGCGGAGATGCCGGAGCGCTAGGCGGTGGGTTCGGCTCGTTCGCTGCGCTTGCCGATTCGTCGGGCCGGGACGCCTCCCCAGATTTCGCCGGGCGCGATCTTGGTGCCCTTCTGCAGCACGGCGCCCGCGGCGATCACGGCGCCGTCGCCGATCTCGCAGCCGGGGAAGATCACGGCCATCAAGCCCACGGTGACTCCCTTGCCGATGCGGATTCGTTCCGCCACGAGATGTCCTCGCTCTGCGGCATGAGCCACGAGGGTGACGTCGCCCCCGATGATGGTGTCGTCGCCGATCTCGATGAGGTTGGAGTCGGCGAGGATGGCGGAGTTGATCTGCACGCGCCGGCCGATCTTCATGCCCATGAGGCGGTGGAAGATGTTGATGAAGGGAGTGACGCGCAGGAAGTTGATGCAGCTGTAGCGAACGACGAGGATGAGGGCGTTGTAGCTGGCCCACTGGAAGGATTTTAGGGAGTAGTAGGGGAAGCGCCCTTCGGGGGTGCCTGGGGCGATGATCCGGACGAGGGGAACGACGAAGATGACGGTGACGGTGTACGCGAAGTAGCTGAGGACGGCGAGGATGCAGCCGGCCATGACGCGCAGGATGTCGGGGAGTCCTTGGGCGGCGATCCAGTCGTAGGCGAGGAGCGCGCCGTAGACGCCCGGAGTGGCAGCGATGCCCGCGATGACACTCGTCTGCACGTAGAGTCCGATCGCCATCACGATCTGCAGCGGCGTGGCCGCGCGCTTGAGAAGGCTCATGGGCCTATCGTACACGCTGCGGCACGACGGCTTGGTGATTCTCCCCCGAGAATCCTTGGAGCCATCCACCGGACTTGAACCGGTGACCTGCGGTTTACGAAACCGCTGCTCTACCAACTGAGCTAGGATGGCCGGAAAGCGGAGCGCGTATGTCTCACGGGGGCGTGAGTTTGTCAACTCGGAAGTGATGAGTGGGACGAACCCGCCTACACCGCGTAGTACATCGCAAACTCGTGCGGGTGCGGCCTCGACTGGATCTCCCGCGACTCACGCGTCTTGCGCGCGATCCACACGTCGAGCAGGTCACGCGTGAACACCTCGCCCGCGAGCAGGTACTCGTTGTCCATGTCCAGTTCCCGCAACGCCTCCGCAAGGGACTCCGGCAACGGCTTGATCGTCGCCCGCTTCTCGTCCGACCAGGTGAAGATGTTCTCGTCGATCGGACCGAACCCCTCCACCGTCGGGTCGAGGCTTCGCTTGATCCCGTCGATGCCCGCCATCAGCATCCCCGCCATCGCCAGATAGGGATTGCACGTGGCATCCGGCGGCCGGAACTCCATGCGCTTCTCCTCCGGAAGCACGGCGTACTTCGGAATCCGGATCGAAGCGGAGCGGTTCCCCAAGCTGTAGAACAAGTTCACGGGCGCCTCGTACCCAGGCACCAGCCGCTTGTAGCTGTTCGTCGACGGGTTCGTCAGCGCGAGCAGAGACCGTCCGTGGATCAGCATGCCCGCCACGTACGCCTGCGCGAGCTTCGACAGCCCCGCATACCCGCTCGCGTCGAAAAACACAGGCTCGCCGTCCTTGAAGAAGTGCTGGTGGAAGTGCATCCCACTGCCCGCTTCCCCGTGCAGCGGCTTCGGCATGAACGTCGCCGTCTTGCCCCGACGCTCGGCCACGCGTCGCACCACGTACTTGATGATCATGCTTGCGTCGCCCATGCGAAGCATCGGCCCCATCATGGGCTCGATCTCGCACTGGCCGGGCCCCCCGACCTCGTGGTGGTGGTAGCGAATCGGAATCCCGATCTTCTCGAGGATGTCCACGGCCTCGCCGCGCAGGTCCGCGAGCCGGTCCATCGGCGGACACGCATGGTAGCCGCCGCCCCGCGGGATGCTGTAGCCGCGATGCCGCATGTCCGGGTCACCCGCGTTCCACACGGCCTCCTCGGATTCGATCTTGTACTGCGCGAAGTTCGTCTCGCCACCGTGATCGACCCCGTCGAAAATGTAGAACTCGAGCTCCGGTCCCCAGACGCTATCGGTCCCGAACCCCGTCGTCTTGAGGTACTTCTCCGCACGCATCGCGATCCCTCGCGGGTCCCGCGAGCACGGTGCGCCGGTGTCCGCCTCCACGATGCTGCAGAGCACCGTGATCGTTGGCTGCTCGTAGAAGGGATCCTCGAAGGCCGTCGAGGGGTCCGGCAACAACGCCATGTCGCCGGCCTCCAGCTTGGCGTAGCCAGCCACCGACCCACCGTCGAACGCTTCACCCCTCCGCAGCAGCTTCTCGTCGATGCGCGTGGCGGGCAACGTCAGGTGATGCCAGCCTCCGAACAGGTTGCAGAACTGCAGATCAACCATCTTGATGCGCGGGTCCCGGATCGCCCGCAGCAAGTCATCGGCGTCTCGAAACATGCGTGTCATCTCCTGCGCGCCATGCGTGCGCGCCGCGAAGGTGTCGCCAGGGACCCCACCGTAGCAAGGGCCGTCGACGCGGGGAAAGAGAGATTCGGTGTGATCCCTATCGTGAAGCTGCCGCCTCCGGGGCCGGTTCTCAGCGGCCGGCCCCATCCGCGGCGCCACTCCGCCCCTGTCCATCGTCGATGACCCGACGGGTTCGGGTGGCGTAGGATTGCCCCTGGCGGGAATCGTGTCGCCGCCCCAGGGAGGGGGCTGGGCACGAACTTACGAACAAGGAGAATTCGATGGATCAGTTGACGCGCGTCCTGAAGGTTGCAGCCATCTCGGTGGCCATGATCACGGCCGGTCTGGGTGTGACAGGCTGCAACCTCCTGAAGAAAGTAGCGAAGTCCCAGAAGCACGCCGCCATCGCCTACCACGAGGACACCGGTGGCTGGGGATACAGCTTCGATCAGCTCACCGAGGACCTCGCCAAGAAGAAGGCGACCGAGAAGTGCCCCGCGTGCACGGTCCGGCTGACCTGGAATCAGGGATGCGGCGCGCTCGCGCAATCCACCACGGACACCAAGCTCATGAGCGCGGCCACGGGCTTCAACCGCCCCGCCGCCGAATCCGCCGCTCGAAACGAGTGCCAATCAAAGGGCGGCGGAACCTGCAAGGTCGTCGTCTGGGCCTGCAACAGCACCAAGTGAACCTACCGCGCTGCAGATCGCGACGATTCTGCAGCAAACGACGCCCAGTTCGCTCCGGAAGACGGTCCGACCCCCGTCCCGTTCGGGTCGAACGGGTCACCGAGCCTGTCGACGGGGTCCGAGACCCCCTTGTGACCGGTCCCAGACCCCCTTGTGACCGGTCCCAGACCCCCTTGTGACCGGTCCCAGACCCCCTTG
>CAZAWR010000021.1:0-6742 GCA_964488865.1 uncultured Polyangiaceae bacterium | reverse complement strand
TGACCGGTCCCAGACCCCCTTGTGACCGGTCCGAGACCCCCTTGTGACCGGTCCCAGACCCCCTTGTGACCGGTCCCAGACCCCCTTGTGACCGGTCCGAGACCCCCTTGTGACCGGTCCCGGACTCAACCGCCTTCAACCGCGATCCTCCAGAACCACCCGCTGCCCGCTCTCCCGCGCCAACCCCAACAGTCGCGAGACACTCGCCTCCACCTTCGAAGGGTCCGGCAGCGGCGGCGCCCCGGGCCCGCGAAGCCTCGTGACCACCACGCGCAACCCCGCCGCCCCAGGCGCTCGCTCCGTGACCAACCCCGAAAGCTGATGCGCGTCGTCCACCGTCCGTCCGCTCAGCACCAGCCCCACCTCCGTCGCCACGTTCGCCGCGATCAGCTGACGAGCCCCCTGAAGCGCCAAGTCGAAGGAGCCCGCAACGCCACCAAGCTCGTCGGCCGTCGGGGCATCCAGGCCCAGGAGCACCACCACGGCGTGGGACAGGCCGTAGCGAACCATCGCCTTCGTGAACGCGGGCTGGCTGAAGCGAAGCCCGTTGGTCTCCAGCACGCAGGAACGGAGATGCCGACGGGCCGCCGCCAGCACCGGCGCGAGGTCCCGAGCCAAGGTGGCTTCGCCCCCGAGGATCCGAAGAACTCCGCCCGTCGGAAGGCCCTCGAGCATCTCGACGTACGCTTTGGTCTCGCGTTCGGGTCCCGCGAGGACGCGAACACGGCCAGGGTCGGGGGACAGACGCAGGTTGCTGTCCTCGCGGAGCACGATCGCTGGCAAGGAAAGGTCTGCGTCCCCCGCGGCCCGCGCTTCGCGCACCGTGACCTGCGCGCGGGCTCCGTCTCGAAGGTCCGGCAGCATCGTGCGCGGCTCCTTGCCTTCCCCAGGCAGGGTCTGCTGGCCGAGGTACAAGTAGTCCTTGCCGTGGCGTCGAAGGATCGCGGACAGCTCGTCCATGCGACGCATCGTGGTTTCGCGCGGGACATCGGACTGGTAGCCCACGGGATAGGGGCCCACGGCGCGCAGGGCGAGGGCCATCGGGGCGACGTGGTCTTCCGGGATCGCATGCCGGAGAGTCGTATGGAATCGTTCGGGGTGCCGCTCGATCTCGGAGCCGGCCGACAGGTAGAAAGGGTTGAGTGAAAAGTAGAGGCGTTCGCCTGTCAGGCCGAACAACTCCTCCACCAGCGCGAGGTTGCGACGGTGATCCTCCTCCGTCTCGCCGGGATGCCCGATGAGCATGTCGAAGTGCGTGGAGATCCCGAGGCGGTAGGTTTGCACCACCACGTCCACCACCTGGTCCACGTCGGGTGGGCGCTTCATCGTGCGCAGCAGGGTCGGGGAGAAGCTCTGGATGCCATACTTGACGAGGCGGCATCCGGCGTCCCGCATGCGACCGAGCAGGCTCGCGTCCAGCCCGTAGGGCTCGAAGAAGCTCTCCCAAGTGAAGCGGCCGTGCGAGAGCTCACACACGAGCTCGTCCATCCATCGACGGTTGCAGTTGAGCAGGTCGTCGTGGAAGTGGAAGTCGTTCAGACCGTAGGCGGAGGCATGGGCGCGCATTTCTTCGGCGACGCGAGCAGGCGTGCGTCGTCGGTGACCTCGTGGGCCCCAGATTCCGCTCTCCGAGCAGTAGGCACAGGATCGGCCGCAGCCGCGACTCGCTTGTAGGGGGATGAACGTGTCGAGCACGTTGCCCTCGAACAGGGGCGGGGGAAGAAGGTCGAGGGCTGGGGGTGGGGCAGGGGGGTTGGTCTTCGCGACGCCGTCCTCCAACCACCGCGCTCCGGGGACTTCCCGGGGAGGCTGATGGGTCAGCAGCGCCCGCAGGGCTGGACCGGCTTGGAGGTCACCGTCCCCTGCGATCAACGCGTCCGCGGCGCCCAGGTGCAACAAGAGGTCCGCCACCGGGGCGTATCCCGCCAGCGGACCGCCCAGCAACACCACCACGCCCTGCTGTCGTAGGGCTCTACCAAGGGCTGCGGTGAAGTAGGACGTGAGCGTGTTGAAGGAGATGCAAGCCGCACGCGCTACGCCGAGATGGGCGAGGGCCTCGTCGACCTGTGCGCGAATGACGGCTGCCAGCGCGCTGTCAGCCAACTCGGGGAAGAGCACCTCGCCGAGCAGGTCGAGCCGGGGAAGGTCGCTCATGTCGCCTGCATGCCGGGAAAGACGCAAGATCAGCGCGTCGTAAAAGTCCGAGCCGGCGCGATGGTGCTGCTCCGAGAGGTCGTGGAAACACGTGTCGAAGCCGTGGCTCCGCAGCCCTGCGGCCACGTAGCACAGCCCCAGGTGCTTGAAAGGAACCTCGCCGTAGGGGGGAGGATGAACGAGGTGAACGACGGGAAGTGGGGGCATGAACGAAGGGAAGGTCCCGCCGGCGAAGTCAGAAGTCAAAGGCGATCTTGCCACTCGAGTCTTTCGCCACGGGCCGGATCGTGCGACGGTTTCGCTTCCTGGCCTGGAGGCAGGAGAGCGACATGCACGTGCTGGTGGTCGACGACGAGCCTGCATTCCGAGAGGTTCTTTGCCGCATGCTCGAATCGGTTCATGACGTGCGTGAGGCGGAGAGCGGTGAGGAAGCCCTCCGGATGATGGCCGAAGAGCGTCCCGCCGTGGTCTTGCTCGATCTGTACCTACCCGGGCTTGGGGGCATGCAGGTGCTCCGGCACATGAAGCAGGATCCCGGCCTGGGGGACGTACCGGTGATCGTCATCAGCGGCATGGACGACGTCGAGAACAAGGTGTCGGCGTTGGAGGCGGGGCCAACGACTACATGGTCAAACCGGTGGCTCGGGAGGAGTTGCTGGCTCGCATCGCCGTTCAGATTCGGCGATCCCCGGGCGGTGCGCTCTCTGCCACAGGATCGAACCGCATTCCGGATGCCACCGGCGGTGGCTCCTTGCAGAAGAACGCGATCATCGACGGGCGATACGTCGTGACGGGCGTTCTCGGCAAGGGGGGTTTGGGCAAGAAGATGAAGCTTTCCCGCATCGAAAAGCAGCCGTGGTGGAAGAGGATCGTGTGAAGGGTCGGGCATGGCGCGGTTGTCCCGAGGGCACGGCCTTGCCTCGCCTGGATCCAATCACGTTTCGTGATCAGTACGCCCAGTAGGCCCGGACCCCGTGCAGGATCGGGCGGGCCCCCGGCTCGCTCGTGGTGAGCGTGGCGACGACCTGGAGGTACCGGTTGTCGTTGAGGAATGGACACGCGTCGAGCATCCCTGGGGAGGCGGTGAACGGGCCGCAGACCTGGGAGCCGGAGAAGTCGGTTCCACTGTTCGACGCGCGCACTTCCATGGAGATGCCGGTGTTGGGTGGGACGTCCGCGTCCCATTCGATGCGATTCCAGTAGGGGTTCGCGTAGCCGGAGTCGAACACCTGGGTCCACTTGCCGTTGGGGTTGGTGAAGTTCTGCAGCAAGTGTCCGGTCATGTCCGAGTAGCTGTAGAGCTCCTGGCCGGGGTCGACCATGTACGTGGCGACGAAGTTGCAACTCGTGTCGAACACGTTGACCGAGCCGCTGTTGAACCGGCTCGGGGTCCAGAGCCGCCCTTGGCGGTCCACTGCGATCCCGTGGGGGTTGACGCCCGAAGGGATGGGGGCCGTGCAGATGGCCTGCTGGGTGTTCGGGTCGTAGCCGACGATCTGGTTGGTCCCGTAGCTCGAGCCCCAGATCGTGCCGTTGGGGTGCACGGTGACCGCGGTGACGTTGGCGATGGTGGTGTTGAGGCTCTGCACTCCGGCCAAGTCGATGGCGTGAATGGTCCCGCCTCCGCTCCAGCCTCCGAACCAGACGCGTCCCGCGCCGTCCGGCGCGATCCCGTAAAATGAAGGGTTCGGGAAGGTTTCGAAGGTGGACGTGGCGATGTTGAACCGCACCGTGGGAGAAGACGACGTCCAGACGTTGCCGGTTGGATCCACGGTCAAGCCGTAGATGTTGACGCCGAGCGGGTAGGTTCCGAGGATCTCGCAGCGTGGCGGGCTCTGGCTGGTATCCACGTTGGTGCCGCTGACCCGGTAGAGGGTCTTTCCGTTCCACGTGCCCGCCCACACGTCGCCGGTCGCGTCGATGGCGACTCCGCGAACGAGCCCCGGGATGTCGGCGCGGCAGATGATGTGCCCGTCGTTGCGGTCGAGGTGCACGAGGTTCGAGTGGTTGATGTTGTTCGGGTCGCACCCGTTGTGTCCGCGGTTGCCGACCCACACGTTACCGTCCTCGGCGACGGCTGTTCGCGATGGCTGGCAGCCTCCTGAGGGCATCTGCCAGTTCTTCACGCCCGTGTCCGTGTCGAGCTGTGCGACCTCGTTCTTGTTCGTGACGGCGATGTAGATGTAGTGGGATTCCCACTCGATCTGGCCGAGCGTGACGGACCCGGGGAAGTCCGGGTGCTCCTCGACGCTGTTGCAATCGGTTCCCATCGTCGGGTCGCAGTCCGCTGGTGTGTCCCAGTTCTCGTCGAAGCACGGCTCCGGCGGGCAAGTTCCGCAGGCGTTCGTCACGCCGTCGTCCACCACCCCGTCGCAGTCGTCATCCAGCCCGTTGCAGACTTCCACGGGCTCAGGCCCACATTCCCCGCACTTGTTCGCGACGTTCTCGTCCACGAGACCGTCGCAGTCGTTGTCGAGGCCGTCGCAGACCTCTTCGCCGTCACAGAAGCCACAAGCGTTGGAGCCCGCGGCCCAGCGCTCGTCGACCTCCCCATCGCAATCGTTGTCGATGCCGTCGCAGATTTCCGGGGTGGGCAGCACTTGCCCCTCGCACGTCCCCCACTTGCCGAACTCCTTGCCGTCGCACTCCTGGGTTCCGGCCTTGCACGCCGCCACCCCTTCGGTCCCGGGAGGTCCGCCGTAACAATCCTGCTTGGAACCCGACGCGCACTGGCACGACTCGTCGATCTGCCCGTCGCAGTCGTCGTCATAGCCGTTGCCGCATTCCTCCGCCGTCACCTCGTAGCAGCCTCCGCACGCGTTGGTCACCCCCTCGTCCGCCACCCCGTCGCAATCGTCGTCCCGGTCGTTGCACGTCTCGGGTGCCCCCGGATACACGCTGTCGTCCGTGTCGTCGCAGTCCAGCGGCCACGGGCTCCCGTCGCCGTCGCCATCGCGACACCCGTCGTCGATCAGCCCGTTGCAGTCGTCATCGAGATTGTTCGGCTCGCCGTTCGCGCACTCCACCTGGGGAATCATCTGCCCGGTGCACTCCCCCCACACGGGCGCCGCCGTACCCAGATCGTCGCGGCAGTCGCGACGACCCCCGAGGCAGATTCCCACGCCGCTCGTCCCGAAGGGGCCTTCGTAGCACGGCTGATTCGTCGGTGGGTTGCAGTCGCACGCCCCCACCGGCGGGCACACGCACTCGAAGTCACAGTGGCACCCCTCGTCCGTCTGCCCGTTGCAGTCGTTGTCGATCGAATCCCCGCAGACCTCGGCGGGCGTTGGCTCCCCGCAAACGAGGCACGCGTTACGCAACTCTTCGTCCACCTCGCCGTCGCAGTCGTTGTCGACATTGTCGCACTCGGTGACGTTGATCTCCTCCCCAGGGGTCACCTCGGCTTCACAGGCTGTTACGAGCCCGTCCGCGTTGCATACCCCCACGCCCGGCCGACACGCGCCGACGCCGGATGTCCCGCTGGGGCCGGTGTAGCAAGCCACGCGTTCGCCCGGGGCACAGGAGACACAGTCCGCCTCGTCCGCTTCGCCATCGCAGTCGTTGTCCGTGCCGTCGTCGCAGCGCTCGAGCATTCCCGGGTGGACGAACGGATCCGTGTCGTCGCAGTCGGTGCCACCAGGGCAATCCTCGGTGAGGCCGGGACGGCCATCCCCGTCGCCATCGACGCATGATCCCGGGCCGATGATGTCGGGGGAGGCATCCGGTTGGACGGTACCGCCGTCTCCGCCGGTTCCGCCGGTGCCTGCGCCCCCCGAGGTTCCACTGCTATCGTCTCCACCCCCACAACCAGCGATCAAGAACGCGAGCAAACCGGGAACGGCTCTAAGGTATTGGCGCACGGGAGTCCTCCTTGGTCGAACGTAGCATCGTAGCAGGTTGTGACCGGTTGCGTCAGTACGGCGTGGGCCCGCCGTCGCGGGTTCTCCGACCCGAGGGGGTCGGCGTGCGCGCGACCATGAACCGAGCCGTCCGCGAACAACTCAATCGCCCGCCCACCCGGCGCGAAAGGTGAACTCTACGGCCCGAACTGAAGGGCCCACTGCGTCTGATAGCGTCCGCCCCCCACCCGGGTGTGGGCGGTGGAGAGCAGCATGTCATTGTAGGCCGAGTTGTTCTTCCATTGCGTCATGGCAGCGCTGGCGCTGGTGACGTACATGACGAAGACGCCCCCGCTCGTGGACGTCCCGCAAAGTGCGGCTCTGTCGCCGAGGGTCTCGACGACGGACTCGGGCGCCGTCCAGGAGGTGAACGGGTGCAGGCTCTGGTGCAGAAGGTGGGCTTGGATGGTGGCTTCCAGGTTTTCGTCGTAGGTCAGCGTGGACTGGCCGTTGGCGACGCGGTGCGCGTTGAGCCGAGTGAACAAGTCCTGAGCGTCGTCTTCTTCGCTGGAGGACGGTGCGCAGCAGACGGGGATGATGCCGTTCGGCTCGTCTCCGGTGCCGTTCGGGTTGGTCAGCGTGCAGGCGTGTCCAGCGACGGTCGTGGTGCCGCCGCCCGTTCCCCCGGTTGCGCCGCCCGTTCCACTGGTGCCCCCCGTGCCGCCGGTTCCGCCGGTTGCGCCCGTTCC
>CAZAWR010000020.1:0-120493 GCA_964488865.1 uncultured Polyangiaceae bacterium | reverse complement strand
GTTTCGCCATCCGGATCCACCCAATTGACCGGATCCCCATACCCATAAGCATACAAATTCGTATCCCCACCGCCGAACCCCAACGGCTCCTTCTGCAACCACCGACCCTGATGGTGGACCGGGACTGCAACCGCCTTGGTGCCGAAGAGAAGGTGGCAGTCCGAGAAAGGGAGCACGGCGGGCGTCTGGTCGGCTGCGTCGCCATCGAGGAGCTCGAAGTGTGGATGCTCGGGCTGTACGATCAGAAGCAGCTTCCCGCCCCGTGGAAGGAGATCCGCAGCCATTGTGACCCGAAGGAACAATACGCGGAGCCCTTCTTGGCGCGCGCCGGATGGTCGACGTACGTGGGGCGCGGCCGCAAGCGAGCGATGGACGAGCTGGGGAGAGGTACGTTGCGACGGCTCTTGGCCCGGTGTGAAGAGCTCCGGACACTCCGGGGGCGACTATCGGAGACTTGAGTCGTCGCAGTCGCACTCCGCTGTACGCCCTGGGGTGGGAGCCGTGACTCGATGGCTATGACAGGGCGTTTCCGTTGCCGATTGGCCGTAGACGTGGGCGTGGCCGGTCCGGCGCGTTGCCGTTGCCTTCGACGATTCGCCGCTCACGGCCCCCGCTGATCACGCGCCATCGCGCGAAGCTCACGCAGCAATTCCGGCGGCACTTGAGAGGGCGGAGCTCCCCGCGGACCGTGCACGTGCCCCTCGTGCGCGTGGTGGGACGGCTCTTGCTCTCGCGGCTGGGCCGCTTCTCCCCGCTCCAGGTGGCTCCTTCTGGGCACCAGGCTCGACTCCAGATGAGCGGATACGAGGTAGACCTGATCGCTCGTCGACGTGCGAACGAAGAGCCGTCCGTCTTCGGTCTTTGCACCGATCCACACGTCCACGGAGCGCAAAGGGCCATCGCCACGCACGCGCAAGGTGGCGCGAGCGGTCGCCTTGTCGAAGAGCCCTGTATGGTTCGGCAGCGGGGGATCCGAAAAGCCCTTGGCGAGCAGATGCGCGAGCACCGCCACGTTCTTGTTGGCTCGGCTTGCGTCGAAGTTCCGGACCGGTATGCCCTGCAATCGGAAGTTGCCCGAGCCAGGTGGGTCGGCCACGAGCTTCAGACGCCCATGACCGTTGAGGTACGTCACTTCTTCGACGTTCCTGGGATCGACATCCGTGACGACGGCGTGCCGGAGCTCGTCCAACGGTCGATCGAAGGCGGGCCGGCAGCGACCCCGGACCGTGAGGATCCGCGTGTCCCTGACACGCTGTACGAAGGTTCTCTCCCGTGTCCCGTGGCCCACGCGAAAGTGGCTTTCCACCCTGTCGCCGGCCCTGTCGCCCGCCCAGGCCTTCACCGTGACTGCCGCCAGTGCGTCGAGCCCTCGGCTGCGCAGGGCTGCAGGGGTTGCTTCCTCCTCCTCCTCGGCGACGACTTCGATGCCTGCCATCACCCCGAGAATCGAGTCCATGGCGGGAGCGGCGGCAAGGAAGGTGATGGGCGAGGTGATCATCCACTGCCCCCCAGACCGCTCGAGCGTCACCGTCTGCCTGGGGCCCTGGATTTCGATACGTGAGAGTCGGTCGGGGGACACACGGAGCGCGGAAGGGGCCACGGGCGGGACCGCGGAGACGGACGCGAGAGAGCCACGCGCGGCCGACGGGGCGGGATCGGACTGACACGCAAGGGCGCCCAGGCACAGCACGAGCGACAGAGCCCGGCGGCTCATCGAACCCATCCCCACCTCCGGAACGATCGTTCCATCTCCTCGCGCGTGGCCGCGCCGGCATGGATTTCGAGGACACGGCCCGAGGCGTCCAGGTACACCTGGGTGGGGACGGACTCGACCTGAAAGAACAGGGCGAGCTTTTCGCTGCTCTGACGGTCGAGGTTCACCTCGACCACGTCGAGGGAGGCCGCGTGGGCGCTTCGTAGCTCTGCCACCCACGGGGCCATGACCTGGCAGGGAAGGCAGAAGTCCTTGGTGAAGTCGATCATCATCGGGCGGGGCGGCAACGCTTCATGCGTGGCAACGGAGGAGGCGGGCGTCGTCGAAGCCGGGCCTGCCTGAGGGGCCCGCAGGGCTTCTTCGTTGCAGCCGAGCGCCACCACGAGAAGCATAAGGCGGAGTTGCCGAAACGACGCCATAGCGCTCAGGGGGAAGGGAGGGAGGGGAGCCAGGGCCGGAGCACGCGCTCGAGCGCACTTGTCCCCTGGAACCAGGCGAGCACCATGCCGTAGTTCGAGACGGGAATGCCGGCTTCGGCGAGGCGCAGCACGCGAGCCGACGCTTGCTGCTTGCTGATCATGCACCCGCCGCAGTGGATGGCGAGTTTGTAGGCTTGCAGGCTCTGCTTGTCCGGAAACTCCCGCCCGAACGCATGGTCGATGACGATCCCGGGAATGCGTTGTTCGAGCTTCCGGGGAATTTGCACGGTGCCGATGTCCTCGGCCATGCGGTCGTGATTGCACGCTTCGGCGATGAGCACACGGTCCCCCGCCTGCAACGTGTCGAGCGTGCGCGTTCCCTGAGCGAACAACGAGAGGTTTCCGCAGCAGGTTTGGTGGATCATCATTACGGAGAACGTCGTGAGGGGCACCTCGGCGGGCAACCAGTCGTGCATGACGTCGATGGCCTGGGAGTCGGTGAGGACCAATTGGACGTCGCCTGCGCCGCCGAGCTTCTCGAAGAAGCGGAGGAACTTGTCGCGTTCGTGGCCTGCCATGACGGGGTTGCCGGACCGCGCGAGCTTGAGGTCGACACGGGCCATACCGACGGGCACGCGCAAGCGAAGGAGGTATTCCATGGCCATTTCCTGGGGCCGGAGCAGGCGCTGGCTGGGAGACTCCTCGTCCAGGGGGATGTGAAGCAGGACCGGCGCCTGTCCGCCGACGAAGGGCAGGAGTTCCACGGCCTTGGAGGGGCTCGGGCGCCCTCGCGTGAGCAGGTCGACGACGGCTGGCAGAGCGGACTCCTGCGTCAGGTCGATGACGAGCACGGGGGTCCCCGCGCGGTCCGCCAGGGCGCTCTTGCAGTGGTCCACGGCCTGGTCGAGGGTGGCCCCGCAAGCGTGCAACGCTGCCTCGTGGTCTGCGCGCACGTTGCACACCATGACCAGCGCGTGCCCGAGACGGCGGCACGCGGTGGCTACCTCTTCCTCGATCTGGAGCTTGCCCGACTGCAGCGCTTGCACGGGGTCCACGACGAGCACCGCCAGGTCCACTTGCTCGAGGGCCGACAGCGTCTTGCCCCGCTTCTTGGCGCCGAGGGCCTCCCCCTCGTCGAGTCCCGCGGTGTCGAGGAGCTTGACCGGCCCTAACGCGTGCACCTCCATCACGGCAGCCTTGATGTCCGTGGTCGTCCCCGGGGTCGGGTCCACGATCGACGTCTCCTGCTGCGTGAGCACGTTCATGAACGTGCTCTTGCCTGCGTTGATGCGCCCGAAAATGCCGATGTGAAGCCGGTCGACGCGAGCCATGGTGGGGGACAACATAGCGAAGTCCCCCTCTCCCGCAAGTGCATTCCAAGGCCTACTCGGACCGTTTCACCGGCCCTATGTAGCGTCTCGCGAACACGATGTTGTCCACCCAGCGGACCATCGTCTGGGGGAAGTTTTCGGTCGTGCGGTGCAGATTGGGCTGCATGCTCGTGGGCTTCTGGTGCTCCTCGTCACGGAATCGCATCTTCGTCGTTCGTGACTGCAACACGCCGTCGATCCAAAACCGCGCTTCGCCGTCGTGCTGTCCCGGCGTGTTGAGGTAGAGACCGAGCTCGTAGCAGCGCCACGTCTGAAAGAGGACGTAGTCGAAGGGCTCCGCGTAGGAGCTGAATCGGCAGGGATCGGTCCCGTCGGGAGCTTCCGTGACAGTGATGCTGCCCAGGGCCGCCTCCGCGTGCTCCGGGTACGGGTTGTAGCTGTACAGGTGACCCACCCACAGAAATCCGTCGTTCGCCTGGGGCTTCTGGCTCGGGCCCCACCCCACGAACTGGCACGCAACGTCGTACCACGTCATGCCCTCGCAGGTGCTCGCGTTGCCGGACCCGTCTTCGTAATAGATGCCGAAACCCTTGACTCCCACGCCGAGGGAGAGGTCCCCGGGGTGGAAGCTGTCGTCGTACCGGAAACACATGCGCATGAAGTAAGCTGGGCGCTCGCCCTGATGGGCTTCCGGACCGAGAGGGAAGCGCGTGGTGGGCCCGTTGAGGCCCTCGGGCCACGTGTTCACACCAGCGAACTTTCCCGTGTAGTGCTCGTCCTGTGTGACCGTGACGTTGTTCTTGTACCGGTCCTCCTCGGTGGGGAGGGTGACGGTGCCCGTTTCGAAGTCCTCCGCCGCAAGGACGTAGGGGTTGTCGGCGACGCCGACGTCATCCACGTAGTCGGCGGCGAGTCCCCACTGCACGCCTGGGCCCAGCCCCTCTCCCCAGAGGTCTGGGGCAACGCCGCCGGCTCCGCTGTCGGCTCCGCTGCCGGCTTCGCTTCCGGCACTGCCGCCTTCCGCGGTCCCGCCCGCCCCACCGGTTCCTCCTCCCGTTGCTCCTCCCGTTCCTCCGGTCGAACTGGCACTGCCCCCGCCGGCAGGGCCAGACGATGAACCGGAGTCGTCTCCGCAACCCGGCGGCCCGACAATGCAGACGCTCGCGATGACCAGATTGCGAAGGTGTCGAGGGAAGTCCATTGTGCCAGTGTAGACAGCCGGCACGACGAGGGGAAGCGATCAGGAACGTGCGGCTTCGAACGCTGCCGCCGCGGCGAGAACCCGCGCATCTTTCCCGCGCTGGGCCACGATTTGAAGCCCCGCAGGCATTCCGTCCGTCTTGCCCATGGGCACCGTGATGCTTGGGTAGCCTCCGAGGCTGAACGGAACGGTGAGCGCGAGGAAGGGGAGCTGCGGGCCGGGCGCGCCCGCGGCGGTAGCCACGATCGCCGTGGTCGGCAAGATCAGGAGGTCCGCCTGCTCGAAGAGCGCGTCGATCGCGCGGACCACCGTGGCGCATTCCTCTCGCGCCCGAAGGTAGCGTACCGCCTTGATGGCTGCGCCCTTCGTGAGATGCCCAGCTACCTCTTCCCCGAACCAGTCCGGGTGCGCGTCGAACTCCGCCTGCCACGCGAAGGCCGCCTCGGAACCGATGATCGGCCCGGAGGCGCGAGGTCCCGACGCGAGCGCATCCGCCGACGCCCGCTGCACCGACGCCGCGAGGGCCGAGAACGTTCCACACGCCTCCTCGAACAACGCACGGATGCCCGGGTCCACCTCGACCGCGAACGCTCCCTCGAGGGCCATCACGCGGCACGCCTTGACCGTCGGCCGAGCGTCGGTGCGCAGCACGAGGTCGGGGCGGTCGGCCAGAACGGACAGGAGCAGCGCCGCATCGTGGACCGTTCGAGCGATGGGCCCCGCGGTGTCGAGGCTCGGGGCGAGGGGCGCGATGCCGTCGGAAGGCAGAAGCCCGTGGGTCGGGCGCATGCCGACCACCCCACAGAGCGAAGCGGGGATGCGAACGGAGCCCGCCGTGTCGGTGCCCACGGCGAGGGGCACCATGCCGTCGGCCACCGCAGCGCCTGACCCTGCGCTGGACCCACCGGGGTGCCTCTTCTCATCGACGGGATTGCGCACCTGT
This sequence comes from uncultured Polyangiaceae bacterium, assembly GCA_964488865.1. Classification (GTDB taxonomy): domain Bacteria; phylum Myxococcota_A; class Polyangia; order Polyangiales; family Polyangiaceae; genus MWCO01. Next base: position 114,885 of record CAZAWR010000020.1, on the reverse strand, counting down.
CCCGTGTGCGGGTTGGAGCCCGTTACGCCATAGGCAAGCTCGTCCATGTTCGCTCGTGCGACGATGATGGCGCCGGCCTGCAGGAGTCGCGCGGCGATCGCGGCGTCTGCCGTGGCGGAGGCTCCCGCCTGCTCTTTGCGTCCCGCGCGAAGGGGCTTGCCCGCCTGGGCCACGTTGTCCTTGATCGCTACCGGGATTCCGAAGAGGGGCAGTTCCCCCATCGCGTCACGGCGCGTTTCGAGCGCACTCGCACGTTCCAGCGCGCTTTCGGCGCACACCTCGCGAATGGCCATCAGGGCCTGGTTGCGTCGCTCGACGTGGGCGATCCTCTCCCTGACTTCCTCTTCAGGCGTCCGGGACCGACCGCGATAGCCATCGAGAAGGGACTGCACGGGTGAAGCGATGACGTTCATGAATACCTCCGGAGGGTGGGCGTCGAGGACGGCCACTGGCGCGCAGGTTGGGGGTTCGCGTGGCGAGCGTCAACACTGACCTGCTTGACACGCACCATGTCAGGAAGGATGCTGCTCAGTCCCTTCTCGGAGGCGTTCGGGTCGAGCCTGGAAGCGCCGGGAAAGGTTGCCCTCGGGATCGAAGGAACGCCCCCGATCATTCGCTAACGTTGCAGGAGTTGCCCATGAAGCTCATCGACCTCACCATCCCCCTCGGGATCGGAACCCCCGCCTGGCCGACCTACGAACCGCTGCAGATGAAGTACTTCAAGCGCCTCGCGCCCAACGGTGCGAACGGCCAGATCATCACCCACTCCAACCACGTCGGCACGCACCTCGACGGCGAGATTCACTTCTACACGCCGGGCAAGGACATCGCGCAGCTGGACCTGGACTACCTCGTCGCTCCCGGGGTCGTGGTGGACCTGTCCGATGCGATCGGTGACTACGACATCTACACGTCGAAGATGGTGGAGGATCGCGCCGACGTGCGCGAAGGCGACATCCTGATCATCAACACTGGGTACCACAAGTACGGTTGGGATCAGCCCGAGGCGGACGAGATTCGCTACATGGTTCAGCACCCCGGACCGGACCGCGAGTTCGCGGAGTGGGCCAAGAAGAAGAAGCTGCGCTGGATCGGTGTGGACTGCGGCAGCGCGGATCACCCCTTCAACACGGCCATCCGAGGGTGGATGCCGCGCTTCGCCAAGGAGTGCGACCGCCACATGAAGAACAAGTACGGCAAGGGGCTCGAGGAGATTTTCGAGGACGGGAAGTACCAGCTGATGCACCTCGAGATGTTCAACCACCACATCATTCACGCCGAGTGCGTGGGCGGGGACATCGACCTGCTCAGCGGGCGTCGCTGCACCATTGGCTGCTTCCCATGGCGCCTCGTGGACGGCGAATCCTGCATCTCGCGCATCGTGGCCTTCGTCGAGGACGACGAGTACGAGGGGCTCATGAAGGTGAAGGCGACGCGAAAGCTGACGAAGTTCGGCGACGTCGTGTCCGAGTGCACGCATTCGCGCGGGATGTTGTGAGAGCCTCGAGCTGTGCGGCTTTCCCCTCCAGGTCACTCGTCTGAACAGGATCATACAGCGCCGAAGCCAAACTGGTGAATGCGGCCCCGGCGGCAGGGAACGGAAGAACGCGTTCGTTCAGAATTCCCGGTCCCCGGTCCCCTGCTCACCAGTTCGGCCGGTGGCGCTCCGTCAACGTGATGCCGTTCAGAACGTTCCGTGGACCCAGCCTGGGCCAAAGCCCAGACTTGGCCCGCGAGACCGTTCGGATGACGTGGGCGTGATCATCAGGTCACCTTCCTGGCTGTAGAGGTACCAACCGAGGGCCGCACCGGACATCACGGCGTTGATGGCGGCAGTGGCGAACAGCATGCCGGAGCTCGGGAAGCAGTCGTCCGGCCGGCCGCTCGCGTCCTCGCATTCCTTACCCACCGTGACGCCGCCCCAGATGCCGAAGCCGACAGCGACGGCCGCGGTCGGCAACCCTACGAAGTAGAAGGTGAGCGATGACAGAAAGGGCTCTCCCCGCTCTGCCTGGTAGGTCGCGGTGGCGCGGCTTCCTGGGTTGAGCGTGAGCTTGGCCGGCAGCTCGATCTCCGCCAGCGGCTTCTCCCGCCGCAACGAGTAGCCGCTCAGTCGCGGGACCGACGTGGTGCAGGGCAGCACGCATACTGTGGCTCCGTCCGCATCCCGCAAGGTCCAGGTGGCTCCGTCCGGAGGGGGGGCGAACGCGATTTCGGAGGCGTCGGCACGGGGACTCCGGTCCGGTGACACCTCGCGCGATGCGTCGCGCTGTGCCGGCTCCGGTGACTCCCCGAGACGGGTCAAGAACAGTTGAATCGGAGACGCGCAGTCCAGGTTGGGCGATTCTTCTGCGCCCTCGGCGCATCGGGATGCGTCGCCTGCCGTGCGCAACACACTTTTTTCTCGCGACGATCGCGCACCGGCCCCGACCCCCAGCACCTGCGCCCCACCGCCCGCGCTCGCGTCCTGCCCGCTAGAGAGCATGAAGGTGCCGACGCTGATCGCGGTGACGACGTGGGTCGCATTGCGACAGCCCTGGTTTGCGGCAGTCTCGTCCATCGACTCGAGCCGGAGTTGACCGGCCACGGTGGTGTGCACGGCAAGGCGACCGCTGCGCTCGAGCTCGCCCTCGAGTCCGATGGCACCGATGGGGAGCTTGGCGAACAGCTCGTCGGCATTCTGAATTTCGAGCGTGTCCGTGGCGAGGGTGGTCCGGTTCCACGCGTAGCGCCCGGGCAGCTTGCACTCAGGGATGATGCGAAGCTCACAGCCCGTGTACTCGACCGCGACGGCCTGTCGTGCGACGAGGCTCTGCAGGTGGGCTTTCTCCGAAGCGGGCCACTCAGTCACCAGCGGGTTGCTCGCACTCGCCGCCACCTTGCAGCGGGCGAGGGGCGTCGGGTCACTCGGCTCGGATAGCTCGGGCGCAGGCGTCGAACCCATCAGCCCGCCACAACCGGGGGCGAGCACGAGGAGCAAGACGCCGAACAGAGGCTTGCGCATGGGGTCTACTGTATCATCGTCGCGCGGACGACCGTGACACGGTTGTCGTGCGGTGGAGCCGTGGCGATGCGCTGGGGGGCCGGCCATCCCATGGTTTACGGCCATCTCATGTTTCCTACTCGTCTGGCCCGCTTCCTGCTCGCTGGGTGCCGGAGGTTCGGCTGACCATGTTGCGCACCTGCTTGCCCCAACCCAGGCTCCCCCGCTCCCGCCCGCGCTATCCCCGCGTGCCCGTGCTCGTTGCCCTTGTGGTGGCAGCGGGCAGCGCCGTCGCGTGTGGCGCCGCGCCCGACGGCTACGACCATGACGCTGGCGCACAGGACGCCGCGGATGCCGAAGAACAGGACGGTGGTGACGAGGGTGGGGAGGATGGGCGGGTGCCTGCCGATGCGGAGGTATCCGGGTAGCTTGTACTCCTGATCGATCCGCGTCGCCGGTCCCTGCGTGATCCTGTTTAGCCGGCACCTGACGACCGGGATCCCTGAACCGGATCATCTTCCTCGTACCCGGCGAACGCTTCTTGCTCGTCGTCATCCAGCAGGCACAGGAACGCGTAGGAGATAGTGTCGATCCATGTCTCCAACGTGTCGACGTCTTCCTGCGAGATGAGCCCGTTGCGCCGCAGCATCCCCTCGGGGTGGACTCCCCACGATCGTCCGAGATGACAGATCCCCCAGACCGCGGCCACGGTCTCACGATCCACGACGCGGTCGTGGAGCGAAGGGCCCAGGACCCGCAAACAGCACATAACGTCGTGGAAATTCTCTTCGCGAAGCCCCTTGAAGGGGCGCAGGGACCCGAGGAAGCCCGACTGCCACCTGGGATCGTCCGTGTCCGGGTGAGCTCCGGAATGGAACGACAAGGCTTCGCGTGCCTCCTGAGGGGTCATCGTGCGCACGAGGTCAGCCGAGCGCCTTCGCTCGCTCGTCGTAGGCGTCCACGAACGCCCGGAAGGCATCTCGGAAGCAAGCGACAGGGGGCTTGACCAACCCCGCCCCCACCATCCCGATCCCGGGCTCCTTGTGCGCGATTCCCGTGTTGACCGCGGGCAGGACGTTCTTCTCCACCACACGCATCACGTCAATGCCGGTCGGCGTGCCCCGGTAGTCGAGGGCGGGAATCTGGTACACGGGGTGCTCGCCCAGGGTGATCTCGTACATGCGCTTGGTCACCCGCAGCGCGTCTGCCGCCGATCCTCCCACGAACGTCACGATCGCCGGCGCCGCCGCCATCGCAAAGCCGCCAATCCCTGCCGTCTCCGTGATGACCGAATCACCGATGTCCAGGGCCGCGTCGTCGGCGCTGAACCCCGGCAAGTACAGCCCATCGACCTTCGTGGCAGGGGCCGTGAACCAGCGGTCCACGAGCCCCGCGAGGCGCACGCCGAAGTCCGTGCCGTTGCGCGCCATCGTCGAGATGACCGTGGAGAAGGGAATGTCCCGGATGGGCTCCACCGCGCTCTTGCACGCGGGCATCGTGAGGTTCAGGAAGAAGTGGTCATTACCATCCAGGAAGCGCAACACGCGCGCCACCACGTGACGAGGCAAGTCCGACTCCACGAGGTGAGGGGCGATGTGCCGCAGCACGAGCGACGTGCCCGCGCGGTTGCGGTTGTGGCCCTCGTCGCCCATCTGCAGCGCCTGGGCCACGATGGTTCGCAGGTCGATGGGACCGCTCGCCGCCAGGACCTTCGCGAGGGCCGGCGCCAGGTCGTCCCGCATCCACCGAAGACGCGTCAGCACCTCCTCGGAAAATGCCCCGTAGCGAAGCACCTTGCCGAGTCCCTCGTTGAGTGTGCAGTACGCCCGGTTGCCGAATGTCTTGTTCTCCAGCACCCAGACTGGCATCGACGCCGTCATGATGCCCGCCATCGGGCCCACGGACGCATGATGATGACAGGGTTCGAAGGTGATCTCGCCCGAGGCGGAAAGCTTCTCCGCCTCTTCGCGCGTGCTCGCGAGCCCTTCGTAGATCAGCCCTCCAATAACCCCTCCGCGCATCGGTCCGCACATGCGCTCCCAAGTGACCGGGGGGCCTGCGTGCAAGATGAGCTTGTCGTGCATTCCGGGGACGACGTCCCGCGCGACACGCACGTCGAGGATGACGGGCTGCGCTTCGCGAAGGCGCTTCACCGCAAGCTCGTTCGCTTCCCGCACCTTCCGGTGTGCGGCCTCAGGCCACGCAAGGAAGCGCGTCAGCGCCGCCACCGACGCCTCGTCTCCCCCCGCGGGCGGCTGCCACGACGGGTCCACCACGCTCACCCCCTGCGCCGCCAACTCCCTGCCGAACGATGGCAACCCCAGGTTGATGACCGACAGGTCCTTGCCAAACAGATCCAGGTTCGTTCGATCAGCCATCGATCGCCTCGTCGATCACCGCGTGCGCGAACCGCACGGCATCCATGTTGCTGGGAAGGACCACCACGCCCGCTCGCTGCAGCTTGGCGATCTGGCCCTCGAGACCCTGGCTGTCCCCGTCGGTGCCAGTGACCGACGTGACCACGGTCACGTGCTGACCCCGGGCCTTCGCCCGCTCCTGAGTCTGCCGAATGGACGGGAGCATGGCCCCCGCAGGATCCGCGTGGGACCCCGTCCCCAACACCACGTCCAGCAGCACCACCGCGAGACGGTCGTTCTCCGCTTCCGCCATGAGGCGCTCTGCGCGCGGGGTCGGATCGATCATGGGGTGGGGACGCCCCTGCGTGAACTCGTCGCCGCCGAGGTCGATGATGGCGTGCTGATCGGGCAGCACGACGTCCGCGGGAGGACTCCCGTGTCCGAGATTGGACGGGATCTTCCCGAGGTACTTCTGAAGATAGGCGAGCGCCTCGGCGCCCATGGTTCCCCCCGTGAACAGGCCTCGCAGGGCCACCTGCTTGGAGGCCTTTGCCTTCCTGGCCTTCGACACGAGGTCCATGGGCAGTGGGGCCCGCTCGGCCGCGACGGGTTTGCCTTCCGCAAGCTGTACAGCCATGCGAGCCGCCGAAGCGAGGTCCGGCGCGTGGTGCACGGACCCGACCGTGTCCGAGCGACCTGCCCCCACGAAGTGCACCACCGAAGGTTTTCCGAGCTTCGCCAGCCGGTCGAGCACCTTGGCCGCCACCTTGTCCGCGGGCGGCTTGGATACCACCACGACCACGCGGGTGGCAGGATCGGCCGCGAGCGCATCGATCGCGAACAGCGTGGTGCGCGCACCGACTGCCTCGCTCAGGTCACGCCCACCCGTGCCGATAGCCTGCGTGATGCCCGAACCGAGCTTGTGAATCAGACACGTCACCTCCTGGGTCCCCGTGCCGGACGCACCCACCAGGCCGATCGGCCCCGGGCGCACCGCGTTGGCGAACCCCAGCATCGCACCGTTGAGGATCGCCGTGCCGCAGTCTGGCCCCATCATCAACAGGCCCCGCTGCACTGCCTCCTGCTTGAGCGCAATCTCGTCCTGCACAGCGACGTTGTCCGAAAACAGCATCACGTGAAGACCCGCCTGAATGGCCCGTCGCGCCTCGTACGCCGCGTAGGCTCCGGGTACGGACACCACCACGAGGTTGGCTTCCGGCCTGGCGCGCAAGGCGCCGTCGAGCCCGATCGGCCGCTCAGCCTCGGCCTCACCCGATCCGGACTTCCGACGGTGCAGCAGCTCATCGAACCGCTTCTCCGCAGCGCCCAGGATCGCCTCCGACCCCGCGCGAAGAGCCACGATGAGGTCGGTGGGACCGAGCGGCTCGAGCACGGCCTGGTCGAAACCCTGGCCTCCGAGAAGCTGCTTGTTGGCCGGCGTGCCGAGCACCACTTGACCCACTTGCAGCCCGTCGGTCTCCGTGAGCTCCGCCGAAAGCGACATCAGGAACACGGAGTCGAAGTACGCATCCCTTCGAACGATGATTCGGTCCACGGTCACGCCTCCCGCGCCTTGCGCGCAGCCTTCAAGGCCATGTACACGCGCTCCGACGTCAGCGGCAGGTCCGTGATGTCGACCCCGGTGGCGTCGAAGATCGCGTTGCCTACCGCGCTCGGGATCGAGATCATCGGGTGCTCCCCGACCCCGCGCGCCCCGAAAGGCCCGTCCAGCTGCGGCGTCTCGACGAAGTGCTGCCGCATCTCGCGCGGCGCGTCCTTGGCCGTCGGGATCTTGTAGTCCACGAACGACGGATTGAGCATGCGTCCCCGCTCGTCGAAGCGGAAGCCCTCGAACAACGCGGACCCGAGGCCTTGCAGTACGCCTCCCTGCACCTGCGTGCGGCACATCCCTTCGTGAATGATCTTGCCGATGTCGAAGGCCGAGGAGATTTTTATGATCTCCATCTCGCCGGTCTCCGTGTCGACCTCGATCTCGACGCCGTGAGCGCCGTAGGTCCAATCGAGGGCGGCTTTGCCCTGGCCGGTCTGCGGGTCGAGGTGGGTCAAGCCCTGTGCGATGTACTTGCCACGGCCGATGATCGGTCCGCCGATGCTGTTGCCGTTCGGGTACGTGTAGCCGAGGACGATCTCGCGGTAGGACAGGCCTTGATCTGGGGAATGGCGTACGTACACGCGCTCGTCTTCGCACACGAGCTCGTAGTCCGGGGCGCGCAGCACCTGACCCGCCACCTGCTTGAGCTGGGCGATGCAGTCGTGGCACGCATCGATGCAGGCGTTGCCGCCCATGACCTGGAAGCGGCTGGCCACGGTTTGCCAGTCGTAAGGCTGGGTGGCGGTGTCGCAGTCGAAGACCACCTGCACCTTGTCGCGCGGGATCGAGAGCTCTTGGGCCACGATGCCGGCGAGGGAGGTGTACGTGCCTTGCCCGTAGTCGACGCCGCTGATGAGCACGTTGACCGACGCGTCCTCGTTGAACTTGACGATGGCAGAGCACGACGTGAACACGGGCATGGCCGGCGATTTTTGCAGCAGCGCGACGCCCTTGCCCCGAACCTTACCCTTCGGCAGGGGGCCGGTTGTCGAGGTACGCGTGCGGTCGTCGAACCCGATGTCCTTGGCGACGGTTTCCAGGCAGATGTCGGGACGGCCGTGGTTGGGGGTGACCTTCTCGCCGGTGATGGTGGTGGTGCCCGCGCGAAGGACGTTCTTTTGTCTGATTTCGTAGGGGTCGAGGCCGAGGGCGTGGGCGATGCGGTCGAGGTTTCGCTCGACACCCCAGAGCACCTCGAGGTGTCCGAACCCGCGGAAGGCGGTGCCGTACAGCTTGTTGGTGTAGACCACGAGCGAATCGACCCAGCAGTTGTCGACGACGTAGGGGCCCGCGCCCGACGTGGCGGCGGCGCGCCCGATGTTGACGCCGTAGTCGGCGTAGGCGCCCGCGTCCCACATGTACTTGACCTGCAGGGCCGTGATGCGGCCGTCCTTCTTGACGCCGGTCTTGATGATCGTCTTGAGGCCCTGGCGCGAGGGCAGGACGTTGAACTCTTCCTCACGGGAGGCAGTGATCTTCACCGGGCGTCCGCCCGCCGCGCGAGACAAGCAGTAGGCGAGGGGTTCCAGATGGATGCCCGCCTTGCCTCCAAAGCCGCCGCCTACGTAAGGGATCTGCACGCGTACGGCGTTGTGGGGCATGCCGAAGGCGATCGCGAACAGGTTGCGCACGGTGAAGGGAGACTGGGCCGACGTGATGATGTGGGCGCGTCGTCCGGGCAGCGCCTGCGCGATGGTGACGTGCGTCTCGATGGGCGCGTGCGCCACGGGCGGGTTGGTGAAGCGGTGTTCGAAGACGTGGTCAGCCTGCGCGAACCCTGCTTCGACGTCGCCTTTGCGAATCTTCTGATGGTGGGCGATGTTGGTGTTCGCCTGCGGGAAGAAGACGCCGCGCATGTGATTGTACGTGTGCAGGTCCGGGTGAACGCGCACGGCGTTGTCGGCGAGGGCTTCCTCGGGGTCGAAGACGGCAGGCAAGGGCTCGTATTCGATCTCGATGAGCTCGCAGGCGCGTCGGGCGGCGAACTCAGTCTCGGCCGCCACCGCGGCCACCTGCTCGCCCTGGTACCGAACCACGTCGCGCCCGAGGATCGGACGGTCGCACATGTACAGACCGAGAATCATGTCGAGACTGGCGCCCGTCACGATCGCGCGCACGCCTTCGACCTTTTCGGCCTTCGACGTGTCGACGCGCTTGATGCGCGCATGGGCGTGGGGGCTGACCTTCATGCGGCCATGGAGCATGCCGGGGATGGCCATTTCATGGACGTACACGGCGGAGCCGGTGACCTTGTCGACGGCGTCGAGGCGCTCGCCGTTGCCGCCCACGTACTGGTGCTTGTCGCTGTGGAAGGGGACGGTCACTTGGCACCTCCCTTAGGGCCGTGGGCGACTTCGCGAATGGCGTCCACGATGGTCTCGTAGCCGGTGCAACGGCAGAGGTTGCCGGCAATGGCCTCCACGATCTGCTCGTCCGTGGGCGCGGGGACGCGCCCGAGCAGGTCGCGGGCGCTCAGGATCATGCCCGGTGTGCAGAAGCCGCACTGCAAGGCGTGATGCTTGATGAAGGATTGCTGCAGGTCGCTGAGCTGCTCGCCCTTGGCCTCTCCCTCGATCGTCCGCACCGCGGAGCCGTTCGCCTCCACGCCGAGGACAAGGCACGCATTGACCAGCTGGCCGTCGAGCACCACGGAGCAAGCCCCGCACTCGCCGATGCCGCAGCCTTCCTTGGTGCCGGTCAGATGAAGCTTGTCCCGCAGAAGCTGCATGAGCGTGAAGCTGGCAGGTACTCGCGTCTTGTAGTGCACGTCGTTGACGGTGACCTCGATGTCGTACTCCATCGTTGCCTCCTCACGCCTTCAGGTCGTCGAAAAGCCGGCGAACGAGCACGCCGGTCATGTCGGTTCGGTACTCGGCGCTCGCGCGCACGTCGGAGATGGGCAGAATGGCCGCCATGCAGCGACGAGCCGCCTCCTCGGCGTCGAGCGAATCGAACAGGTCGTCGAGGTGGACGACGACGGGGGCAGGGCTGCAGGAGCCGATGGCCACACGCAGGCGCTTGTTCTCTGGGTCATGGAGCAAGGCGGCGTTGGCGAGGGCGAGGTCGTGGCCGCGCACGCGCTGCTGTTTGCGGAAGAACGAGCGGGTCCCCTTGGCGTGGGCGGGGATGTGAATGGCCGCCACATACTCGTTCTTGGTGCGCACCGTGGCGCGCACGCCGCGGATGAAGGCGGGCAAGGTGAGACGACGCACGGCGCTTCCCGCGCGAAGCTCCACCTCGGCGTCGAGCACGCACAGGGGCGGGACCGAGTCTGCGCAGGGCGACGCGTTGGCGATGTTGCCCACCACGGTGGCGCGGTTGCGGATCGCGTAGGTCGCGATGCGCGCGCACGCTTCGGGGAGGGCGGCCATCGCGCCGTGCAACCGCTTGTCGTCGATGATGCGGTTGGCGGAGACGGTGGCGCCGATCGTGGCGCTGCCGTCATCGTGGTGCTCGATCCGGGAGAGCTCCTCGATGCCCTTGAGATCGATGACGAGCCTGGGCTCGATGAGGCGGCCGCGGATCTGCCCGAGCAGGTCCGTTCCGCCGGCGAGGAGGCTCGCGCCGGATCCGCCTTGCTCGAGCAACCCCGACAGCGCCTGGGCGGTGGTTGGTTTCTCGTATGCGAAATTCATGATTGCCCCGTGGGAAAGGGAAAGGGGCTTCATACCACGGGAGGGCAGAGAGGGTGGCGCGAAGAGGGGCAAAGAATCAGGAACAGAAGCGCGTGCGAGGCGGGGCACGCCGCTGGGATCAGCGACCGAGCAGGCCGGCCTTCAGCCCTTCGTTCGGCGGGTTCTTCCCGAGCCAGATGAGCAAAAACGCTTCCGCGAAATCGTCGCCCGCGATCGTGCCCTTCACCTGTCCGTTCACATTCACCTCGAGACCCTTGCCGCTCTCGTACGTGAACGTGAGGTGCTGGCCGTTCGCCATGCTCGCCATCCAGCCGTTGAGTTGCTGGATCTTCGACTGCAAGGGGCCCTTGTCCTTGCCATTGTTGTCGAACCCTTTGGTCCACGCATCGACGATGTCGCTGCGGTTCACGTCACGCACGAAGCGAAGCACGAGGCGCCGCTTCTGGGTGGAGTGCGCGATGGCCGCCCCGTCCGAGGACTTCGCCTCGAGGTAAAGCCCGGCGACATACACGTCGAGCTTGAGCATGGTGGCCTCGCGGGTGCCCATGCCGTTGAGCAGGAGCTTGACGCCGCCGACCTGCACGTCGTCCGGCATCGTGACTCCGTCCTTCTCTTTGGCGAAGGCGGTGGTGGCGAGCAGGCAGACGATGATCAGGGCGAGCAAGGAGCGAAGTGCTTTCATGGTGTCATCTCCCAGGGACGTGTTGGGTGCCCGGGGGCTGAGCAACATGCGAGCCACGTCGAAGGGCGGGGCCGAAGATCGCGTGGGTGCCGTGGTTCGTGAGGAACAAGGCAAGTCCTGCACGATTGGAGTCCTCCGGGAACGGATGGAGCGGAACGGATACTTCTCATGAGTGTGTGCAAACGGATCACATTGAGAAGGGGTGGGCCACCGTGGGTGCCGTCACCGAAAGACCGTCAGGCAAGTCTCCTTGTCTCTCTCGTAGCGCGCTTCGTCCAGGCGATACTGCGGCACCGCTCGCGGCTCGCCCTGCGGGAGGTAGCGGAACACCTTCACATCTCCGCCTCGAGGGCCCACGTGCACCTCGCATTCCCGGGTGGGGTCGCTGCTCGTGCGGGTGCGCCGCACCTGCATTCCGTCGCGTAGTCCTGCCCGAAACGCCGGACCGCTCTTGTTCACGCCCGCGACCTTGCCCGTCTGTTCGGTGGCCTCGAGGTCGAAGCCGAAGTCGAGGGGGCCCATCTTCACGTGCTCGAGCAACACGCACGGGCCCAGAGCCCCCGGGCTGGGTTCGACCCACTCCCCGCGTTCGACATGCTTCTCGATGTCTTGGGAGAGCCCTCTCGAATCGTAGCGCTCGTAGAGCCGATCGAGAACTTCGGGGGCCACGACGGTCCCGTTGTCGCGTGCCTCGCGGAAGAGGTCCAGCATGACGTCGTCCAGCGAATGACCGAGAGAGCGAAGACGTTCGTTCCAACGATGGGCCAGAACGTCGCCTCGCTGATAAGGGAGCCGCTCCACCGCAGGGTCCTCCCAGAAGCGCTCGAGGATTGTGCGGTTCGGCTCCGTGCGCACGGGGGAGAGCGCGTACTGCCGCAAGGTCTGGTTGTAGCTGCGAACGTACTCCGGAAGGTCGATGAGGCCGGCCCGCAGTTGCAGCAGGCGCGCGTAGTAGTCCGTGAACCCCTCCGAGAACCAGTAGACCAGTTGCTCCGGCTCCATCCTCCCAATGCGCCTCCCGTTCCAGGTGTGGAACAGCTCGTGGGTGAGAAGATGCTTCATGCGCTCGTCGATGCCCCGGTCGGTCTCGATGAACGTGGCGAACGCGTTCGTGAGACCCGTTCCCCCGTACGAGCAGCAGCCCCCCGACCCCGTCGGGATCATCGTCACGAGGAAGTGGGGGAACGCGTCGTCACCGAAGAAGCTCCGCTCGGCATCCACGATGCGACCGACGAGCGAGAGCAGCTCGTCGTCGGTGAACGCCCAGGCGCCTCGAAGGGCCACGTACACTGGTCTCCCGCGCACGTCGGTCCGCATCGCTCCTGGGATGCAGGGTTGGATGTGCGATCGCCACGCGTCACCCGTTGCCAGCCGCGCTCTGCTCCATATCTTGTGGCGCCGGGGGCTGGGCGTTCAGCGAAGCCGTCTGTTCCGAGACCCAGGCTGTTCCTTCGAACGAGTGCCGGCAGGACCCGTACGATGCATACCATCCCGGTGTGCTGTGCCCACCGCCGCCTCCGCAGCCTTGTGACCCAGCCGTCGCGTCCTGTCTGCTTCCGGAGGAAGAATGATGGAACCTGCTCATCGAAGCTTCGCAAAGGGAGTGTGGCGCGTCGGGTACGCAGTTGCCTGCGTCATCGCCCTCGCGGGAGCGGGTTGGGTTGGCAACGAGGCCCTTCGTGGTTCGCGCTTCCTTCTCGGGGCAGCCCTGCTAGCGGCCTTCGGCATCATCGTTCCCTGCCTCCGCACAGTGTGGAACCCGAACGCCCCTGTCCCGAATCTCTTCTCGGGCCGCTTCTGGCTCCTGGGGCGAGTCGCCACGGGTGCCCTGATCGTCATCGCATTGGGGGGGCTCCTCGTCGCCATCGTCGACGCCGGGGTTCACTCCCTTCTGCGAACGGGCAGCCTGTCACTCGCCGTGTTGTTCGTCGCTTCCCAGGCGAGACTCGTGGTCCGCGGGCGGGTCGAGCACTCCGCAAACCAACCCATTGGAGAAGGTCGATGACGGTCCCAGGTCCGGAAAACCACAGAAGACGCAGCGGGCACAGAAGGGCATCGACGGCGCATGGTTCGTTGGCCAAGGTATTGGGCCTGGTGGCCAAGGGGAGGGTAGTGCCGGAGAAGTGGGTCTTCGGCTGAGACCCGCGCGGTCTCACCTGGGAACCCAAGGGTCTCCCGCCCGTTCTCCCATTCCCACACTAACCCTCTGAAAGTACGCGCTTCTTCGTAACGTGACCCCGGTCGAATCGCTGGCTCGAAACCCGCAACCCCTCCCTAGTACCATGTCGAAGAGCCATCGGACCTTGGGGACAAGCGTGGCGTGCGCACTCACGTTCGCCGTCGTCAGCGCAGGCTGCGGGAGTGACGCGGCCAACACCACTGGGTCTGGCGGCCCCGGGGGCGAAGCAGGCGCGGGCGGCAGCGCGGGGCAAGGCGGTCATCCCGGCACCGGCGGCAGTGGGGGGACTGGGGGTACGCCGGGCACAGGAGGAACCGCTGGCGGGATCGGCGGCACCGGTGGCAGCTCCGGTACCGGTGGCGGACTCTGTTCTCCGGGACAGCGCGCTTGCGCCGATGCGTCTCACGAGCGCGCGTGCGAGGAAGTCCAGGGCGTACCCACCTGGGTGGACCGCGCCTGCGAGCCCCACCACTACTGCATCGACGACCGGTGCGAGGCCGCGTGCCTCGACGAGTGCGCGCTGGGTGCCACGCGTATGGTGGGCGGCAAGCAGGAGACCTGCGGCCTTTACTCGACGGAGCAGAGTGGCTTCGTCTCCCCGGGCAGCGGCATGCACGACCGGTCCCGGCTCCACGACGCGTGGGTTCGCGGGCATCATCTCGCCAATGGGTACGTGGCCGAGGCGCTTCACTCCGACGTGACGTACGCCACCGTGACCCAGTACTTCGGGACCGTCGACGCGGCGGAGTGGACGGGGGCCTATCTCGCTGCGGAATCGCTTCGCCAGATGGCGACTCAGGCGCCGGATGCCGAGCGGATGGTCGAGGCGCAGGTCGAGCGGATGGTTCAGCTCTTCGAGATCACCGGGGCGCCGGGCTACATGGCGCGCTTCTGGGCGCCCCGAGGCGTGGACCCGCTGCTCGACGACCTCTACGACCCGAACGACTGGTCGCACCATCTCACGACCTTTGCAGGCGGCGACGCGTTCTGGCACGGGTGGACGAGCCGCGACATGTACTCGGGAGCGATCCTGGGGATGGGGCTCGCCTACGATGCCCTGACTTCCGAGCCACACCGCGAGATGATCCGCGAGGTCATCGTCTCGCTGGTGCGCGAGCTGATCATGGTGCGCCCCAAGGTGCCCGTGACCGTGCGCTTCAACGTGGGCGGGAGCTGGCAAGAGCTGCCCCTCGCCTTCGACATGCAGCACGTGGTGCTCGTGCCGAGCGAGATGGTCAACGGTCGTGTCTTCGTGCAGGTCGGCAGCAACGAGTCGCCCTCGAATTACGACGCCTCCGAGCTGGTGGGTGTGCGGGAGTTCCTGCCGGACATGCGGTCGGTGCTCGGGCAGACGCCCGTCATCGGGGGACTGCTCCCGCCCATCCCGCGGCCCGGAACGGGCATGATGCTGGCCTACTTCCTGCGCCTCGCGCTGCACGTGACGGACGGCATCCCCGCCTGGGCGAGCGACCGTGCCGCGATCCAGGCGCACTACGATGCCCAGAAGCCGAGCTTGCTGTCCCTGATGCAGCAGTACGCCTATCACAACGAGGAGGAGTGCTGGAAGCAGTACTTCGGCATCACGATCGCGTTTCACTCCATGTACGGGCTGCTCCGTCTCGAGACCGACCAGGCCCTGAAGACGGCTGTGCAGAACGACGTCGTGGGGGGCAAGATGTGGCCGACGGTGGCGGGACACAAGAACCCGTACTTCGACTACGTCGTGGCCGCGCAAGGGCCGGTGGGGCTTGTCTCGCCGGCAGCGATCGCCGACACAGGCGTGCAGTTGAGCGGGTTCGTCCCTCCGCCCAAGGCGCGCGTGGCCGTGAACAACACGGGAAAGTACCCAGCGAACCCGGACTGTCCAGGCAAGGCGAGCGTTCCGGTCGACGTGAAGGACCGGGTTCCCAGCGACTTTCTCTGGCAGCACCACCCCTTCGAGCTCGTCATCCCGAACCCGGAGCCTCGCCTGGTCTACTCGGGAGCCGACTACCTACTGGCCTATTGGTTAGGGCGTGCCAACGGCTACCTCGACGACGACGCGTCGGGCACGTGCACGCGGTGGGACCCAGGCGAAGGCAGCGAGTGAGGGCCGATCGCGCAGAATGACACCCGTCATGGTCCGATCCACCCGATCGGTCCTACATACGGCTCATGCCCCAGACCCCGCCGAAGCACCTCCGCCGCGAGCTCGAGACCGTCCGGGCCATGATCGGGATCTACTGTCACGACCTGCACGGCGCCCGCTCCGGTCTTTGCGACGAATGCGAGCCGCTCTGGGTCTACGCGCAAGAGCGGGCCGAACACTGTCCCTTCGGGGACGAGAAGCCGACCTGCGCGAAGTGCACGGTGCATTGCTACCGGAAGGACATGCGCGCGAGGATACGACAGGTGATGCGCCACGCGGGTCCGCGCATGATGTTTCGTCACCCATGGTTGACACTGGTGCACGTGCTGCATGGGATTGGCGAGGCCCCGAACCTGCGGTCGGTGCGCAAGCGCCGAGGCAGTCGAAACGAACAAGGAGACCAGACATGACGGCAGGGCACGAGTTGTTGATGCGGGACCAACCGCTAGGTCCCGTCTCTCAATCCGCGCAGCACCGGAAGCCCACGTCGCCCTGGGCGCTCGAGCGGTTGCCCTCGTTGATGCTGTCGCATCGCATGTAAGCCGCGCTGCTGGCAAAGGCGCCCCCGCGATGGATACAGACATCCAGCGCGCCCGTCACGTCGTCGCAGCAGTCGTCCCATTCCCTCACGTTGCCGCTCAGGTCATAAACCCTCTTGTACCCGCTCTCCAACGACTGGCACTCGATGATCGTTCCCGTCGCCACCGTCGCTTCCGGCCCATGGTCCCAGCCGTTGCACCCGTGGGGATCATACGTATCCCCATACGGATAGAGGTATCCGCTGTATCCCGACGCGCACGCGCTGTACCACTGGCTCTTGGCCGGGTTGGCGAAGGAGCTGCGTGGGTTGGTCCCACCCCCGATCGCGCCACAGAGCCGCTTGCCCAGCGCGGCGCAGTAGGCGTAGGCGTCGCACCAATCCACGCAAACCTGCGGGTGCCTTGTGCAGTTCGTCTTGCAGACCTCGGAACCGTTCATGCAAGTGGCGTTCGCCGCGAAGCTCGCGTTCCACGCGCAGACCGCGGCCTGCCCCGCCGTCGCGGGGGTCGTCGCCAACCACGCGCTGTACTGCCCCCTCGTCACCTCCGTTGCGTCGATCCAGTACCCGGGCAGCACGCGAACCTGCTTCGCCACACACCGCGTGCCGGTCTTGCACTCCAGCACGCCACAGCCCTCCTGATCGCAGCTCTCCGGGCCGCATGGCTGCGCCCCGCAATCCGTCGCCCCCGCGGCTCCTGCTGACCCTGCTGCTCCCGCCGCCCCCGCCGCCCCCGCGGCGCCGTCACCGCCCCCGTCCGTCCCCCCGATCCCGCCGTCCTCGGCCTCGGCAAAATCTCCCAGACTCAGCAATTCGCTGCATCCCAGCGCCGTCAACGCCAGCCCGGCGATGAGAACCGCGCGTAACATGTCCGCATCGTACTTGAGGCCGAAGCGAGCGCAAAGAACGAGAGTTCGCGTGCGATCCCCGCAAAAAATCCAGCTACACGTCGCAAGCGCGAAGCGTAACGATCGCGACCCCTCCGACGGTCCTCGTCCCCAAGCGCAGCTGATCGCTGCCAGAACCAGGCCGCCACAACACCTCCCGCCCTTCGCCCTCGATGACCCCATCCCCTTCCCACCGAAGCGTCATCGCATCCGCGCCGCCCATCACACGGACCACGATCCCTTCGCCCGTGCGACGACCCGCCAGCTTCACCTGCGGAGGATCGAACAGCGCGAGGTCCTGCGACCGCACGGCCCGCTTCGGCGAGGTCTCCGTCCAGTGGTCGGACGCCTTGCTCTTGTCGAAGCCTGCGTCGGGTGGGGGCGGGTCCGATACCTGATCCTCGAACCCCGCATCCTCGGGCAAGGGGTCGTCCACATGATCGACCCCGGCATCCCACGGGGGTGGATCGGACACCATCGCGTCTGCATCCACACTCGCATCCTCGGGCAAGGGATCGTCCACGTGATCTACCCCGGCATCCCACGGGGGCGGGTCCGACACCATCACGTCCGCTTCGACCCCGCCGTCCTCGGGCAGCGGGTCCACCACCTGCGCGTCGGTCGCGTCCTCGTTGTCCGCGTCCACCCCCGCGTCGGGAGGCACGGGGTCGTCGCTGGTCGCCCTGCCCCCGCACGCCGAGACCCCGACCGCGAGCAAGCTCGCCACCGCGAGCCCCTGCACCGCCTCCAGTAGCTTGCGCGTGGGGCGCATCGGGCTGTGCTCCTGCTTGACCCCTGCCACGAACCCATCCATCTGCGCCTGCAGATCATCGAGCGACGCGTGCCACGCGGCATCGTGGGCCGCGATGCGTAGCCCCAGCAGCGCCGTCTCCCGGGCGATACGCTCCGGGTCGCCCTGCTCCGCCAGGTTCGCCGCTTCTTCGAGGAACCCCGCGGTCTCCAGCACGATGCCCCGGGTCACCTCGTCGGCCGGGCGACGGATCCGTGACAGCCCGCCCAGCCGGTCTTCGTGGAAGTGCTCGAGCAGCTTCAAAGAGTAGCCCAGCCCCATCGAGCGGTTGGCAACCCCCCGCGGGGCGAAGTTGCGCTCCCTGAACGCCGCCGCACAGATGCGGAACAGGACCTCGGCCTTGTCATTGTCGATGCGGTAGTCCCACCCGAGGTAGCTTCCCCCGAGCCCCGGGTGTCCCACGAGCCCCTTCTGCAGGGGTGTGCCGTGATAGGGCTCGGCCCGACAGAAGTTCACGGGGTGCATCGCGTGCTCGCGCATGAACGCGATGTTTTCGCGGATGTCCTCGAGGGTGGACCGCGGCTCGAAGATCAAGAGGTTGTAGCAAGCGAAAATGCCGGCCTCGCGCGCCGCCCGCAATGCCTCGCGCACTTCCGCGACCGTCGTGCGACGGTTCAGGTGATCGGCCCCTTGCTGGGACCCGTTCTCGACGCCGACGTAGAGCCGGATGACACCGAGGTCACGAAGCCGGAGGGCCAGGTCCGGCGTCAGGGTCTCGGGGCGGCATTTCCCGATGAGTCCGACCTTGCCCACCCCGAAGGTGTCGAGGTGGCGACGGATCGCCTCGAGCCTGTCGATCGTGTCCTGGGGTCGCGGCAGGAGGAAGCTGTCGTCGTGGAAGCAGAACACGGAGGGGCCGCCCGCGCCGTGCCAGAGCAGCGCCATTTCCGCGGCCACGTTCTCGGGAGTTCGAAGCCGCAGGAGCCGGCCTCCCCCATGCTCGCGGGCATCGCGATGAAACGACGTGATGGAGCAGTAGGAGCAGCGTCCCCAGCAGCCGCGGCTTGCGGTGATCGGGATGAACGGCACCCCCATGTGCGTGGTGTGCGGGCGATACCGTTTGGCGAAGGGCAGCCGGTCGAGGTCGGGCTCGAGCGGTCGTCCCGCCCTGCGTACCGCGCACCCGTTTTCGTCTCGCACGGCGAGCCCTGGGATCGAGAGCCACGGCGTGCGGGCGTCGATGGCTCGCGCCAGCTCCACCACGGTCTGCTCGCCCTCGTGCAGCACGATCGAGTCGATCGCCGGGTGATGCGCGAGCACGTCTTGCCACGCGAGGCTTGGGAACTGGCCTCCGCAGGTGAGGTGTCCCCGGAACCCACGCGCGCGCAGCCTGCCGGCGAGGGTGAGGAACTCGTGGGCCCGGTGCTGGAACTGAAGGCTCAGTCCGACCAGAGCCGGCTTGCGCGCGAGGATTTTCGTGACCACGTCCTGCGTCTGCGCGGCGTTCTGGAAGGGCACGACCGTCACCGTGTGACCCGCGGCCTCCAGCGACGCGGCGATCATCCCAAGCCCCAGGTTCTCCTCGAAGTCAGCTCCCACGACGACGATGCGCATGCCTGCACCCCCACGTTGTGAGCGGACTCACACGTCCGCCAGCTTGACAAGCCTACTGCTGCGCGCCGGGGTTCGCTACCGTGTTGAGGTCCCCCGACGAAGCAAGGATCGTGTTGTGGGCCGTTTCGTGGGCGCTCAGGAGCAGCCCCAAGCTGTGAACACGGCCACGAAGAGCAGTGCGGTTCCTACGACCCCGGCACGCGCGGCTGGTGACGGGTGGGTCGGATCCCGTTGTGCCCGGTGCCAGGTCTTCCACGCGACCAGCGGGACGAGAAGAAGCATCGTCCAGCCCAGGATCGACACACCGGGCAAGGTACCAGGAGCCTGGCTTGGATCCGCTGCGAGTCGCTGGAGAGTATCGATCCCTTGCGGGTCGCCCAGCGCGAGGGGAAGGAACCCCGCCCACGAGAGGATCTTCGCGGTTGCCTTGGCCAAGTGTGCGATTGCGACGATCGGTGCGGCGCCGGTTGCGGCCGCGAGCAGGGATTCTCTCAGGCCGGCGCGCTGACCCGCGAGATAGCCGGCCGAGACGACCAGCGTCCACACCGCAGCTGGGAACAGGACGAGGAACCAAAGTGCCTCGATCCACCCGAACGGGATCGACGTCGCGTGCGCGTGCAAGAAAGATGGAACGGCATGAAAGATCGCGTCCAGCCAGCGCACCTCGCCGATCACCTCGTGTGCGACGAAGCCGAGGGCCAGCATCACGAAGGCCGCTTCGTGAGCGGGAAGCTCCCGTGCCGTGCGAACCGGAGCGGACAACGCCACGAGGCCCAGCCCGACGTTGTCGTGTGGACACACCTTGGCGCATTGGAGGCACAAGACGCAACCGTCAGAGGGCCGGCGGGCGAAGGGGCGAATCAGCGAAGGGCAGCTGCGCTTGTCGAAGCGCTGCCGGTTTGGCGCGCGAACGCAGTCCCTGGTGGAGCACTGGGAGCAGACGGAGGGGGCGCGGGTATCGAGTTGGAATGGTGTGAACCGTCCGTAAACGGATAGAAGCGCCGCCGCCGGGCAGAACGAACGGCAGAACGCGCGATGTCCTTGGAAAGCGAAGCCCGTGAGCACCGCTGCGCCCGTCAGACTCAGCAGCGTGATCGCGGTGAAGTGGGGAACCCGGTGAATCGCAAAGCCGGCCACGCAGAGTTGCAGCACGAGGTAAGTGATGAGCACCAGCCACCCGGCGCGCAAGGAGGTTCCAAGCTTGGCGCGCGGCCATCCGGCCGTGCGCGCGACGGCGTCTGCGATACGGTGGACGAGCTCCAACGGGCACACCGTGCACCAGAGTCTCCCGAAGGCGATGGTGAGCACGACGAGACCCGGCCACCACAATCCCCACACCGCGAGTGTAGCGAGATTGGTCTTTCGGAGAGTCATCAAGTCCGGGGCCGCCACGTCTCGACCTACACCGATTCCAGCGGCCACGAAGATGATCATGCCCAGGAGGGCCAAGGCCTGTAGGGCGACCGGGAACCAGGCCGAGCGCAGGAGCACTCGCCCCGCCGCCGTCGTCAGGACGTCGAGGCGGACTCGTGACGGCTCGATAGGTATCGCCATGAGACACCGCAGGAAGCTCGCAGCAACCGACCCGCCTGCAGGAAAGGGAATGCGGGCGGGCCGGCGCTGCGAAGGAGGCTAGGGAGCGGTAGTGTGGCAGGCCGCGCAGCTGTTGGTGTACGGCACGGGCATGGCCTGGGACGTCGCGAGGGACCTGTCTGGCACCTTGAACAGATGCGAGGTGATGTCGTTCTCCCAGTACTGGGTTCCGGCGATGAGGCGTGCGGGCGACCCGGCGCCGGTCTTCGCCGTCTTGGTTGCGTGACAGTCGACGCACTTCGCCGCGCCGGCGTGGGCGGCCGCGACGGGGATGTTCTGGGCGGTCAAGTGCGCCGCCAGGTCCGCCGCGTAGCTCGCGTGGCACGACCCGCAGGATGCCACGTTGTCCTTGGGGTCCGCATGAAGCTGGCGCGGGTGATCGGTGCGCTTGTGCGGGTCATGGCAGCTCGAGCACGACATCAACGCGGAGCCGTTCTTGTACATCGTGGTGCGGATGAAGTCGGAGTACTGCTGATGGTGGGACTTGGAATGCTTGTCCGGGTCCCCGTAGTAGTCGGAAGGGGCCCCGTCGAGCTGGGTCGTGGCGTAGTTGGCGAGGAAGTCGTTGCGCGATCCGCCCGCGGGCTGGAGCCAGCCCTGCGCGTTCACAGGGTTGTCCGTGCCGGACGCCCCCTTCGGTCGGCTGTGGCACCGGCCGCACAGCATCCCCTCGCGCTCGGGCGTGAGCAACGACGGGGACACGATGTGCTTTCCAAGGCCCGCGGACTCCCAGTGCGAGGAGCCGGGACCGTGGCAGGACTCGCAGCCAACGTTCATCTCGTCTCGGACGCCGTTGCCGTCGAAGTCGAAGTCGCCCGAGTTGAAGAACCGATCCTCGACCAGCTTCGCCTCCCAGATCGTGGCGTCCGATCCCGTCACTTGGACGCCGGTGGCGTGGCAGGACACGCAGTTCTTTTCGAAGGAGCGGTTGGGGCCAGGCTGGCGGAACGTCTTGTTCGCGGAGTCGTACCAGAAGTCCCCGTTGTAGTCGCGCCACACCTTCGCCGTGCGACCGTAGGTAGCTGCCTCGGAGCCGTCGTGCTGGAACTGGATGGGCAGCATGGCGTAATAGGTGCCGTGCGCGTTCGTGAGCTTGGTCATGTACCGCTGCTTCTTGACGCCGCCGCCGTAAATGGCGTCCACGCGGTAGGTGCGGTCCGGGTCCGCCACGTTTGCCACGTTGTGCAACACCATCTCGAGGTCGTTGCCGTTCATTCGGACCATCACGGTGAAGTTCACGTTGGCGCCCGGATTGGCCTCCGTGGTCTTGTACTTGTCCATGCCGCGGCTCGGGTCATAGTCGAAGTAGTAGATCGTGGTTCCCCCCACCGCTTCGAACTTCTCCTCGATCGCCTGGTACAGCTCGTCGAACCGCGGCTCGAAGTTCTGTAGGGGGCCGCTCTCGTACGGCGACCAGATGCCGATGCGATGCATGGTCTCGGACATGTGCGCCCGACCGTGACAGGACACGCAGGCGCCCGAGCCGACGTAGTGCGCTTTGGCTGGGGCCGAACTCGACACCCGCAAGTCGAGCTGATTGCCCACGAGATCGGTCGAGGCCATTGCGACGCGGCACGCGCTCCCGCCCGGGAGGTGGCCCGAGTCCCCCGTGGCGGGAACGAACGTCACGAAGTAGGAACCCGAGGTCAACGTCGGCAACCGGTACACGCCGTCGGCCCCGACCTCCGCCTTCTGATAGCCCGCGCCGTTTGCGGCGATCGTGTCCTCAAGAGGCTCGTCGTTTGCAGAATCCACGGCAATGGTCGTTGCCGGCAGCGCAGCGACGTCGGCGGCGGGGACGAAGTAGATGGTTCCGCTCGTCAGCACCGCCCCAGACGCGTTCGTGACCTTGCCAACGACGCCAGCGGGCTCGGGGACGATGCCCGTGCCTGGTCCTGGCCGTCCGGCGCAGTCTGCTACCGTGCACGCGCCGTCGGCGTCGAGATCTTCCGACGCCGCATCGCACGTTCCGTTGGCATTGAGGTCCCAGCACGCCAGGCCGGGGCTACCCGGGTCGCCGGGATCTCCGGCGTCACCCGGATCGCCCGGTGTGCCCGGTGTCCCTGGAGTACCGGGCTCGCC
Source organism: uncultured Polyangiaceae bacterium (assembly GCA_964488865.1). Classification (GTDB taxonomy): domain Bacteria; phylum Myxococcota_A; class Polyangia; order Polyangiales; family Polyangiaceae; genus MWCO01. The sequence continues at coordinate 91,844 of CAZAWR010000020.1, read as the reverse complement.
CTGGCTACCTGGTGTGCCGGTCCCCGCCGGCCCCGTGGCCCCAGCTGGTCCGGCAGGCCCAGCCTTGCCGTCCGCTCCGTCGCTTCCATCGCTCCCGCTGCAGCCGATCACCACCAGCGCCGACGGCAACACGGCCGCAAGGAGCATTCTTCGTAGTCCCAACATGAACCGCCTCCACATGAGCTCTTGGTCACCAGTGCGCCCGGGCCGCGCGGGCGGCGAGCGAACTGGCCTGTGCCCCAATGCGAGATGTGTTCCATTCCCCAAACACCGACCGAGTTGGTATGTAAATGCTCGACAATGCATACGTCCGAGTTCCGCCGGCCGTTCGCGATGCGCGCTCTCCGACCGTCGGACCGCCGTACGTGAGCCCTGGTAACCGAAATCGGGTCAGAGTGACCTGAGCTTTCCACTGGCTGGGAGAAGAATGGGTCAGATTGACCCGGTTGGGCTGGAGTTCCGAGGGGACAGCGCCAAACTGGCCTGCCCCGCGCTGGGGAACCCAAGTTCAGTCGACGGCGAGGCCATAGTCTTCGAGGCGCCGGTACAGGGTCTTGAGCCCAATGCCCAACATCCGAGCCGCCTTCGCCTTGTTGCCGCCCGCCATCGCCAGCGTTCGCATGATGACCTCCCGCTCGATCTGGTCGAGCGGCGTGCCCACCGCGATCTCGATCTTCGGCACCAGCGCGTCGGATCGCGCGAGGTGCGGCGGAAGGTCCTCCACGTCGAGGGTCCGGCCCCGCGCGGAGATAACCATGCCCTCGACGCAATTCCGCAGCTCTCGCACGTTGCCGGGCCACGAATGGGAGGACAGAGCCGCGGCAACGCCTTTGCTCATCCGCTGCACGGGCTTGCCGTGAAGCACGGCGAAGTGCTGCAGGAAGGCGTCCGCGAGCAGGGCAACGTCGCTGGGGTGCTCGCGCAGCGCGGGTACCTGAATCGGCACGACGTTGAGCCGGTAGTACAGGTCCGCGCGGAATTGTCCGTGCGCTATTGCGGCCTCCAGATCGCGGTTGGTCGCCGCGATCACGCGCACGTCGACCGGGACCGGTTCGTTGTCCCCCACGCGCTCGAAACAGCGCTCCTGCAGAACCCGCAAGAGCTTGACCTGCGTGTGCGCGTCGAGGTCCCCCACTTCGTCCAGAAACAGGGTCCCGCCATCGGCTTGCTCGAACCGCCCCTTTCGGCCCCTGACCGCACCGGTGAAGGCCCCGCGCACGTGGCCGAACAGCTCGCTCTCGAGCACGCCCGCCCCGAGTGCGGCACAAGCCACCTTGACCAACGGCCTGTCATGCCGGTCACTGTGCAAGTGAATGGCGTTCGCGCACAACTCCTTGCCCACACCACTCTCGCCCCGAAGAAGCACCGTCGCGCTCGTTCTCGCTACCCGTTCGAGCTCGCGGAACAGCTCGAGCATGCGCGGTGACTTGCCGATCATGCTGCCCACCGAGAACCGCTCTCGTAGCTCGTCGCGCAGGCGGCGGTTTTCCGCCAACAGTCGTTGACTCTTCACGCACTTGCCGATCAGAAGGCTCAGCTTCTCGATGTCGATGGGCTTCGTCAGGAAGTCCTGAGCACCCCGCTTCATGGCTTCCACCGCGGTTTCCACCGTCGCAAACCCTGTCACCATGATCACCGCCATCTCGGGGGCTTCTCGCACGGCGTATTCCAGGACGTCCAACCCGGTCGGCTCGCCCATCATCACGTCGAGCACCGCGACATCGAACTCGCCGCGCTTGAGCCGGGCCTTGGCCGTCCCCCCGTCCCGCGCCTCCGTCACCGAGTAGCCGTCCTGCTCGAGGGCGACCCGCAAACTCGCGCGGGTGAGGTCGTCGTCCTCCGCCACCAACACCCTAGTTGTCACGGGTCCCTCCGTCGTCGAAGACTGGCAGTGTCACCTCGAAGCAAGCTCCGCCCTCCGCTCGATTTGCCGCGGACACCGTGCCGCGGTGTTCTTTGACGATGCGCGTCACGATCGCGAGCCCCAGGCCGGTGCCTCTGTCCTTCGTGGTGACGAAGGGCTTGAAGATCGTGTCGAGCACGTTGGAGGCGATACCCGGCCCATCGTCATGCACGCGAAGCACGGCTCGCTCACCGTCGCGAACCACGCTCACAGTCACCTTGCCCCCAGCCGAAACGGCCTGAAGGGCGTTGACCACCAGGTTGATGAGCACCTGCCGCACGCGCTCCTCGTCCGCTTCGACCATCACCGGGCCGTCGTCACAGGACAATGACAGCTCCACCTTCGATCGCTTCGCTTCGAGCTCGAGCAGACGGATGGCGTTGCGTGAGAGCGTGGCGAGATCGACCGGGCGAAGCCGAACGGGCGCCATCCGCGCATACCTCATGAACTCCTCCACCACCGCGTTGATACGCCCGATCTCCCCTTCGAGAATGGAGACCGTGTCCCGGCCGGCCACGTCGGTCGCTTGCGCACCTTCCTTGCGCGCCGCGCGCATCTCCCGCTTCAGAAGCTGCACGTTGATCGCCAACGCGTTGAGCGGTGTTCGGATTTCGTGCGCGATCGTTGCCGCGAGCTCCCCCATCGTCGTCAGACGCTCTACCTGCATGAGCTGCGCATTGAGCCTGTCCAGCTCTTCGCCCATCTCGCTCAGCGCTTCGGTTCGGACACGCACCTTGTCCTCCAGCGCCCTTTGCGCCCGAGACAGCCGATCCACCATGTGCCGAAACGCCGCCGCAAGCTCACCCACCTCGTCACTCGCATCGCCTTGCGTGGGCGGCCACTGCTGGAGTCCCCCTCGCTCCACCGCCCGCGCGCGCGCCGTCAGCTCCGTGAGGGGACGAACCACCAACCGATGCTGTACGGCGTAGACGGCTGCGATCGACAGGATCAGTAGGGCGAGTGCCGTCAGGACCGTCTCTCGCGCCAACCGGTCCACGGCCTGATCGAGCCGGGACATCGGCGCCTCCAGCACGGCGATCCCGTTGACCGTCCTGCTCACATCGTGGCAGCGCTGGCACTCGCCCTCGTTGCGCAGCGGTACCACCGTCCGCAGCAATCGCGTCCCCCCTTCCGTCACCTCGATCGTCCGCGCCTCGAAGCTGGGGACAGCGCCGTCTCCGTGGCACAGCGCACATTCTGGACTCCGCCGATCGATCCGCTTTCCCACCCGCGTTCGATCGTGCGCGTGGCGTATCTCGCCTCGCCAATCCGTAATGAGTACTTCTGAGTATCTCTCCGCTGTCCGAACCGCCGATGCCACTCCATCCAAGTCGTGTGCGCCGGTCGTCTTCGTCATCTCCCGGAGCAGTTGCATCAGTAGCCATGCGTGATGCGTGTGGCTCTCTTCGATGTCGGTCCTGAGCTCCGCACGTCGAACGGTTAGGCCGTACGCCAGATAGGACCCAAACACGACCAGCAACGGTACAACAATCCCCAGCGCCGTCATGCCGGCCACCGTCTTGCGCCACCTGAAAAACCATGCCTTTCTCATCGTGGGGGAATCTCGAACCGTGCTGGCTTCAGCCCCATCACTCCGCTCCGACAATGGATGGTAACGACGGCGTTTGATCCTGTCCACGGGATGTCCGACCGGGCCGCTCACAGTGAACGAAACGCCCGCACGAGTCTCGAAGCCGCCTCCTCGACCTCGTCGGTCGTCGTGAACCGCCCCAGGGTCAGCCGCACCGCCCCGAGCGCGATGCTACTCTCCAAGCCCATGGCGGTGAGCACCGCGGAGGGAGCCTCCCCCCCCGCATGGCACGCGGAGCCTGTCGATGCCGCCACATCGGTGGCCCGCGCGAGCACCGCGCTTCCCCGTACGCCGGGGAACGAGACGTTCAGCGTGTTGGGCAAGCGCTCGGTTAGATGTCCGTTCAAGGATAGTCCAGGTATCCCTTCCAGCAACAACGTCCAGAGTGTCTCGCGAAGCGCGGTCTGGCGCGCGGCTTCCGCGTTTAGGTCCCGACCTGCGATCTCACAGGCCATGCCCAAACCCACGATGCTCGCTACGTTCTCCGTGCCGGGTCGCAAACCCCGCTCGTGTCCAGCCCCGCGAAGCAGGGGAGAGATCGGCGTTCCCTTGCGGACAAACAGCGCCCCCACGCCCTTCGGCGCGTAGAGCTTGTGTCCCGCTAAGGATAGAAGATCGACGCCTAGGTCGTTCACCCGCGTCGGGACCTTTCCCACCGCTTGGGCGGCGTCCGTGTGGACCACGGCGCCCTTGGCACGCGCGATGTTCGCGATGGCTCGAATCGGCATGACCGTTCCCGTCTCGTTGTTCGCGAGCATCACGGTCACCAGGGCCGTGTCCTCTCGCACGACCGGTGCAACATCCGAAGGGTCCACCTGTCCGGTGGGACCGACCGGAACCCGCCTCACATTCCAGCCCTGTCTCTCCAAGTCCGCGCAAGGCTCCTCCGTGGCGGGGTGCTCTACCGTCGAGGTCACGACGTGTTTGCGAAGGAACCGGCGCGCGGTCACGCCGAAGATGGCCAGGTTGTTGGCCTCGGTGCCCCCAGAGGTGAAGAAGACCTCCTCGGGGTCGCACCCCAGCAGCGAGGCGACCTGACCTCGCGCCGCCTCCACCGCAGCCTTCGCGCGCTCTCCGTACACATGCCCGCTCGACGGGTTGCCGAAGTGCGTCGTGAGGAAGGGCAGCATCGCATCGACGACCTCCGGGTGCAGCGGCGTCGTGGCGTTGTGGTCGAGGTAGATGGGGTCCATTTAGAACACCAGAACCCGTTGGGCATCGAGCGTGGCGTTCGGGGTCTTCTGGCCCTTCTTGGCGGCCGTCACCGCATCACCCAGGAGGAACACGACGACCTCGAGCCCCTCCCCCATCTTGAGCATGTTGCCCGCAAGACGAAGCCCGTTGTAGGTCCGCTCGGTTCCGTAGGGCGGGTCGTTCAGGATGAACAGTGTCTTCACGAGATGCTCCTTTTAGCGAGATTGCGATGAGGCGACCGGGTGTCCTGCGTCGCGCCACTCCGGGTAGCCGTCTTCCATGCGACGCGCACGGTACCCCTTGTCACGCAGCGCGCGAACCGCTTGCGCTGCGAGAATGCAGTACGGCCCGCGACAATACGCGATGACTTCCTTGCGTCGGGGCAGGCGGGCGACGGCCTGCTCGAGCTCCGCGAGCGGAACGGAGCGCGCGCCCTCGACGTGGCCCGCCTCGAACTCCTCCCGCGGTCGGACGTCCAGTACGGTCACGCTTCCCTTGCGAACGCGCTCGAGAAGATCGTCGAAGGGGATGGGCTCGAGGTCGTCGACGCCCTGGTAGTAGTCCCGCACCAACCGCTGGACTTCGGCGAGCCGTGTCTCAGTGACATAGCGAAGGGCGCGGTAGCCGGACAGTACGGCGGGGTCCGCGAGCCGGTAGAGCGACTGAAGACCACTCTTGCGCGCGGCGACCAGGTTGGCGCCCTTGAGCACCTGCAGGTGTCGCGACGTGTTGGCCACCGTGAGGCCCGTCTCCTGCGCGAGGGATTCCACGCTGCGCTCCCCTTGCGCGAGCACGTCGATGAGCTCGATGCGCTTGGGGCTCGCAAAGGCCTGAGCGACCAGCGCGAACTGTTCGTACACCGCATCCTTGAACGCGCGACCGTTCATGAGTGCACCTCCACGCGTCGCGACGCCGTCCACTGCATCCACCCCAGCGTCCCACCGCAGAGCGACCGCGCAGAGAAGCCGCGACGCCGCAGGTGCTCTGCAGCCTTCTCCGAGCGTCCGCCGCCCTTGCCGCACACCGTCACAATAGCGGTCCCCTTTGAGAGACCGCCGCTGTCCAGGTCTTCGATGGGCAGGTGCACCGCGTCGTCCACGTGCGCTTCCGCGTACTCGCTCGCGCTGCGCACATCGATCACGGTCACATGGCCTTGCTCTTTCTGTGCCTGCAGCTCCTCCGGGGACAGACAGCCGGTCTTGGGGCGGGCCAGCGTTTCGGTCATGCGAAGGGCCACCACGAAGCCGGAGAGCAGCGTGATGCCCGCCACGATCCACATCGCGCCGGACAGTCCCAACGCGTCCGCCGTCAGGCCGGCGAGCAAAGCTCCCGCGGCGTAGCCCAGGTCGCGCCACAGGCGGTACACGCCCACGGAGGAAGCGCGCCAGGACGGGTGGGCGACGTCGCCGATCGCGGCGAGCAAGGTGGGGTAGACCATGGCGGTGCCGATGCCCAAGAGCGCGGAGCCGAGGGCGAAGACGCCGAAGGAAGAGCCGAGCGTCACAATCCCGACCCCGACCGCCTGGACCCACATGCCCGAGGCAATCAGCCACTTTCGTCCGACGCGGTCGGAGAGGGCTCCTGTGACGAGCTGGGTGACGCCCCAGACGGCGGGGTAGATGGCCGCGAGGGTCCCGATCTGTCCGAGGTCCATCTGTGCGGCAGCGAAGAACAAGGGGAACAGGCCCCAGGCCATGCCGTCGTTGAGGTTGTTGACCATGCCCGCCTGCGTGACGCTCGACAGGTTCTTGTTGGTAAACGAGGTGCGGAGGAAGACCTCGCGCTGGGTGGGGACCTCGGAGGCGGGAAGCTCGCCGTGGAGGGCTGATTCGGCGGCAACATGCTGCTTGGTCTCCCGGACCAGGAGGGCGGAGAGACCGAGGCCGAGGACGGCGAACACCACACCGAGGTAGAAGGGCTGCGGGGTCAACCCGTAGGACGAGGCGATGAGGCCCGTGGCGAGCGCACTGCCGGCCACCGCGAAGTAGCCCGCGAACTCGTTCAGCCCCATGGCGAGTCCGCGCCGGGCGGGACCGGCGAGGTCGATCTTCATGATGACCGTCGTGGACCAGGTGAGGCCTTGGCTCACGCCGAGGAAGACGTTGGCGACGAGGATCCAGGTCCACGAGGGGGCCCACATGAGCAGCAAGGGGACCGGCAGGGCGATGACCCAACCTGCGACCAGGACGTGCTTGCGTCCGATGCGGTCGGAGAGTCGGCCTGCGAAGTAGTTCGTGAGGGCTTTGGTGACGCCGAAGACGACGATGAACGAGAGGATCGCGGTTCGGGCGGCGAGGTGGAAGTGTTCCTCGGCGAGGGAGGGGAGGATGCTGCGCTCGATGCCGATCATGGCGCCGACGAAGGCGTTGACGACGACGAGGAGGGTGAACTGGGCGAGGTTTTCGCGGAGGCCTAGGCGGGGCATTGTTAGCTCACTATTCAATTGATTGATTGAATAGTGGCGAGGGTGTGGGCTGTCAACCCCGGGACTCGACGGTCATGGGGGGGCGGCACCGCCGCGCGGACCTTGGATCACTGTCCTAAGGCGTGGCCGCCGACGCCGCAGGCGCCGCCGACGCTGGCGGCAATACCGACCCCGCAGGCCCGGCCGCCGCATCCGCTCCCGCATCCCCCGCATCGCCTGCATCCCCCGCATCGCCTGCGTCGGGTGCCCCTCCGTCCGCCTCAACCGGCTCCTTGGGACCCATCCCCGGGGGCATCACCAACTGTGGCGCACGGAACGCACTCGCGTACTGCAACAGGTGCCCCATCCTCACGCTGCCGTCGGCGCTGAGGGCCACGACGTGCGCTCCCATGTTCGACCCGAGGGCCGACCCGAGCTTCTTGAGTCCCTCTTCCGGCGGACCTTCGAAGCGCGTCTTGTTCGCCGTCGGACCCCGCTTCAGCTCCCACCCTCCCTCGAACAGATGAAGCTGCACGAGGTTCGGGTCCCAGCCCGCCGCCGACGGGCCGAAGGTCGTCACCTGCAGCAGCATGGTGCCCATCTGGTCGAAGGGTGGCCTCGCCTTTCCCACCGCGGCTGTGTTCCCCCTCGTCACCCACGGGACGACCCCGCCCGTTCTCCCAGCCGACCCGTCCGGGTTGGTCTGGCGGAACAGCTCTGCCTTGGCCTGATACGAAGCTGTCTCGGAGAGTGCGTCGGCCAGGCAAGCGGCGCGACGAAACGACAGGGAGTCGTCGACGGCCACGTCCCCCTTGTGCTTGTCTTTGGCGGCCTCCACTTGTCCGACGATGCGGGCACAGCCGGCGTGGTAGTCGAGCTCGGAGGTGGCTCCGATCTTGGTGTCACCGATGCGGATCTCGGAGCGTCCGACCTCGAGCGCGAGGGTGGGGCAAGCCGGGTTGCTCGAGGACGTCATGATCGGCAGGTTCAGGTCTGCGTTCTTCAGCAGCGGGGGAGAGCAGGAGAGCGTCTTGGCCACCTGGTTTGCGGCCCACGCGGTTTGCACGTGCTGCAGCGCTGCAGGGGCTACGAAGAAGAGGGGCAGGATGAGAATGCTGGCGGCCGCGTTGCGAAGGCCCCAAGAGCCGAGCGACTCGCGGCTGAGCATGGACGTGATGGAAGCGAAGAGCAGGGGCACCGCGTACAGGGCGCTCGCGTACAGGGCAGGTTCTGCCGCGGTCCACGCCTGGACCATCTTCGAAGGGTCCGGGTGACCCGTGGCGGTGGCAAAGGTCGCCAACCCCTCCATGAGCGCGCTGGTGTGACGCGCCGTGGCCACCAGCACGAGGGCGCCGATGGACAGGAGCATCGTCACCCACAGCTCGCCGGCAGCTTGCACGTTGGCAGCGTCCGTGGGGTCGTTGCGGATGGCGTGCGCGGCCATCGCGATGGACACGAGCCCCACGAAGGCCGTGACCCAGGGCAGAATGCCGAGCCCGCCGAGGGGTGTCCAGAACAGCGACCCGACGATCATGCCCAGCAACAGGAAGGCCCCGCCGAGAAGGCCGATCTTTCCGCCAGAGCTCAGCGAGCTGCGGGAGGGCCAGTGACGCAGGGAAATGGTCAAGGCGCTGCCCATCATGAGCGCGGCGGCGACGTAGGAGCCGATCACGGACGCGTTGAGGGCGTCGGAAATCCCGAGGCCTGCGATGCGCGCGGTCTGGCTGGGATCGGCCCCCGTGAGGGCGTTGAGGGTGTTGCCCGCGCCGAGCTGCGCCCCGATGAGACCGATGCCGGCGACCAACGTGGGGAGCAACCCGAGGAGGAACGCGGGGATCTTCGGGACCGCCCGGAGCAGCACGCCGCCGAGGATCAACACGGCCAGCCCGACCACGGACATGACCAAGGTCACCCAGCCGGCCCATCCCGCGGCCGCCACGTCCACGGGCGGCCCAGGCTCGAACCCGTAATAAGCCAGAGGAACCACCGACCCTGCGAACACCAGGCCGTTCACAAGGACGATGAGCAAGATCGGGTAGATGCTTCGTCTGCGCGATTTCGCCATGTTGCTCCTCTCCGTAACCACGAAGGCCGCGTCCGGCCACCGTAGCGCCCCAACATTCACAAAGCACCTTTCCGTCGCCGAGCGCTGCACTTCGGGTTGGCCCAGCTGGCTCAACGTGTCATGAATAAGCCGCTTTCTTCTTCCACTGCCAGCGGAAGGCTTGACGTCTTGACTTTGGGACGCGGACCCCGTGAGAGCCTCGCCACGACACGCCGTTCACGGGTGGGCGCAGGATTCACACTGTGCTCGACCGTTCCTGGTCCCTATGGCTGATCGCAGCCCCCGGGGACTTGCCCGTGCCCGGATCTTGCGAGGGAGAATGCTCCGTCGACCACGTATGCCGGTGGGCATGGGGTTTGCTCACTCCCCTGACAGGTAGACATGTCCGAACGCAACATCCCCCCCATCCTCAAGCGACTCGGTGAGCTGCAGTCTCGCTACCCGTGGCACTTCCTGGCCATCGCCCTGCTCACGCTCCTACCCGCTTCCTACGGCATCTTTGGTGCCGGGGGGCTCGGCTTCAAGTCCTCCTTCAGCGAGCTTCTGCCCGACAACAAAGACAGCGTCATCGAAGCCCGACGCGTCGGAGATCGACTGGCCGGCGCCTCCACCCTGACCATCGTGGCCGAAACCCACAGCGGGCCGAACCCCGACGCGCTCAAGCGCTTCGTCAACACCCTCGTGCCCAAGCTCGAGGCGCTTGGCCCGGACAAGGTCGGCGCCGTCGACTACGGCGTGAAGAAGACCCAGGACTTCTTCGGCAAGAACAAGGTCCTGTACGCCGACATCAAGGACCTCAGAAAGGCCCACGAAGAGGTCATCCAACGCTACGACTACGAGGTCGCCAAGGCTCGCGGCGACTTCGTGGACGAAGCCGAAGCCCCCACCCCCCTCACCGCCGACACCATCGAGAAGCGACTCCGCGGAGAGTCCAAGGACGCCACCGCCGTCGTGGAGCGATACCCCGACGGCTACTACATGCACGCCGACGGCAACTTCATCGCCGTCCTGGTGCGAACCCCCGTCACCGGGGACGAAGCCAAGACAGCATTCCGCAGCGAGATCGAGCAGGTCGTGGCGTCCGTGAACCCGACGAGCTTCGACCCGTCGATGGACGTCAACTACACCGGCAACTTCATCACCAGCTCCGAGGAATACGACGCGGTCATCGGCGACCTGATGCACGTCGGCGGCTGGGGTGTGGCCGGCGTGCTCGCGAGCGTGCTGCTGTTCTTCATGCGCCTGCGCACGGTCGCGGCCATGGGCATCACCATCATGATCTCGCTGCTGTGGACCTTCGGTTTGACGCGGCTGACCATCGGGCACCTCAACTCCTCGACGGGGTTCCTCGTCAGCATCATCGCCGGCAACGGCATCAACTACTCGATCATGTACATGGCGCGCTACATCGAGGCGCGACGAGACGACGCGGCGGACGTGACGAAGGCCATCCTGGTGGCGCACCGGGACTCGTGGCTGCCGACGCTCGCGGGGTCTGCCACCGCCATGCTGGCCTACGGTTCCCTCACCATCACGGATTTCCGAGGATTCAAGCACTTTGGCGTCATCAGTGGCTACGGGATGATCCTGTGCTGGGTCGCGACGTACCTCTTTCTGCCGGCCGTGCTCGTGGCGAGCGAGCGAATCCTGCCTTCCTTCCACAAGACCGAGAAGCCCAGCATCATGCGGGGCTACTACGGTGTTCTCTTCGCCAAGCTCGCACGCTTGGCCCCGCGCCCGATCGCGTTGACAGGAGCCGCCCTTGGCGTCGTGGCTCTCGTGGCGGCCGCGCAGTACCTGATCAACGATCCCATGGAATACGACATGGCGAACGTGCGCAACGAGCGCATCGATCGCACCTCCGCGGGCCTCTTGTCCGTGCGCGTCGACAAGGTGGTCGGCCGCATGGGCCAGGACGGCATGGCCATCATGACGGACCGCCTGGACCAGGTCCCCATGCTCGAGGCCGAGCTGAACCAGCGCTGGGCCCAAGCTCCCGCCGACTTGAAGCCGTTCGAGGAGGTCGTCTCGGTCTACTCGCTCATCCCCAAGGACCAGCCCGAGAAAATCAAGCTCGTGTCCGAGATGCGCGACCGTCTCCAGCGCGCGCGTGACCGTGGCTTCGTCAACGACGCCGACTGGGAGCGCCTCCAGCCGCACATTCCCGCCGAGACCCTCGAACCCATCACCGTCGTCAGCCTTCCCGAGCAGGTCGCCCGGGCCTTCACGGAGCGCGACGGGACCCGCGGGCGCATCGTGTACATCGTCCCGAAGGACGGGTTCAGCGTGTGGGACGCGCACTACCTGATGCGCTGGGCAGACAGCTATCGGTACACGACGCTGCCGACGGGCGAGGTGATCAAGGGGTCGGGCAGTGCGGTCATCTTCGCGGACATGATTGAGACGGTGGGGGAAGACGCGCCCAAGGCCATCGCGGTTTCCGCAGCCGGCTCGATCCTGGTGATCTTGCTCGCGTTCCGGTTCCGTCGGCAGGCGTGGGGCGTGTTCTTGCCCTGGCTCGGCGGCATCGCCGGGCTGCTTGCGTTCCTCTACTTCGCGGACATCAAGCTCAACTTCCTCAACTTCGTGACCATCCCCATCACCATCGGGATCGGGGCCGAGTACGCCCACAACCTCATGCAGCGCTACCGCATCGAGGGGCCGGAGCAGGTCTACCGGGTCGTCGTCGAGACGGGCGGAGCCGTCATCCTCTGCGCGCTCACCACCACCCTCGGTTACCTCGCGCTCACCCTGTCCATCAACCGAGGCATTGTCAGCTTCGGGCTCGCCGCTGCCGCCGGTGAGATCACCTGCACGCTGGCCGCTGTGCTCGTGCTCCCAGCGTTCCTGTTCTGGCTCGCGGACCGCCAGAAGAAGCAACGGATCGAAGAGGAGAAGTCTCCCCCGTTCTTTGCCATCGCCCGACGCGACGAACCTTGCCCGTCGGACAAGTGTCCGTGACCATCTGTCCGACCCAGGTCGCCGTCGCCGTCACGTCAAGTTGACGTCTCATGCAATCGAAATGGACCTGACCGGACCGACTGCGATGGATCGCCGCGCTCACCGCGGCTCACCCCCAAACGCCTCGCCTTTGGCTCGGATAGCCCCAAACCCAAGCACGTTCTGCGAACAGTGCTTGATTTGGGACTAGCGCCCGAGGGCCTGCCGCAGCGACGCGACTTCTTGCCGCAACGCCTGGATTTCGCCCAGCAGGGCCTGCTGGTTCGGCAGCACGCCGCAGACGCGGTGGCAGTGTCCGCAGCTCACGACCAGCGGGGCGTCGGGCGCGGCCGATGCCGGTTCCACCACGGGTTCCTTGGTGTTGGCGCAATGGGGGCACTTGGCCTTCATGGTGCGGCGAGTCTTGCAGCAATCGTCCGAACCGGCAAGGCTCCGCGCGAGAAGAACCCCTCGCTCCCTTTCCTTCTCCTACGAACAGCCAAGGACCCTGGAGGCGCATGATGGAGATGCAGATCAAGTACGCGGGCGGAAAACGCGTCGATGCCGTGTGGATGGGCCGGACGATTTCGACGGACCAGTCGCAAGAGAACGGTGGCGACGGCTCTGCGCCGGAGCCCTACGCGATGTTTCTGGCTTCCATCGGCACATGCGCCGGGATTTACGTGCTGGAGTTCTGCCGTGCGCGCAACCTACCGACCGACGACATCTCGCTCGTACAGCACCTGGACTTCCACCCCGTGACCCACAAGCTCGAGAGCGTTCGCATCGAGATCCGTCTTCCCGCGGAGTTCCCCGAGAAGTACCGCAAGGCCGTGCAGCGCGCGGCCGACCTGTGCGCGGTCAAGAGGGCCATCCTCGACCCGCCGCGCTTCGAGGTCGTGACGGTCGACACCTGACCAAGGTCACGCGCCGAGCAGCCCTCGAGCGACCAGGTCCTGCCGTAGCTGTGCAGCGTCGCGAAAGACGATCGCCGGCATGCCCAGCTCGCGAGCGGCCTCGCAGTTCCTCGGCCGGTCATCCACGAACAAGCACGCCTCCACAGGCTTTCCCAGCGCTGCCGAGGCATGCAGGTAAGCGTTCGGATCGGGCTTGCGAACGTGCATGTCGCAGGAGACGAAGGTCCAGCGCACGAACCGCGACAGCGCCGTCCGCTCCTCGATCATCCGGTACCACGAGGTGTAGTTCGACAGCGTGTGCATCTCGAGCCCCGACGCGTGAAGCTCGCTCACCAGCGGCTCCATGCCGGGCAGCCAGGCGTACTGGCTCCGCATCATCTGCTTGAATGCCTCGTGATCGTAGCTTCGCCCGTCACGGAAGAACCGGGGAAGGAACGTCGCTTCATCGATCGCCCCGAGCTCGAAGTCCACCCACGCCGTCGGGTGCTTCTCCCGAAGAAGCTCTTCGAACGTCATGCCGAAGAAAGCCGGCACGCACGTCTGGAACGGGTCGAACACCATCGTCCCCATCACGTCGAGCAGAAGGGTGGGGATAGACGTGTCCGGGAACGTCAATCCCGCGCTCCCACACAGACGCCGTAGGGATCGGGCATGCCCCCCGTCCCACTCTGGCACACGCCCTGACCGCACGCGATGGGATCACCGACGCGACACAAGGCGAGGCACGTGTTCGTGGTCTTCGAGCACACGAAGCCTTCCGCGCAAGGGCTCTGGCCGGGGTCCGACGGTCCGCAAGGCTCTCCCTCGACCGCGGTGCCCGGCACCACGCACGCGGTGGTGCCGTCCGTACGGACGATGGCGCACATCAACCCGTCGGCGCAGCGATTCGTGCCTTCCGATCCCGGAAGCAGCTCACAGTCGTTGGCCGGGATGCACACGGGCAGCAAGAACTTGCCATCCGGGTTCTGCACCAACGCGTCCCGGGACTGCATCACGCCGCAGTAGGTTCCTTCATCGCAGGCTTCCGGGTTCAGGCAGCAGTACGCGCGACAAACCCCCACGTTGGCGTCGCCAACGCACGCGTAGCCTGCGGCGCAGTCGCCGGACGTGACGCAGGGGCCGTTGTCGATGCCCTCGCCCGCGGGCAAACACGTGGCCGTGCGGTTGCCGTCGTCATTGACGACCTGGCAGGAGAGCGGAGCCGTGGGGTCGTCCTGAGGAATGTCCGGGGGGGGTTGGGGGGCCTTGTCCGGGGTGCCTCCCATGCTGCCTCCCATGCTGCCTCCCATGCTGCCCGTCTCCTGGTCGTCCGCGTCGTCCGCATCGTCACTGTCGGCGGCATCGAGGGATGGAGCGTCCTGCTCGTCTGCGTCCCCCGAGACGCCCCCATCCGACGGTGCCCCGCCTGCGTTGCACTTCAACGCCCCGGGGTCGTCCGGGTCGCAGTGCAGCGTTCCACAAAGGGGATTGGCGACGCTGCCGCTCTCGCTCGCCACGTCGTTGCCGATGTCGGCGGAGACGTCGGACACGGGAGCATCGGTGCCTGCATCCGCGTTGAAGCAGCCCTCAGGGCCACAGCTCGTGCCGGCTCCCGACGATTCCAGCGAGTCGACCTCACCGCACCCCAGCGAGAGGGTGAGGAGAAACAGCAAGGAAATCGGGAGGCGGGGACGCATGCTGGCTTACTTCTGTGCTCACATGGCGACCACGGAGGCCAAGTTTCAATGTAGCACGCAGGGGAGACGATCCAAACGCCGTGCCAGCGGGAAACCCCGCGGGAAGCCACGGTTTGGGCAGGGGAACCCTGACTTGTGTGTCAGGGGGGAGGGTCAGCGCACCTCGACGGTGCGCACCACGCGATTGCCCGCAGCGTCCGAGACCCGCACTGCCACCAAGCCCGTGCCGGTTGCCAGCAGGCTGCTCACGTCGAGCTCGAATCGCTCCGAACGTTCGTCGAAGACCCCGTCGGAGGGGAAGAAGGGCAACCACAGATTCGGGTTGGGATCCACGGCCACGTCGATCCGTGCGATGGGCCCGACCCCGTCGACCGCAATGCCTCGGATCTTCTTGCCAGCGACGGTGAGTTGCTGGAGGACCGGGGGGGTGTTGTCGACGAGTACGGTTCCGGACTCGAGGGAATGACGCAGGACGTGATCGGGGGGGTTGGCGAGCTCGTCGGAGGCTTCGACCTTGATTCGGTACGTGCCCTCGGGCAGGCCTGCGGTATCCCAATCGTAGGTGGTCTTGGAGAGGATTTCGTTGGGGGGGAGGATGGGGCGCCAGACCGAAGAGTCCTCGAACCGGTAGAAGAGCCGGAACCGAAGCGTGTCGTTGTCGGTGTTGTTGACCTTCCAGTTGAGCTTGACCTTGGACTTCGCCTCGGGAAGGTCGCCCCCGGACTCCGGAACGGAATCGGACTTCTTGGCGTCGGTGCTCGCCGCCTCCCCCGCCGTCACGGAGGTGACCACGGCACGCGCGTTGTCGGTCACGAAGTGCGCGGTAATCTCACGAACCACGGCGGAAGGGTCGCGCGAGAAACGCGCTCGAATCTGCAAGTACCTCGACGGCGGCGAAGTGACCTTTCCGGGCGCGGCGAGCGGGTTGCTCCAGGGAGACCACGAAGCATCGGGTTTCTCGGTGTTGCCCGTACGGGTCGACAACTCCACGGGCCCTGTGGCACGCCACTCCAGCCTGCCGAAGGCGGCACGCAGCCCCGCGTCGAGCACCGGGCTGTTCCACACCGCGTCCGGTCCGCCCACCGAGCGCACCGGGTGGAATACCGCGGGGTCCGTCGTCGCCACGAACTTCGTCCGACCGGCTACCACGAGCGCCCCCACCTGCCGCTCCGGCGTGTCCGCCATCAACATCGACGTGCGCGCGTCGTCCACCGCGTACACCTCCCCGTCCTTCGCCGTCCCCACGTACGGCAGACCATCGTCCCCGAGCGCCAGGGACTGGAAGTGCGTCTCGCCGTCGAACAACATCTCCTCCACGCGGCCGTCGGTATCGAACCGTACGAGGCGTCCCTTGCCGGGCTTGGGCACCGACCGGTCCGCCTTCCCGGGGCCGGGTGACTTGTCTGCGTTCGACTGATTCGTCCGCGGAATCGTCGGCGCCGTCACGTGCTCGTTGGCGATCGCGTACAGACGTCCGTCGGTCGCCAGCGCCAAGGCCTTCACGTCGTCGCCCGGGAAGTCGTGCATCACCGTGGCGCGGCCAGGCCCCGTGACCCTGAACAGCAGGGCGTTGCCGCTCGAGCCGGCAAACAGGGTGCCATCCGGTGCCGCCACGAGCGAGATCAGGTGCGCCTCCTCGCTGTCGAAGTGGACCTGAGCCGTCCCGTCGGCGCCGAGACGGAACAGCTTGCCCTCGGGCCCGGTCGCCGCAAACAACGCTTTCGTCTTCGGGTCCAGCGCGAGCGCCCACACATGCTCGGTCCCCGGCAACGACACCAACTCCTTGGCAGCTCCCTGCCCCTCGAGGGTGAATACCTTTCCGTTCGGAATCGTGCCCGCCACCACCTTGCCCCCCGCGTCGAGCGCGAGCGCCGTGACCGCCATCTGCCCCGTCGTGGCGTATTCCGACACCTGGCCGCCTTGCACTCGGAAAACCTTGCCGTCGTTGCCCGTCCCGAGAAGCACGGAGCCGTCAGGCATCACCAGCGAACACCACACGGCGGACGTGTCGGCCATGGGCAGGCTCCCGAGCACCAAGCCGGCGCGCACGCGACCGAGCGAATCCACGCTGGTGCCCTCGAGCTCACCACCCTTGAGTTCTTCCAGCGTGTCGAGACGGAATGCCCGCGTCCCGACCGCAGACGCATCCTGGGTTTGCACCAGCGCAGCGGTGGCGGTCAGCAGTGCTGCGAGACGTGCAAGAACGGACGTACGATTCATTGGCAACCTGTGCTCCATGGGCTTAGCGAAGGACGTCGCGCACGCGGATTCGGACGCTGGTCGATCCGATCACGAACTTGCCGAGCGGAATCACGGTGCGCGCGTAAGAGGGGACGGGTTCTGGGCCGATCGAAGAGGCGACGGGGCGAAGCGTGTCGAGTGCGCCTGGGGGCAGGCGAGTGGCGACCTGTCCGCGGAAGGCGACCCCGTGACCGCCGACGCGAACGGCCCCGACGAGGGAGTCCGGGGCGTAGGACTGGCGAGGCAAGACGGAGAGCAACTCGGAGACGCTCTCGGGGATGGCTACGGGCGGAGCCTCCTGGTGACCGGGGTTGATCTCGATTTCGACGGTGTTGCCGGCGAGCTCGCGCGGGATGTCCACCTCGACGGTTCGGAATTCGGGGGGACCGGCGTAGGGGACGAGTTGGAGGCGGATGCGGGCTTTGCGGCCGGGTTCGACCTCCATTTCGAGGGGAATGGCGCCGCGCAGCTCGAACAGGTCGCGCGCAAATCGGATGTCCACGCGTGTGCGGATGCTCTCGATGTCGACGGGCTCCCACGGGTTGCTCAGCAGGCTTCCCATCGCGTTGACGGCGCGGGACCGCATGAAGGCCCCGGCATCCGGGGTGCCTCCCACGGCCACGCCGAAGTCGTGCAGCGTCACCTCGCCGTGACCCCGCACCCGCAGGGTGGTGAGGGCGTGCCACGACACGTCGCGACGTTCCGAGGTGGTGGCGTCGATGGCGTTGCCGACGGCGACAGCGAGGAACAGGGGGGCCATGAAGCGCTCCCGGGCGATCTGCATCGTCCAGCGCGGATGGGGGGCGCCTTCGACACCGCGGATGTCGAGCTCCACCGGGATCATGGGGGCCTGCACACCGGAGTCGACGACGATGGCGGCTTGCCGGTCGTTGACGAGGGCGCCGACGGGGCGGATGGGCGTGCCGATCTTGAAGCTTCGCATCTTGGAGGCGAGGATCCAGTGGATGCGCGAGATGGCGGTGGGCAAGCGCGACACGCCGGAGTTCATCATGGGGTGGCCGAAGGCAACGAGGCGGTTGCCTTCGACGCGCGTGACGGTTCCGATGCCCGCGGCCGAGATGTCGCCCGCGATGAGCTGGACCCCGATGGCGCCGCCGTCGACGAAGCGAGAGGGGGCGTCGGCTTCGGGTCGGCCACCGCCTCCGCCCTGGATCGGCTCGAGGCCGAGGGGCGATAGGTTCTGCCGCAGCAGCGACAGGGAAGCCTCGCTCATGCCGCCGATCATGACCGGCGTGGCGACGGCCACCGGGCGGAGTCCGC
The DNA here is from genome assembly GCA_964488865.1 of uncultured Polyangiaceae bacterium. Classification (GTDB taxonomy): domain Bacteria; phylum Myxococcota_A; class Polyangia; order Polyangiales; family Polyangiaceae; genus MWCO01. Next base: position 73,632 of record CAZAWR010000020.1, on the reverse strand, counting down.
TGTCTGCTGCGGGAGGCGCTGCGAAAGCCGCGACCTGCCGAGCGTGTTCCTGGACCGAGTAGCTGGTGAGGTTTCCCGAGAACCGGTGCCCAGAGGGGTGCTGCGCACGCGCGCTCTTTCCCAGGGCCTTGGCGGGAGCGGCGCCGGGCAAGGGCTGGATGGCTTCCGGAGGGAGCGGTCGCCGCAGCTCGTCGAGCATCGCCCCGATCGGCGTGACGCCCGCGACGGACTCCTCCCCAAACTGCCAGCCGTACGCGTACGCCCCCACCATTTTTCCGTGGATGAACACCGGGCTCCCGCTCATTCCGGCCACGACCTTGGCAACCTGCAGGCGCGGGTGGTCCGTCTTGACGAGGATGAGGTCCTGGTGGGGCAGGAAGTTGGAGAGCACCCCGATCACTTCGACGTCGAACCGCTCGGGCTCCGTCCCGGAGAACACCGTCAGGCCGTAGCCCTTGTCGCCGGGCTTGAGTTGCTGCACATCGAGCAGGGGTGGGGAGGGGGCCGCCGCTTCGGCGGTCACGGGGCAGGGAAGCGACGCGGCGAGGGCGGCAGCGGCGCCGACGAAGGCGAAGGCGAAGGCTTGAATCCTGGACACGGTGGGTGAGCATAGCTCAAGCCACGCGGCTGTCTCGTCCATTGCGAGGCGGTTCTGCGCTCACCCTCGAATTGGCCGGTCGACTCGCTCGCCTCCGCACGCACGAAGGAAAAGGCTTGCGACCGCGTCGCGCGAGGCAGCCCGCGGAGCCAGAGGGAGACGGGGGTGGCCGGTCCCGGACTTGCGTCGTAGGATGCGCTCGGCGCTCCCCCCATGTCCGACCTGCTCCTGGTTTTCGTGATTGCCACGGCGTTTGCGCTGATGGTCACGTCCCAGCTCGCGATCCTGGCCGGCTTGGTGCGTCGCAAGCACCCGTGGCGCGCGCTCTCGGGCTTGCTCATGCCGCCGCTGTCTCTGTACTGGGCTCACTTGGAGGGGATGCGCGTGCGCGGGGTCGTCTGGCTGGCGACCACCGTCGTGTATGTGGCGACGGTGGTGATTGCGATCTGGAGGGGGTGAGAGCGGCACCCGCGCCGGGCTTCGCCTCGGATACGAAATGGCGAAGCGTGTGACTTGTACTAAGGTGTGCTTGCGTGGCCACTGGTCACGAGCGCGAGGCTGAGGACAGACTCCTCGAGGTGAACCCATGTTGCGACGCGTTTCCCTTTGCTTGTGGACCCTTGCCTCGGCGGGGTTGGCGCTGGTCTCTTGCTCCGCCGGGTCGGGCGATCAGAACCTCGGGGGAGCGGGCGGAACGTCCACGGACGCGGGCGGTGACGCAGGAGCTTCCACGGACGCAGGCGAAGACGGCTCCGGTGGAACGTCCCCGGATGCTGCCGACGGGTGCCCCCTCGCATGCTCCGCGGACTACCGAGCGGTGGTCGGCTGCGACGACGAGATTGTGCAGATGTGCTCGTTGCAGGAGATGTGCGCGAACGGCGCGTGTCTTCCCGCGTGCCAGGCGGCGGACGCCGTGCGGTCCAGCGTGGGATGCGAGTACTTCCCCGTGGTGATGGACGGTTACGCCAACGCGGTGAACGGGTGCTTCGCCGTGTTCATCGCGAACTCGTGGCCCACGGCAGCCCATGTGTCCGTGGACTTTCACGGCGCGGCGCTTCCTGCCGAGCAGTTTGGCTACTTGCCGAAGGGCAGCGGGACCGACCTCGCGTACGAGCCCTACGACCCATCGACGGGAATCCCGCCGGGGGAGGTCGCGATCCTGTTCCTCGCCGGGCCCGGCGACACGCCAGCGGGCGCCGTCGAATGCCCCGAAACCCCCGCCCTCACCAATGGTGCCGCGCAGGTGAAGGGCACCGGAAAAGGGTACGCCTTCCACGTGGTGAGCGACGTGCCCGTGGTCGCGTACCAGGTCCTTCCCTACGGCGGAGGAAACGCGGCCGTGACCGGGGCCTCTCTGCTGCTCCCCACCGCCGTGTGGGACACGAACTACGTTGCCGTGAATGCCTTCCGAAAAGCCAACATGGGAACCGAGCCGTCGCTCAACATCGTTGCCATGAACGACGGCACGGAGGTGCGCATCTTGCCGAAGGTGGCCGTGGTGGGAGGGACGGGGGTGGCGAAGACGGAGGCCAACGAGCTGCTCACGATCCAGCTCGACCGGGGACAACAAGTGCAGATCACGCAGGCGGACGAGCTGACGGGCAGCGCGATCGAGAGCACGAAACCGATCGCGCTGATGGCGGGGCACGAGTGCATGCAGCTGCCAGTCGACAAGGACTATTGCGACCATGCAGAGCAGCAGATTCCTCCGGTCAAGGCGCTGGGGAGCGAGTACGTGGCCGTCCCCTACCGGCAGCGTTCGACCACGTCGGAAGCGGTGGGGTATCGCATCATCGGCGCCGTGGACGGTACGCAACTTTCGTTCGACCCGCCGAGCACGCACCCCTCCACGTCGTTGCAGTTTGGCGAGGTGGTGGAGTTGGCGGCGGGGCAGCCCTTCGTGGTTCGCAGCCAGGGCGCCGACCACCCGTTTCTCGTGGCCTCGTACATGTCAGGCTCCAAGACGGTGAAGGAGGGGTACGGTGACCCGGACTTCGTGCGGCTGGTGCCCCCGAAGCAGTACCTGCAGCGCTACGTGTTCTTCACGGACCCGACGTACCCGGAAACGAACCTCGTGGTGATTCGCGAGAAGGGGGCGGGCGGGTTCGCGGACGTGGAGCTTCCGTGTGCAGGGACGCTAGGAGGGTGGGAGCCGGTGGGCACGGAGGGACGCTACCAGTTCACGAGGGTGGACCTCGTGCGACACGACTTCGAACCGCAGGGCGGGTGCGACAACGGGCGTCACGAGATGACGTCCGAGGGTCCCTTCGGGCTCACCGTGTGGGGATGGGGAACGACCGAGACGGTGTCGTTCACGGGCAACGTGTCCTACGGGTATCCGGCAGGCGAGAGCGTTGTGCAGCTCAACGACATCTACATTCCACCGGTGCCCAAGTAGTTGTTTGGCGGCTGCGCAGAAACAAGTGACTCCATCCCCGATCGGGCTCGGGCTCGGGCTCGACGGATCAGACCCAACCGCTGCGTGCAGGACCCAGGGGTGAGCGGTCGGCTAGGATGGGCGAAACGCGCACTTCTGCTGCCACCAAGCGGTTTGGTTACCCAGGGCGTACCGCGAAAAGCCCGCCCTGGCGGGCTTCCCCCGAAATTGCCGTGGGCTTCAGCCCGCGGAAAGAGATCCAAGGTCCGTTTCACGAAGGTCCGTCAATCTGGATCGTTGGCCACGGCTCTGTGTGATCCTGTCTAGTGCTTGCAGCCTCCGCAGCCGCCAGGGCTGGGATGGCAGCCGCAACAGGAATCGCCTTGGGAGGAAGACGATCGGAACGTCGACCCGCACTTGAAGGCGAAGCGACTCAGGACCTTCGAGGCCTTCTCGCTCTTGCATTGAGGGCAGGCGATGAGCTCGTCGTCGGCGTAGACGAGTTCTTCGAACTCGTGCTGGCAGGCATCACAGACGTATTCGTAGACCGGCACGTGGACACTCCTTGCGGTTGGAACAGGTAGCACCGTGCGTGCGATTCGTCACGGGGTCAGGGCGGGGAGCAGGGCGACGGGCAAGACGACAGCGAGACCGGCGGGTTGGAGGACGAGCAGGAAGACCAGCGAGAGGAGACCGGCTTGGTCGTAGAGCAGGGAGAGGGCGAGCTGGGCGGTGAGAAGCAGGAGCAGGGCGCCGAGGCCTTGCGCGAGGCCGCGGGCGGTCCGTCGGGTGACCCAGAAGTAAGCGACGATGCACAGGGGGGCGAAGGTGAAGATGGCGGCGCCGGTGGTGGCGGCGTTCCAGCCTCGCTGCCTCCACGTGGGTGGGATGCGAAGTCGGTCGAAGCGCACGAGGCCGTAGGTGAGGCCCATGGAAAGGGCGGCGCCGAGGATGAGGTCGAGGACTTGCACCGAGGCGGAGCCTAGCGTTTGTTGGGGCGGGGAGCGACGGGTACGCTGGCGGGGTCACACGGGGGCTGGGCCACCGAAGGCGCCGAAGAAGCGAGCGACCCAGACGCCGACCATGGCGATCAGAAGCAGGAGGATGCCGCGATCGATCCACTTGCCGGAGACGAAGGTGTCGACCTGGGACACGCCATGGCGGATGTAGGAGAGGGCGTGGGCTGCGGCATAGGCGCCAAGCAAGGGCACCATGAGGATGGCGAGGGGGTGGTAGCGGTAGGTGGTGGCGAAGTCGCCGTGCAGGGCGGCGAGGGTGGCTCTGGTCATGCCGCATCCGGGGCACGGGACGTGAAGGATCACGGCCATGGGACAGAGCGCGACCTCGAGCCACGCTACCGTGGCCATGGCGGCGGCGATGAGGAGGACGATCCCGGTGCGACGGAGCAGGGGGGTCAGGCGGTGAGCTGTCCGGTGGGATTCCACACTTCGTTGAGGTCCTTGGGCAGGTAGTACAGGCCAAAGAACCAGTAGAAGAGGATGTTGGCGACTTCCGGGTTGGGGACGCCGGCGCGCTGCTTGGCCTGGAGCACCCATCCGGGGAGCTTGAAGAGCATCAGGATGTTGAGCACCGGGATGAACATGTGGATGGGGTTGATCTCGTCGGTCTGCAGGTACTCTTTGAGCTCACCGACCATCACGTAGTACTGGTAGATGCCGTAGACGAAGCAGAACATCGAGAAGAGCAGCACCATCATGGGGTTGCGGGTTTGGCCTTTGGGGCCGGTTCCGCCCATGGGCATCGCTTGCATGGGGACTCCTGGGTTGCCCATGGGGACCATGGCTTGCTGGGGAGCGGCGCCGTACTGGCCGTAGGGCGCAGCGGGCGGAGGGTCGGCGTAGGGAGCGGGCCCTCCGGGGGGAGGGAACGCGGGGGCGGGCGCTGGCGGGCCACCGAAAGCTGGCGGGGCGCCGTAGGGGTCCGGAGCGCCGAAAGCCGCCGGGGCGCCGTAGGGGTCCGGAGCGCCGAAAGCCGGAGGGGGCTCGGGGGCGCCCATCGGGGCGGGAGGCGGGGCGCCGAAGTCACCGCCGAAGGCCGGGGGCGCGTCCATGTAAGGGGCAGCCGGTGGGGCGCCGAAGTCCATGGGAGGAGCAGGCGGCGGGGCGCCGAAGTCCATGGGAGGAGCAGGCGGCGGGGCGCCGAAGTCCATGGGGGGAGCAGGCGGCGGGGCGCCGAAGTCCATGGGGGGAGCAGGCGGTGGGGCGCCGAAGTCCATGGGCGGTGCTGCAGGTGGAGCAGGCGGCGGAGCACCGAAGGCCATGGGAGGAGCCGCGGGCGGCGCACCCATCGGGGGAGGCGGTGCGCCCATGGGAGCCGCCGGAGGCGGCGGAGCCCCTCCGATCACCATGGTGCCCTTGAAGGCGGGCTTCTTCGGTGGCTCACCCGGTGCAGCCGGCGACGGCGGTGCGGGTCTAGGCGGAGCCGCTCCTGGCGCCCCTCCGGGCGTGTTCATCATGAGCATCGTGCCCTTGAACTTGGGAGCGGCGGCACCCTTCAGGTTGAAACCGCACTTCGTGCAAGCCGTTGCGGTCTCAGGATTCTGGGTCCCACAATTTGGACAGAACACACCACACCTCCGGCGAGTGCTTGCGAGGAACGCCTTCCATCTTGGAAGCGCGCGGGCAGCCTACACGCACCCGTCATCGATTCTCAAGCGCAACATGATGGCGATGGGTAAAAGATGGTGCGGACCGTCCGTTCTTCCCGAGGATCGGCGGAAGTGCGCTCCGACTTCGCCACGATCCCATTCGTGCTGGGCGTGTCACGAATGTACGAATCACGGGCGGTCGGGGCGCCTCCCAGGGATCGACCGTTCGCGCGCATGGGTGACGCGATGCGCTTGACACACGGGTGAGGCAAACACTAGCGTCCGCCGACTTCCTGAGGCGCCGCGCGGTGATTTGCCCGTGATCGGCGCATGGGTTCCAGCCATGTCTTTCGCTCTGAATCCGGAACGCGAACGCGAGATGGAGGACATCTTCTCGCGCTACCCCAACAAGCAAGCCGCCTGCATTCCACTCCTGCATTTGTGTCAGGAGCAGCACGGGTGGGTCAACAGCGACGTGATAGCGTTCGTCGCGGGCAAGTGTGAGTTGCCCACGGCGCACGTGAAGGGGGTGGCTACCTTCTACTCGCTCTTCAACCAGGAGCCCGTGGGCAAGCACGAGATATGGGTGTGTCGCACTCTGTCTTGCGCGCTTCGCGGGGCCGACAAGGTGCTTCACCACTGCGAGAAGCGTCTGGGGATCCACGAGGGCGAGACGACCAAGGACGGGAAGGTCACGTTGCGCACGGCGGAGTGTTTGGCCGCGTGCGGTCAGGCCCCAATGATCATGGTGGACAAGACCTATCACGAGAACCTGACGCTCGAGCAAGTGGACAAGATCCTCGACGATCTCGTGGGCAAGTCCGGTTGAAGGGGCGATTGCCCCAAGGAGTCCGGGAGCGGCCATGCTGAAGCCGGTCAAGATTCTGACGAAGAACTACGACGTTCCCGACAGCCACAAGCTGGAGGTGTACCTGGCCAGCGGTGGCTATGAAGCCGCGCGCAAGGCGCTCGGCATGACCCGTGACCAGGTCGTCGACGAGGCGAAGAAAGCCAACTTGCGCGGGCGAGGTGGCGCTGGCTTCCCCATGGGCGTCAAGTGGGGGTTCATGCCCAAGGGCGGCGACAAGCCGTCCTACCTTGTCGTCAACGCGGACGAAGGCGAGCCGGGAACCTTCAAGGATCGCACGCTCATGGAGCTCGATCCGCACCGCATCGTCGAAGGGTGCATCATCGCTTGCTACGCCGTAGGGGCCCATGCGGCCTACATCTACGTTCGCCACGAGCTGCACCTGTCCAAGGAACGCCTGTGGGGAGCGATTCGAGAGGCGCGTGACAAGGGCTTCCTCGGTCCCAAGCCCTTCGGCGTGGACCATCCCGTCGACGTGTTCGTGCATACCGGCGCGGGCGCTTACATCTGCGGCGAAGAATCCGCGTTGCTCAATTCGCTCGAGGGAAAGCGTGGCGAGCCTCGGCTTCGTCCCCCGTTCCCGGCGCAGTGCGGCGCCTTCGGCTGTCCCACCACCGTCAACAACCTCGAGTCGATCGCCACCTGCCCCACGATCATCGAGATGGGTGGAGAGGAATTCTCGAAGCTGTCCGCGCTCCACAAGTTCGGCGATGGCGGGTGCCGGCTCTACGGTGTCAGCGGTCACGTCAACAAACCTGGCGTGTACGAGGCGTGCATCGGGCTGACGCTCCGAGAGCTCGTCTACGACCTTGGTGGTGGATTGCCCGAGGGAACCAACCTGCTCGGCGTCATCCCCGGCGGGTCCTCCTGCCCCATCATCCGTCCCGACGACATCGTCGACGCACCCGACCCCAAGTCCATCCTGCACGAATGGCACGGCAAACCTCAGCTCGACGTGCCCATCGGCGTGGACACGATGCGCACCCTCGGCACGATGGCCGGCACCACCTGCGCGATCGTGCTGTCCGACCAAGCCTGCCCCGTGCTCGCCATGCACAACTTGATGCGTTTCTACAAGCACGAGTCCTGCGGCCAGTGCACCCCCTGTCGCGAAGGCATGGGATGGATGATGCGCATCCTCGACAAAATCGTGGCCGGCAAGGCCACCCTCGAGGAGCTGGACCTGCTTCACGAGATCGCTTCCAACGTCATGGGCAACACGATCTGCGCCTTCGGGGAAGGCGCCTCGATGCCCATGCTCGGCTTCCTCCGAAAGTTCCGAAAGGAGCTCGAGGAATACGTCCGCACGGGTGGCAAGTCGTCCACCGGGAGGCTGGCCCTATGATAGCGACCGTCGTCGAACAGGGGTTGTTCTACCTCTCCGCGCTGCTGGCCATCGCCGGTGCGCTGGGAACCGTCGCTTCCAAGAGCGCCATTCGCGCCGCCATGTGCCTGATGACCACCATCTTCGGCATCGCCGGCCTGTACGTCACGCTCTCCGCCCAGCTCCTCGCGGCCATCCAGGTGATGGTCTACGCCGGCGCCGTGGTCGTCCTCTTCGTCTTCGTCATCATGCTCCTCGGCGGCCAAGGCGAATCGAGCCATGACAAGAGATCCCTCTGGACCCGGGTGATCGGCGCGGGGCTCTTCGCCCTCAGCGCCATCATCGCGGCCATCCTCGTGGCCCGCATCGGCCTGGGCGGGCCCCACATCTTCGACCCGCCTCGCTCCGAGTTCGGCTCCGTCAGCGCGCTCGGGAAGGTCATGTTCACCGACGGCGTCGTCGCCTTCGAGCTCGTCGGTGTCCTGCTGACCGCAGCCATCGTCGGCGTCATGGCGGTCGCCCGCACCCGTCACGTCAAGCCCGAGTCCAAGTCCAAGGAGGCGACCCCGTGACCTCCATTCCCCTCGAATTCTACCTCGTCGTCGCGGCCGTCCTGTTCGTCATCGGCTCCTGCGGCTTCCTCGCACGACGCAACGCGCTCATCGCGCTCATGAGCATCGAGCTGATGCTCAACGCCGTGAACCTGACTCTGGTTGCGTTCAACCGCTGGCATGCGGATCACCACGTCGGTCAGATGTTCGCGTTCTTCATCATCGCGGTGGCGGCTGCTGAGGCCGCCGTGGGTCTCGCCATCGTGGTCGCGCTGTTCCGCCTCAAGCGCACGGTGCGAACCGATTCGGTCGACCTCCTCAAGAACTGAGCGCCCTGGAGACCCCGATGGAGTTTTTGCTCTCGCTGTTCCCCAACCCCGAAGACAACTTCCCGCTCATCGCGGTCATCCTCGGCCTTCCCCTGCTCGGAGCCCTCATCAACGGGATCTTCGGCAGAAGGCTGGGACCCGAGGGTGTGCGCACCATGGCCCTGTCCGCGGTCGGAGGATCCTTCCTCGCCTCCGTCGCCGCCTTCACCCTGCTCTACTTCCGCGTGCAGGAAGCGGCCGCGGGCCTCGCCGAAGGGGCGCCCGTCCCCCACGTCAAGTTCGTCTGGAACGCCTGGCGCTGGGTCGCCCTCGAAACCACAAGCATCGACGTCGTCTTCTCGATCGACAGCCTCAGCGCCACGATGATGCTCGTGGTGACCGGAGTGGGCGGTCTCATTCACCTGTACGCCACGGGGTACATGGCGGGAGACCCGAGCTTTCACCGCTTCTTCGCCTACCTGAACCTGTTCATCTTCTCGATGCTCGTGCTCATCCTCGGCGACAACCTGCCCATCCTGTTCGTCGGGTGGGAAGGCGTGGGCCTGTGCAGCTACCTGCTCATCGGGTTCTGGTTCGAGTCGGACAAGAACGCGTCCGCGGGCAAGAAGGCCTTCATCACCAACCGCATCGGTGACTTCGGGTTGCTGGTTGCGATGGCGATGATCCTGCACACCACGGGCAGCCTGTCCTGGTCCGGCATCGAGGCCCAGGCTCCCGAGCTGTTCAACGAATTGCAGATCTGGCCCATCGGCGCCGCGCCTGCCTGGCTCCCCGACGCGCTCTCCGGCCCCGTGATTGTGAGCTACGCCACCCTCATCGGTCTGGCCTTGTTCCTCGGTTGTGCCGGCAAGAGCGCACAGATTCCTCTGTACGTGTGGCTCCCCGACGCCATGGCCGGCCCCACCCCCGTCTCTGCCCTCATCCATGCTGCCACGATGGTCACCGCGGGCGTGTACCTCGTGGCCCGCATGAGCTTCGTCTTCGTGTTGTCGCCCACGGCGATGATGGTCGTCGCGGGGACCGGCGCCCTCACCGCCTTGTTCGCCGCCACCATCGGCCTGGTCCAGCACGACATCAAGAAGGTCCTGGCTTACTCCACCGTCAGCCAGCTGGGCTTCATGTTCATGGGCGTGGGCGTGGGCGCCTTCACCGCCGGCATGTTCCACGTGGTCACCCACGCCTTCTTCAAGGCCTGCTTGTTCCTTTGCGCCGGCTCCGTCATCCACGCCATGCACGCCCGCGTCCACGACACCGACGCGTCGCAGGACATGCGCAACATGGGTGGTCTGCGCAAGTACATGCCCTACACCTTCTGGACCTACGTGGCGGCCACCGCTGCCATCATCGGTTTGCCCCTCACCGCGGGCTTCTTCTCCAAGGACGAGATTCTGTTTCGGACCTTCGTCAACCGCATCCAGGCCTCGGGGCTGCTCAAGGACCTGGCGCTTCGCAACGCGATGGAGAAGACCGGCGGGCAGCTCTCCCCGGAGGCGCGCGAGCTCGTCATCCAGGGCCTGCAGATCCCCGAGTGGTTCTCCACCGGCCTGTTCGTCGTGGGTGTCACCGCGGCCATCCTCACCGCCTTCTACATGATGCGTACCGTGTTCCTGACGTTCTACGGTGACTTCCGCGGTTGGCGCATCGTGCCGGGCTGGAAGGATCCCCACGCGGGTCACGGCCACCACGACCACCACGACAAGCCTGCGGACGGGCCCGTTCCCCACGAGTCCCCCTGGACGATGTGGGTGCCTTTGGTCGTGCTCGCGTTCTTCGCGCTGTTCGTGGGCTGGCTCAACGCAGGGCCGTTCCACCTCACGCCCTTCGCCCACTGGCTCGAGCCCTCGATGCAGAGCGGCCTCAAGCTCGTGACGGCCATCGAGGAAGGCGAGGAGCTCACGAAGCTCGAGCACCTCTTGCTCATCCCCGGTGTGCTCGCGTTCCTCATCGGTTCGGTGGGTGCCTACTGGGTCTACTACGTCAAGGGCGGGGAGCCCGCCCGGCAGGCCGCCAAGGCCGCCGGCGGCCTGTACCGACTGGTGCTCGACAAGTGGCGCATCGACGAGCTGTACGAGGCCACCGTGCTCGGTGCGATCGATTCTCTCGCCGAGACGGCGGCCCTGTTTGACAAGTGGGTGATCGACGGCGTGCTGGCGCGGCTGACGGCGCTGGTGGTGCAGTCCTTTGGATCGTTGTTCCGGTCGTTCCAGACGGGACGCGTGCAGATGTACGCGGCCGTGATGGTCGTCGGGTTGTTCGCCATGGGCGCTTTCTTTGCGACGGCGCATGGGGAGCTTGTGGTGAGCAAGGACGAGCCCGGGGGGATGTACGTGGTCGAGGCAGCTCCGGGACTTGGGTACAAGTACCGGTGGGACCGGGACGGAGACGGCACCTGGGACAATCCGCGGTTGGAGCAGGATGAGACGTGGACGTTGCTGCAGAAGGTGCAGGTGAAGGTGCCGCCGGGGGAGGAGATGAAAGTGCGGGTCGAGGTGCAGAACGTGTTCAAGATGACGGAGGTCAAGGAGATCGTGCTGCGTCGGCCCTTGCCGGACAAGAGTAAGCCGGACCAGGTCGGGATGACCGTGCCCATCGAGGTGTCGCCATGAGTCCCTCCCTCGGTTCCTTGCTTGACCTGTGGCCCGCGCTTGCGGCGGGAGCGTTCGGCGCGTTGGTTCCGAAGCGTCCGTCCTGGGGCGAGCGAGCGGGCATCGGCCTGATCTCCGCCCTGCTCGTGATGTTCGTGATGTGGGTTTGGCCTGGCGCCACGCCCGTCGAGGAGACGCCGGGTGAGTGGCCCCACTTGCTCAACGTTCTGATCGGGCTGCCTCTGGTGGGGTCGTTCTTCATCCTGTTCATGCCCCGCCAGTCGCCGAAGTTCTTGCGCGGCCTGACCCTTGGCATCCTGCTCGTCGACCTGCTGGCATCCCTGTGGTTGTTGAAGGTGCCGATGTCCACGGGGTGGCACTTCGTCTACGTGCAGGACTGGATCCCCGCGTTCGGCATTCGCTACCACGTGGCGGTCGACGGGATCAGCCTGTGGCTGGTGATGCTCACGACCTTCATCACCCCGATCGCCGCGTACGTGACGTTCGGGTCGATCAAGACGCGCATCAAGGACCTCTGCTTCTCGTTCCTGTTCTTGCAGGCGGCGATGCTAGGGGCGTTCGTCTCGCTCGACCTGTTCCTGTTCTACGTGTTCTGGGAGCTCATGCTGATCCCGATGTATTTGCTGATCGGCGTGTGGGGTTCCCAGGACCGGATCAAGGCCGCGCTCAAGTTCTTCATCTACACGATGGCGGGCTCGGTGCTGATGCTCGCGGCCATCATCTACCTCGTCTACTCGTACTCGCAGCTCACGGGCGAGGTGAGCTTCAGCTTGCTGGCGCTCAACAAGGTGCTGCTGCCCCAGCATACCCAACTGCTGTGCTTCTGGGCCTTCGCGATCGCCTTCTTCATCAAGGTGCCGATGTTCCCGGTGCACACCTGGTTGCCCGACGCGCACGTGCAGGCGCCCACGGGCGGATCCATCATCCTTGCGGCCGTCTTGCTGAAGATGGGGACCTACGCGTACATGCGTTTCGCCATGGGGTTGTTCCCCTGGGCAGCCGGAAGCCAGGCGGCCAACCTCGCCGGCGTCGCCGTGCTCGGCGGCATCATCTACGGCGCCCTCTGCTCCTGGAAGCAAGACGACTTCAAGCGCCTCGTCGCCTACTCGTCCGTCGCCCACCTCGGCTACGTCATGCTGGGCCTGTTCGCCAACACCCATACGAGCACGCAAGGCGCGCTGCTCCAGATGGTCAACCACGGCATCTCCACCGGCGCGCTCTTCTTGCTCGTCGGCGTGCTCTACGACCGTCGCCACACCCGTGAGATCTCCGAGTTCGGCGGTCTGGCCAAGGTCATGCCCGTGTACGCCACCGTCTTCCTCATCATGACCATGGCGAGCGTGGGCGTGCCAGGCACCAACGGGTTCGTGGGCGAATTCATGGTCATCATGGGCACCTACACGTCGCCGTACCTGGGCAAGTTCCACTGGGTCGATGCGGCGCTGGCGGCCTTCGGCGTCATCCTCGCCGCGGTGTACATGCTGAGCGTGGTGCAGAAGGTCTTCTTCGGGCCACTGAAGAACCCGAAGAACTTCCATCTGCCGGACCTGACCATCCGCGAGGGCATAGCCTTGGCCCCGCTGGTCATCATGGTCTTCGTCATCGGTCTGTTCCCGTCGACGTTCCTGAGCCGTTCGAGCCAGGCGGTGTCGGACTTCCACACGCGCAACCGGTTGGTGTGGAACGAGGCGCAGGGGACAGTAGGGGGTCCGGCCCGGCTGCTGACCAACGAGGTGCTCGCGGGCAACCTGTCCGGTCCTTCGCGCGATGCGCTGATGAAAACGCTCGAGGCCCTGGATGAGGGCGGGCCGGGGCCCAAGGCGGACGACAAGGGCTCCGAGGGCGGCGCTCTCGCAATCAAGGAGGAGAGCAAGTGACTGCGGACATCCTTCTCGGCTTGTCGCCGCTGCTCATCGTGGCCGTCGGCGCTCTTCTTCTGATGCTCATCGAAGCGCTCTCCAAGTTTCGCGACGAGCGCGTCGAGTCACCGTCCGCCAGCCTGGCGGCGTCTTCCGCGGTCGTACTCTTCGCGTCCGCCATCTCGGCCATCGGCGTGTGGCTGCACGGTCCCGAGAACCTCCCTGATCTCGCTACGCTCGCGCCGTACCTGCTCATCGACCGGTTCAGCCTGTTCTTCTTCGTGATCCTCACGCTCGGTGGGGCTCTGTCGTGCTTGCTCGCGGGCGGGTACCTGCCGGAGCACAATCTCGACCGCGGCGAGTTCTACCCCTTGCTGCTGCTATCCACCGTGGGCGCCATGGCACTGGCGGCAGCCGCGGATCTGCTCACCATCTTCATCGGCCTCGAGGCCATGTCCCTTGGCGTCTATGCCATGGTCGCCTTCCGGCGCGGCTCGCCCAGGGCCGTCGAAGCTGCCCTCAAGTACTTCCTGCTCGGGTCCTTCGCAGCAGCCCTCCTGCTCTACGGCGGTGCCCTGATCTACGGCGCCACGGGCCACACGGACCTCGCGGGCATCGGCTCGCAACTGGCCAACACCGGCCTCCGGTTCGCCCAGCCCAACAGCGAGGCGCCCCAGGACCTGCTCATCGTCGCCTACGACAACGCGGTGCCCCTGGTCATCGTCGGCCTCATCCTCATCCTCGTGGGACTCGCGTTCAAGGTCAGCGCCGTACCCTTCCACATGTGGACCCCCGACGCCTACGAGGGCGCGCCGACCCCCGCCACCACCTACATGGCGGTCGCGGTCAAGACCGCTGCCTTCGCCCTGATGCTGCGCGTCCTGCTCATCGCCTTCGCGGACCCCAAGACCGCGTCCTGGGGCACGGGTTGGCCTCCCGTGGTGGCGACCCTCGCTGTCGCCACCATGACCGTCGCCAACGTGATCGCAGGGCGCCAGGATTCGGTCAAGCGCATGCTCGCGTACTCGTCCATCGCGCACGCCGGCTACTTGCTGGTGGCCATGGTCGCTGCCACCAAGGCGCCGCAGGAAGCAGAAGCGAGCATCATCTTCTACCTGCTCGTGTACACCGTCTCCACCGTGGGGGCCTTCGGCACGCTCATTTGGTGCGGAAGCCGAGGCGCCGAAGCCGTCAGCTACGACGACCTCGCCGGCCTCGGTCGACGCCACCCGGCTGTGGCCTTTGCTTTCTCCCTCTTCATGCTCTCGCTCGCCGGCGTGCCGCCCCTCGCCGGATTCTTCGGGAAATTCTACCTGTTCCGCGTGACCATCGACAGCGGCTTCGTGCTGCTCGCCGTCATCGGCCTGCTCAACAGCGTCGTGGCCGCGTACTACTACCTTCGCGTCTTGGTCTACATGTACATGAAGGAGCCGGAGCCCGGCGCCCCGATCGCCACGCCCATGCGCTCGGGCTACGTTGCCACCGCGCTGCTCATCTCCGCCGTGCTCGTCGTCCTCCTCGGCCTGCTTCCGGGCGGGACCCTCGAGGCTGCGCTCCTCGCGGCTCGATAGCCGTCTCTCCCCCGATTCCCACCCGCGTCGCGCCACACAATGGCCACCCTCCGGCAAGGGTTTTGCTATACCCCACGCCATGCGAGCTTCTCACGCCCTGATCGCCTTCTGCGTTGGCGTCATTCCCTTCGGAGCTGCCATGCTGGTTGGCGGCTGCAACTCCAAGCCCCGACCCACCCCCGTCGCGGCCAGCGCTTCGAGCACGTCCATCCTCAACATGCACGCCGCCCGATCCGCCGTGCCCGAACCCACGGTCTCCGGCGCCCCCATCCCGGTCCGCGACGTCGAGGCCGCGCTCAATCCTCGCAAGCTC
This sequence comes from uncultured Polyangiaceae bacterium, assembly GCA_964488865.1. Classification (GTDB taxonomy): domain Bacteria; phylum Myxococcota_A; class Polyangia; order Polyangiales; family Polyangiaceae; genus MWCO01. The sequence continues at coordinate 58,628 of CAZAWR010000020.1, read as the reverse complement.
GCCCCCTACGACGGTCCCACGGGAACGATCGAGGGAACCGTGCGCATGAGCGGGGACGCCCCCTCCGAGGTCGCCTTGAAGCTGCCCGTCGCCTGCATGGGGGCCGAGGGGACCTACGGTCGGCTGTTCCGCGAAGGGAAGAACCGTGCGGCCGCCGATGTGCTCATCGCGGTGACCGGATACGAGGCCTATCTGCCCGTCAAGGAGGAAGCGGTCCACGTGAAGATCGAGAAGTGCGCCTTCTCCGCGCGGACCTTCACCCTGACCTTCGGGCAGCGCATGGAGGTCGAGAACCTCGACGAGACGAACAGCTTCATCCCCGTGTTGCATGGCAGCCGCTACACCGCCTTTTCGGTCGCCGTGCCCAAGGGGCGTCGGGGGGGAGCCGAGATCGCCTCCGATCCTGTCAAGCTCTACCCCCATCGCGTGGGGCAGTACGAGCTTGCGGACAACATGAACCGCCCCTGGATGTCCGCCGACGTCTTCGTGCTCAAGTACCCCACCCACGCCGTGACGGGCCTGGACGGCCATTTCCGCATCGAGGGCGTCCCGGTCGGCGACGTGCAAGTCGATGCGCTGCTCACCTCGGTGGACGTATCCGGGACGAAGAAGGCGACCGTGAAGGCGGGGGAGACCACGAAGGTGGACTTCGTGTTGACGTTCGATCAGACCAAATACGATGGCAAGACCCGGCCCCATCCCATCGGCTCCGCCTCCGCGCCTGCCGCATCGTCGTCGGTGCCCAAGGTCCCCCTGGTGAAGTGATGCGGACGGCTCCATGCCGTCGAGACGACCATCGTGCCCCGCCCCCGAGACATCCGAGAGACCGTACGCGAACGCCTTGCTGAAGAGAGAGGGCGCATCGACAGGGTCGCGCCGTTTTCGATCGCGCTAGCCTACCCGTCGGCCTACCGGGTGGCGATGAGTTCCCTCGGGTTCCAGACCATCTACCGGCTCGTGCAAGGCAGCGGCAGGGCGAGCGCAGAGCGCGTGTTCGCGCCGGACGACCCGTTGCGTTTCGGGGAGGGGAGCCCGGACCAGTCGTACGAGACGGGGGCGCCCTTGAGCGCGTTTCCCGTGGTGGCGTTCTCCGTGGCATGCGAGCTCGAGCTGGGGTCGATGCTGGGCATGATCTCGCGCGCGGGCATTCCGCTGCTTCGCACCGAGCGAGACGAGGGCTCGCCCCTCGTGATCGCGGGTGGCCCTTTGACGTTTTCGAACCCGCGACCGCTCGCGCCCTTTGTCGATGCCATCGTGGTGGGGGAGGCGGAAGGGGTTATCGCAGATCTTCTGGATCGTGCGTTGGCGCCGGGCTCGCGGCAGCGACGCCTCGAGGACCTGGCCGGGATGGCCTCGGTGTGGGTCCCTGCGGTGCAAGGTGATCGGGTGCCCTTGGGTGGTGTGTGCCGGGGGGAAGACCTGCCTGCCTGGGCGCCGATCAGGACCCCGCACGCGGAATTGCGCGACATGTTCCTCGTGGAAGCGGTGCGCGGATGCTCGCGTCGGTGCCACTACTGCGTGATGAGAGGGCGTCCTGGGCGAGGCATGCGCATCGTCCCATCGGAGCGCATCCTGGACCTGGTTCCGGCGGATGCTCGCAAGGTGGGGCTGGTGGGAGCGTCCGTGAGTGACCACCCTGACATCGTGTCGATCGTGGACGCCCTTGCGGCAAGAGGGTGTCAGGTCGGGTTGTCGAGCCTGCGTCCTGAGCGGTTGCTGCCCCCGTTCGTGAACGCTCTTCGTTCCGCGGGGTACAAGACCATCACCACGGCCATGGACGGCGCCAGCCAGCGCCTTCGCGACGCGGTGGAGCGTCGAACCACGGCCGAGCACCTGCTGCAGGCCGCCGGAGCGTGCCGGGAGGCGAAGATCGAGCGATTGAAGCTGTATCTCATGGTGGGATTGCCCGGGGAGACCGAGCAAGACCTCGAGGAGTGTGCGCTGCTTGTGCGCGACTTGAGCCGGCTGCTGCCCACCTCGCTCGGGGTTTCCACGTTCTGCGCCAAGCTCGGGACGCCCCTCGAAGCGGCGCCCTTCGCGGGGGTGGACGTCGCCGAGCGTCACATCAAGCGCTTGCGTCGTGCGGTGGCGGGTCGTGCGGAAATTCGCGCCACGAGCGCGCGGTGGGCGTGGGTGGAGCACGTGCTTGCGACGGGGGGCGAGGCCGAGGGGCTCGCGGTGCTCGAGGCCGAACGGCACGGGGGGACGTTCGCGGACTATCGCAGGGCTTTCGAACGGCTCGGGCACGCACCCAGTGCTCGCGCCGCTGCTCCCGCGCGCAGGAAAGGCGGACCGTGAACTTCTTGTCCCATGACTTCGTCTTGCCTACCGGTGCGCCCGCTCTCACGCGTGTGGGGTCCGCCTTGCCGGACCTTTGGTCCGTGCTAGCGCGGAGGCCCTTGCCCCTGGTCGTCCAGCGAAGGCTCGAGGCCACCCCAGGGCAGGAAGCGAACGACCTGGCTCGCGGGATTCGCAGCCACCTCGTCGCCGACGCAGCCTTTCATGGACACTCCGTCTTTCGAGAGCGCATGGCATGGCTCGCCCCGCAAATCGAGCCCGCGTGGGAGGGGCTTCGCCACGCTAGCCTGGCCGCGCACGTGCTCGTAGAAATGGTCCTCGACGCCTGGATCGTGGCGCGGGAGCCGTCGCGGCTGGACGACTACTATGCGTGCTTCACGCCCGCGCAGAACCGAACCGCAGCGATGCTGAGCGCGAGCGATGCGCCGATGGAGACCGAGGTCCTGGCCGTGCTCGACCGGTTCTCGGGGGTGCAGTTTCTGCGTGACTACGCGACGCCCGAGGGGACGGTCGGTCGGTTCGTGCGGCTGGTGACGCACACCCCGTTCGTGTCCGGCATCCGGCCGGACGTGGACCGACTCGTGGACGTGACGAAGACTGCCGTCGAGCGGTTCGACGCAGGGTCGGGCGAGCTGCTCGAGCAGGTGCGAACGGCTTCGGACGAAGCGCTGGGGCGCTAGACCCAAACCAAGCGCTCCGCGCTTTCTTCTGAGGGGGCTTTCGCAAAGCCCCCTCGCCGCGCTCACCGCGGCTCACCCCAAAACGCCTCGCCTTCGGCTCGGATAGTCCCAAACCCAAGCACGTTCTTCGAACAGTGCTGGATTTGGGGCTAGAATGCGCGCATGAAGTTGCGCTTCGTGGTGGGTCTTTGCGTCGTGCTTGCCGCCTGCTCTTCCTCCGAAGGGTCGAAGGGGACGTCCACTCCTTCCCAGGACGCTGCGGTCGACACGTCTTCCCTGGAAGCCTCCTCCCCCGATTCGTCGTCCCCCGATTCGTCGTCCCCGGACGCGACACCCGAGGATTCCTCTCTCACCGATTCGCCTCTTCCGGACGCATTGCCAGACGCGCTGTCCGAGGACACATCCCCTCCGGATGGGGGACCTTCGTTCGAGTCTTGTGAGGACGCCTGCGCGCAAACCCTCCTCACGCTCGTTTTCGGCAACGACGAGGTATCGATCGACCGCGCGCAGTTTGGCTTCAATTTGCCGGACAATGGCGAGCAGACCCTCCATGTGGAAGGGCACTTCGGCGGCGACCCGGCGTGCCCGTCCCCGTCCTCCCCCACTCCCGATCGGACCGTCATCTTCGCCAACGTCCCCCTTCCGAAGGACTCCACGCCGATTGTCGGCACACCGGTCACGCTCCTCGACTTCGAAGGCTCCCTGTCACCCAATCCGTTCGACAAGGCCACGCAGGTCACGCTCACGCCCGTTGCAGCCAGGATGACCCCTCCCGAAGCCGCCTTTGTGGCGTTCGAGGTGGACGTGGTCTTCCCGGGCGGGACGATGGTGGGTCACGTCTACGCGTCGCACTGTGATTCCATGGATGAGTAGTCGGGGCGGGGTGGTTGTCCTTGATGGCGCCGGAACGGGAAGCCGGCACCCTGATCTTTCCCGGGATTCGCGGGCGTTTCGCAGACAACTCCTTTGACTCCTTGACGAATCTCGCCACGTTCATTAAGGCCTGCGGCATGGCGGGCCTCCAATCACGGCGTGCAGGCAAACCTGCCAGGTCTTCGAAGTCCGAGGCTGGCCGGGGCTCTCGTTCGGAAAAGCTTGGGAAGAATGAGACAGCGCGAGCGGTCGCCCGTTCGTCGGCAGACGAGCGCCCGGGCAAGGCTGTCACGGCGAAGCCTGACAAGGACTCGCGTGGGATCGAACAAAAGCCGTCGAAGCTCAAGCGAGCGATCGGGGTCGAGGTGGAATTAGTCGCGTCGAAGGAATTGTCCGGCAAGGTGCAGGAGCGCAAGTCGGATCTCACGGAAACGGATCTTCGGCGCGAGGTGATAGGGATGCCTCGGCCGACGATGAACCTCACGCATCCGGAGCGCGTGTCGGACCTGGTCTACCTCGCGTGTTTCCGTGGAAGGAAGTTCGGTCGTGCGCGGTTCGCGCGCCTGATTCATGAGCGAATCGGTTCTTCCGAGGCCACGGAGCGATTCGTGGCGAACGTGCCCGTCGAGCTGGTGGCGCTGTTCTTCGCCCGCGAGGTTCGTCCCGTTTCTGACGACCGTGCTCCGGTCAACGAGTGCTTCGAGTTGCCCGATGGCGGGCTGCTCGAGTTCGTAGGGGACCACATGGAGGCCGCGGAGACGGTCGCGCGGCTCTTGCTCATCCACGACGAGCCTCGCCTCGATCATGTGGTGGAGTTGCTGACCGAGCATGACCGGAGCTGGTTGCACACGCTGGCGTTGGAGGCGCGCGACGCGAGGTTGATGGAGCTCGGTTTCCCGGACCTGGACGACGTGGACAGGCTGTTCGCGCCGTGGCATGCGCAGCTGCTCATTCGCAAGCTGCAGGCTTGGGCAGACGCGAGCCTGGTGCCGCGCCATCGTCTTGCGCGCTCCAAGATCACGGCGGAAGCCGTGCTCGCATTCGCCCACGACCTGACCGAACCCGAACGCCAGATCGCGCTCGAGCGACTTCACTTCCTTGCGTTGTGTCAGGCCGTTCACGACACTCGTCGGGCGATCCGTCGCATGTCGCAAGACAGCCTGAATCAGTCGGCTGCGGTGGCGTTGCGGATTCTTGCGCGGGGGTTGCGGGAGGCTGGCGGTGACATGACCCTGCTGGCGGGACCGCAGATGGCTACGGTCTACCGGCTCGGGCTCGCCACCCTCGGGTAGGCGGCCCCCGAGCTACTTCACCACACGAAGGTAGGAAGGCAGCTTGCGCTTGGGCTTGCTGCCCTCCCCATCCTGTGGCTCTTGCGGCGGCTGTTCGGTGGGGTCTTCGGTGGGGTCGAGAACGCCTGCGGCATTGCCGTCCGTGTCGGACATGGGCGGCCTCGACGGTCGGATTTGGCGAACGGGCGCCATGCCAGGCTCCTCTTGCTTCGGAGCCTCGCCCTTCTTCGGCGCGCTGTCGACGGCCACCAGCTTGGGGCCGGCAGGCTTGGCTTTCGGAGCGCCCGAGGGGGGAATGTACCGGTCCGCAACCTCCGCGGGAACGTCGGGGGGCCAGACCATGCCTCGCTGCTCGCTCGTCACGAGGGCGAACACGGCGGGCCATGGCAACCGGCACCAGAACGGTCGCCCTCCAAACGACAGCGTGCACCCCACCCCCCCGTCGTCCACCTCGAGGTCGGGAATCGGCACCCTCATGTTCAACCCGACCTCGAGAACGAGCATCGGGTGCTTGCGAAACTGAGGGGGAACGACGACCTTGTCGCGTCGCGGATCCAGATGAATGAACACCGAGGACGCTTGCGTCAACAGTGCGTTCATGACCTGCTGCTTGTCGGGAAGATTGGGCTGCACAGTGGTTGGCTCCGTCGAGCGGTTTCACGACATACCAGCCCTGGCCCGCGATTGCACGCGATCCAAGGATGGCTCGTGGGACGGACCCTCGCGCCGAGCTAAACAGAATCACATTGATCCGTGCGGAAAACTAGGAACTAGGAAGAGGAACACGGAATGCGAATGCGAACGCCAGCGTGTCGTGGAGGGTCACGACGCCTGCGGTTCGGAGCCCATTCTACCTTCCGTGTTCGCATTCCTGTTCCCAGTTCCTAGTTTCGATGACCTCAGTTTCGCCACGGCTCAACGTGATTCAGTATAGGTTCGGTTTCCTGGCCCGGCGTCCCCTTCGGGCGCCTCGGGCGCGGGGGGCGACAGCGGAACGTGGCGCCGGAGCAGCTCCTCGACGCGTTCGCCGACCAAGCGGACGACCAGATCGACGACGCGCTTTTCGTCGAAGTCGCCGTGCTCACGGCCGTGCCTGTCCGGCCCGTGGGTGCGGTCTCGGTCGCGATCGAACCGAGGCGTGTGGTCGTGGCAATGGCAGTGCCCGTGGGCGCGGGTGGGGCGCTGCTCGTCCCCACACCGACAGCGCGCACCGCATTCGCAACCACGGTATCGCGGGCGGTGGCATGAACAGCCCCGCGGGTCGTCGTGTCGCTGCTCGCGCAAGCTTTGTTCGATGGCGTCGAGACGGTACAAGATCTCCTCGAGCCTGGGGTCGTCCATGGTGGCCTCCTTGGGCTGCGCATTCTACCACACGGGCCCCCGCCCCGTTCGAGCCCGCGGGCTAGCCCCAAATCAAGCGCTCCGCGCTGCTTTGGGCCTAGGTTCTTCTGAGGGGGCTTTCGAAAAGCCCCCTCGCCGCGCTCACCGCGGCTCACCTCAAAACGCCTCGCCTTCGGCTCGGATAGTCCCAAACCCAAGCACGTTCTTCGAACAGCGCTTGATTTGGGACTAGCTGTTCCCCGCGCGACGGTTCCGCGCTATTCGGAGGGACGTCGTTGATGGGTGAGCTGGACAAGGTCGTGCTGGAATACCAAGGGGGCACCTTGGCCGTCCGGAATGTCCCCTCGGGCGCCGACGATCCGCCGCCGGGAGGGCTGCCTGACCCGCGGGACGGGGCGCTTCGATTCGAAGCCTTTGCCTATCCCGAGGTCCTGCGGTGGCTCGTCCGTGGCAAGTTGCCCTACGAGGACAGGGCGCGGGCCTACGAGGAGCTGGACCTGCACCAGCGTGTCCGTCACGAGCCCTTTCCCTACCAGAAGGAGGCCCTCGACGCATGGGTGCGGCACCGCCGCTCGGGCGTGGTCGTTCTGCCGACGGGGGCAGGCAAGTCCTACCTTGCGGTGCTGGCGATCGAGCTCGTGAAGCGGAGCACGTTGGTCGTGGTGCCGACGCTCGACCTGGTGAGTCAATGGTACGACGTGATCACCCGCGCCTTTGGCATCGAAGTGGGGATCGTGGGGGGTGGGGACCACGACGTGCGGGGGGTGACGGTGACGACGTACGACTCGGCGTACATGCAGGCGGAGCGGTTCGGTTCTCGGTTTGGCCTGGTGGTGTACGACGAATGCCACCACCTGCCAGGCGAGTCGTTCCTGTTCGCTGCCCGCGCGTCGATCGCGCCGTTTCGGCTCGGGCTCACGGCGACGCTCGAGCGAACGGACGGGCGGCACCATCTGCTCGACGATATCGTGGGTCCGGTGGTCTACCGGCGGGAGATCCCGGAGCTGTCCGGCGAGTACCTGGCGGACTACGAGACGGTGACCTTGCGAGTCGAGCTCGACGAGGTGGAGCGTGAGGAATACGAGCGGGCCCGGCGGGTCTACACGTCGTTTCTGCGTTCACGAGGGATATCCTTCGGCGCCTCGGATGGTTGGCGTCGGTTCCTGATCGAGTCGTCGCGCTCGTCGGAGGGGAGGCAGGCGTTTCAGGCGTATCGAAGGCAGAAGGAGCTTGCCTTGGGGGCGGCGGGCAAGCTGCGTGTGCTCGAGGGGCTAATGCACCAGCACCGTGGCGAGCGGATGCTGGTCTTCACGCAGGACAACGCCACCGCCTATGCCATTTCGCGTCGGTTTCTCGTGCCGATCATCACGCACCACTCGAAGCCCAAGGAACGGTCGGCCATCCTGGGTGGTTTGCGCCGAGGAGACTATGGGGCGGTGGTTACGTCGAAGGTGCTCAACGAGGGCGTGGACGTTCCGGAGGCGAACGTGGCCGTGGTGCTGTCCGGGAGTGGTTCGGTGCGAGAGCACGTGCAGCGGCTCGGGCGAATCTTGCGGCGCGCGGAGGGAAAGCAAGCCGTCCTGTACGAGGTGATCTCGGCGAGCACGGCAGAGGAGTGGGTGAGCCAACGAAGGCGGGAGCATGGCGCCTATCGCTCGTGACCCCTGATCCGGAGCGAAGCGACGGGCTGAGAGAGCAAGCTCTGGATCCTGCTCTGCGAATGGCAAGGTGGCGTGCCACCTATGAGGTGGATGGTGCGTGAGCGGGCTCCTTCCCCCGTCTGGCGCGTCTGGCGGGGGAAGGCTGGGATGGGGGCCTTACCCGAGGCAGAAAAGGGATTGGGGCTCAGGGAGCACGCGTCGTGCCTCCGGATCTGGGATGACGACCCAGGATTGACGCCGCAGCCGCGTGCCCCCTACAGGAGCATCGCTTGCTCACTTCTGACCTCATCCGTGTTCGTCGACGCGGCGACAAGGTTTCCCCCCTGTATCTGCAACCCAAGCAGATGGACGCCGCGATGCCCCTGGTCGAGGGCCTCATCGAGGTCTTCCGGTCGTCGGTGGGTTCCACCATGGCGGACCTCGACGAAGCGGTCCGAGAGCTCAGCGCGGGGGAGACCGATCGGCTACGGGTTGCTGGGTTCGTCAAGCTGCTCCGTGACCGATGCGACTTCGAGACGACCCCGGATGTGGACCCGGCCGAGCTGCGCGCCGAGGTGTTCGGCCTGGCCTCCCTTCGCAGGAGCGAGCTGGGCATTCGCGACGCCTTCGATCGAACCCTCGTGCTCGACGCCTGCGCGTCGGGCCGCGGTGTGTCGCCCGAGCGTCTCGAGGCCATGCTCTTCGCGGACTTGCCTGGCGCCCAGACGCTCCGGGCCATGCGTCCCGTGGCGGCCCTGGAGCTGCTGCAGCGATACAACCTCGCCCTGGCCCAGGGCGTCCTCCTGCGCGCAACCCGCGTGTCGATCCGTCTGGCGCCGACCACGGCTCCCCGCGTGCGGCAGCTGCTGCGTGCGATGAAGTTTCGACGCCTCATGTACCGGATCAACGGCACGGCCCAAGCTGGCTACGAGATCGCGCTGGACGGTCCCATGAGCTTGTTCGAGTCCACGCAGCGATACGGTGTGCAGCTTGCTCTCTTCTTGCCAGTGCTCGTCGCCGCGGACGGGTGGACGCTGGAGGCGCAGTTGCGGTGGGGCAAGGAGCGCGAGGACGCGACGTTTTGCATGAGTGACCAGGAGGGGCTCGTCTCCCATTACCGCAAGGACGCGGCTGAGCTCGACGAGATCGGCGTGCTGGTGGAGACGTTCTCGCGGCTCACATCGCCCTGGCGTGTGCGCCGGACGTCGCGGATCTTTCACGTGAAGGGCCAGACGGTTTTCGTGCCCGACCTCGTCTTCGAGAAAGAGGAGACGAAGCAGCGAGTCTACCTCGAGGCCTTCGGTTACTGGAACCGGGACGCCGTGTTCGAGCGCGTGGAGACGCTCCGGCAAGGGCTAGGGGAGCGCTTTCTTCTTGCCGTGAGCAAGAAGCTCCGGGTGAGCCCGGAGGTCGCTGCGGACGACTTTCCTGGTCGCATTCTCGTCTACGGCAGTGCGATCTCCGCGAACACGGTGCGGCGGGTGCTCGACGAGATCGTGGCCGAGGGGTGAGGGGAGTCAGGCTGGAGCTTCGGACGACTCGGTCTCCTTGTTTGGTACGCCGGAGGCGAACGGGTCTGGCGGAGGGCTCTTGAGGTCCTTGAGGATCTTCGCCAGCATGAAGAGGAACGGGAACGACACCAGCAGCCCGAGGAACCCGATCATGTGTTCCCACGCGAGGAGGCTCACGAGCAGCAGGAAGCTCGGGATGCGTACGTGTCGTTGCGCGAGGCGGGGGCTCAGGTAGTAGGATTCGACCTTGGCGAGCAAGAAGGTCAGGATGGTGAACACGACCACGCCAACCCATCCTTTGGCCTGGTAGGCCATGATGGTCAGCAGGATGCCCATGGCGAAGTTGCCCACCACGGGAACGAGGCCCGAGAAGAAGATCGCGAGCATCAGGGCGGTCGCGTTCGGGATGCCCAGGATGAGAAGCACGGGAAACGTGGTGACTGCGTTGAACACGGCGACCACCACCTGAAATTGGAGGGTGACCGCGATCGCTTCGGCAATGAAGCCGAACCACCGGACGAGTGTCCCCAGCAAGGTTCTGGGGTTGATCTTCCGTGCGAACTCCTCGATCTCGTCGCGCTCGAGCAGGTACACGAAAGCGAGCAAGAAGCCCACCGCGGCGAACACGAGGACGTGTCCGAGGGCTGCGAGGTAGCTCACCGCCCCGGATGCGTAGTGCTGTGCCCTCTCGATGAGGCTGCTGGCGTCCCCCACGTGCTCTTGGATGGCGAGGTAGGCAGGGGTTTGGGCGAGGGACGCGATCCTGGCAGGGATGAGGTCCTTGAGAACGGCGTAGGACTGGACGGCCTTGAGGATGCCGAAGGTGACGGCTCCACCGAAGGCTGCCAGCCAACCCACGGTCAACCCCATCACGGCGACCTTGAAGGGTACGCGCGTGCGCTGGCTGAGGAAGACCGCTGGCACGCCGATGACCCGCTCGAACGCCACGAAGAACACTAGCAGGACGAGCAAGCCCCGGAAGAAGTAGACGAGCCCTGCGAACACGGCCAGCGCGAAGACCCAGTGGATGGTTCGCTTTGGAACGATTCCGCCGATGATGTCCATCAGTGCGAAGGGTAGCGTTCCCGTCCCTTCGGGGGCAAAACACCCGCCGTTTCCAATCCCCGCCTTGCCGGTGATGTGCCGGGCGCGTCCGGTCTACTCGCAGACCTTGTCCATCATGGCGACGTAGCTCTCGTAGGGCATCGCGTGCCAGCTTTCGGCCTCGCTGGCGCCTTCGTGGAGCGAGAGAAACGAGACCTTGTGGGCGGTCTCGGCATCGGGGGCCTCGTAGATGTCCATGAAGTCGTAGCGGCCCAGCAAGGCGTAGTGGGCGAGCCACTTCACCTCGGGGCAGACCTTCTTCACCTTCTTCATCCACTCCCGGCCGACCTTCTTGCGACCTCGGGGATCTCCCGCGACCTGTGGACTGAGCTTGGTCATGAGCACGAACGTAGGCATGGTTTCCTCCCCACCACGACGAAGGTTGCGTGGCGCTAGCGAGCCCCTGGCTCACGACAAGGGTCTCGCCGCTGGCTGCATCCCGTCAAGGGAAGAGCGTGGCCGGTCGTGAACGTCGGGAAACGCCAGGCGAACCGTTCCGGCATTCCGCAGCGGAAGCGTGTCCTCGGTGCGGTCAGCCTCCGCGCCCCAAGTCGCCCCCGCGCTCGTTCAGGCCGCCCGCCCGTTGACGAATCCGCCCGGTGGTGGATAGTCCACCCTATGCAGTCCCTACCAACGTTCTCTCTCGTGCTGCTCGCCGTCGCGTTGGCGGCGGTGGGCTGCAAGTCCGAGGAGAGCAAGCTCGGCAAGTGGTTCACTTGCTCCTGTCCGTACCTCACGGACTTCGACGGGATGGCGAAGCACTCCCTCGAGGTGTGCGTGCCGGAGGGGACGAAGCCGGAAGACGCCGCGCGCGGTTGTGCCTCGAAGCTTGCCCACGGTCCGGTCGAGACGTGTTCGTGCGAGCCTCCCGGGCAAGCCTGCGACGAGTTCAAGGCGTGCAAGTCGAACGAGTACAAGTAGACTCGCCGAACAGCGGACGGCTCCGTCGTGGGGCTCGCGAAGACGTGTGACCGGCAGGGGTTGGCGCGCTGCGGCCGACGGCATTCGAGCCCACGTGCGCACGCGCACAACCAAGGAACCGAACCTGTGATCGATCCGTGGTCCATGCCTTCGCAGTACCCGGGTCGTTGATAACTCACTGGGACCTACGGAGTCCCTGCTCGCACGGCGACGTTTCGCTCGGGAGGGCGTCAGGAACACCGTTCTTGCGGCTTGCGTGGAAGGGCGTCGGCTCGGTGGCATACATCATGCCTAAGAGTGGTTGCAGGACGTGAGAAGCCCCTTTGCAGTCCCGGGAGTTGAAGATGAATCCTCGTACACACTTGATCAGCATGGTCCTGCCAGCTCTCGCCGCATGCTCCGCTGCGGGAGGCAGTGACACCGTCCCGTCCTCCGAAGACCGCGACGAAGCACAGGCAGCGTCCACCAAGCCATGCGACGACGGTCTGACCCGGTGTCCCTACTACGTGCCCGAAGGCTGGAGCAGCTCTGACGACGAACCCGAAACGATCTGCGTGGACGTCTCCAGCCACGACTATCACTGCGGCGCCTGCCTCAACGACTGCCACGCGAAGAACCAGGTCTGCGTGGAAGGGGCGTGCGTCGACAGTCCGAAGTATCCTGAACACTTCTCCTGGAGCGTGTCGACGACCTGCCCAGCGGAACCTCTCATCAACACGCAGTGCGATGGCAGTGGGTTGAACAAGACCCAGGACGGCCTGACGGTGGCGTGCGTGGGATTCTCCGACTTGTGGGTCGGGCAGGATCGGCCGGGGGCCATCGACTGCACGGTGACGTATCGATTCGAGTTCGATGCTGGCTGGGTGTTCGAACCCTCCGGGTGGGTGTCGGGCTACGCGATGGCTGGTCCTGGAAGCCAGGGGCAAGTTCGGGTCGATGCCACCCTACACGGCGTAGGGGTTTCGGAACCCCGGTCCCTCGCGGGGCAAGACGACGCGGAACAGAACTTCTCCATCGATCTCGAGCAAGTCCCGGGCCCGTCGTGCGGTGCGACCTTCGCCGAGGTGGTCGTGCGCTTCGTGTCGACGCCGATCGACGAGGCTTCCAACCTCACGATCGACCTGGCCGACATCTACGCCAAGTGGCAGCGCTGCAACTGAGCACGCCGGCCCCCTGCGGCGTGCAGGACCTTCTCCCTTCCGGTCCCGGGTGTCTCGTGTACGCTTCGGCCCATGCTGCTTCCCGTCCTCTATGACACGCTCGTCGAGCAGGCCCTGCGAGAGGACCTCGCCGGGGGAGACATCACCACCCAGGCCACCGTCGAGCCCGAGACGCTTGCTCGCGCGAACGCCGTGGCGCGAACTGCCATGGTGCCCTGTGGGGGGGATGTCTTCGTGGCCGCGTTCCTTCGCGTCGACCCGGGTCTGACTTGCTCGGTGCTGGTGCGGGATGGGCAAGCCGTGGAGGCGGGGACGGCTCTCTGGCGCGTGGAGGGCAGTGCCCGCAGCATCCTGGCGGCCGAGCGCGTGGCCTTGAACTTCGCGCAGCGCATGACCGGGATTGCCACCCTCACCCGGTGCTTCGTGGACGCCCTCCCCAAAGGTTGCACCACGCGCATCACGGACACCCGCAAAACCACGCCAGGCCTTCGCGCCCTCGAACGCTACTCGGTTCGCGTGGGAGGCGGCCACAACCACCGCGATTGCCTCGGAAGCGCCGTGCTCATCAAGGACAACCACATCGTGGCTGCCGGCGGTATCACCGCCGCCGTGCGTCGCGCTCTGGCCCACGCCCCGCACACGACTCGCATCGAGCTCGAGGTCGACACCCTCGCTCAGCTCGACGAAGCCCTCGACGCGGGCGCGGACATCATCATGCTCGACAACTTCGCCCTCGAGGACACCGTGACCGCGGTCTCGCGTGCCAGGGGCAAGGCCCTGCTCGAGGTGTCCGGCGGCGTTTCTCTCGACCGCATCGCCGATGTCGCTCGTTTGGGCATCGACGTCATCAGCGTGGGCGCCCTCACGCACTCCGCCAAGGCGGCCGACATCGGCCTCGACATGGAGCTCGTCGCATGAACGGTCCCCTCGACGTATCCGCCATTCAGCAGCGCCTTGCCTCCGCGGGGCTTGCTCTCGGACAGCCCCTCACCTACGTCGAGGAGACGAGCTCCACCAACGACGAAGCCAACGCAGCTGCGAAGGCGGGAGCGCCTCACGGGGCGCTCGTGCTCACCGACCACCAGAAGAGCGGGCGTGGACGCGTGGGGCGGACCTGGTTCTCTCCCCCGAACGCGAACCTCACCTTCTCCCTCGTGCTGCGGCCGGACATCCCCTTGGACCGCCTGTCCGCCATCACCCTCGCCATCGGTTTGGCGGTGGCCGACGCCGTCGCACGGTTCGTCGGCAGCGCGCCCGTGAGCATCAAGTGGCCCAACGACGTCCTCGTGCGGTCACGAAAGGTCGCGGGCATCCTGGTCGAGACGTCGCTGTCCGGGGATCGTTGTGATCACGTGGTGGCCGGCATCGGGGTCAACGTGCTGCAGAAGGAATTCGACCCGTCCATCGAGGGCATCGCGACCTCGATCGTGCGGGAAGCGGAAGCTCCTGCACGCCGCGAAGACGTGTTGATGGAAGTGCTTGCGTGCCTGGCACGACGGCTCGATCAGTTCGACCGGGGCGGGTTGTCGGAGATGATGGCGGACCTGACGGCGCGGGACGGGACGAAGGGGCGGACGGTGCGCGTGGGTGACGTCGAAGGCGTGGCGGACGGGATCGAGGCGAACGGCAAGTTGCGCGTGATGCTGGACGGTGCGCTGCAGAAGGTGCAGGCGGGGGACGTGAAGGTGGTGAAGTAGTCTCGTTCACCGGGCGTCGCGGGCGCTGCGGAATCCGACGGAGGTTCCCCGGGGTCTGACGAGGTCTTGTCGTTGGAGAAGAAGTAGCATGCCGTTTCCCACAGTGACCACATGGAAGAACGAAACGAGCCGTTGGTGGGCTAGCCGAAGCGCGAACCTCAAGGGTATCGATGATGCGCTCGCGGCCTTCCATGCCAACAAGACGCACGACAACTTCGTGGCGTTGGCCGCCGCGATGAAGAAGTGGATGGAGTCCAAAGACGACTGGACCAAGAGCACGCGAAACACGGGGGCGAACGCCGGTGTCGTCACCCGGCTGGTCGACGAGATTGCGCAGTCGGAATACTGGCGGGGCGTACGTGGAAGCACGCCGATGGCTGTCACAGCGGGCTTCTTTCGGACGTACGCCACCGCGGCGCCCAACAGTTTCAACCGTGAGTTTCTCGAGGACACCGCGGGGTTTCTCGGCCGCTACTCCGTGTATTGCTACAACGTCGAGAGGACCGAACACCTCGACACGTATGGGTTGACCGACACGGCGCTGGGAGGGCGGCAGGCCTTGAACTTCGAGTTCGTCAAGGAGGAGAAGTCCGGCACGAGCGTCGCTTTGAAGGTCGTGCCTGCGGGCAGGGGGGGGACCGATCAGATTGCGGGCGGGTGGATCCCTTACCGCGGCCAGTCTGCGTCTCCCGACCCTTCCTTGTTCGGTCACCTGGCCATTCTCAGTGCCGAATACGCGTACATCTTCACCGTGGGGCTCGGCGGGTGCCGCATCGCGGTCGCGCGCGATTCGGGGGTGATTCACATGTACCACGAGCCCACCCAGACCCGGTGGGGTCGAGACCCCGCGTATCCCGGAACGTTCCTCGGCTACTACCACCCCGACTACGAACGTGTCCTTGCGGGCTTCACCTGCTTCGAACGTCACGGCGGGACGTGGCGAGCGCACGTGCAAGAGATCTCGGTCATCGGAGGCGCTGTCGAACGCGTGACCACCACGGAACTCGGCTTCTGATCAGATCGCGAGCCGGGAGTCTGTGCTACACGCGCCCCGTCCCCATGGAAGAGCAACCTACCCCCGAGAGCCAGCGCGTACCTCGCGAAGCCTACATGGCCTTCACCGTCCACCTCGCGTGGGCGTTGCACCGCTATGGCGCTCCGGCTCACCGGCTCGAGGAGGTGCTCCAGCTCATGTCCGACCGCCTCCACCTACCGGGGCAGTTCTTCTCCATGCCCACCGCCCTGCTTGCTTCCTTCGGCTCCTGGGAGAACCAGAAGACGATGCTCCTGCGCGTCGAGCCGGGTGACGTCGACCTGCAGAAGCAAGTGAAGCTGGACGCCCTTGCGGAGCAGGTGGCCTCGGGACAGCTCGACCCCCGCCAAGGGGTGGAGCAGATCGACGCCGTCGTGCGTGCTCCACCTCGCTACGGGACGGTGCTGAGCTTGGTGTGCTTCAGCCTGGCGTCGGGCGCCGCGTCGAGGTTCTTCGGGGGCGGCTGGAGAGAGATCGTCGTGTCGTGCGTGACGGGGCTGGTGGTGGGGACCATGGCGAACATCATGGGTCAGCGCCCGTCGACTTCGCGGGTGTTCGAGCCGTTGGCGGCCGTGGTGGCGTCACTCTTCGCGGCTCTCGGTGCGTGGTGGCTCGGGTCCCTGTCGACCTCCATCGCGGTGCTCGGCGGGTTGATCGTGCTCGTTCCCGGCCTGACCGTCACGACCGCGCTCAACGAGCTGGCCACCCGGAACCTGATGTCCGGAACGGGCCGATTGATGGGAGCCGTGATGATCTTCCTCGTCATGGGCGTGGGGGTTGCGCTCGGAACGGAGCTTGCCCAGCTCGTCCCCGGAGGTGCCGGCACCACCATCGCGCTGCCCACCTGGACCGAGGGCGTGGCCCTCGCCGTGGGGCTCGTGGCCTTTTCCGTGCTCCTTCGCGTCCCCGCCCGCGAGACCCCCTGGACCTTCGTCGTCGGTGCGATGATCTATGCGACGGCCCGGTTCGGTTCAGCCGCCATGGGTCCGGATCTCGCCGTGGGGATCGCCGCCTTCCTGCTGGGCACCTCCGCCAACCTCTATGCGCGCCTTCGCCGACGCCCCTCCGCGATCGTCCTCGTCCCGTCGCTGATGTTGCTCGTGCCCGGAAGTATCGGGTTTCGCAGCCTCGTGTCGCTGCTCGAGCACAACGTGCTGTCCGGCGTGGAGACGGCATTCCGGATGATCATGGTCGGCGTATCGATCGTGACGGGCTTGCTGCTCGCCAACCTGGCCCTGCCTCCACGACGAGCGTTGTAGTTCCCTCGCTCACCGCTTCCTTACCTTCCGCGCCTCCAGGTCGACCATGAACGGGCCGGTGCGCAGCGGACCCAGCTTCCCCGTTGGTTTCGGTACGCGCATGGAGGAAGCTCTGCCCGAGATGCAGCTGCACAACTCGTCTTCCCGGCGGTTCTCGCCGCCCGCGATCACGCTGCAACTGGTCTGCGAGATCGCGCCGCCCGTCGTCGCGTGGATGGTCAGGTACACGTTTCCTTCGAAACGGTCCTTCTCTGCCACGTGCTTTTCGTAGCAGGACTCGAAGCCGGCAACCTCCGGCTCGATGGCGCTTCGCAGCTGGTGTTCTGTCCAGAAGTGGCCTGGTTGGACAGAGCGCAGATAGAGCCAGCCCCGGGTGGGTGGAACGGGACGGGGCGGAAGGGTCTCGACAGGAGCAGCCGCGGCCGGGTCGGGCGGCTGCATCCAGGGCTGGTCCACGCAGGCCTTGTACGTGAAGATCATCACGACGGTGATGCCCAGGAGCACGGTGAGCGAGAGGATGCCCGTCACGCCGAGGATGATCTTGCCGACGGAAGAACCCTGCCTTGGCGGCGTCGGCGGGGGTTGGAAGGTTGCGACCTGGGAGGCGGGGGTTTGCGACCACCCCGCCGACATGCCGATCGTGGCCGGCGTCAAGGCTGCGTGAGCCGAGGCCGGCGCAGGAACCGAGGAGCTTGGCACGACGGCGATGGGTTGCGTGCCGGCCCCTCCCGCCCCGCCGAGGACCGAGGCGAGGGCTTGCTGAAGGGATCGCGCGCTCGGGACGCGATCGGAGGGGCGTACGCGCGTGGCCCACGCCACCACGTCGTCGATGCGGGGCGAGAGGTCGGGGCGGAGAGGTGCCACGCGTCCTCGCTTCGAGGGATCCATGACGGCTCCGACGACCTGGGCCAGTGAGTCGGATGGCAACGCTTTGGTGAGGGTGCACGCCTCGACGATCATGAGCCCGATCGCGAACAGGTCCGTGCCGGGGCCCACGCTCCCGAGGGTCGCGTCCCACTGTTCGGGCGCCGCATACATCGGCGTGAAAGGCGCTCCGGTGGTGGTTTCCGCAGACGCGGCCACGCGTGCGATGCCGAAGTCGACGACCTTGACCGACCATCCGGGGCCAGACCCTACGAGCATGACGTTCGAGGGCTTGAGGTCGCGATGCACAACGCCATGGTCGTGGGCGAAAGAGACGCCATCGAGAACCTGGCGGAACAGGGAAGCGAGCTCGGTAGCGTAGAAATACGGCCCTCCCCGTGCGATGCGTGTAGAGATTTCGTCCTGCAAAGACCGCCCGTCGATCATCTCGAGCACGACGTAGGGCACGCTGGGGGCCCATGCCCCGCTGACAAGGGGCGCACGCATGGCCAAGGTGCCCACGTCGTACATGCGTACGATGTTGGGGTGTGTGAGAGAGAACAGGACGCGGGCTTCGCGCAGGAACAGGTCGGTGACGCGTTGTTGCGCAGCGATGTCACCGGAGGAGGGCTTCATGCACTTGATGGCGACGGGTTGGCCGAGCAGCAGGTGGTGACCGGCGTAGACGACGCCGAAGCCGCCTTCGCCAAGGAAGCGGTCGATGCGGTACTTTTCGGCGAGGGTGGAGCCGATCAGGCCGAAGGGGTCGACGGGCGAGGTCACGGGAACACGATACCGCGCATGTGCGGAAGGAAACAGGACCTCTGCAAGGCCCAGGCGGCTCGTACGCGATATGTCGGACTACGGGTACACGCAGTTACGACCGATCTTCTTGGCTTCGTACATGCGTTCGTCCGCGAGGCGGAGGAGCTCGGCACCGCAGTGATTCCGGCACTCGGCAAGGGAGGCGACCCCGATGCTCGCGGTGGTCATGGCGGTCCCTCGCCCCGACGGCACCCGGACGGTCGCGATGGCTTGCCGCAGTCGCTCCGCGAGCCGGCACGCCTCCGCACGGTGCGTCGCTCGCGCCAGGATCACGAACTCCTCTCCCCCGTACCTTGCCACCGAATCCTGCGTCCGCACCACGTGCTTCATCACGTCGGCCACAGCCCGAAGGACGTCATCCCCTACCGCGTGACCCAGGTCGTCGTTGACCTGCTTGAAGTGATCGAGATCCACCATGAGGACCGATAGCGAGATGCCCTCGCCCCTGGCCTCGCGCAGCGCTTCGTCGATGAGCTTCGTGAGGGATACACGGTTGAACACGCCCGTCAGACCGTCCCGCACGGCAGACTCGAACAGATTCTCCTGCAAGGTCCCCTCGTCCTCCGCGAGAAGAGCAAAGCGAAAGGCGACATTGGGACCGAGCTGGACCCGATCTCCCGGGGACAGGTAGCACCGCTTGGTCGAGCGTCCGCGCACGTAGGTCCCGTTCGTCGAACCGAGGTCTTCGATGAGGTAGTGGTCTCCGTCGCGCCGGGTCACGCTGCAGTGGCACCTGCTGACCGCCTCCTCATCGATCTGGATGTCGGCCGTCACGCCGCGCCCGATGAGAGTGCGCTGTCGCACCAGCCGAAAGACGCGACCCGCATCGAACCCTCTGATCAACGTGAGGGTTGCGTTGCCCTTGCCTGGGACCTCGGGCACGACGAATGCGGGGGGTGTGGGTCGCCAGTCTTCGTGGGGGATGGTGGGTTCGTCCAGGTCGTACGCGTACCGCTTGGGGGCTTCGGGCCACTCGGAGGTGGTGGGGGACTCACCCGCATGGAGCAGTTCGCGTAGCGCATCCGTGTTCGTTTGCAGGGTGGGAAGCTGCAGCGTTGTGCGCTGGCTGGGCGGCGGCGGTAGGATGGACCGAGTCATCGACCGTTGTGCCATGCGCTTTTTCCCTCTGAGCGCCATCGTTTCCCTCGTCGGCTGCGCCCCGGACTGAACCGGGGGCAAACCGGACTTGTGTCGCTTGCCGCTCGCTTCAGGCCTCGCCTGTCACCATCGGGCTTCGCACAGCAGACTGCCTGGCGTAGCGGAGTTCTTCCTGGATCGCTTCCTCCCCCCAGGGAGGCTCCAGGGTTGCGTGAAACGGATCGGGCGGCCTCGACCCGTCGGAACGGTCCATCAATGTCACCAGCACACGACGAACGGTGGGGTACGCCGTTGCCAGGAAGGTGGCAATCTCCGCCCCCGTACAGCCTCCCAAGGTAGGCCCCAAGAAGACGACGAGGCATCGCCCCCTTGCTTCCTCGAGCCGATGGATCAGCTCGATGGGACTGCTCGCGCGGGTCACGTTCCCGCCCAGTTGGCTGATGCGGTGCATGAGCTCCAGGCGGACGGAAAGCGACGAGGACGCGACGATGGATCGCGGTGAGCACACCTTCGACCATTCTCTCTCGACGAGGTCGGCGAACCGGTCCTCGTCATCGGCGGAGACGGAGGAGAATCTCACGACCATTTTGTGGCTGGAGAAGGACCCGGTGGAGGCGCGCAGGACGCGTCCCGTGAGGGTCATGGGGTCCACGCCTGGCAAGAGCATGTGCAGGGAGACCCGGGTTCCGGCCGGGACGCGGGGCCTGCCCTCGAGCAGCACGGCGTCGCGAGAAACATCCCGAATGTTGTACACACCCCCGGCGTGGTGCGTGGAGCACACCGCCTTGGCATGCATCGGTCGCACGCGAACGGCGCGTCGGCGCTCTCTCGGTTCGTGTGACATGATTCCCCCCCTGCGCAGCGAAATCGCCCACCGCCTACCCTTACGACAAGCCAACGTCTGAACGCGCCTCGTGCGATGCCCCCCCCGGGGAACGCCCTCTCAAGCTCTACAAGTATGAGGTGCCCGATAGACCAGAGCAAGCGCCGAAGTGGAGTCGGGCACGCGCCGAGCAAGTTGGAGCACGGGCATAACCCTGGCGTTACTTCGTAGTCCCTAGCGCGCCACTTGCATGGGCGTCCGGTTGAGGGTGGCGTGACAGCCCCGCGTCAAGCCCGCTCACAGTGCACGGCTCACAACTCACAGCTCTCGACCAGCATGTACCCCTGACCGCGCCGGGTGAGCAGCAGGCTGGGCTTCGCCGTGTCCCCGAGCATGCGACGAAGCCGTGACACGAAGATGTCCACGGTTCGCGTGGCCGTGTCCGGAGAGTATCCCCAGACCTCCACCAACAGCTCTTCCCGCGCCACGAAGCTGCCTCGCTTGCGCCACAGATGCAGCAGCAGCCCAAGCTCGAGCTCCGTGAGCAAGTAGGTCTCTCCCTCTCGACGCAACGTCGAATCCGCGGGGCGCAACGTGCTCGCGCCGATTCGGATCGTGTCCGGAAGTGACGACCGATACCACTGGCTCCGGTGCGCCAGCCCGCGCACGCGGAGCACCAGCTCCGTGAGATTGAAGGGCTTCGTGACGTAGTCGTCCGCGCCCAGGCTCAGCCCGGTGATGCGGTCGTCGTCCGCAGCGCGAGCGGTGAGAACCAAGACCGGCAGACGCAGGTCGGTGCGCTTGAGCTCCTGCAACAGGTCCAGCCCGTCCGTGTCCGGTAGGCCGAGGTCGAGCACCACGATGTCAGGCAGCCGTCGCGTCCAGCTGGCCCGCGCATCCACTCCGGTCGCGACCCACTCCACCTCGAACCCTTCCAGCGTGAAGTTCAGCTCGAGCCCCTTCGCGAGGTTGACTTCATCCTCGACCAGCAGAATTCGTTGCTTCAAGATCGGAGTCCCTTCTGACGAACGGGATCGCTACGTGAAACGTGCAGCCCTTCCCGGCGCCGTCGCTGTCCACCCAGGCTCGGCCACGGTGGGCCTTGGCGATGCTGGCGACGATGAACAGCCCGAGACCGGTACCCCTTCGGTGTTTTCGGTGGCCCGGCACGCGGTAAAACATGCGGAAGATCTTCTTGCGCTGGGGCCTGAGAATGCCTGGCCCGTTGTCGCCGACGTGGATGACGGCGGCGCCGCCCCGCTCCGAAAGGCCCAGGTCGATCCTCACGCCCCGGGGGCCGTGCACGACCGCGTTGTCGATGAGGTTGTCGAGCAGCTGGCGCAGCAGAACCGCATCCGCGCGGACGACGAAGTTCTGGCTCTCCGGCCGTTCCCAGCGCAGTACGGCACCCCTGAGTTGGAGCTTGCCTGTCTTGTCCGCGTGATAGGACTCGAGGAACGTGGTGAGGTCGATGGGTTCCTTGTCGAGGCGGAGGTTGCCGCGCTCGACACGTGAAGCCGTGAGGATGTCCTCGATGCCGGACTCGAGGCGCCCAAGCTCGTCGAGGGCGGTGGCCAGGCACTGGGCTTGCTGCTCCGGGTCGAGCTTGCGCAGCTGGATGGTTTGCAGGTGCAGCTTGACGGTGGCGAGGGGAGAGCGGAGGTCGTGGCTGACGGTGGAGACGAAGTCTTTGACAGCTCGGTTGTGGGCGACCTGCCGTCCGAAGTGGATGACGATGACGGTCACGCCCGTGAGCAGGAGGCACAAGAGCAGGATGCCTGCCACCAGCGTTCCCCAGCCCTCCAGCTCCTCGCGCCGCTCGACGTAGAACAGGATCCAGGCCACGAGCGTGGCCGTCCACGCGACCTGGACGATGACCGTCCAGAAGACGGGGCCGGCGGGGATCTTCCACCATCGACTCATCGCTGCTCCCCCCCATGAATCCCTACTCTTACCCGTTCGCGACGAACACCCCGATGGAAAGGGGGTCCGTCCACACGGGCGCAGATGAGTCGCTGGGCAACGGGTTGGTCGAAAGACATGGAAGACGGGCGGAAGACGCGTGGCGAGAAACGTCGGGGCCGGAGTACTAGCACAACCGCGCTTGCGGTGAGGACATCCTTGAATGGCTCCATTTACCCTTGTTTTACGACCATCCCGGCGAGCCGGCGGCATGCTGCTTAGGAAATGACCAAGAAGATCCTCCTCAGTGGCGTGTTCGGTCCCTTCGGAGTGGACGACGCATTCGGGCGCAAAGAAAACCTGATGGAGCTGTTCCACAATCAGGTGACCAAGGCCCAGGGCATCGCGTCGTTTCGGTTCCACCACCGCTCGTACGGGCTGTACTTCCTCGCGGAAAACGTCAGCGCGCCCGTGACCGTCCTCGACTTCCCGTCCCGTGAGCGCTTCGAGCAGGAGCTGAAGCGCGAGCGGTACGACGCGGTAGGGATCAGCTTCATCGTCCCCAACTTCCTCAAGGCCAAGGAGATGGCTCGCCTCGTCCGCAAGCATCAGCCCCACGCCGAGATTATCCTGGGAGGTCACGGCGCCGCCATCGAGGGGATCGAGACCCTCATCGATTGCGATCACGTCGTGCGCGGCGAGGGTATCCGGTGGCTCCGGGAGTACGTGGGCGACAAGCCTTGCGCGCCCATCCGCCACCCCACGCTGGTGTCCGCGGAGCACAAGCGCCTGTTCGGGATTCCCACCCCGGGCAAGTGCGGACTGCTCGTGCCGGGGGTCGGCTGCGTCAACGGTTGCCGCTTCTGCGCCACGAGCCACTTCTTCGGCCGAACCTACACCCCCTTCTTCTCCCAGGGACGCATGCTCTTCGACCAGCTCTGCCGCATGTCCGACGAGCTCGGGACCCGCGAGTTCTTCGTCATGGACGAGAACTTCCTCAAGGACACCGAACGTGCTCGTGACCTGCTTGCCTGCATGGAGCAGAACGACCGGCCCTTCCACTTCGCCGTGTTCTCGTCCGCCGAAACCGTCGAGGCATTCGGTGTCGAGAACCTCGCGCGCCTCGGCGTCTTCTTCCTCTGGATCGGCGCGGAGTCCCGACGCGAGACCTACGAGAAGAACAAGGGCCGTGACTTGCCAGCCATCGTGCGGCGCCTTCGCGACCACGGCATCGCCGTTCTCGTCTCCGGCATCCTCTTTCTCGAGCACCACACCCAGGACAACATCCAGGACGACATCGACTTCCTCATCGACCTGCAAGGCGTGTTCACCCAGTTCATGATGTTCACGCCCCTGCCCGGGACCCAGCTCTACCAGCAGTACAAGAAGCAGGGGAGCATCGACTTCGACTTGCCCTTCGAGGAGTGGCACGGCCAGCACAAGCTCAACTTCCGTCACCCCAACTTCACCCCCGAGCAGGCCACCCACCTGCTGCAGGACGCCTTCCAGCAGGAGTTCGACCGCTCGTCCTCCTCCGCCTATCGCATGACCGAAACCTATCTGCGTGGGTACGAAACCCTCGAACGCCTCGGTCGCGACGACCCATGGATGCGAACCCGAAGCCTCCAGCTGCTCAATCGTGCCCAGGAGTTGCGGCTCCTGATCCCCACCATGCGTCGCTTCGCGCACAACGCCCGCGAGCGCGCTCGCGTCGACACCCTCGAGGCGCGGTTCCTCGCCAGCGTGGGCCCTGTCGACGAGAAGACGCGTGCCTTGCAGCTCGCCGCCATGGGGATCGCGGAGGCGCACGCGCTGCGACGGCGCTTCGTGCGTGACCTGGACCAGCCACGGGCGACTCTCACGAGGTATCGATGGCCCGACAAGTCGTCCCGGCTGCAGGAGGCGATGGGTTCACTGGCCCTCGGGTTCCGCAGGTTGGCGGCGCAGACGAGCTGATCCTCGGTCCCGGCAGACGCGAGGCCCCGAGCGCTTGACGAGGCGTCCTTCGGACACCACTTCCTCCCCACGAACATGAACGCCAAGAAGACGCGAGCCATCTCTCCCGTCACGATCGAACGTCGCACGTGGATGGAATGGGTCGGGCGAGTGGGCGTCATCTCCTTGAGCCAGTACCTGCTCGGTTGTGGCGGCGACGAAGCCACCGACGGACCGCCCGCGGTCGGAGGCGATGCAGGCCCGCAAGAGGCTGGCGTGCCCGTACCGGACGCGGGACACGATGCCATTGCCGAGGCCGCGCAGGACGCCGTCGCGGAGGTTGCCCCCGATGGCCCACCAGGTCCTTGCGAGACGTCCTTTCCGTTCCAGCCCGGGCAGGGTGATCACGGTGTGTTCGACGGGTGGGGCGAGCGCACCGTCGACCCGCAGGACCTCGCTTCCATTCTCGACAGCTGGGTGTTGACGGTCGACGGGCTGGTGGTGCAGCCGATGACGTTCACGTTCGCGCAACTGCTCTGCCTTCCTCGTCAGGACCAGGTGACCGACTTCCACTGTGTCGAGGGGTGGTCCATCCTCGACGTGCCGTGGAACGGGGTGCGACTCGCGGAGATCCTGAAGCGCGTGACCCCGACGGCCTCGGCCACGCACATGGTGTTCCGGTCGCTGGGGGGAAAGTACGACGAGTCGGTTCCCTTGGCCGTGGCGCGAGAGCCGAAGTCGATCCTTGCCTACGGCATTGCTGGCTCCTCGTTGCCCCTGGCGAACGGGTTTCCGGCCCGCGCCATCTTCCCTCGCTTGCTCGGCTACAAGAACCCGAAGTATGTGACCCGCATCGAGATCACCGATCACCCCGTCATCGGGTTCTGGTCGAACTACGGTTATCCCTACGAGGGCGAGGTGCCCCCCGATCGGCTCCGGGACGGCAAATACTGACCGTCGCTCCCTACCAGCGTTCGACCCGCCACCCGCGTCGTCGTGCCAGGCGAGACAGCTTGGGATCCGGGTTGACCGCCACCGGCTCTCCCACCGCTTCCAGCAAGGGCAAGTCGGTCGCGCTATCGGAGTAGAACGTCGTGTCGCGCAGGTCGATGCCGTGCCGGTCGAGCAGCGCGCGGGCCTTGGTCAGCTTCCCTTCCCCGTACGCGAGCGGTTCGAGGACCTCGCCGGTCAGCACCCCTTGGATGACCTCGAGCTCTGTGGCGACGACGTGTTCGATGCCCAACTCGCGTGCGAGAGGCAGCGCGGAAGGAAGCGTCGCTCCCGTCGCGATCGCGACCAGGTCGCCCTGTTGCTGGTGCATGCGCACCGCGGCTCGACCGGCGTCGCACAGGTATCGAAGGACGTCGCGGCGCATCCAGTCGTCGCAGCGTGCGGCGAGGACGACCTCGGGGACGCCGCGCGTTCTGGCGAGGGCGCGTTTGGCGACGCGGGGGGCATCGATGATGTTGAGGGTGTAGAGCAGGACCCACCAGAAGACGCGGGCGAGGTCGACGGCGTTGGCTTCCCCGATCTCGCGCTGGTAGCGGACGTAGGAGGTGGCGGTCTCGACGCGCAGCAGGGTTCGATCCATGTCGAACAGGGCGGCGTGTCGGGGGGGTGAGCAGGGCGCGTTCAAGGGAACAGTCCGTAGCTTCTTCCTAGGGTGGAAGAGAACAGGTTGGCCAGGGCGTGCAGCAAGATCGCGGCGCCGATGCCTCCGGTTCGGCTGCGCAGCCAGCAGAACAGCAGCGAAGGGAAGAACACGGCGAGCCGTTGGGGGTGGGGTTCGGTGAGGAAGTGGCCGAGGGCGAACACTGCGCTCGTGACGGGAGTGGACCAGCCGAGCTGCGCACCGAGCAAGGTGATGTGTCTTCGGGGGCCTCCGGGTTTGGTGGCCCACGCGCGGTCGAGGGAGGTCTGCAGGTAGCCTCGGTAGAACGCCTCCTCGGGCAGCGCGATGACCATGAGCTGGCCCAAGACCTCGTCGAGGTAGGACTCGGGGGGCACGAACGCGAAGGTCTGATCGGGCTGCCACCAGAAGACGAAGCCGATCCAGAACGGGGGAAAGATGAGCAGGGCGAGTCCGAAGGCCCAGGCTGAAGCGCCGAGGGCGTCGAGGATCAACCTGTTCGGGCGGATGGCGCTGGGCTCGAGCAGTCCGCCGAGGGATAGGCCGTGGGAGCGCACGAAGGCGGCGTCCCGGCGCAGCACGAGGAAGTAGACGGCGGCGAGGAACGCGAAGCCGACACCGGTGGCCGCGTGCTCTTCGGGTAGGGCATAGGATGCGAGGGTGACCACGGCGGTGGTCACGGCGGTCGCGGTGAAGACGCGGGCGGTGGGTCCCATGGGGGCGGCGGCAAAGCGTGAAAGGTTCGGCCCGCCGGGCGGCGGGGCAGCCAGAACTAGCACCGATGCTCGTGGGGCGCGACCCGGGGGCAGTTCTGCGCTGCCCCTTGGCTGATTGACGGTACTTCGAAGGCCACCCGTCCCGTGTCGATACCAATTTGGCGGGGCCTGTACTAATCGGAGGTGGCGAGGCTGCATCCTGACGGTGCAGCGGAAACTTTGAACCACAACCCGAACCTGACCGACACGTGGCGCACCAGCTCGTGATTGCTCCTTGACTTCAGGGGGGCTGAACGGCTCTGGTATGTCCCGCGTGCTGCGTCGAAGCAGCGGCCTAGCTCGTTGGAGGGACCATGGCGGATGCGGATGCGAACTTCAAGAAGGGATCCCTGGGTATCAAGTTCATTCTGCTGGCTCTCGGCATCGCAGTGCTGGCCGTCGGACTCGTGTACATCGGCATCAAGCGCGAGGGAGAGAAGCTGACCATCGAGCAGGTGGTCAACGAGCAGAAGCGCATCTTCAAGCTCGAGCGCAATGATCAGATCCAGGAGTGGCGCAAGTGGGCGTCGAGCACTCATGAGTTCGAGATGCAGCAACAAGCGTTGCTGCAGCTGGCGTGGCTCGACGACAAGGAAGGCATTCCGATAGCGATCCAAGCGTTGCAGCTGCCCGACCATCGCATTCGTGGTGTGGCCGCCCAGGTGGTGGGGCATTTCGGAACGCCCGCGGCGGATGCGGCGAAGCCCGCGGTGAACAAGGCCTTGTTGGAGTCCGATGCGTCCGACGAGCCTCAGCTGTCGTGGGCGCTCGTGGAGCTCAACGATCAGACGGCGCTGGACCGGGTGCTGAAGGTCTATCGGGCGGGGCACTTGTCCAAGGTGCAGCGTGTCGGGGGCGGCGCGGCTTTCAACCCGGAGAAGCTCGCGAAGATGGCCCCGCCGGACAAGTGGGCCTCCTACGTGAAGGACGAGAGTCCGAGCGTGCGCCAGTTGGTGGCGACGATCCTTTCCTCGAACGCGGACCCGAAGTTCACGGACGCACTCATCACGCTGGTGCAGGATCCGGACGTGGATGTGGCGCGGGAAGCGGCGCCGGGGCTCGGTCGGATTGGGGACGAGAAGGCTCGCAAGCCGTTGCTCGACGCGCTGGGCAAGGCCGACAAGGAGAGCCGCAAGAAGTTCCTGGCGGCGCTGCGGGACGGCATTGGCGGCGTGGGGCTCGTGATGTCGCTCGAGGCGGTGGACAAGTCCAAGCCCGAGACGATGTGGCATCAGACGCGGGTCATCTTCAACTTGCTCAAGGAGCTGGCGGACCCGCGGGCTTCGGACGCGTTGGTGGCGTACATCGAAGCGGGCCCACAGAGGCATTGGAAGACCGAGGCGGCCATGCGGCTCGCGGAGGTCGGTGACCCGCGCGCGGTTCCGTACCTGGCCGAGCGCATGAAGCTCAACACAGTCAAGCTCTACGGGGACTCCGAGCTCATCGAGGAGAAGGCCCTGGCGCGTGGCGACGAGGAGCGGATCGTGGGGGCGCGCATGCTCGCCGACCTGGCGAAGCTGCACCCGGACAAGGTCGACACGTTCCGTGAGCAAGCGGAGGAGGCGGTGCTGTTCTGGATCTCCGACATGCCCCAGCCTCACGCCAATGCACTGCGGTTCCTCGCCCACGTCAAGTCGGAGAAGGCCCGCACCAAGCTGCGCGACTGGTCCTTCCCCACGGTGGCCCTCCCCCGCGAAGGCCAGCAGCCTCCCATGCCGCAGGAGTGGGTCGTTGCCCAGAGCGCCCTCCGCTACCTCGGCGTGATGAAGGACGATGCCTCCTGGGGCAAGTACGAGACCCATCTCAAGCGACGCCGCGCGGACGCCCACGACATCGATGCGACCATGCAGTCCCTGATGGGCGGCGGGCTCGCCATCGTCGGCATGTCCCTGCGCGCCATCGGCGTCGGCGTGGCCGACGGCTTCGCCGAATGGGGCGACACGCGCGCCTACAAGCCCCTGACCGAGTACATCGAAGACCAGAAGGAAAACGAGCAGTCCCGCATGCAGTCCTGCTTCGCCCTCGGCTGGGTCACCCCCACCGACAAGCTCAAGGAGATCCCCGAGAAGATCACCAAGTTTGCCACGAGCGGCGACGAGAAGGACCAGTTCATCGCAGGCTGCTACTCCGAGACCTTGGCTCGTCGTTCCCTGCCCGAGGCGAACGGTGAGTTGATCAAGCTGCTCAAGGCCGAGATGGCGCCGATGCTGCGCCTCAACATCGCGCAGGCCATGGGGTTTGCCGGGCTCCGACCCGAGGACGAGCAGCCCCTGTTCGAGCTGATGGCCAACCCCGAGGTGCGCAACAACGCCGCTCTCGCCTTGATCGTCGGCGGAACCGAGGACGTGGCGGCCCGCGCTGTGGCCGCCTACGCCGACTTCCCCGAGGAAGCCCTCGACGAGCTCCGTGCGGACTACTTCCGCGTCTTCGGCTACTGGTCCGACAAGGACTTCGAAGAAGGACGCCTCTACCGGTTCGTGCGCAACGCCGAAGCCATCCGTCGCGTCCGCGTTCGCAAAGCGCCCCAGGAGTGGGCCATGTTCTTGCTCGGTCGACAGTTCGACAACCTGCAGTTCGACAACGGCCCCCACTCCATGACCCGAGTCGTTCTGCGCTTCAAGCTGCGGAATGCGGTCCTGACCGGTGACCCCGCCGTGCGCGCCGGCGCCTTGATGACCCTGCGCTTCATGCGCGAGCAAGGCGTGCTCATGGACCTCAAGCAGAAGGGCGGCGACATCGGCAAGGACGCCGGCGAGGCCCTCTTCCTGCTCTTGAATCCCAAGGTCGTCGTCGACGTCGAAGCGCCTGACGTGAAGACCGGCGGTTCGAAGATCCTTCCGTCCAATCAGTGACCCGACCCGCACGATCGCGCTACCATCGCGGTCGTGCCTCCCCATTCCCCTTCCTCTGCGATGTTCGACGGCCTTTCGGCCCGGTGGTGCTGGGTTGCCGCTCTGGTCGTCGCGTGCAACGCACCGACCAGCCGCCCCGCTGAGCCCTCGCTCGAGCTGCGGAAGTTCGCGGGTCCCCCCGATGTCGTCCTCGACGTGGCCTGCACGCCGACCGGGTTGGAGACTTGTTTCGATGCCATCGACAACAACTGCAACGGGGCGATCGACGAGGGCTGTGGCGTTCGGACGGGTATCATCCAGTTCTCGATCGCGTGGGCCGACCCGACCGCGGACGTCGACCTCGTGGTGACGGACCCATCGGGGGACGTGGCGCGGGCGAGGGAGACGACGGAGACGGGGTTGGTGAAGGACCGCGATTGTCCCGGGGAGGCTGACGAGTGTCAGGGGCAGAACACGGAGAACGTGGTTCTGGTGCATCGAGAGGTCCCCCGGGGCACGTTTCGGGTATTGGTGCGATGCAACCGGCTCGGGGAGGCGCGACCGCCGTTGCGGGTGCGGGTGGGGGCGCGGGTAGGGCAGCGGAGCTATGCGACGGTGTTGGAGCTCGAGGGGGTGGGGGCGGAGCGGCTGATGACGTTCGAGCTGTAGCGAAGGTCATTCGTGACTATGTCCCGATGGGGTCTCGGGTTCGCAGGATTCGTTTGACGCACCGCGTCCCTTTCCCTAAAGGTTTTTCGGTCCGCTGGCGCGCCGAATCCAAGTCCCCGTGCGAGCCGCGGCGGGAGAGGTTGCGATGAGTCCGATTGCGATGACCGTGATTCTGGTCGCGACCCTGTCCGCACTTGCCTACAGCCTGAATCGGCGCTGGCAGTTGCTACAGGTCGCGAAAGCCCCGGAGAATCGTGCCGACCGAATCCCCGAGCGCGTCTGGATCACCCTCAAGTACGCCTTCGGGCAGTACAAGATGCCGTACTACCCGCTCGCGGGCGTGGCGCACATCCTCATCTTCTTCGGGTTCATGATCCTGTTGCTCCGTTCGATGATCTTGTGGGGCAGGGCCTACGACCCGTCGTTCAACTTCTGGATTCTCGGGCCCGAACCGGTTTTGGGCCTGCCGCTCGGCCACCTGTACGACATGCTCAAGGACGTGGCGGCGGTCATCGTGCTCGTGGGTGCGGCGGTCTTCGTCTACTTGCGCGTGGTGGTGAAGGACAAGCGCATGTCCCTGCACTGGGAGGGGCTCGCCATCCTCGGCATCATCATCACGATGATGCTCACGGACATCCTGTACGACGGCGCCATGCTGGCCTTGCGGCAGCAGATGCCTTCGCTGGGGTGCGGGGCTGCGAGTGACGCGATGGCTGCGACGTGTGCGGCGGCGGCGACGGTGGTGGCGCCGATCCAGGTGGCTGACGCTCCTGCTCTTGGATTTCACTGGTTTGCGCCTGCCGGTTCGGTGGCGGGGTTGGCGCTGCAGGGCATGTCGGCGGGGACGCTGGTGGTTCTCGCGCACGTCGGGTTCTGGGTTCACTCCACGCTGGTCCTGATCTTCGCGAACATCCTTCCGTACGCGAAGCACTTCCACATCATCACGGTCATGCCCAACGTGTTCGCGGCGGACCTGGAGCCTCGCGGCCGCATCAAGCCCATGGCGAAGGATGCGGAGGGTTTGATGGAGCTGGTGGGCAACGCGGCCGAGCTCGAGGACCCCAACGAGGTGAAGGTGGGCGTGGCGCGTGCCGAGCACTTCACCTGGAAGGCCGTGCTCGACTTCTACACCTGCACCGAGTGCGGACGCTGCAGCGACAACTGCCCCGCGTTCGTCACCGGAAAGGTCCTCAGCCCCAAGCAGCTCACCATCGACCTTCGCAATCATTTCTACAAGAACGACGCCATGTTCATCGATGGGGTCCGTCCCGACAAGGGGCACGACGGTCATGGGGACCATGCCGGCCACGACCACCACGACGAGCACGACCACGAGCATGCCTCGGGGGAGCACGACGATCACGACGACCATGGGCATCACGAAAAGCCGATGCCGGAAAACCCCATCCCCAACCCCCCCATCAAGTACGAGCCGATCAACCTCGTGCCCGACGTGGTTCAGCCCGACGTGTTCTGGGGCTGCACCACGTGCAGGGCTTGCGAGGAGTTCTGTCCCGTGATGATCAGCTACGTCGACAAGATCGTCGACTTGCGCCGCAACCAGGTGCTCGTGGCGGGCGAGTTTCCTCCTGAGCTGGCGAAGCCGTTCGAGGCGATGGAGACGAACGGCAACCCGTGGAACCTATCGCGCATGGACCGTGCTGCCTGGGCCGAGGGGCTCGACGTGCCCACGATGGCAGAGAAGCCGGACACGGAGGTGCTGTACTGGGTGGGTTGCGCGGCCAGCTACGACGACCGTTCGAAGAAGGTGGCCCGCGCCCTGGTGCGGTTGCTCAAGGCGGCCGGGATCAAGTTCGCGATTCTCGGCGAGGAGGAGTCCTGCACGGGGGATTCGGCGCGCCGGGCGGGCAACGAGTTCCTCTTCGCGACCCTGGCTGAGCAGAACATCGCCGTGCTCAACGGGTACAAGGAGCAGGGGGGGATCAAGACCATCATCACGGCTTGTCCCCACTGCTTCAACACCCTCGCGAACGAGTACGGGGACTTTGGCGGCCACTACGAGGTCATCCACCACGCGGACTACCTGCTTCGCCTCGTGCGGGAGGGGAAGCTCAAGCCCAAGCACGCCGTCAAGGCCAAGGTGGTCTTCCACGACTCCTGCTATCTCGGCCGCTACAACGACATCTATGATTCCCCCCGCGATGCCTTGCGTAGCGTTCCCGGCCTCGACCTGGTGGAGCCTGAGCGCTTCTCCCGCAACATGGGGATGTGCTGCGGCGCCGGCGGGGCCCAGATGTGGATGGAGGAGCAAAACAAGGAGCGCGTGAACGTCCGCCGCACCCTCCAGCTCATCGACACCAAGCCCGAAACCATCGCCACCGCCTGTCCCTTCTGCATGACGATGATCACCGACGGCCTCAAGGACCAGGAGAAAGAAGAGCAGATCCGCCAGCTCGACATCGCGGAAATCCTGGCGGAGAGCTGCCTCGGCAAGGAGAAGAAACCCACCGCCGACGTCGAAACGGCGGACGAGCCTGCCGTTCACGCGGACGCGTGACCTTTTCCCTGGGCTTGCTCCGGCGCTTTCGAACCAACCCTGTCGCCCTCGCTTGACGCGGCAGAATCATCTCGTTTAGCTTCCTTGAGGTTCTATCTGCACCGTCCCCTGGTGGACGTCGCAATTTCGTGCAAGATTCGCAGAAACGGCCCGAATACCTAGCGTGAACGACTTCGACGAAAAGACGAGGGTAACCGTTGTCGTTCCCAGTCCCCCGGAGCAGGGGGAGGGGCGTCGCAACGACTGTCTCGTGGTGATCTACACCAAGGAGGCGACGTTGCTCGGCAAGCGGTTCGTGCTCGAGCAGAACCCCACGCGCGTGGGGCGCGGCGCCGACAACCAGATCGTGCTGGACGGTGACTCCGTGTCCCGTCGCCACTGTCACTTCGAGCGTCGGGGTGACACGTGGTCCGTCGTGGACGATGGGTCGACGAACGGCACGTACGTGAACGATGAGCACATTGCGAGCGAGAACCGTCTCGCGAATGGGGATCGGATCAAGGTGGGGCCGACGATCTTCAAGTTCCTTTCGGGCACGGACGTCGAGAGCCAGTATCACGAGGAGATCTACCGGCTGACGATCATCGATGGTCTGACGCAGGCCTACAACAAGCGGTATCTGTTCGAGGCGTTGGAGCGGGAGATCATTCGCGCGCGGAGGCATGCGCGGGACCTGAGCATCCTGATGTTCGACATCGACCACTTCAAGCTCATCAACGACGAGCACGGTCACCTGGCGGGGGACGTGGTGCTCAAGGAGTTGGCGCAGTTGGTCCAGGGGCGGATCCGACGGGACGAGGTGCTTGCGCGGTACGGTGGGGAGGAGTTCGTGGTGATGTTGCCGGAGACGGAGTTGGAGGGGGCCCGAGCGCTGGCGGAGACGTTGCGCGCGAAGGTCGAGGAGAACACCTTCGTGTTCCAATCGGATCGCATCAGCGTGACCATCAGCCTGGGTTGCGCGACGCTGGCCGAGGCGGATCGTTCGGCGACGGAGTTGCTGAAGCGCGCGGACGAGCGCTTGTACGAGGCGAAGCGGAGCGGTCGCAACCGCGTTTGCCACTGAGTTCGGCTGCCTCGGGCTGGGGGCATCGAAAGGGTGGGGTCGTGCCAAGGTGGTCTGTCGCCCGGTTGTGCTCGGTGGTCGGCGCGAGCCTTGGGGTGCTGCTCGCGCCTTCGGCTGCGCGTGCGGAGCTGACGGGCGCGGAGAAGGCGCAGGTCCGGAGCTACGTGGATGGCGCGAGTCTGGCGAACGTGGGGCGCCTTCGGGCGCTCGTCGCCAGGCCTGACCTCACGGAGAAGCAGGCCACGGATGCGCTTGCCGCGGCCCTTCGGCCGAAGCCCTTTACCGACGCCACCGAGGCTTTCCTCGAGGCGTTGCTCTTCGGTCCTTCGTCCCTGGCTTCTCGGTCCAACCTGTTGCCGTCGATCGTTCAGGCCTTGCTGTTGCGGGCGGACGCCATCTTCGTGCAGCAGCCGGGGGACCCGATGCGTGGGGACGGGCGTGCGGGGCGGGAGCTATTGCAGCTTCACACGTTCGTCTACGAGACGCTCGTCGAGGCGATGCGCGACGGGGTGGGAGTGGCGGGGCTGCGTGCCGACGCCCGGCTTTCTGTGGCACGCGCGTATGTCGAGCACACGGAGCGTCACCGTTCGTTTTTGGCGTTTTCGTCGCGCGTGCAGGACCCGATGCTCCGGCTGCGTGTGCTCGTGGCCCTGGTGTTGCGAAAGGCCTCCGATGGCGTCATGGACCGCGCCGAGGTGGCGCGGGTGCTCGACTTGGGCCCCGCGGCGAACGGTCTGTTCGTGCGTTCGGGCACGCTTTTCGAGGACGCTGGTCTGGGGCCTGAGGTGCGAAGACGAGAGGTCGTGGGGATGCTCGAACGGGTCCCCGGCGCGCTGAGCGGGACCGAGGTCGTCGTGGTGAGCAAAGCGTCTCGTGCGGGCTGGTTGAGCTCCGGGGTGCTGTTTCTCAGGACTCCTTTGGGGCCTGTGGCGCCCCGGCGGGGGGATGCGTGGCCGGCGGTCGTGAAGACGGCTGACCCCGAGGAAGCGTTGTTCGAGGCGGCCTGGGTGGGCACGTCCACCGTGGCGGCGCGACGTCTTGGCCGGGACCCCGGATGGGACGCGCGGGTGAGTCGCTCGATGAATCGGGCAGCGGGCCAGGGGCAAGACCATGTTGCGCCGTGGGTGGTGGACCGCTCGCTGGACCGCAACGCAGGGCAAGCCGGTACGGTTTCGTCCCGGGACTTCGTGGCGGCGGCGGCCACGCTGCTGTTGCTGGACGCGCGCCGGACGGTGGAGCTTTCGCTGATGCGTTCGTTGTCTGGGGGCTTCGAGGCTTTCGAGCAGGTGCTGTTGGGGTTGGAGCTTCTCGTCCCGTCGGGGGGGGCGGGCGACGGGCCTGTGGAGGTGACGCTGGGGCGGGTCATGCAAGGGGGAGTCGAGCCCGTGGTGGCGCGGGTGGTGTTGCGCCGCGGCCGTGCGGTGGCCCTCGAGCTTGACGCGGACCGTGTGGAAGCGAAGCTCGACGAGCAAGGGAAGGTCGTGGCCGTCTTGCGCAACGGCAGGAACTTCGAAGTGGGGGACTTGGCTGCCATCGAGGTGCCGTCGGTGGCCGGGGACCGATGGGACGTGGGGAACCTTCGGTTGGTGCGCTTGTGGGGCATGCCGCGGATCGGCGCTCTCGGCCACCGTCGCTTCCTCGCCATCGGTGGCGAGCGTGAAGGGCTTCACGGCGTGCACACGCAGGCGCCTTCGGCGGACCATCGCGTGACCGGGCGGCTGTGGGTGGAGCGAAAGGGGGGGCTGGTTGTCCGAGTGTCCCCCGGTCCGGCCGGCTTTCACGGTGTGGCGGTGGTGATCCAGTGCGGTGATGGCTGCATCGCAAGGCTGATACGCTGGGACGGCAAGAGTGAGGGGCACGATATCGCGGGCCCGGTCGAGCTCGGGGTGCAGCCGGCGACGGGGTTCTCTGTGTCGCTCTCCATCCACGGCGACGACGTGAAAGCCGGGGTCGCGGACCGGGAGTTGCGTGCTAGGCTAGCGACCGCGCTGCCTCCGGGACATGTTGGTTGGATCGTTGATTCGGGGGCGCGCATGTCGGTCCACGACTGGACCATCGAGACAACGTCGTCCACGGCCACGCCGTGACGAGCGGGAGTACGGCAGCATGACGGACAAGAAGCTACGCATCTTGATCGCGAAGCCCGGGCTCGACGGACATGACCGGGGAGCGAAGGTGGTCGCGCGAGCGCTTCGCGATGCGGGGTTCGAGGTGGTGTACACGGGGTTGCATCAGACGCCGGAGATGATCGCGTCGGCGGCCGTGCAAGAAGACGTGGACGCGGTGGGGCTTTCGATCATGTCGGGCGCGCACAACACGCTGTTCCCGGCGGTCATGGACGCCCTGGCCGCGCATGGGGTCGACGACATCGCCGTGTTCGGCGGCGGCATCATCCCCGATGAGGACATCGTCACGCTCCGAAGCAAGGGCGTGAAGGGCCTGTTCACGCCCGGAACGTCGCTGCAGGAAATCGTCGACTGGATCCGCGCGAACGTGCAGCCCCGCGTCTAGGGCTTCGTTTCAATCGAATCGACGGGTGTCCCATGCTCGTGCTCAGCGCGAAGTGCGGTGCTCGTACTCCCACTCGATCTGCCAGGCCGGTCTGGTGTCGGCTGCACGAGTCGGCGCTCGAGCGAGCTCGTTCCTCGCTGTGTCGATGTCGTGCGATGGCTCGAGCGTGCCAGACACAGATCGTCGGCCACGTCGACCGTTCTCTCCATCGTCGCGTTGATTTTTCGTCTCCTCGGGAGCCCGAACGACCCACTGAACGCGTTGGAGGGTGATCGACGGGTCGCCTCGTGTCGAGCGCGAGGGCTGAGGACTTGGGACGGGTTGGATCTGCCAGCGATCGGGGAGAAGTGGATCGGGGGCCATGGGTGGCAAGGTAGTTGTCCACGGCGCGGTTGTTCAGCGATAAGTCTGCCACATAGTCCCACCTCCGATGCCCTGAAACACAAGGGGAAGTGTTGACAGAACCCGACGCGTTCCGTAGCTTGGCGGGACTTGGTGGGGAGAAGTGCCAAGAAGTGGATCATTGCTCCCATCTGGCCCATAAGTCATGGCCACTATGTTTCGAGGGCAGTTCACGCATTCGATTGACGCCAAAGGGCGTACCAGTCTGCCTTCGCGCTTTCGCGACCCCATGGGCAGCGATGGGGATCTGCGTCTCGTTCTCACCCCCGCTCTTTTCGACCCTTGCATTCACGTCTTCCCGTTTCGTGCGTGGGAGGCTTTCGAAGCGCGGGTTGCGGAGATGCCGCAGTTCGATCCCAACGTCGTTCGGCTTCGCCGCCTCTACGTGTCCGCGGCGGTCGAGTGCGACTTGGACAAGCAGGGGCGCGTGCTCGTACCGGCTCACTTGCGGGAGCACGCAGCACTCAACCGGGAGGTCGTGTGGGCCGGCGTAGGAAACAAGGCCGAGCTCTGGGCAAGCGAGCGATGGGCCGACGCCACGAAGATGACGTCGGAGGACTGGGACCACCTCAAGAAGGCGATGACCGAATGGGGGCTGTAGACATGTGGGCAGACATCGACGACAGCCATGTAGATCGCGATCTTCCGGGGTATTCACACACCACCGTGATGCGTGCCGAGACGGTATCCCAACTCGGTGTGCGAGCGGGGGGCGTGTACGTCGACGCCACGCTCGGGGGAGGTGGGCACGCGGAAGCGATGCTCGAGGCTTCGCCGGGTGCGATGGTGGTGGGTATTGATCGAGACCCCTCGGCGGTGGTGGCGGCGTCCCAGCGACTGGCTCGGTTCGGGGAGAGGTTTCATGCGATCCCTGGCGCTTTCGGTGACCTGGCTGAGCTGCTCGCGAGCGCTGGCATCGGCAAGGTGGATGGGATCGTGGCGGACCTCGGCTTGTCGAGCGCGCAGCTGTCGGACGCGGCTCGCGGCATGAGCTTTCGGACCGAAGGTCCGCTCGACATGCGCATGGATCCCTCCCTGGAGGAGACGGCGCTCGACCTGATCGACCGTCTGAGCCAGGAAGAGCTTGCCGACGTGATCTATCGCTTCGGGGAAGAGCGACGCTCGAGGCGTGTGGCCCGGTGTGTCAAGCTGGCGCTGCAGGACGGACGACTGCAGACCACGCGTGACTTGCGCCGTGCGGTGGTTCGGGCCGTCGGGCCGGCGCGTGTGGGCGGGGTTGATCCTGCCACGCGCACGTTCCAGGCGCTTCGCATTGCGGTCAACGGGGAGCTGGATCAGCTGGCCGCGTTGCTGGATCAAGCGCCGGCGGTGCTGACGGAGACCGGGGTGCTGGCGATCATCTCGTTCCACTCGCTCGAGGACCGGATGGTCAAGCGAGCGTTCCAGAACCGCGCGGTGTGGGCTCCGATCACCAAGAAGCCGCTGCAGGCGTCGGAAGGGGAGGAGAGCGCCAACCCGCGTGCGCGCAGCGCGAAGCTGCGTGCTGCCCAGCGGGTCGCCGCACCAGAGGATGGAACGTGAGGCGATCGCGACCCTTCCTCGCCCTCTGGTCCCTGGCCGTGCTCGCCAGCGTCGCAGCCTTCGTGCTGCACCTCGGCCTCCGGAGCAGGACATTCCAGCTCGGCTACCAGATGGGTCGCGCACGAAACGAGCAGGCTAGGCTCAGGGAGACCGAGCGCGTCCTGCAACTCGAGGTGGCCAGCTTCCGCAATCCCCAGCGCGTCGAGGTGATCGCCAAGACGTTGCTCGGCATGCAGCCTCCCACCCCTGACCGGATCATCCCCATGCGAGCCGTCGTGGACACGGACGAAGCCAAGCCGCCTGCCGGCGTGCAAGCGAAGCGGTAGCCATGCGGAACCTCGACCCCCGTCGCGCACGTTGGATCCGGCTGCGGATGGCCTTGCTCTGCGGTCTGATGGGATTGGGACTCGGCGTGGTGGTCAGCGCCGCCTATGGCATCCAGGTCGAGCGCGGCCCCGAGTGGCGTGAGCTCGCCGAGAAGCAGCGACAGCGTCGTCTGCACGTCTCCCCCAAGCGCGGCACCGTCTATGACCGTAACGGGACACCCCTCGCCGTCAGCGTGGAAGTGCCCAGCGTCTCCGTCGACGCCTTCGAGATGTTGCGCGGCGTGCGTGAAGATCGCCTCCCCGCCTTCCTCGACGAAGCGTCCCACCGCGTCGCCAAGGTGCTCTCTCTCGAGCCGGCGCAGGTGCGCGACAAGCTCGCTCGTCGCCGTCGCTTCGCGTGGCTGAAGCGTCGTGTGACGGCGGAGGAAGTGGAGGCCATCCGGGGGCTCGGTCGTGGGGAAGATGGCCCCAAGCTCGCCGGGCTCATGGTGGAAGGCGAAGGGCATCGATACTTCCCGAACCGGGAGCTGGCAGGACCGCTGCTCGGCTTCGTGTCGCCCGGTGGCGAGGGCAAGGACGGCATCGAGCTCACACTCAACGAGCAGCTGCGCGGCCACGTGGAAGAGGTGCGAGGGCTCCGTGACCGAGCCGGACGCCTCATCTTCTCCGAGGGGGTCAAGAACGAGAAGTCCCTGGCCGGGCACAACGTCTTCCTGACCATCGATCAAGGGATCCAGTTCGTGGCCGAGCGCGAGCTCGAGGCCGCCGCCCACACCTACGAAGCGAAGTCCGGATCCGTCGTCGTGATCAACCCGCGCACGGGAGAAATCCTCGCCATGGCGAGCTACCCGTCGTGCAACCCCAACGACATCGGCCAGAGCGCCATGGACGCGCGACGCAACCGAGCCATCACGGACCAGTTCGAGCCTGGTTCGACCATGAAGATCTTCACGATGGCGGCGGCTCTGGCCCACAAGACCATCACCCCCACCCAGCAGATCTACTGCGAGGAGGGGGCGATGGCGATCGACAACGTACTCGTCCGGGACACGCACCCTGCGGCGTGGCTCACGCCCACGCAAGTGCTCGCCGTGTCGTCGAACATCGGCGCTTCGAAGCTCGGTCTGGGTCTCGGGGACCGACGTCTGTACGAGGCGTTTCAGCGCTTCGGTTTCGGCAAGGAGACGGGCGTCCCGTTGCCCGGTGAAACCATGGGGGTGCTTCGTCCTCGGGACCGTCCCTGGGTGCAAGTGGAGACCGCGGCGGCGTCCTTTGGTCAGGGCATCAGCGTGACCACGTTGCAGATGGCGATGGCCACCGCGGCGATCGCGAACCGTGGACGGCTCTTGCGTCCCATCCTGGTCAGGCGCGTGACGGACGGTGCCGGCAACGTGGTGGAGGAGGCGCCTGCGGAGGTGCTTCGCAACGCCATCTCGGCCAACGTGGCCCGCGTGGTCTCCGAGATGCTGGTGGCCGTGACCGAGGGCGAGGGGACCGGAACGGAGGCGGCGGTCCCTGGCTTCCGGACCGCTGGCAAGACCGCCACCGCGCAGAAGACCGACCCCGCCACGGGCAAGTACTCGACGGAGCTGTACACGGCGTCGTTCGTGGGGTTCGTGCCCGCGGACAATCCGCGGATCGCCATCGTGGTGGTGCTGGACGAGCCGATGATTTCGCACGCAGGTGGTGCGGTGGCGGCTCCCGTGTTCCGGCGCGTGTCCCAGGCGGCGCTTCGTTACTTGGGCGTGACGGAGAAGGGGGAGGAAGGCCCGCCCATGGCGGAGTTGGGCGATGCGGTCGACCTCGCGGAGGAGACCTATGCGCTCGTGGCGCCGAAGCCACCCGTCCCTGCTCTCAACCCCGTCGTCACGACCCCCGCGTCGGATCAGGGCGCCAGGACGGTCGTGGACGTCACGGGGTTGCCCGCCACCTCCGCGCTGCAGACGCTCATGAAGCAAGGTTTCGTTCCGCAGATGGTCGGCTCCGGCAAGGTCGTGCGTCAGCACCCTGCCGCGGGCGCCATCGTGCCGCCGGGAACTGTCGTTCAGCTGTACCTCGAGCCACCCGCATGAGTTCCTCCCTCCCTGCCATCGATGGCGCGCTCCTCTCGCAGATCGCACAGCGTCTCGGGGTCTCCGTTCGTGGCCCCGGTGACCCGCACGTCACGGGCTTGCACCACGACTCCCGCAAGGTCGAGCCGGGGGACCTGTTCGTGGCGAGGCGGGGCGAGCGTTCCGATGGGCTGCGCTTCGTTCGACAAGCGATCGGGCAAGGTGCGGTGGCTGTGCTGGCGGAAGCACTGCACCCCCCTGTCGACTCGGACGTTCCTGTGCTCCTCGTGCCCGACATTCGCACCGCGATCGGGGATGCGTCGAATGTGATCTACGGAGACCCCACGGCGTACCTGGACGTGGTTGGCATCACGGGAACCAACGGCAAGACGACGTCGAGCTACATGGTTCGGGCGGCGATCGACGGGGCGGGCGGGAGTACCGGGGTGCTGGGGACCCTGGGGGCGGCTTTTGGGGACTTGCGGTTTGGTGCCGTGCACACGACCCCGGAGGCGGACGAGGTGGCGCGCGTGGCTGCGGCCATGCGCAAGCATGGTGCGACGCACATGGTGATGGAGGTTTCGTCCCACGCGCTCGATCAGCGGCGTGCGGACGGTGTGCACTTCCGGGTAGCGGCGTTCACCAACCTCACCCAGGACCATCTCGACTATCACGGGACCCTGGAGGCTTACGCCGCAGCCAAGGACAGGCTGTTCTTCGAGCTATCCCCCCGTGCGGCGGTCGTGATGGTCGATGACCCGCACGGGGCCGCCTTGTGTCGGCGTGTATCCGGCGTGGTCGATCGTTGCCTGCGGGTTTCCGTGGACCCTGAAGCCGACGCGGACGTTCGTCCCGAAGGTCCGGTCCGGTTTCACGCGCGGGGCCTGGCCTGCAGCGTTCGTACGCCGTCGGGACCGTGCTCCTTGGTTGCGCCTTTCGTGGGCAAGCACAACCTCGCGAACCTGCTGTTGACCCTCGGCATCGTGTCGGCGCTGGACCTGTCGGTGCAGAAGGCTGCCGAGGCGCTGGGGAGCAGCCCTCCCGTGCCCGGCCGTCTGGAGCGTTGCGATGGCGAGAAGGACGACATCACGGTGCTGGTGGACTATGCCCACACGCCCGACGCGCTGGAGCGGGCCCTGCATGCCATTCGCCCGCTCACGGAAGGCAAGGTCCTGTGCGCCTTCGGGTGTGGCGGGGACCGAGATCGTTCCAAGCGGCCCTTGATGGGAAACATCGTCGGCCGGCTCGCCGACGTAGCGGTCGTCACCAACGACAACCCGCGCACGGAGGACCCTCGTTCCATCGCGGACGCGATCGTCGAGGGAATGCAGAAGGCTTTTGCCGAGGTGATCGTGGAGCTCGATCGGTCGCAGGCGATCGACAAGGTCGTGCAGATGGCGAGCGCCGGGGACGTGGTGTTGATCGCGGGGAAGGGCCACGAGCCCTACCAGATCATCGGGGAAGAGATGCATCACTTCGACGATCGGCAGGAAGCGCGTGCGGCGCTCTGGCGTCGCCGGCGTGGGATGGGTGAGGCCTGACCATGGCAACGGCGATTCCCTCGAACGAGGCTGCTTTCGCGCTTGATGACCTGGTTCGTGTCGTGGCGGGCGACCTGCTGGTTGCCGGCGGGGCTCGGATCGTCGGGGTCAGCACGGACAGCCGGACGGTGAAGCCCGGCAACGTGTTCGTGGCGTTGTCCGGGGAGCGGTTCGACGGGCACGAGCATGTGCGTGCGGCGGTCGAGGCTGGAGCGACGGCGCTGATTGTGTCGAAGGACGTCGATGTGGGCGGTGCGACGGCGGTGGTGCGTGTGGGGGACACGCTCGAGGCGTTGGGGAGCCTGGGCAGGGCACATCGGCGGGCATGGACTTCGGAAGCGAGAGCGCGGGGGCTGCTGGGCAAGGTGGTGGCGGTGACGGGGTCGGCGGGAAAGACCACGACGTGTCGCGCCACCACAGCCGTTCTGGAGGCCGCGTGTGGGAGTGCGGTGCATGCGCCTGTCGGCAATCTGAACAACGCGATCGGTATCCCGATGGTGCTCTTGGGGCTCGGGTCCCGGCATGGTCAGGCGGTGATCGAGGTGGGGACCAACAGTCCGGGGGAGATCGCATACGGGGCGAGTCTGGTGGAGCCCGACGTGGCGATCATGACGCTCGTGGCGTGTGCGCACACGCTGGGTCTTGGTTCCATCGAAGCCGTGGCCGAGGAGAAGGGGGCGCTGTTCGCGTCCGTACTTCCGGGTGGGGTTTGCGTGGCGAATGCCGATGACCCGCACGTCATGTCGCAGGTTGGGCGCTCGAGTGGGGAGCGGGTGTTGACCTTTGGCAAGGCCGAAGGGGCGAGTGTGCGGGTGGTCGAGGCCACGAGTCGGGGGTGGGAAGGTCAGGACGTGATCGTGGCGGTCCGGGACGGGCAGCGGGAGCGACTCCTGCGTGCGAGCGTTCCGCTGCTCGGCGCTGCGGGCGTGTATGCAACCACCGCGGCGCTCGCGACGGCGTGGGCAGTGTGCGGGCAGGGCGTGGACTGGGACCGTGCCGTTCAGGGATTGCGTGGGCTGTGTGCGGAGTCGGGGCGTCTTCGTCCTCGAACGCTCGGGCGTGGGGCGGTGGTGATCGACGACGCATACAATGCGAACCCCGCCTCGATGCGCGACTCGATCGACGTGGCGGCGAAGATGGCGTCGGAGCACGGGTGCAGATTGACGCTGGTGCTTGGGGAGATGCGAGAGCTTGGCATGCACAGCGAGCGCGAGCACCGGCGGGTAGGGGATCAGGTGGGGCGGGTTCGGCCGTCGGCGTTCGTGGCGGTGGGTGGGGATGCGCGTTTCATGGCGGAGGCGGCCCGGGAGTCGGGCGTGCGTGCCGTGCACGTGCCGGACGCCGCGAGTGCGGTGGGTCCGGTGCTGGAGGCGGTAGGGGACAAGGACGTGATTCTGGTCAAGGGGTCGCGAGGCGTGGCGCTCGAGCGTGTGGTTCGGGCGCTGGAGGCGTGGGGAGAGGGGCAAGACCGATGATCTACGAGCTCCTGTATTCCTTGCGCGGCGAGGCGTCGTTCCTGAGCTGGCTGAACGTGGTTCGCTACGTCCCGTTCCGGGTGATCGCGGCCACCATTTCTGCCATGTTCCTGGCGTTCTTCCTGGCGCCCTGGTTCATCCGGGAGCTGCAGCGAAAGCAGATCGGGCAGGTCGTGCGGAAAGATGGGCCCGAGAGCCACCTGTCCAAGGCTGGGACCCCCACGATGGGGGGCGCCCTCATCCTTCTGTGCCTGCTGGTGCCCACGGTGCTGTGGTGCGATTTGAAGAATCCCTTCGTGCTCGCCACCACCGCGGTGACGGTCGGCTACGGTCTGATCGGCTACCTCGACGACTACATGAAGCTCAAGCGCAAGAGCTCCGGTGGGCTTCCGGGGAGGTACAAGCTGTTGGGCCAGTTCTTGATCGCGGGAGCGGCGATCGGGTTCACGTTCATCTGGACGGACGCGTTGCCTGCGGATTGGCTCGAGATTCGGACCCGGTTGTCGGTGCCCTTCCTGGCCTTCAGCAAGCACCCCATCGACTTGCCTTTGTGGGTGTACGTGCCCTTCGCGGTGGTGGTGGTGGTGGCGTGGTCCAACGCGGTGAACCTGACCGACGGTCTTGACGGGCTTGCCATCGGCCCTGTGCTCATCAACGCGAGCGCCTACCTATTTCTGGCGTACGTGGCGGGCGCGGTGTTCTTCGGCTTTTCGGTGGCGCGGTACCTGGACATCCCGCCGCTCCAGAGCGCGTCGGAGCTTGCGGTGTACTGCGGTGCCATGGTGGGCGCGGGTACGGGTTTCCTCTGGTACAACACCTACCCGGCGCAGGTGTTCATGGGCGACGTAGGGTCCTTGGCGCTCGGGGGCGGGCTCGGCATGCTGGCCGTCTTCACCA
Source organism: uncultured Polyangiaceae bacterium (assembly GCA_964488865.1). Lineage (GTDB taxonomy): Bacteria > Myxococcota_A > Polyangia > Polyangiales > Polyangiaceae > MWCO01. Next base: position 14,161 of record CAZAWR010000020.1, on the reverse strand, counting down.
AGAACGAGCTGCTCAGCATGGTGCTGGGAGGCGTCATGGTGCTCGAGACCGTGAGTGTCGTGACACAGGTCGTCTCGTTCAAGCTCACGGGCAAGCGGGTGTTCCTCATGGCTCCCATCCACCACCACTTCGAGAAGAAGGGATGGCCGGAGCCGAGGGTCATCGTGCGTTTCTGGATCATCTCGGTGTTGCTCGCGCTCGTGAGCTTGTCGTCGCTCAAGCTGCGCTGACGGAGAAGGAATGGACCTGGCAGGCAAGCAGATCATCGTGGTGGGGCTCGGGCGCAGCGGCGTCGACGCCGCGGATCTGTGCCTGTCTCGGGGAGCCCGGGTGACGGCGACGGATCGGCTCGTGCGATCGGCGGTGTCTGCGGACGTGGTGGCGCTCGAGGGCAAGGGAGCTTGTCTGGTCCTTGGGGGGCACGAGGGGGTGTCGTGGGGCGAGGCGGACATGGTCGTGGTGTCCCCTGGGGTGCCTGCGTTCGCCGGGTTGCTCGAGGCGGAGCGGGCGGGTGTGGAGGTGATCGGCGAGCTGGAGCTCGCGTGCCGGTTCGTGCGTGCTCCCCTCGGCGTGATCGGTGGGACCAACGGCAAGAGCACCGTGACCACGTGGCTGGGCCAGATGATCGGAGACCTGGGCAAGGTGTTCGTGGGTGGCAACCTGGGCACCCCGCTGGCCTCTCATGTTCACGAGCCATGGGACCGCGTGATCCTTGAGATTTCGAGCTTTCAGGCCGAGCGCGTGCCCACCCTGCACCCTCGCGCCGCTGCCTTGCTCAACATCACGGACGACCACCTGGACCGCTACGACGGCTTCGACGCCTATGCGGACGCGAAGGGCAACGTGTTCGTAAACATGGGGCCCGAGGACGTGGCGGTCGTGCCCGCTGGGGATGCGGTTTGCGCGAAGCAGGCGTCGCGGGGGCGTGCCAGGGTGGTGACGTTCGGACCGGGTGGCGACGTGCGTCCCGAGGGGGACGCGATCGTGGATTCCGTTCGTGGGTGGCGGTTCCCGCTGTCGAGCATCCCGCTTCCGGGGGAGCACAACGTGCTCAACGCGTGTGCGTCGATTGCGATGGCGGGGGCGCTCGGGGGAAACGCCGAGCAGGTGGGGCGCGCGCTTTCGTCCTTCGAGGGGCTGCACCATCGGATGCAGCTCGTCGCGGAGATCGACGGGGTGAGCTTTTACGATGACTCGAAGGGGACGAACGTAGGGGCGTCGGTGGCTGCGCTGCGTGGGTTGCGGCAACCGCGAGCGGTGCTGATCGCGGGGGGTCGCGACAAGCAGGGGAGCTACGGGCCTTTGGTCGAGGCGTTGCGCGAGCGGGGGCGGGCCTTGGTGGTCATCGGGGAGGCGGCGGAGCGGATTGCGGCGGCGGCGTCGGGGGTGGTGACGACGCTACGGGCGTCGAGCATGGACGAGGCCGTGCGAGCGGCGAAGGAGGCGGCCCTGCCGGGGGATGCGGTGCTGCTGAGCCCGGCTTGCTCGAGCTACGACATGTTCAAGGACTACACGCAGCGCGGGGAGGTGTTTCGCGCCTCGGTGCGGCAGCTGGCCGGCGTCCAGGGAAAGGAGGCCCCATGAGCTGGTTGCGAAAGGTGCTGGGGCGCTCTTCGAGCGGCACGCGCGTCGGGGAGGTGGACCCGGTGCTCGCGGCCGCCATCATCGCGCTCGTCGGCTTTGGGATCGTGATGGTGTACAGCGCCAGCGCGATCGAGGCGACGGTTCGGCATGGCGACCCGGAGTTCTTCCTGAAGCGGCAGGGGATGTTCGGGCTTATCGGCGTGGTGGTGATGTGGGTCGTGAGCCGGATCGACTATCACAGGCTTCGCTCGTTGACGTACCCGGTGCTCGGGAGCGTGACGGTGCTGATGGTGCTGACGGTGATCGGGTTGGGGGTGCGTCGCGGCGGAGCGTCGCGGTGGCTTGCGGCGGGGCCGATCCTGATCCAGCCGGCGGAGATGGCAAAGCTGGCGCTCGTGCTGTGGCTGGCCTACTCGCTCGCGAAGAAGGCGGAGAAGGTCAAGTCCTTCACGGTGGGGTTCGTCCCCCACGTGTTGATGGCGGGGGCGCTCATTCTGCTGTGTTTGAAGCAGCCCGACTTCGGGTCGGCGGTCGTGATCGCGTTCCTCACGTTCACGCTGCTGTTCGTGGCGGGGGCGCGGATCAGCTACCTGCTTGGGGGTGCGATCGCCCTCACGGGCATCGGCGCCCAGCTGATCATGACGCGGAGCTACCGTGTGGCGCGTCTCGAGGCGTATCTGGACATCGCCAAGCACCGTCAGGACATCGCCTATCAGCCCTTCCAGTCCGTGATGAGCTTCGGGTCGGGGGAGATTTCGGGGCTGGGTTTGGGGCGAGGCCTTCAGGTGTTGTACCTGCCGGAGGCGCACAACGACTTCATCGCCGCGATCATCGGCGAGGAGTTGGGCTTTCTCGGCATCCTGGCGCTCGCGGGTGTGTTCCTGCTGATCGTGGCCCGAGGGGTGCGTGCTGCCTTCCGCTCGCCTGACGACTTCGGGTCCTACCTGGCCTTCGGCATCTCCGCGATGCTCGGCATCCAGGCGCTCGTCAACATGGCTGTGGCGATGGCGATCCTGCCGACCAAGGGGCTGACGTTGCCATTCATCAGCTACGGTGGGTCGTCGTTGCTCGTGAACGCGGCGGCCGCGGGGGTGTTGCTCAACATATCCCGGCCACGCACGGACGCTGTGGCAGAGGTCGAGACCGTGCCGGTCGAGACGGACACGCCGGAGGCCAGCGCCACGGTGATCACGTCGGCGCAGGAGGGGACGGGGTGACCTTCTCGCTGCTCTTCGCTGGCGGTGGCACCGGAGGCCACGTCTTCCCGCTGGTTGCGGTGGCTCAGGCCGTGCGAGCGCAGCGAAGCGACGTCGAGATCGTGTTCGTGGGTACGGCGCGGGGCATGGAAACGCGCATTCTGGGCAAGCAAGGGGAGCGTCTCGAGCTGCTGGACATCCTCCCGATCAAGGGCGGTGGGGTGCGTGGGGCCGTACGGGGTGTGATGTGGGCTGCCGGTTCGCTTCCGGCGGCCCACCGGCTCGTATCGGAGATTCGTCCGCGAGCGGTCCTATCCATCGGCGGATACGCGGCGGGGCCGGTATCCCTTGCGGCGAGGGCGAGAGGCATTCCCCTCGCTTTGCTCGAGCCCAACAGCGTGCTGGGGTTGGCGAACTTGCTCGTGGCTCCCCTCGCTCAGCGGGCCTACCTGGCGTTTCCGCAGGCCGAGCGATGGTTCCGAAGGTCCGTGGTACGGCAGACGGGGGTGCCGTTGCGATCGGGGTTTTCTCCCCGTGCTTACGACCCGGCGCCGGACGAGCTGCGCATCTTGGTCCTGGGCGGCAGCCAGGGCGCGATCACGCTGAACCGCAACGTACCCGAAGCGGTGGGGCTGGCGCATCGTGGCGCTTCGACCCGGGTCCGGGTGGTTCACCAGAGTGGTCAGGACCGCGTGCGAGAGGTGCAGGAGGCCTACGAGCGGGCGGGGGCTCGCGAGGCGGCGGACGTGGTTCCGTTCATCGACGATGTGCCTTCGGCTCTGGCGGCTGCGGACCTGGTGATTCAGCGTGCGGGGGCCAGCGCCTTGGCGGAGACCTGTGCGATAGGGCGGCCGTCGTTGCTGGTGCCCTATCCGTTCGCGGCAGGAGATCACCAGCTACACAACGCGCGTGCTCTCGAGAGGGCGGGGGCGGCGGTTTGCATCCCATCGGACGACGCCTCTCCTGAGGTCCTTGCGGGCCACATCGTGCGCCTGGCGCAGGACGGGGAGGGGCGAAAGCGCATGGCCGAGGCGGCACGCACGCACGGGCGTCCCGAGGCGGCAGCCACCATCGCGGGGGACTTGCTCGAGCTTGCGGAGGTTCTTTGATGTTTCGTGGTCGCGTTCGGCAGATTCACTTCGTGGGGATTGGCGGCATCGGAATGAGCGGTCTCGCCGAGATCGTTCATGCGCTGGGGTTCGACGCCAGCGGTTCCGATCTCAAGCCCAACAGCACGACGCAGCGTCTCGCGTCCCTCGGGGTGAAGATCTACGAGGGGCATCGGGCGGCGAACGTCGTGGGCAGCGATGTGGTGGTGTACTCGAGCGCCATCAAGCCGGACAACCCGGAGCTGGTGGAGGCGCTCAACAACGGGATTCCGGTCATCGCGCGGGCGGAGCTGTTGGCGGAGCTGATGCGCGTGAAGTACGGTGTGGCGGTCGCGGGGTCCCACGGCAAGACCACGACCACGTCGTTGGTGGCCACGGTGCTGCGTGCCGCGGGGTTCGACCCCACGGTGGCGGTGGGGGGAAAGATGGCTGCGCTCGGCTCGAACGCGAAGCTGGGGGCAGGGGACCTGATGGTCGCGGAGGCGGACGAGTCCGACGGGTCCTTCTTGCTGCTGTCTCCTACGATCGCGGTGGTCACGAACATCGACCCGGAGCACCTGGACTACTGGGGCAGCCATGATCGCATCAAGGAGGCCTTCGTGCAGTTCTGCTCGCGCGTGCCCTTCTACGGGCTGGCGGTCATGTGTTTGGATCACCCCGACGTGCAGAGCATCTTGCCGGCGGTGCGCCGTCGTCACACGACGTACGGCTTCTCGCCGCAGGCGGATTACCGAGCGAAGGACGTTCAGCCGGTGGGGCTGGAGATGCGCTTCACGGTGCTCAAGCACGGGGAGCCTTTGGGTCTGTTCTCCGTGCGCATGCCGGGGCGGCACAACGTGCTGAACTGCCTGGCAACCATCGCGGTGGCGGACGAGCTGGAGGTTCCGCTCGACGTGATCCAGCAGTCTCTGGCGGAGTTCGACGGGGTAGCGCGGCGGTTCACGGTGATTGGGGAGGCGAAGGGTGTCACGCTGATCGACGACTACGGTCACCACCCGGCGGAGATCCGGGCGACCCTCGAGGCGGCCCGGGCGGGCTACGACCGGCGGTTGGTGGTGGCGTTTCAGCCGCACCGGTACACGAGAACGCGGGACCTGTTCGAGCAGTTCGTGACGTCCTTCAACCTGGCGGACATCGTGGTGGTGACGGAGATCTATGCGGCGGGGGAGACGCCGATCCCGGGCGTCTCGGGGGAGCTGTTGGCGAAGGCGTTGCGCGAGCACGGGCACCAGCGGGTGCATTACGTGCAGGACAAGGACGACCTGCCGGACTTCTTGCAGAAGATGGTGCTCCCGGGGGATGTGGTGATCGCCCAGGGTGCGGGCGACATCAACAAGAGCATTCGGGAGCTGCGCCGTCGTCTCGATGCGGAGCCGGAGGCGAGCGAATGACGGGGAAGGAGAAGCGCGCGTGCTAGGTCGTGGAAAGCCCCCCGTCAGGCCGACGTCGGCCGAGGAGTCGAGCCGTTCGAGCATGGCTCCGCGCTCCTTGCCGTCCAATCGTCGTATCCGGCCGAGCGAGGAGGAGCCCGTGGATCAGGTTCCCGCGGGCAGCGGGAAGGTCAAGGGGCGTCAGGTGAAGGACGGCCGGCCGGGGCGACTGAGGGCGCTGGGGGCTGCCTTTCGCGACAGGCTCCAGGGCCTGCGCGCCGCGGCGAGCATCGTGTTCGTGGTCGCGGCGTCCATTGCCCTGGCCTGGGGCATCAAGCAGCACGTGGTGACCAGCCCGCGCTTCGCGGTCAAGACCATCCGGGTCGAAGGCACGGCGAGGCGCACGCCGGAGCAGATGTCCAGCACGGCCGGTTTGAGCATCGGCATGAACATCTTCTCCGCCGACCTCGAGGCGGCACGCCGTCGCTTGCTGCAGGACCCCTGGGTGGCGACGGCCGAGGTGGAGCGCAAGCTTCCCTCGACGTTGACGCTTACGCTGACCGAACGGGAAGCGGCGGCCGTGGTGTCGGTGGATGCGGACTTGTACCTATGTACGCCCGAAGGGGAGATGTTCAAGAAGCTCGAGGCGGATGACCCGATCGGGTTGGTGGTCATCAGCGGGTTGACGGCGTCGCTGGTGTCGAGCGACCGGAAGCTGGCGGTGAGCCGGGTGCGGACGGCGCTGGAGCTCATGGGGCACTACGCGCTGCGCGGACCGGCCCAGCAGCACCCCATCCAGGAGATCGGGATCGCGGACGACGGTTCGTTGCGGATGGTGGTGGGACGAAGCGCGGTGACGCTCGAGATGGGGCGTGCGCCGTACCGGACGAAGGTGCTGCGTGCCGCGCGGATTTTGCGGGAGGTGCAGAAGCAGAAGGCTGAGCCGGCGGTCGTTTTTTTGGACAACGAAGCTCACCCCGAGCGGGTGGTGGTGCGCATGCGATGAGGCGTTGGGTCGTGATCTTCGGCGCAGGGCGATCGTCCGGATCCGGACTCGAGGATCTTGCGCTCGGATCGAACGAATCTGGCTGCGAAAACTTGGCCCCGCAAATCACCACATGGCAGCGTCCGACACGTTCCGGTGATGGCCGCATGCAGCGCGGCGTCGACGGACAGCCATCAGGGTGAGGAATCGATGGATAGCTCCGAGATCGTTGTAGGCCTGGACATTGGCACCACCAAGGTGGCAGCCGTCGTGGGAGAAGTAGACCGCGATGGGATCACCATCCTGGGTGTCGGCATGGTGCCGTGCAAGGGACTGCGCAAAGGGGTGGTCGCGAACATCGAGTGGACGGTGAAGTCGATCTCCGAGGCGGTTCAGCTTGCGCAGTCGATGGCTGGGGTCGAGATCCGGACGGTCTATGCGGGGGTGGGCGGGAGCCACATCCGGTCGCAGAACTCGGACGGCGTGGTGGCGGTCTCCGGTGGCGAGGTCACGTCGATCGACGTGGAGCGCGTGCTCGAAGGCGCGCGTGCGGTGGCGATGGACGCGGACAGGCAGATCTTGCACGTCCTGCCGCGTGAGTTCCTGGTCGACAACCAGGACGGGATCCGGGACCCGGTCGGCATGAGTGGTGTGCGACTCGGGACGAAGGTGAACCTGACCACGGCGGCGACGACCTGTGTGCAGAACGTGGTGCGATGCGCGGAGCGCTGTGGCCTGACGGTCGCGGACGTGGTGCTTGCGCCGCTGGCGAGTGCGGAGGCCGTGCTCAGCGAGGACGAGAAGGAAATTGGCGTCGCCGTGATCGACATCGGTGGCGGCACGACGGACCTGTTGTTGTACGTGGACGGTGGGGTGGCGCACACGAGTGTGATCCCGGCGGGTGGCAACAACGTGACGAGCGACATTTCGATGGGGCTTCGTACGCCGATGGCGGAGGCGGAGCGTCTGAAGCGCAACGCGGGTTGTGCGTTGGGGCGGATGGTGTCGGACGAGGAGGAGATCGAGGTTCCTGGGGTGGGAGGGCACACGCCGCGCAAGGCAGCGCGAAGGGTGCTTTCGGACATCATCGAGCCACGGATCGAGGAGATCTTCGCGTTCGCGCGGCATCGGATGGAGGAGATCGGATTGGTGGAGCAGATTGCCGCCGGGGCTGTGTTGACCGGTGGGGCTGCGTTGATGGAGGGGATGCCGGAGTTTGCCGAGGAGATCCTGGGCATGCCGGTGCGGCTCGGGTTCCCGATCGGGATCACGGGCATCACGCAGTTGGTGCAGGGGCCTCAGTTCGCCACGGGCGTTGGGCTCGTGCGACACGGGGCGACGATGCTTCGCGATGCGCAAGACCGCGGGCATTCACGGTTGGTGACGCCGGCCGACTTGGGTGAGGTGGTGATCGCGAGGCGCGATGGCAACCGCATCTGGCAGTGGCTCAGGGACGCATTCTGACGGAATTCGGCTCCGCGAATGCGGGGCACGTGGGACACATCCCGACCCGAAGGAGAGGCGCCCGACGGTCGGTGAGGCAGAGAGTGCAAAGTACGCGGCCAGGCCGCATCCGGGAGGACATGATGACCTTCTCTATCGAGTTCGCCGACGACGCCAGCAACGAGTACCAGGCCAACATCAAGGTGGTGGGTGTGGGCGGCTCCGGCGGCAATGCCGTCAATACGATGATCAGCTTCGGCCTCGAGGGGGTCGAATTCCTGGTGGTGAACACGGACGCCCAGGCGCTCAACTCGAGCGCGGCGCCGATCAAGATGCCCATTGGGCAGACCATCACGCGGGGACTGGGCGCGGGCGCCAACCCGGACAAGGGGCGCAAGGCGGCCCTCGAGGACGTGACCCGGATCAAGGAGTGCCTGGCCGGTGCGGACATGGTCTTCATCACCGCCGGCATGGGCGGCGGAACCGGCACCGGTGCGGCCCCTGTCATCGCTCAAATCGCCAGGGAAGAAGGCGCTCTGTGCGTCGGCGTCGTCACCAAGCCCTTTGCCTTCGAAGGCAAGCAGCGCGCTCGCCGCGCCGAGCTCGGCCTCGCCGAGCTTGCCGGCCAGGTCGACACGCTCATCACCATCCCCAACCAGAAGCTCCTGTCTCTCAGCGATGAAGACCTGTCCTTCATCGACGCCTTCCGCAAGGCCGACGAGGTTCTGTACCAAGCCGTCAAGGGCATCAGCGACCTCATCCAGCAGAACGGCGTGGTGAACGTCGACTTCGCCGACGTCAAGACCATCATGTCGAACATGGGCCGGGCCATCATGGGCACCGGCTGCGCCAAGGGCGACGGTCGTGCCCGGCTTGCCGCCGAGATGGCCGTCTCCTCGCCGCTGCTCGACAACATCTCCGTCGAGGGTGCCACCGCCGTGCTCGTGAACATCGTGGGCGGCGCTGGCCTCAAGATGAAGGAAATGGAAGAGGCCACCCAGCTGATTTACGAGCAGGCCCACGAGGACGCCAACATCATCTGGGGCGCCTCCGTCGACGAGAGCATGGGCGACATGGTCAAGGTCACGGTCATCGCGACCGGGTTCGATCAAGTGGCCGACGAGATCGTCGTCGAGCACGAGAGCCACCGGCCGACCATGGTGACGGTACCGCAGCAGATCGCCACCTCGCGGGTTGCCTCCCAGACCCCGCCCGCGCGACCCGCCGTGATGATCGCCGAGGACCCGATGCTGGCCCGTCGCCGCACCGCGCCTCCGGCTCGCGGTCCCGTGACCGTCACGACGGCCAGTCGCTCTGCCGGCAGCTCGTTCCCTCCCACCTCGGAAATGGACTGGGATACCCCCGCCTTCACGCGCCGCAACGGACGGTAGAACCAAGCATTCTGATCATGGCACTTCTGCCGCTCACGCGCGGCGGTGCCGCGCCCAACGCTGGACTCGACGGTGTCGAGTCGCTACGTCGGCGGAGTTGTACCGGCCCGGGATCGCGCGCGCTTCAGGCATCACCTGCGCTGCTAACCTCCGCACCAACCCCCACCCCTTCTGTGCTCTCTGCGACCTCTGTGGTTTCTCTTCCGGCTCGGGCGCGGCAGAAGCGGCCGAAGCGCTACACCGCCAACCGCTCGCCCGTCGCCAGGAAGTGGTTGAGCATCCGCTCGATCATCTCCATCTCCTCGGCATACACCTCCGGCGTCAGCGCCTTCAGCACCTTCTCCCCCTCCACGTTCAAGCCCGTCAGGACCTGCTTCCACTCCGCGCGCGTGTGGGAGTCGCCCTCCAGGCTCAGTGTGATCGCGTAGCGCATGGCTCGTACTGCGTTGATGCGGACGAACTCGAGCCGCTCGGGCGGCTCGTAGCGCGAGATCGCCCACGTATCCTGCGGACCGTCATCGGCGAAGTCCGTCTGGAAGACGCAGTCCAGCTCGGCCAATCCCGAGCGGCTAAACACCATCTCGCAGGCCCACGACTCGATCCATTCGAACTCGCGCACCGGGCAGAGCAGGGGAAAGACCTTCTCCGGCGGGCTGGCCAGCCGCATCGTGTGGTTCCTCATCACGCGAGACCATCGCATCCTGCACCTTCCTTCTCACCATCGGTTGCGTCCGAGAATAACCGAAGCGGGAGGTGCGGCAGCGCACGGGCGTGCCGGAGCCGTACTTGCATTTCTTGCAGGTGAGGGGACGGGTTCGTCGCTCATCCGATGGGGCCGCAAAAATGGCTTGGCGTCCTCGATCTTTGCGGAAAGGTGGCCTTCTCGGGTTGTTGATTCCGTGGTTCGTCACCATGGACAGAGCAGGGGGCGTGGACGTGGGTGCGCGCGCGGCCCAACCCGAAGGAGGTGCAGCGATGCGAGTCATGGTGATCGTGCGAGCCACAAAGAACTCGGAAGCCGGTGTGATGCCGAGCGAAAAGATGCTGGAGGAGATGGGGCGCTTCAATGAAGCGCTCGTGAAAGCGGGGGTCATGTTGGCCGGGGAAGGGCTCCACCCCAGCTCGAGGGGCAAGCGTATCTTGTTCGCCGGCGGCAAAAGGTCCGTCGTCGACGGCCCCTTCGCGGAGACGGGGGAGGTCGTGGCGGGCTTCTGGATCTGGAAGGTGAAGTCGATGGACGAGGCCGTCGAGTGGGCCCGTCGCTGTCCCGACCCGATGCCGGGTGAGGCGTCGGTCCTCGAGCTCCGCCCGGTGTTCGATGCCGACGATTTCGGTAAGGAGCTCACGCCCGCGTTGCGGGCGCAGGAAGAGAGGCTGCGCGCAGAAGTCGAACGGCAGCAGGCGTCGTAGGCCCCGATGATCTGCGTAGAAGGCGCGACCCCGCGCTGCGTGCCGCTCATCCAGCCTGCGATGGCGGTCGGCACGACCTACGCGACAGCCCGAATCGATCCTGGAGCTGCTACTGCTTTGCGGCGCAGTTCACCATCCACTGCACGCCGTACTTGTCGGTGACGCTTCCGAACAGCGCCCCCCAGAACATGTCCTGGAGCTCCATCGTCACCTTACCGCCCTCTCCCAGCTGATCGAACAGGCGCTTCGCCTCGTCCCGCGTGTCGGGCTCGAGGCTGATGCTGACGTTGGTACCGAAAACGAGCGCGTGCCCCATCGACTCGACGGCATCGGTCCCCATCAGGATGTGACCGGCGAGGATGGGGAGCTCCACGTGCATGACCATCCCCTTCTCGGCGTCGCTCAGCGCGGGCATTCCCGCCCCTTCAGGCACGTCGCCCATGCGCTGGATGGGTGCGGAGAACTCGGTCCGGAACACCTTGCTGTAGAAGCCGAAGGCCTCCTCGGTGTTGCCCATGAAGTTCAGGTATGTGCTGGTTCGCGCCATCGGTTCCCTCCCTGATCCGGAGCCTGGGAGCGATGAGAGAGGATGTCAACCGGGGCATGCGCCGGGCACGTTCTCGTGTTCGCGCCGGTCGCACCTTCCCTGCAACATAGCAAGCACGGGATAGCGGAGGTGAGCCCAAGCGCGGTACGCATGTCGACGAGGAGAGAGAATGCCGTCGAGGGACACGACAGCCCGGGACTATCGAGAGCGGATCAATCGGGTCATCTTCCACATCGAGGCTCATCTCGGCGAGCCCTCGAACCTGGAGGATCTCGCCAAGGTCGCGTCCTTCTCGCCCTACCATTTCCATCGCATCTTCGTGGCTTTCACCGGGGAGCCGCTCGCCGCCTTCATCCGTCGGCTGCGTCTCGAGCGCGCGGCCCTGCAACTGCTTCACCTCGACGCTCCGGTCACGGAGATCGCTCTGGACGCCGGCTACGAGACCCCCTCGGCATTCACGCGTGCGTTCGCGGGCCTCTTCGGCGTGAGCCCTACCGCGTATCGCCAGCGACACGAGCCTGTTTTGCTGCTTGGCGCAAGGCCGCTCGCATTGAACACCCTCACGGAGGATTCGATCATGACCCCAGAGATCCGAACCATCGACCCCATGCCCGTGCTGTTTGTTCGCAGGACGGGCCCATACTACCAGTCGGCGGGTGAGGCCTTCGGCGTCCTGTGCCAGTTTGCCGGGGCGCGCGGGCTACTCGGTCCCGCGTCGCGGATGATCGGCATCTCCCACGACGACCCGCACGTTACGGAGGAGTCGAAGTTTCGCTACGACGCGTGCGTGACCATCGACCGCGAGGTGAAGCCGGAAGGCGAGGTGAGTCGCAAGACCCTTGCTGGCGGCAAGTATGCCGTGTTCTTGCACGAGGGCTCCTACGAGCGGTTCCAAAAGACCTACGATCAGATCTTCAAGGCCTGGCTTCCCGGCAGTGGCGAGAGGCTGCGGGAAGATCCCTGCTTCGAGGTCTACCTGAACAGCCCAGACCAGGGGAAGCCAGAGGACCTGCGCACGGAGATCTGGTTGCCTATCGAGTGAGGGACGGGCATCTCCGTGACGTCCTCCGGCGTCTGAGGAGGGTCAGGCCTTGCGTTCCAGGACTTCTTTCAGCAAGCGTGCGTTCAAGGCCTTCATGGCGCGGCGGCAAGCGACCCTCGCGGTGTGGTCTTTCGCGGCCTTTTCGGCGACGAGCCACCGATAGAACCGCACGCCTGACGGGAGCGCTGCGAGTGCGGCGGGGTCGACCCAGTCGCTTGGAAGGTTCGTGGGCGGGATGAACACTCCCTCGAGCAACCCGACCGCCGCCGCCCACTCGATGGAAGCTCCCGGCAGCTCGAACTCCTGTTCTGCGAGAGCGGGAAGGTCACGAACGGCGAGGTCCGTGGTGCAGTCCAAGTCTACCTCGGCCGGTGACTCCGCCAGGGCGTCGCGATACAGAAGCCGAGATTCGTGCTGGCGGTTCTGGGCGAAGAGCGCCTCCGCAAGATACCCGCGTGCACGACCATCGGAAGCGTTGCGTTCGAGCGTGAGCCGCAATGAGGCTTCGGCGCGGGGCGGGTCGCCTGCACGAAGCCAGCGCAGCCCCGCAGGAACGCCGTCCAGGGTCGCGCCCGGCCCAGCTTCCGTCTCCATCCACTCGGCGAGGCAGCGGTTCCACTCCTTTGCGAGAAACGTTGGGACGTCGGGGCCGATCGCGGCGAGCGCCCGCGAGGGCGATGCCTCCTGCTGCCGGACCTCGCGCAGTCGCGCCCCGAGCCGTTCCACGAGGACGGCGCGCTCCTGCAGCGTGGGGTCCGAGGGGTACGAGCGCATCGTCTCGCGAAGGGCCTCGCTGGCGGTCTCGAGGTCGAAGGTTTCGAGCGCGCGATGCGCTGCGGCCGCTCGTAGCCACCGATCGCCGAACAGGTCCATCTGCCCAGGCAAGAGCCCTGACCCTGCCTCGACGGGGTTCTGCTCGGGTTCGGTCTCGCGGGGCTTCGCCGCCTGGACCGAGGGGCCTCCGAACATGTCGAGTTGCTCACCCACGACGCACCCCCGTTTTCCCCGCTGGCGCGACACTCGAGGCCGGGAGAACCGGAGGGATGTGGCGAGCGACGGAGCAGTTGAGTCGGGTCTTCTTACCCATCGGTCAAGGATGCTTCCTAGCCGGATTGCCGCTCCGGGGCAAAGCCGTCCTGGCAGAAGGCGTGGGTCGTGCCGCGATCGCGAAACGAGAGGGCACGCCCGGGTGGGGCTCTTGACAAGCTCGTTGCGCGTGTCTAATAAGCTAGCAAGTACTTGCTAGTCGAAGGTGGATCATCATGACGGCCAGAAAATCAACCGAGGAGCGACGCAGGGAGATCGCTGACGCCGCCATCAAGATCATCGGGGAGCGCGGACTGCGGGAGTTCACGGCAGCCCGCGTCGCCCAGGAAGTGGGCATCAAGGACGGGACCATCTTCCGTCACTTCAAGGACATGAACGAGATCACGCTCGCTGTCCTCGACAGGCTGCAGGAGTTGCTCGAGGCGGCGCCGCAGTCCCCGGGCGATCCCCTCGAGCGGCTGGAAGGCTTCGTCCTGACCCGCCTTCACTTCGTCACCGTCCAGCGGGGAATCCAGTCGCTCCTCTTCTCGGACCAGCTCTCCCACGCCTTGGGCGCCGAAGGTCCGAGGCGGGTCGCTGCCCTCAGAAACCGGGGCCGCGACTTCGTCAGATCGTGCCTGCGCGAGGCGGCCGACAAGGGTCTCCTCCGAGAGGACCTCGACATTGAGGGCGCGGTCGTCCTCGTCACGGGGATGGTGATGGGGTTCTTGTTCGCGGCCAAGGACGGCGCGCTCCCCGCGCCCATAGGCGAAATGGAGCGACGGTGCTGGCAAACCCTCCGTTCGTCTCTCGTGCGGAAACAGGCGCCCCGATGAAGTCCAGGACCAAGGTTGTCGTTCTCATCGCCAGCGTGGTTTCCTTCCTGGGGGCGTTCTTCTGGCTGTTGACCACACACGGCCCGCTTTCGCCGGTAGGTGTGCAGCTCGGTAACGCCATCCGCGCGGACCTTCAGCCCAGCGTGTTCGGCATCGGTACCGTGGATGCGCGCCTCTCTTACGCGGTCGGTCCCACCGCTGCCGGGCGAGTCCTGCGCGTGC
>CAZAWR010000019.1:0-123991 GCA_964488865.1 uncultured Polyangiaceae bacterium | reverse complement strand
AAGCTCCGAAGAATCAAGTGAAGACTGCCCCGTTCAAAGGGAGCCGCACCCATCCAGAATGGCCCGCATCGCTTCGGCTATGACTTGTGCGCTTACCGGCTTGCCGAACACCGCAGAAAGGCCCAGCGTCTGCACGCGGTGCCTCGTCTCGCGCTCCGGCAGAGTGAAGTCGCTCAAGGCCGCGATCCTGCAACCCGCGTCGCGGTCTCGAATCGATCGCGCCAACGCCCAGCCGTCTCCCTGCTGTAACGCTTGATCCACCACAGCCGCATCGATCTCCGAAGTCGCGAGCTGGGCGAGGGCCTGCGGCTCGGTCGCGGCGCCATAGACTTGCATGCCGAGCGGTGCGAGCGCTCTCATCAACTTCATCCGGAACTCGTCGTCGCCCACCGCGACCAGCACGCGTGCCCCACTGGGTTCGGCATCGGGCAACAAGGGCGTGCAGGGTACCGTGAACCAGAAAGTCGATCCCTGGCCCAGCGAGCTTTCAACGCCGATTCTCCCGTGATGGGCCTCCACGATGGCCTTGCTGATGGCGAGCCCCAGGCCGGTACCCTCGTGCGCGCGGCGGTCGGCGGGCTCGAGCTGTTGAAACCTCAAGAACAGCTTCGGAGCGTCCGAAGGCGCGATGCCAGGACCTTGGTCTATCACCGACACCTTCACCATGTCGCCCAAGGCCGACGCCTCGACTTTGACGACGGAGTTCGCGGGGGAGAACTTGATGGCGTTGGCCAGAAGATTGGTGAGCACTTGCTCGAGCCGATCCAGATCACCCGCGACCTGGAGCGTCGGCTCGATGTCTTGCGCGATGTCCACGCCGCGTAGTCGGGCCACCGCGTCGATGGACTCGCCCACCGCCCGCACCAACCGCGCCACGTCGATCCGCTCAACCTTGAGCTCGAGCTTGCCCGCTTCGAGCTTGTCGAGATCCAGGATGTCGTTCACCAACCGTATGAGACGCTCGGTGTTCTTGGTCGCTACATCGATCAGCTTGGCCACCGTCGGCGGCAGCTTGCCGATGAAACCGCTGTTGAGCAACCCCAGCGATCCTCGAATCGATGTTAGCGGCGTGCGCAGCTCGTGCGACACCACGGACACGAACTCCTGCTTGATGCGCTCGAGCTCCACCTCCCTCGTAACATCCCGAAAGATCGTCCAAGTGCCGACGATCTTCTCGTCATGCCTGCGACACCAAGTGGTGCCATCCACAACCACCCGTCGCCCGTCGATCGCTTGGAGCTCAGTCCGGATTCGTTTGGTTTCGAAGTCATCCGGGTCGCGCTCGAAAGCCGGCAGAGCTTGCTCGAGGGCTTCTGGAACGAGCAACTCCCGAACGTGAAGGCCGGTCGCACGATCGAGTGAATATCCTAAGGTTGCGCGCCATGCTCGGTTGGCCATGACAATCCGTCCGTTGGCATCCGCCGTCTGGATGAGATCGCTCGCACTTTCGAACAGGTCTCGAAACCGTGCTTCGCTCTCCCTCAGGGCCTGTTCTGCCGCCCGCCGATCGCTGACATCCCGAGCAATCCCAGCGAACTTCCTCGTGCCATCACCAAGGAGGACCTCGCTCACAGCCAGCTCGAGCGGGAACGTGGAGCCATCACGCCGCCTTCCCTCGACGATTCGACCGATCCCGATCACTCTCCGCTCACCCGTCTCCCGATATCGCTGGAGGAAGCCGTCGTGGCGGGAATGATAGGGCTCGGGCATCAACATCTTGACGTTCTGCCCGAGCATCTCCTCCTCTTCGTATCCGAAGATGCGCACCGCGGAAGGGTTGACCGACGTGATGATACCGCGGTCGTTCGTGGTGATGATTGCGTCGACGGCGGCATCGAGGATGGCGCGAAGGCGAGCCTCGCTCTTGCGAAGCCGGACGATTTCTTCCTCGTTCTTGTCCGAGCCATGAGAGCTCATGCGTTCTCCAGGATGCGGCGAACCTCATCGGACAGCGTGATGGGATCGAATGGCTTCGCGATGACGCCTTTCGCCCCGATCCGCTCGAGCGCTTCGACTTCAGAGCGTTGAACTCGTGCGGTCATGAAGATGATGGGCACGCAACAGAGTTTCGGGTTGGCAGCGAAGGCGAGGAACGTGTCTCTTCCGCTCATCCCGGGCATCATGAAGTCGAGTAGGATGACATCCGGGACCTCGTTCTGCGCAATCTCGAGCGCCTGTGCTCCCGACTTGGCGAGCAACACCTGCCATCCTCCGATTTCGTGAAGGCTCAGCTCGGCAATCATGCGGATGTCTTCGTCGTCATCTACCACAAGAACGCGATCGACCCCCATTGTCCACTCCTTGGTGAGCTTCTCGGCCTGAAAGGGAGTGTATCGCAGAGAACGGCTCGTCGCGCGGAGTTTGACCGCTCGGTCTGAAACGTTAGGCGCCACTCCCGCTCAGGCGATGTCAGCCGCATCGGCATCCACGAGATCGTCCGCCGGAATTTCGATTCATCCAACTGCAGCCAAGCCTTCTTCCCCAGGAGCCATCGCAAGAGGAACGCGATCCTCGTCCGCATCGAGCATTCCGGTTGAGGCTCTGGCACCGGAAATCCACGACACTTCACTCCTTCGTAGGCGACCGAACGACTCAACAGCGCCAGCACGGTGAGCAGGTCGACTCCGTCTTCGAGCAGCCCTCTCGCTGTGTTCTGGTGATCCCGGCAGCCGGCTCCGGCCATGGCGGTGTTGCCCGCTTTCTTGCTACCGCGACTCGTCGTCTACATCCCGGCAGGAACTTCAGGCGCCCACCCTCGGAGACGAGCACGAACGTGTTGTCGTCTGCAACATGCCTCGGTCCTGCTCCGTCCTTCTCGTACGACGCGCGGTAGTGTACGTCCACCTCGATGGTTCCGTCGCGCATATGGCGAATTCGCCTGTACTCGATCGCGTACTGGATCGCTCGAATCGACCGATGGACCAAATCCATGCTAGCGCGCAGTGTGTCGTAGTCGACGTCATCGGAGGGATCGGTGCCGCCCCTTTCATGGTATTGGCGGGACACGACTTCCATGACCCGATCGTTGTCGCGCGCCTCCATGGCCTACCGGTATTCCTCGCAGACGGCGAGCACGCGGCGCCATTGCTCGAGCCATTGCCCGGCGCGTGGGATGGGTTCTTCCTGGGAGGGCCGGACGCGCTCTTCCGCGATGACGAACTCGAGCTCTATTACTTCGGCAACCGGGATCTCGCGAACGCCAATCTGTTCAACAGCGAGATAGGCCACGTCCGAACGGTGTGCCGCCGCCCGTGAAGGCGGGCGCCAGCGTCGACCCACAACATCACCCAGGTCGTCGCAATACGAGCAAACGGATCTCCGTCATGTCCTCCATCGCGAACCGAACACCCTCCCGCCCCAGCCCACTCTCCTTCACCCCACCGTAGGGCATGTGATCCACGCGCCACGACGGGATGTCGTTGATCACCACACCGCCCACCTCGAGCTCGTCCCAGGCCTGCTGCGCCCGGAAAATGTCTCGCGTGAACACCCCCGCCTGCAGGCCGTACACGCTGTCGTTCACCTCGCGGAACGCGTCGTCGAGATCCGCAAACCGCGACAGCACCGCCACCGGACCGAACGCCTCCTTGCACACCAGCGGCTCGTCCTTCGGCACGCCCTCCAGCAGCGTGGCCTCGTGCATGTTGCCCCGTCGCTTGCCCCCGCACAGCACCGTCGCTCCGCGACCCACGGCGGACTCGATCCATGACCCCAACCGTTCGGCTTCCTTCTCCGTGATCATCGGACCGATGAACGTCCTCTCGTCCTTCGGGTCGCCCATCACGAGCCCTGCGGTCGCCTTCACCAGCTTGTCCCGCACGCTCTCGTAGATCGCGTCGTGGATCAGAATGCGCTGCACGCTGATGCAGCTCTGCCCGGACTGGTAGAACGCCCCGATCAGGACGCGCTGTACCACGTCCTCGACGTCTGCGTCCTTATCCACCACGACCGCCGCGTTTCCCCCGAGCTCGAGCACGACCTTCTTTTTGCCCGCTCGCGCCTTCATGTCCCACCCCACCTCCGGAGACCCCGTGAAGCTCAGCAGCTTGAGGCGCTCGTCGATCGTGAACGCGTCCGCGCCGCCGCGCGTGCACGGAAGGATCGAGAACGCTCCCTTCGGAAGGTTCGTTTCGGCAAGGATCTCCCCGATGAGCAAGGCCCCCACCGGCGTGAAGCTGGCAGGTTTGAGCACGAACGGACAACCCACCGCGATGGCCGCCGCCACCTTGTGCGCCACCAAGTTCAAGGGAAAGTTGAAGGGAGAGATGAACGAGCACGGTCCGATCGGCACCCGCTTCCAAGCCCCCGTGTACCCCTTGGCCCGCGCGCTGATGTCCAGCGGCATCACCTCGCCGTACATTCGCGTCGACTCCTCCGACGCGATCCGGAACGTGTCGATCAGCCGCATCACCTCGCCCCGCGCGTCGCGAATTGGTTTGCCCGCCTCAAGACAAAGGCTGTGCGCCAGCTCCTCCGCACGCTCACGGAACCGAACGATGCAGTGGTCCAGCACGGCCTGCCGCTCGTACGAACCAAGCTTTCGCATCGGACCCGCGGCCTTCACCGCCCACCCGATCGCTTCCTCGATGATCGGTCCGTCGACCCGAGGAACGCGCGTGAACACTTCCCCGGAATACTTGTCCGTGACCGGCAAGTCCCGGTTCGGCGTGCGCGCCTCGTTCGCGACGTAGCAGGGATAGCTGTCGGCAAGCATCAGTCACCTCGTCTTCGCAGGCGTCGATCCGCCAGCCCGCCCCTCAGCAGGACGAGCCCCGCCAGGGTACCCGATCGCGAGGGCTCATTCACACGCACGACGGGATGTGACAGTGTGGGTCGGCGTTGCCGACCTTGAGCCAGGCGCGACACGGGTGGTTTCACGAGGAGTCCGCGACGTGAGTGACCGTTCTTCATGACCTGCCGGCCCACGTCGATAAGGTTGTCGAGGGCGTCGCACGTGTCGTGGGGCGCTTCGCTCTTGCCAAGGACCCCGTTCGGATAGCCCCAAACCCAAGCACGTTTTTCGAACAGTGCTTGATTTGGGGCTAGTGGGTGCCGTCCATCACGTCGCGGACCTTTCGCAACAGCTCGCCCGCGGTGAACGGCTTGCCTAGGAAATGGGTGCCCGCGTCGAGCACCCCGTGACGGACGATCGCGTTGTCGGTATAGCCCGACATGTAGAGGATCTTGAGCGCAGGCTGGGTCTTCGAGAGGCTCTGGGCCAGCGTCTTGCCGCTCATCCCCGGCATGACCACGTCGGTCAGGAGCAGCTGGATATCGCCCACGTGCTCGACGCAGGCACGAATTGCCTCGTCCCCGTTCGCGGCGGCCAGCACCGTGTAGCCCGCCTCGACGAGGGCCCTCCTGGCGACCTTGCGCAGGGCCTCCTCGTCCTCGACCAAGAGGATGGTCTCGGTGCCCGTCGCTGGCCTGTGGACCGCCGTTGGCTTGACGGCCGGAGCGGTGACCGAAGCATCGCGCGGCAGGTAGATCTTGAACGTGGTTCCCCGGCCCGGCTCGCTATAGACCCAGATGTTGCCGCCGCTCTGCTTGACGATGCCGTAAACCGTGGAGAGACCGAGGCCGGTGCCCTTGCCCTTCTCCTTGGTGGTGAAGAAGGGCTCGAAGAGCCTGGCCCTGGTCTGCGCGTCCATGCCGGAGCCCGTGTCGGTGACCGCCACCTGGACGTAGGGCCCCGGCGTCACGGCCACGTGCCGCGCCGCGTACTCCTCGTCGATCTCCGCGTTGGACGTCTCGATCGTCAGCTTGCCTCCCTCGGGCATGGCGTCACGGGCGTTGACCACGAGGTTCATCAGCACCTGCTCGATCTGGCCCGGGTCGGCCTTGACCAGTCCCAGGTCGGGTGCGAGCACCTGGACCAGATCGATGTCTTCACCGAGGATCCGCCGGAGCATCCTCTCGGTCCCCGCCGCGATCTGGTTCAGGTCGACCAAAACCGGCTGCAGGATCTGCTTGCGGCTGAAGGCCAGGAGCTGCCGGGTCAGCGCCGCCGCCTGCTCGCCGGCCTTCTTCACCTCCAGGAGGTCGCCTTTGGTCGGGTCACCCTCCCGGACCCCCTCCATGGCGAACCCCGTATAGCTGAGGATCACGGTGAGCAGGTTGTTGAAGTCGTGGGCCACCCCACCGGCGAGACTCCCGATCGCCTCCATCTTCTGCGACACGCGGAGCTGCTCTTCGAGCAACTGGTGGTTCGCCTCGGCACGCTTGCGCTCGGTGATGTCCTCGGAGATGCCGAGCAGGTACTTGGTACCCCCATCGGCCCCCTTGATGCAGACCTTCCGGGTATGGAGCAACCGCTCCCCCTGCTTCGCCGTCAGGATCGGCTCCTCGGGGATGTCCACCGGAACCCCTCCGGCCAGGACTTCCCTGTCCTTGGCCACGAAGAAGGCCGCCTGCTCGGGTGGGAAGATGTCCAGGTCGTTCTTGCCGAGCAAGTCCTTGCGGTCATAGCCCAGCAGATCCTCGCCGGCCCTGTTTAACACAACGAACCTCAGATCCCGCGCATCCTTGAGGAAGATCATGAGCGGGACGTTCTCCACCACCGACTCGATGAGCTGTTTCGACTCCTCTAGATCCCGATCCGCCCGCTTGCGCGCGGTGAGGTCATGGGTAAACACGGCGACGCCGATGATCGCGCCGGCCTCGGTGCGGACGGGATGATGGGCGACCTCGAAGTAGCGACGGGAGCGGCCGTCGTCGCCCGAGAACGCCGACTCCAGTACGGTCTCTCCCTGCAGGGCGCGTTCGAGGGTCTTCCTGGTTGCATGCCAGTCCTCGGGCACTGTCTGGTAGTCGGCCAGGCTGCCGCCGAGCTTGATGTCGGCCCCGTAGAGCCCCTTCACCTCGGCGGCGTGGGCGCGATTGAAGGAGGTGTAGCGGTACTCGCGATCGAGGGAGAAGACGGGCGTGCCAGCGCTCTCCAGCACGGCGCTCAGCGTCGCGTGTTGCTCGAGGAAGCGCGCCTGCGCGATCTTGCGCTCGATGGCATAACGCACCGCCCGGGTGAGAGCTTGCTCCGCCACCTGGCCCTTGACCAGGTAGTCCTGCGCGCCTTCGCGCACCGCCGCCCGCCCGAGGGCCTCGTCATCGTGCCCGGTGAGGACCACCACGGGCGCGTTGGAGCCCGACGCGAGGATGGCCCTCAAGCTGTCGAGCCCCTGGCTGTCAGGCAACCCGAGGTCGAGCAGCACGACGTCCACCTGCTCGGTCGCGAGGTGCGCGAGGCCGCTGGACAGCCGATCCAGATGGTGGATGCTCAGGTCCGGCTCATCCCGGACGAGCTCGCGCACGAAGCGAGCGTCCCCCGGGTTGTCCTCCACCAGCAGGACGTGAATTGGGTTGGTAGGCACCGGCTCCTCCCGCGACTCAGCTCTGGCCGTTGGGCAGTTTGACGATCGTCAGCCAGAAGTCCTCGATCGACCGTACGACCTTCAGGAACTGGTCGAGGTCGATCGGCTTGGTGATGTAGCAGTTCGCATGCAGGTTGTAAGACTTGAGGATGTCCTCTTCCGCGCTGCTCACGGTGAGGATCACGACAGGGATCCTGCGCAGGCTCTCGTCGCCCTTGATCTCGGCGAGCACCTCGCGGCCGTCTTTCTTCGGCAGGTTGAGGTCGAGCAGGATGAGGTCCGGTCGCGACTCCTTCGCGTACTTGCCCTCCTTCCGGAGGAAGGCCATCGCCTCCTCACCGTCGGAAACGTGATGGATCGTGTTCCGGATCTTGCTGTCCCGCATCGCCTCCTTGGCGAGCCTGGCGTCGCCCTCGTTGTCCTCGACCAGCAGGATGTCCACCACCTCGCCCACGTTCTTGCTCGTCATTGCCGCTCTCCTCCCTCTCATTCGCCGAGGGCAGGGTGAAATAGAAGGTCGTTCCCTGGCCGGCCTCCGACTCGAGCCAGATCGTCCCGCCGTGCCGTTCCACGATGCGCTTGCACAGGGCGAGGCCGATCCCGGTGCCGGGGTACTCCTGCTTGCCGTGCAGACGCTGGAAGATCACGAAGAGCCGCTCGAAGTGTCTGGCCTCGATGCCGATGCCGTTATCCGAGACCTTGAAGGTCCAGAAGCCCGGCTGCTCCTGGCTAGGTTCCGCGCTCAGATGCACGCGCGGCGGCTCGCCGGGCTTGTGAAACTTGATGCCGTTGCCGACCAGGTTCTGGAAGACCTGCGCGATCTGGGTGCGGTCCCCGGTGACCTGCGGTAGCTCGTCGTTGGTGACCAGCGCGCTGGCCTCCTGGATCGCCCCCTGCAAGTTCCGTACGGCCTCGCCCAGCGCATCGTGCGCATCGACCGGGGCCGGAGCCTGGCCGCGGGTGGTGACCCTCGAATACTCCAGCAGGTCCTGGATCAACCGCTGCATGCGGTTGGCTCCATCCACCGCGTAGCCGATGAAGTCCATGGCGTCCTGGTCGAGCTGGTCCTTGTAGCGCCTGGCCAGGAGCTGCGTGTAGCTCGAGACCATTCGCAGCGGCTCCTGCAGGTCGTGGGAAGCCACGTAGGCGAATTGCTCGAGCTCGTGGTTCGAGCGCGCGAGTGCCCGCTCCGCCTGCTTGCGCTCGCTGATGTCCAGGCAGGTCCCCACCAGGCGCACCGGCTTGCCCTCGGCATCCGTGAAAGCCCGGCCCCGGGCGTTAAGGTCGCGCCAGTTCCCGTCGAAGAGCTTCACGCGGTAGTCGGTGTCGTAGCGTCGAGCCTGCCGCAAGGCCTCGGCGACCTCGCGCTGCACGCGCTCCCGATCGTCGGGATGGATCCGCTCGACGAACTGCTCGAACCTCGCGAGCTCCTCCGGGACAACGTCGAACAGTCGGTAGAACTCCTCCGAGCCCGTGATCTCATCCTTGGCGGTGTCCCACTTCCAGCTCCCGACCCGAGCCACCTTCTGCGCCTCGACCAGGCGCGCCTCGCTCAGCTTGAGGTCGGCGGTCTGCGCGTCCACGAGTTCCTGCAGATGGTCGCGATGTTTCGCCAGCTCTTCCTGGGCCAGCTTGCGCTCCGTCACGTCCATCACGAGCGAGGCGACCCCCATGGTCGTTCCGTCGGCGGTGATGAGCGGGGTGTTGAACCACTCGCAGTGCAGCGTCCGACCGCTCTTGTGCCGGTTTGGGTTCGTGGATCGGCTGCCGCCACGCTGCGAAACCAGCCGCTCCCAGACGCCGTCCAGTTGGCCCCGGACCTCCTCGGGCACGACAAAGGTCCAGGACTGGCCGACCGCCTCTTCCTCGGTAAACCCGAAGATCTCGGCGGCGGCGGGGTTCCAGCGTGCGATCCGCCCGTCGATGGTGAACTCGATCACCGCGAGCGGCGTGTGCGTGACATGCAGGTCGAGCCGCTGCCGTGAAAGCCGTGCCGCTTCTTCTTCTGTCTTGCGGTCGGTGATGTCCTGGATGACGCCGCCGATCCGGGCGACGGCTCCGTCCGCGAAGTACGCCTTGCCTATCGCGCGCACCCAGAGCCGGCGCCCCGTGGCAGTGATGAACGGCAGCTCGACGTCGTACGGAGTGCCCGCTTCGATCGCCATCCGCACCGCATTCGAGATGACCGGGACCTCGATGTGAGCCGCGGTGAGCGCGGCGAGGGGGCTTTGCGAAAGCCCCCTAAGAAGAACCTAGACCCAAAGCAACGCGAAGCGCTTGACTTGGGGCTAGCGCTGCGCGCCCGAAGTCCCTCGTCTTCGCAGGCGTCGAGCTACCAGCCCGCCCATCAGCAGGACGAGCCCCGCCATGGAACCCGATGGCGAGGGCTCCCTCACGCTGCAGCCCGAGCCGCCGCCCGGGGCGGTCGTGGGCGACGCGGTCGGAGGCGCCGCACTCGCCAAGGGGGCGGGCGGTGCGGACGCCGATGCGGACGCCGAAGCTGCCGTCTTGCTCACCGCATCGCGCAGGTGCAGGCTTTCGCCTTTCTCCGCCACGATGCGTGCGTAGAAGTCTTTGGGATACGGCGGGTGCGTGACCTTCCCCTCGCCGTCGCGCACGTTGCCGTCCATGTACTTGACGAGTAGCTCTGGCCCGAGGTTCTTCCATCGCGCGAGGACCTTGTCGGACGCGTCACCGCTGTAGCGCGTCAGCTCCTTGGCAGCCGCGTCCTTCGACGTGCGGTGCTTGTCGATCACCTTCTTCTCGAAGGCAGCTTGTTCCGCGAAGAACCCTCCCTCGAGCTCGCCTTGCGCCTTCTGCACGTCCTTGATCATGTCGACGTAGCGCAGGTAGGTGAAGTTCGCGACCCAGTTGAAGACCCAGAAGGCGGACTCCCACGAGAACTGCTCGAAGGTGCCGTTGCCCACGGCGTACGGCTTGGGCGCCTCCCGGATGCCTGCGTACATGGGCACGTAGACGGTGCTCGCGGCGTCGTCCACGGAGAACCAGAGCACGCCGCCGATGTCGCCGGGCAACCAGGCACGCGACTGGCTCACGAACGAGAAGCCCGTCTGCTGCGTGGCCGTGGCGCGCTCGTTGACGTAGGTCTTGCCCTCGTGCTCCCACGTGAGCGGACGCCAGCGATAGGGCAGCTCGAACGGGCCTGCTCCTATGTCCTTGCGCATGTCGAAGATTGTGTCCTCGAAGTGATCGCGCATGCCCGCGATCAGGTCTTGCACCGTGAGCTTCTTGTCGGGCTTGATCCACACGGGGTAAGGTTCGGCTCCGGGCTTGCAAGCCGCGTAGTCCGGCGACAGCTTCAGCGACGGCGCCACCTGCTTGTAGAAGGACCACACGCGGGCCTCCCGCACCCGCAAGTCCTGGCATGTCTGCATGGCGTAGGCGTCCACGAAGGAGAACTTCTCGTCCGGCCCGTCGAAGTAGCCCTTCTTCTTCGCGAAGGACACGACGTCCTTGGCAAAGACGCACTGCTCCGGGTCGCTCTGCGGGAAGACGCGGATGCGGGGCTGGTTGGCGTGGGCCGTGACATAGCCGTCGGGTACCTTGCACGCGACCCACACCACGCCCTTCTCGTCGGGACCTTTGCCGATGAGGTCCATGATCCAGGCCTCGTTCGGGTCGGCCAGGGAGAACGACTCGCCCGAGCTGTAGTACCCGTGCTCGTTGGCAAGGTCCGTCATGATGCGGATCGCTTCGCGGGCCGTCTTCGCCCGCTCGAGCGCCACGTAGATCATGCTCCCGTAGTCGATGCCCCCCTTCGGGTCCTTGAGCTCTTTGCGTCCTCCGAAGGTCGTCTCGCTGATCGCCACCTGGTGCTCGTTCATGTTGCCCACCACACGGTAGGTCTCGGGCACCTGCTCGATCTCCCCCAACACCTTGTGAGAATCCCAGTCCCGGATCGTGCGCTTCGCCCCCTTCGCGTGCTTGGCCGCCGGCGTGAAGTACAGCTCCCCATACAGCTCGTGGGAATCTGCGGCGTACGTGATCATCGTCGACCCGTCCGCGGATGCGCCCTTGCTCACCACGAAGCTGGTGCAGGCGTCGGCATCGGACGTGGGCCACGCGAGGGCGGCGACGGACAGGGCGAAGGCGCAGGGGCAAATCAGGCGGCAGCGGGGCATCGGCATCTCCTGGGTGGAGCGCGTACCCTGTCACAAATGCGGTGAGGGGCAAAACGCAACCGGACGGAACTCGGCGCGGGGCTTCCCAAACGACCGCGGACCTGTACCCTTTCATCCGAGCCGATGTCGTCCGTCCCCTGCCCCCTGTGCGGTCCTCCCCTGCGAGCGAGGCAGCTCGCCGGCCAGACATTCTCACAATGCGACGAATGCTCAGGCATCTGGATCCCTCGTGGCACCATCCTCCGGCTTCGCGGCCACGGTCTTTCGACCCACCCGCTGCTTTGCCACGACCAGCCGAGCCCACGCGATCGATCCGAGCAGCTCTCCTGTCCCCAGTGCGGCCAGGTCATGCACGTGTTCGACTACCGCGGCAGCAAGGTGACCGTCGACCAGTGCCCATCCTGCGATCACATCTTCCTCGAGGCTGGAGAGCTCGCTCGCATCCTGCGTGACTGGGAAACGGGCCTTGTGCTCGACGAGAACAGCCGCGGAGCGCTGCTCGACTTTCACGTCGAGAAGGCAGCTGCCACGGAGGGTACCGAGCACGTCTCCCTCATCGTCTTCGGCGTCCTCGCGGTCGTGATGGGTGTCCGGATCGCTTTCGTGTGGGCCGACACCGCATTCGGGTTCGTTCTGGCGGTTGCTTTGGCCCTCCTCTCGTCCATCGTTGCGTGGCGCATGGTGCAGGCGCGACGGCGCACCGCGCACGCGTTGCACCTTGCCAAGATTGCGGAGCTCGAACCACGGGACCCGACCTTGAACTCACCACGTCTGCCACGACGCAAGGCGCCAGTTCCTTCCGCGTCGCCTTCCGTGCCCCCGGTCCTCCGCGGCGAGGCGGCCGGCTACCGCGACCCTGCGCCAGAAATGCGAATGGGGGCGCCGGATCCGCCTTCGGACGCGCCGAAGTGGCCAAAGCCGGGGGACTGATCGGAGAAACTGGCTGCCCGAACGGGCTCAACGCCCCACACGACCGGTGGTGTCGGTCCGCGCAGCACGATGCTCAGCGCGATTGCGGAGGCGGCCAGACCAGCGCGAGATCGCTCAACGTGGTGTAGACCACGGGACCGAGATCGGCGGACACCAAGAACTGATCGACGTGGCTCAGCGCGTCATGGATGCGAGTCTTGTAGACCTCCGAGAAGTTCGGCGGGTGGTAGCCGATCGAGTAGACCCGCGGCGCGTCGAGAGGCCCCCCAGACCAATTCGCCTCGAAGATCTCGATCATCTCGTCGGCTCTCACGTAGTCCACGAGGATCCCGTTGTTGGGCACTTCGAGCACGGGGACATGGGGGGCAGGGGCGGATTCGAGAATGTCCGCAATGGATGGGTAGTAGGGCTGGCTGGTGTCGTTGATCGTCGTCCAATGCTCCTGGTTCCAGGCGTAGAGGGTCGTGCCCGGAATCCCCTTCCATTCCTCCATGCGGCGCCAGTTCGCCCCGCTCCCGTCGGCGACGTATCCGTTGTCAGCGAGCGCCTGCAGGGTGTGGATCTCGGCTGTCCACCCGCCCGCCCGGAAGCTGGTCGGCTTGCCCAGCCCGTGGGCAACGAAAAGCTCGTCGGCCGCGCGAAGCAGCTCGCCGAACTCATCCCGCGTGTAAGACCCCACCACGACCGTGTAGCCCGTCGTGTCCCCCTGGCTCTTCGCAAAGGACGGCTCGGTCCTGCACGTCACGGACGTCGTCTCGACGAAGTTGCAATAGGGGTGAATGTGCAGACCGATCTCGTCGCCGTACCGATCCCGAAGGTCTCTCGCCCAGTCCGCGAGGTGGGCCGCACGATCCGAGGAAACCGTGGGATCCGTGAAGGTGTACGGACCGACGAAGTGCGTCACCTTGAGCTCGGGGTGAAGGTCGTGAAGCTCCTCCTGACGGCGCAGCGTCTCGTCTGCGTTGTCCGCGTCGTCCCAGTCGTTCGACACGAAGGCATAGAGCGGATGGGAGCGGCGAAACGTCAGCTCCGCGAACGCCGTGTCCCCACCGTCCGCAGCCAAGAGCGCCTTGTGTTCGCCCGGCGGCAGGTCATTGATGTCGATGCTGCCGACGAAGTGGCCCTCTTGGTAGTCGAGCCGCTTGGCGTGGACACCGTCGATCCACAGGTCAACGTGCCAAACGTCGTCCGGCGCGGCGATGGTGAGATCGAAGGCGTCCTGGCCGGGCGTCAGGGGGTTGCCGATCAAGTACCAGGATCGCGGGCCGGTGATGATGAAGCCGAGGTCCGAAGGCGAATCGCTCTTGCCGGGTGGCGCAGGCGGCGTGGCGCTGGGCGTGGCTTCGCCTTGGGGAGCGGGGGATGGATCGGAGGACGATCCGCAGGCCGGTGCAAGGAATGCGAAGAGCAATCCCGCGGCAAGGGCCCGCAACATCGAGTGTGGCCGATGGCTCATGGTCGTGTGTGCATTGGAGCGCGATGATGAGGGCTCGTCAAGGCAGGCAACGGAGCAGACGGGGCGGGGCGCCGCGCGTACGAACCTACTTCACGACGTCTGTGATCTTGTTGAGGTTCAACCCCGCTGGGTACGCGTACGAGGTATAGCTGCCCAACCCGTACGCGATCATGCCGAACGCCGATGCTCCCGTGATGGTGTGGGTACCGCCCTCGACCGGCAAGATGCCGACCTCCTTGCCGCCCACGGGCTCCCAGGTGACGTTGACCGGGTTGCCGTCGAGCGTGAGGCCCACTCCCGGCGGCCGGATCACGAGCACGTAGCTCTGCCCGTTCGTCCCCGCGTTGTACGACGACGGCGTGACGAAGATGTAGTCCTGCCGGTATTGCTCGGACGGGACCAGGACGGTCATGGCGGGATCGCCACGCGCCGCATCAGGCTCGGGGAAGGACTGACCTAGAAGGTATTGACCGACCATGATCGCGTTGGATCCGGACACGCTGAACGGTGAGGACGCCATGAACTCCACCCACCGGTTCGCATCGAGCACGATCTTGTCGATGCCGGCCTGGGGCGGGTTCACCGTGACCTCCGTGGCATCGAAGGCAGCCACGACGCGCACGAGGTTCTGGCCGGACACGGCGCCGTCGGTCATGGGTCTGCTGACGTACTGCTTGCCCCAGGTCTGGATCGGGGGCACCTGCACTTCCAGGTGATCGCATGCCTGGCTCGAATACGGGACGTAGGCGCAAGAATGTCCGCCAAAGACCTGAACGGGTCGGTCGGCCACGACCCGGCTGCCGGTCATGTCGTGCTCGTGCTCGAAGCATGTGTCGAGGAAGTTGCACATGCCCATGGTGCATTCTTCTTCGCGCGTGAAGCCCGGGCGGCCCCCTTCACAGTTCGGGGGCGGAGCCGCCGCGACGTGCGCCACTTCGCCTCGTTGCAGCGTGAACTCGATCCACCCCGAAGGTCCGGTAGGACCGAACCGGTTGGTGC
Organism: uncultured Polyangiaceae bacterium; assembly: GCA_964488865.1. Classification (GTDB taxonomy): domain Bacteria; phylum Myxococcota_A; class Polyangia; order Polyangiales; family Polyangiaceae; genus MWCO01. The sequence goes on along the minus strand of CAZAWR010000019.1, from coordinate 109,097 downwards.
TCTCTCCGGCCGTGTGCGACGTGACCTGCACACGCACCTTCGTCGGTTCGGTGGACACGCCCACGACGGCTAGATAGTCGGGGTACTTGGCGAAGGTCGGAGGCGTCGGGAACGATCCGGTGGTACCCTTTCCCAGGCTGAGGGGTACGTACGTGAGGTTGACGTAGTCCCCCGTGAGAACGTGGGTGGGCAGCAGCAGCGTGGCGTCGTTCGTGTACGAGAACTCAGCGCCCGAGCTGTATTCGAAGGGATTGAACTGGGACACCGTCACCGGCTGATCCGACCGAAGCCGGTACGTGCCATTGGCGACGATGATGCTCTTCCAGTCGTCGCGTGGCAGCCCGAAGGACTGCCCCTCGATCCAGGGCAAGGGAATCTCCGCGAGCCCTCCCGCGGGCACTTCACCTTCCCACGCGGCCGACCCGCCACGCGTCACCGTCACGTGCGCGGGGACGGCGTTGGGGTTGCCCACGACCACCCGGTAGTCGAACAGCTGGGAGGAAAGCTCGGCCGTGTTCGCCAGAGGCGTGGGCCAGTACTCGCACCCGACGTAGGAGTCCGTGCGTTCGGCCTGCCCGCACGCGTCATCGCAGAACCCGGAGGTGCCGCACGTCGATCCCCACTCGGAGCAGTCCCGGCCGCTGGTCCAGCCCGACCCGTCGGAAGCGCAGATCATCGACACCGTGCCCTGGCACGAGCGCGTCCCGGGCGTACACGCCACGCACCCGATCCCCGGCGCACACGCCTCAGGACACTGCGTCTCCTGCTCGCGCGTGAGCCCGTCGGCCCCGCACAGGTAGTACGTCTTGCCGGAGCAAGACCAGGCGCCCGGCGTGCAATTCAGGGTCGTCCCCGTGCCACCGGACCCGCTGTCCCACGGTGAGGTCCCTCCGGAACCCGACGACCCCCCGGACCCCGCGTCGCCCCCAGGCCCACCGCCGCCACCCGCCGAACACGCGGTCGCGCAGACCCCACACGACAACAACCCGATCCACCACGCTCGCCGATGCATCTCCATGTCGTCTCGTCCTCTGCTGGGCAGTCTAGTCAAGCCAGCGACGATACGCACGCCCCGGACCATCACAAAACGTTGCATCGGAGCCTTTGCCGTCCTACCAGAAAGACGAAGCCATGCTGCAACGGATCGCCACGATTGCCTTGAACACCTACCGCGAGGCGGCGCGCGCGAGAATCCTCTACGGTCTCGTAGGAGTCGCCCTCGCCACCGCCCTGTACTCCGTCGTCGTCGGGGCCTACACCCTACGGTCCGCTCCACGCGTCGTCTCCGACCTCGGCGCCGCCTCCATCTCGCTGTACTCCATCATCGTCGCCATCGTCCTCGCCGCCACGTCCCTGCACCGCGAGCTGGAGTACAAGACCATCTTTCCCATCCTCGCCCGACCTGTGCGACGATCCGAGTACATAGTCGGCAAGACCCTCGGCAACCTGCTGACCCTCGCTGTGTTCATCGCCATCGACGGGTTCGTCGTGCTGCTCACCCTTGCCGCCATGGGGGGACGGTCCGTACCCCTCGTTGCGGGTATTGGCCTCGGCTCGATCGTCCTGCTCGTGTTCCTCGTGCTCAAGGTCAAGTCCCTCGGGACCTACGCCCCGATCCCCTGGGCGTTCGCCATGCTCGTCGTGGCGTCCGTCCTCGCCTCCGTGTACCCAGACGAACGACGCGTCGTGCTCGGCATGTGCCTGCTCACGTTGTTCGAGGTGGCCATCGTGACGGGCATCGCGACGGTGTTCGCGTCGTTTTCTTCCCCGTTCTTGACGGCCGTGTTGACGCTGGGGCTGTTCGCGGTGGGGCGGCAGGCGGACTCGCTCGCCCAGTTGCCTGCCAAGGTCTTCGGCCAGTTCATTCATGAGGTCGGGGTGTTCCTGTCGAAAGTCGTTCCGAACCTACACGTGTACGTTCCGGCCCGGCCTCTGCTGACAGGGGAGGCGCTCGAAGCGTCCCTCGGGGCGTATCTCGCCATGGCCGGGCTCCAGAGCCTGGGGTGGACCGTGGGGCTGCTCGTGGTGTCCATCGTCATCTTCCAGAAGCGCGACTTCCTGTGAGCCCAGCCCGCCGCATCGCTGCCCACGCGCTGGTCCTGCTCGGACTGGTGGCAGGGGCGGGGGGACTGCTCACGGCGCGCGTGCTGCAACAAGGTGAGCTCGAGCTCCGGTCCGCCGAGGCGCTCGCCGCGACTGGCAACCTCGAGGAGGCCACGGTTCACGCGAGGCAGTCCGCATCCTGGTTCGTTCCTGGGGCTCCCCACGTGCCTGCCGCCTACGCCCAATTGATCGCGATCGCCCGCCTCGCGGAAGGCCGCGGCGATGCCAAGACCGCTCTGTTCGCGTGGCACGCCGTCCGAACCTCGGCCCTGTCCAGCCGCTGGGTCCTCATCCCCCACAAGGATGAGCTTGCCATCGCCGATGCTTCCATTGCCCGCCTTTCTGCGAAGCAGCCCGCGCCCCACGGCGCCGCCACCCAGGACCCCGCGGACATTCAGCAGAAGATGCACGCGCTGCTCGCGCGCAACGATCGCCCGCGCCTCCCCTGGGTGTTCGCCATGCTCGGCGGGTTCGTGGCCCTGACCGCAGGTTTGCTCCACATGGGATGGAAGGGACTGGGCGACCGCAAACACCTCGCTTTCGGCCCGCTCCGCGTAGGCGCCCTCCTCACCACCGCGGGCTTGATCGCCTGGGCCCTCGCCCTGTGGAACGCTTGACCCCCGCGCTGTTCGGTGGTCGTCAACCCGCGAGTACGACGCCGTTGAGGAAGGTCGCGACGAGCCCGGTGAACGTGATCCAGGCACCCACCGCCAGCACCGTGCGCGTGCGCTCCGGCGGGGCGTCGAGGTAGACGACCCCGGGTTCGCCCTGCCGGTAGAAGACCTGCACGGGATCCCCGGTGTGGATGACGGCCAGCCGTTGTTTCGCCGCAGCCTCGCTAGGCAATCCCTCGGCGTGCGGTCCCTCGGACTTCCGAGAAACGCCGTCGACGACGTAGCGGACCGAACTGTACAGCTGGTATTCGTCCTGCGTGTCGCCTGGAATCAATCGATACGAGCTGGCCAACACCGTCCCTGGGACGACGGACCTTGCGAGGGACTCGCAAATCCCCTTCCACAGCAGGCCCACACCGATGGGGAAGAGCACCGGTGTCACCACCACGGTTATCACCCCGGAGCTTGTGGGGATCTCCGCAAGCATCGTGACGAACCCGTCCAGGCCCATCCACAGGAGGACCTCGTAACCCGCGAATAGCCCCAGCAGCAGACAGCCCGCGGCCAGCACCGAGGTCATGGCGCTCAGGATGATCAGGATCTGCTTGTCGGCCAGCGCACGCATGCTTCCCATTCCGGCCCACACGGTCTCTCGCGGTTGTTTCGCTCGAGGACCACTTCGCAGCCCAGAGTATTCTGGATCGTCGGCGCTTGGCGAACCATGATCAGCCGGTTGCGGAAGCGAGAACCCTCGCTCCCTCCAGTCCCCGTCTGTCCAGGGACCGTTGCGGATCGCGGCGCGCACCGTTATGAAACCAACCTCTCAATTCGAACGGAGGGGTCCGATGAGCAAAGAAGACCAGTTTCGGGACGCGCAGGAGCGCGTGAAGACACTGACCAAGCGTCCGTCGAACGACCAACTGTTGGAGATCTACTCGTTGTTCAAGCAGGGGTCCGTGGGCGACGCGCAGGGGAAGCGACCGGGCATGCTCGACATCAAGGGGCGCGCCAAGTTCGATGCGTGGATGGGGCGCAAGGGCATGGCGAAGGAAGCCGCGATGGATGCCTACGTCGCGCTCGTCAACCGCCTCGTGGACTCCTGAGATTCGCCTCTCACGCTCGCGGCGCGAGGCAACGCTCGACCGTCAGAATACCCCGCCCACCGCAAGCCCCGCACCCCCAGGAAGTGGCAGCGGCATGAGCCCCATGCCCCCCGTTCTGACCCGCACCTCGGACACCGGCATCACCCACGCTGCCGCCGTCCCCACCACCATGCCCCCCGCCATCGCCCCCACCTCCGCCACCGACGGGCTGTAGCGATCTGACCAATCGAGGTACAGGCGCGGAACCGTTGCCCCCACGCCTGCGCCCAAGAAGGCTCCGAGGATCACGTCCGAGTAGAAGTGCCTGCCCGCGCGCACACGCAAGCTGGCCGTCGCGCTCGCCATCGCGAGCTCCACACCCCACAACGCCGCCCGCGAAGTCTCGTCCGAACTCTGCGCTCCGTACAGGTACGAGCCCGCCACCGCCGCCGTGAACACGAGCGTCGAGTGGCCGGAGAAGAACGACAGGTGCGAGTCCCTTTGTTGGCCCTCCACCATGCGCACGACGGCCGGGTCCGTGGAGTAGACGTACGGCCTCGGCCGTTGCACCAGGTACTTGGCCGTGGCGTTGAGGAACAGCGCGATCGACACGGACTCGGCGTAGATCATCCCGCGGTGCGCAGCGGACTCGTCCAACCCGCTGCCCATGACGGCGAACACGGGGGCCGCGACGGTCAGCGCAGCGATCGTGTCGCTCCTCGCGGACACCCTGTCGGAGTGATGTCCTCGGACGGACTCGTCCCAAGGCAGCAGCTCGCGCTGCCACCGCGTCGAGGTGTCGATCGGTACCGTCGAGAGCAGGAGCGATCCCGCTCCCAGGGCGCCGATGATGGCGCCTTCGCGCGGGTAGCTCACGTGCCAGGGCGAGTCCTGGGCGAAGGCCACGCCGGTCGAGCTCGCCAGGACACAGACGATCGCGAGGGGCCTCACCCGCAAGGCCGCCTCGCTTGAACCCACGCTCGTACCGAGCCCAGCGCGAAGGGCTCCCGCGTCTCCGGATCGAACACCGCCACGTTCTCGAACCCCGCTTCCTCGAGCAGGACGATGAGCTCTCGCACCGTGTACAGGCGCAGCGACGTCTTGCGTACGATGCGGTCGCCATCCCGGTGAAACGTCCAGACGGCGTCGGTGCGCTGGGTCCACACGTCGTAGCTGCGCTCCTGCGCCACGATCATGGGACCCACGCGGTGCGAATCTCGAGGCTCGAAGTGCGTCAGGATGCCCTCGAGGGGAAGCAGGTCGATCAACATCACGCCACCGGGACGGAGCAGGTGGCGAAAGGTTTCGAGCTGCGCTCGATCCCCCGCGTCGTCGAAGTAGCCGAAGCTCCCCCACAGGCACACGAGCGCGTCGAAGTCCTGGTCCAGGCGCACGCTGCGCATGTCCCCTCGAACGAACGCTGCGCTGGCGCCAGCTTCGAGCGCGCGCGCCGTCGCGTGCCCGAGCAGCGCCTCGGAGAGGTCTATCCCCGTGGTGCAATAGCCGCGTCGGGCCAGCTCGATGGTGTGGTCGCCCGGACCGCATGGGATGTCGACGATGCTCGCGCCGGGGGGCAGGCCGAGAAACGCCTCCGTCGCGTCGGCCTCCCGCTCGATGTCCAGGGCACTGCGGAACGACAGGTGCAAGTCCACCCACGGGCCATCGAAGAAGTCATCGCTCCAGTGTGGGCTCATGGGCATGGGCAGAACGTAAACGATTTCGTATTGACACACAATGTCGCACATGGTACCCGGCAAGTAACTCATCAAAGAGGTTCGTCATGCCGTCCTTGCCCCGTATCGCACTTTGCTTCGGCCTTCTTGCTTCCCTCGTCGCCTGCGGCGCCGACGGCCCCGAGTCCGACGTCGTCGACTCCCGGGGCGTTGGCGTGAGCCAGCCCGGCTCCTACGCGTCCGCCTGGCCCTCGCTGTTCGTGCGGGGCACCATGAACGGATGGGATGCCACCCCCATGCAGCTCGTGGGGGACCACGACTGGAGCGTGGAGGTCACCACCGGAGCGAACGACAAGGAGAGCTTCAAGCTCGACGTCCACGGCGACTGGCGTGTGAACTTCGGGGACAACGACGGGGACCAGACCGCGGAGCGAAGTGGAAAGAACATCCCGCTGCCGTCGAGCCGCACGGTTGTCATCCACTTCAATGATCAGTCGAGCTTCTACTGGGTGGAAGAGCGGACCTGGCAGGCGGAGGTCTCCATGAACCTGCCAGCTGGGATCGACGCGTGGGCGATGAACCAGCAGCGCGCCAACCTGACTCTCGACGGGGAGCCCTACGGTTGGAACTTCATCTACGTGGACAGCGAGCACGTGGCGCCCTACGTGCCGGTCAGCGGCCTGTCGATGGGTACGGAGGCCACGCTGTCTTTCGACTCGATCGTGGCGGGCAAGCGTCTGGTCGGTGAGGTCACGTGGGTGGTCGACGGCAGTGAGGACCCGGTTGCTGTGCAGATGGATCTGGCGGAGGCGTCCCTGGAGAACTTCGGGGCTGTGGAGCTCACCGTGTTCGCGGACCGGTGGGAGAACGGCCAGATGGTGTCGGGCCCCTTCTCCAACGTCGGTGTGTTCCTCGGGGACTGGCAAGCGGGGAACACGCTCGGCTACACCGGTGAAGCGGGCAAGGTCTCCTTCATGGTCCCGGGTGGCGACCACAAGATCAGCACCATGGTGATGACCAGCAGCCACTCGATCGCGTCGGGCTCGATGCCGATTTCCGTGCAGGCGGGCAGCTTCCTGAGCACCGAGCTGCACATGGCGCCCATCACGGTCGTCGTGCGCGCCCACTACGACACAGGTGTCGGCCGCGCCCTTTACATCACGGGGGACAGCAACTACCTCGGCAAGTGGAAGACGGCGTCGCGCATGGACTGGAGCGGAGGCGCCTGGACGTTCCAGCGCAACCTGCCGATCGGTCTGCCTTTCAAGATCGTTCTGGCGCCCTGGTCCGACGACTCCACGATCTCGACCGCTGGCGTGACGTGGGAGAAGGGCCCGAACCGGGTCGTCACTCCTCCCAACGGCTATGTCTCCTCGGAGATCGCGGTCCATCCCAGCTTCTGATTTCGCTATCTCCCCCGACTCACGGAGGCGCCATCTGGAGCATGGCCGTGGCGAAGGCCTGGCCGAGCGCGAGTTGGCCTGCCGTGTCGTAGTGAACGCCGTCGGCATGGAGCGTGAGCGGGTCGGTGTCGATGATGCGGACGTTCACGTCTCCCGCCGCAACGCTCTCCTGGGCCATGCGTACCGCCAGGGAGTGGTAGAAGGGCGCCGGCATCGTCCCTCGAATGCGAGCGATCACCACGGGCATGTCGGCCACGCCGACGAAACCACGCACCGACTCGATGAAGGCGGTCATGTTCTGCTGGTAGGCCGCTGCCATCGTCTCGTCGAGGGCGTCGGACTCGCCTTGCATCCAGAGCAGGCCGCGGATCTCGTAGGGCAGGGAGAGGTCATCGAGCCGTTGCCTCGCCGCCGCGATGCTGGCGTTGAAGTCGGTGTAGACCGAGCCAATCCCCGGCGCCCAATCCTGGGCGAAGCTCGTCCCGTTCACGGCGTGCTTGACGATGGCCACTCGCGCCTCGGAGTCGCTGTCCGCCATGACCCGACCGAAGCTCAGCTCCGGCCCGAACTGCGTGGGCCCATTGCCCGTTCCCCAGCGCAACGGTGACCATCCGATCGACACCGACGCCCACGCCATCAAGTCGCCCTGTGCCGTGTTCAGGGGAGCCGTCAGCTCCTCCCCGACCCCCTGGCCGACCATGTTCGACTGGCCGGCCATCAGGTACACCGCAACGGGCTGCTCCTGCTCGACGTACCAGGTCTTCAAGCCATGCTTGCGTTCCAGCGTGAGGCCCACCTTCGCATGCTCCGCGCTCGACAGCGCGCGCTCGTAGAGGATGACCTCCGCCACGTCCCCGACCAAACCGTTAGACCCTAGCTCGCTCCCATCCCCCAAGCGATACCCTGCCGTGCCCGTGTTGAGCACGCGAGCCGCCACCGACGACGCGTCGATCGGGATGCCGTCGTACCAAGCGCGAATGTCCGTCGTGGACCCATCGGAGGGGCTCTGCACCGCGATGACATGGAGCTGATCGTCGAGTGGGTGGTGCTCGAACATGGCGTAGCCGCCGCCGACGCGAACCCCGATTTCCGGGGTGATGCGGTAGTGGGCTCCGTTGGTCGTGCCGCCCCGGTTGAGCTCCAGGACTGTGCCGGAGGGGGAGCTCGCACGCGCGACCACGAACACCGTCCGTGCCGCACGGCTGAGGATCAAAGAGGGGCCATCGAGCGAATCCACCTGCGTCGGGTCGTCCACCCCGCCCGCGTCAGCGCCCTTGAACCGGACCGTCGGACCGCTCCCCGCCACGCCCTGCACGAACGTCGGCATGCGCTTCGGGTCGGTCTGCCCCGCGTGGTGATTCCACGTGCCCTGGTCCTCCCACTGCCGGACGCCTTGCCCATCCTGCGCCGCCGAACCCACAGCCCCCGTCCCGTCGTCCGCGAACACGTCGCGGTCGGCCCGCAGCCATAGCTTCAGGGACGTTCGGCAGTCGGGCACGCCACTGCCGCTGGTGTCGATCGAATCGTCGAACCCAGGGCAAATGTCGCATCCATCCGCCACGCCGTCACCGTCCGAGTCGACGTCATTATCCCCATCGGGACAGTCGTCACAGTCGTCCGGAACGCCATCCTCGTCTTTGTCGGCGTGGTCGTCGAAGCCGGGACACTCGTCCTCTGCGTCGGGCACGCCGTCGCCGTCCGAATCCAACGGGGCCTCCTCCGAGGTGTCCCCCGGGGCGTCGACCGACGTCTCGTTCGGAGGCGCCTCTTGCTGTACGTCCTCGGACACGGACGTCTCGGCGTCGAGCCCGGCGTCTGCGGCGGCGTCCGGGCGGGTAGGGGAGGAGGTGCTTTCATCCCCGCCACAGCCCGAAACGGCTGCGATGATGGCGAAGGACGCGGCGGCAAGGGGGAGAGGGGAGAGGCGGATGGACTTGATCCTCATGCTGATAGCTCATGGGGGAAGAAGAAGAGGAATCCTAGACCCTAGCACAACGGCGGAAAGAGGCTGCGTTGTCGACGGCGACGCCCGTGCAGCAGGCCAAGATCGTGGTGCGATGGATCGAGAGAGCATCACGTGGACGGAGCGCCACCGGCCAACTGGTGAGCAGGGGACCGGGAACCGGGAATTCTGAACGGACGCCTCTTTCGTTCCCTGCTGTGGTGGGTTCGGCACAGGGCCCTGTTGCTTCGAGGAACACTGTGGTGAGTGTGTGGCGAGTCTGTGGCGATTCGCGGGCTGCGAGCGACGGGACCAGGGAAGGCTCTTGGCCGTCAGAAGTTGAACTGCTGTAGCGATTTGCGTCCGAATCCCCGGCTGTCAAACCGATCGGCCCGAGTCTTGAATAGGCGTTCCTCCGAACCCGGAGGAATCTGTCATGCGCTCTCCCTATCTGATGATCACCATTCTTGGCTCTCTGTTGCTCGGCGTCACGGCGGCCTCTGCCCAGACCGCAACCCCGTCGGACGAGACGGCGTCTCGCGCGGAACCCCAACCGGAGGCGCAGCCGATCGCACCTGCCCCGGGTGTTCGTCCCGCGACCGTGAACCCGAACGTGGCGCCCCAGGTTCCGACGTGCGGGCCGGCGGGGATTCAGGGCGTGTACCCCGCCGAGGCCCAGACCGCCGTCTGGATCGTGTGCGAGGAGATCCGGCGGCGTCCTGGCGTTCCCGCCGCGATCTCTCCGACGGACCCTCCGCCTGTGTATCGGGTGGGGCTGTTGCGTCTCGGTCAGAGCGTCATCATGACGGTGCACGCCGAGGCTCCCGTGGGCACGGTGCGGGACAGTCGGCAGCTCCAACTGTCCTCCATCGAGGAGGTGCCCGTGGCGGCGCCCCGGCTCGTCGAAGCCCTCTGGCTCGGTGCACCCGTTGCCTCGACGCGTGGTGTCGCGAACCTCGTGGGGGAAGAGACGCGCGAGTACAAGAAGCAACACGGCGAGTTCCTGTACGGTGGTGGGCTCGTCGGCATGGTGCTCGCCGGCTCCGAAGCAGGCGTGCAGCCGGGCATCGACTTGCGGGCGGGGTACGAGAGCGAGCGCTTCGGGATCGGCCTCGGCTTCCGCTTCGGCACCCAGGACGACTACAACGCCGAGCGGTCTGCGGGCTACGGCGCCTTCAACGTGGGCGGTCGTTACTTCCTGTCCGATGGCAACACGGGCGCCTTCGTGGGCGGCGGGCTCGCCTACAGCAGCATCGAGGTCAGCCGCAACGAACTGGACCGGTACGAGTCCCTCGACGGTTCGGGGATTGGTGCCTACGGAGAAGTCGGGGTCGAGCTGCTGCGTCTGCACTCGAGCCGTCTGGCCTTCGACTTGCGCTTCGAGACCCCCTTCTATCAGCTCGAGCACGACAGCTACCCCTCGAGCGTCTACGACCCGGCCACCGATTCCTACGTCACCCAGCCGCGCAACGACGAAAAGTCTTACGTGGTCCCGATCATGGCCGGCTTGGCCTACACCTTCTGAGACCGCGCCTCGAAAAACGCTCGCAACCCCGCCACCTTCCCACGCATCATCGCACGCCAGATGCGGGCGTCGATCCCCGGCTTGCGCAAGATCACCTCACCCAGATCCGAGCCCGCGTCGATGACGAACGTGTACACGAGAAAAGCCCCCCGGCGTGCCGTCCCGAGGTTCTTCATCATCACGTACACCCGGTTGCGGTGGATGAAGAACTCCCGCTGCACATCCGCGCCCGCCTGGTTGCCCGAGAGATGCCGGGGCGCGTCCTGGTAGTGATCGACCACCAGGTCCCCGTCGAACAAGATGTCAAAACCACGTTTGCGGACGGCGAAGCAAAGGTCCGTCTCGTAATGGTGCGCGTTGCCCACGATGTTTTCGTCGAAGGGTCCGATCAGCTCCCTGCGGAAGCTCATGTTGACGCCTTTGAGGTGCTCTGCCGGCGCTGCGCCGTGGAACACCTTCTCGTGGTTGCCCACGATGCGCCCGTACCAGGAGATGCGGCCCACGGTGCGCGTGGGCTTCTGCTGCACTCCCTTTTCCGTGTGGATGACGTCCCGTCCGCCCACGGCGCCGAGCCGCGGGTTGTCCGAGAACCAGCGCGCGATGCGGGACACCCAGTCCGGCCGGGCCGCCGCGTCGTCGTCGAGAAAGGCCACGATGTTGCCCGTGACCAAGCCCAACCCGATGCCGTTGGCTGCCAACACCCCAGGCTCCGACACCTGCCCATGACGAATCGGGACCCCAAGGTCTCGCGAAAGAATACCCGAGACGAACTGCTCCGTCTCCGTGTCCCCTGCCCGAGTCACGAGGACGATCTCGTCAGGCTGCCGTGTCTGGTCAAGCAGGGACTGGACGCAACGCTCGAGGTAACGTGGGCGGCCGAAGGTCGTGACCAGCACGCTGATACGCGGCGCCGTGGGGCTCATGAGGAGCTCCGTCGAGCCTTCAGCAAACCGAGGACCCTGCCTACGTGGTCGAGCGCGCGGGTCTGGGCCACGACGCTGTGGTGGCGGTTCGGCAGCGTGAGGGCCGCGACCCACCCGTGATAGGTGGCTTCGAGGGTGGACTTCGCGAGCAGGCGGGCCCTCGAACCCTTGGCGATCAGACCGTCGGAGAAGCCCTTTTCGAAGGAGTTTTGCCGCAGGAAGCGGGCGGAGGAGCGGTCCGGGCCGATGACGTGAAAGATGCGGGCGGTGGGGGCGTACGCGATGGTCTCGCCCCGCTGGCGCAAGCGACGGGTGATCTCGATGTCTTCGGAGTAGCCGGCGGCGCCCTTGCCGAGGTCCTCGCGAAACGCCGCGAGCTCGTCGAAGAGGTCCCGCCGGAACAGCATGTTTCCGCCGTACATGTCGATGGGAGAGGGGCCTTCAGGTAGGTCGCGGGTCTGTCCGAGGATGGTGGCGAGCGGTCCACGAATCCAGGGAGGTCGTCCCTCGGGGAAGGTGAGGGCAATGGCCCCTTGGACCGCGCGCACCCGATAGGTCTCTGCCACCCGCAGATGCTCCCGAAGCACCGCGGGGTCGACCAGCTGGTCGTCGTCCGTGAAGAACAGGTACTTGCCGTGCGCTTCCTGGATTGCGCGGTTGCGCGCCGCGGACAGTCCTGGCTTGGTCTCGAACAGGTAGCGGACGGCGAAGGGGGCGCGACCGGTGAACTCCTCGACGACTTCCGCCGTTCGGTCCGTGGAGCCGTTGTCGACCAGGCAGAGCTCGAAGTCTTCGGCCGGGAAGTCCAGCGTGAGCAAGCTTTCGAGCGCGTCGACGAGCAGGTCGGCGCGGTTGCGCGTGCAAAGGACGATGGAGAACGTGGGGAAAGACATGGGCAAAGACTTGGGGAAAGACTTGGGGAAAGACTTGGGAAGTGAAGGGCGGTGATAGGCCGTCGATGGTTTTCCAGCAAGAGGGGGCCGTGGGGGCCGCAAGCGAATCGACCTTGCACGAAGCAGACCTGGTGGCTAAGCTCTGCCGCCCTTTCCGAAGACCCGTTGCAGGAGCTCCACCATGGCCCGCGTTACCGTCGAAGATTGCCTCGAGCGTGAGGAGAACCGCTTTGCCCTCGTGGTGCTCGCCGCCGCCCGGACCCGCCAGCTGATGAAGGGCTCCCAGCCCCTGGTCCGCGCGAAGAACAAGCCCGCCGTGGTGAGCTTGCGCGAGATCGCCGCCGGCAAGGTCCACTACCACCGCCCCTCCTTCGAGGTCGTGGAAGAGTGGCTCAAGACCATCCCGGGAGCCCACGTCGGCTTCACCCAGGACGGCTGATCCCCGCTGCCCGTGGCACCATCCCGCCGAAGCCCCGATTCCCCCAAACAAGCTGCCCTAGCGCCACCCGAGCGCTCGTGGCTCACGTTCGGGTCCCTCTCCCATTACGCCGAGCCGCTCTACTACGACAAGTGCTACGCGACCCGGCGCCACGACCTGACGTTCTACGAGGCACAGACCGCTTCGGCCCGGACGGTCCTCGAGTACGGGTGCGGCAACGGACGCATCGCCCTTCCCCTCGCTCGCCGCGGTGCGCAGGTCACAGGCGTCGATCTTTCCGCCCCCATGATCGACTCGTTCCGGGACCGCTTGCGGCGAGAACCGCCCGAGGTGCGCGAACGCGTCACGCTCGTCCACGGTGACATGCGGGCGAAGCGGTTTCGGCGCCGTTTCGACGTCGTGCTAAGCACCTTCAACACGTTCCTGCACCTGTACGATCGAGACGACGTCGAGCAGTTCCTCTCCCGCGTGCGCAGCCACATCGAGCCGGGAGGCAAGTTCGTGTTCGACACGTCCCTGCCTCTGGCCGAGGAGCTTGCGCGGGATCCTGGCCGCCCCTATCGCGTGCCGCGCTTGAAGTACCCTCCCAGTGGGCAGGTCGTGCGTTACGCGGAGTTTTTCGACTACGACCCGATGTCCCAGGTACTACGGGTGACGATGCGGTTCGAGCCCGTCGACGACCCTGAGGCGGCGTGGTCCGTGCTCCTGACGCACCGGCAGTTCCACCCCCAGGAAATCGAGGCGTTGCTGCACTACAACGGATTCGAGCTGGAGTCCGTCCACCCCAACCTGGACGGTGGGGAGACGGCGATCGATTCGATCGGCTGGGTCGCGCGAACCCGACGTTAGGCTCGGATCACTTGCCCGCCGGAACGTCGAGCCCGCGGCTGGGGTTGCAGGCGCCGTGGTGGAGGAAGACCTGTCCCGGGCACCCGCCGCTGGCACGAAACTCCTTGCCGTCGCAACCGCAGTACACGCGTAGGTCACGCGTACAAGCACGCTGGGCGGGCATGCACCGTCCCTGGCCGGGGCCGCACCCCATCCCTTCGCACGTCCCGCTCGCGCACTCCCCGCCGTTGGAACACGCGGACCCGTCGGCGAGGTTCCTTGCGGGAGGAGGGGTCCCCGTTCCGGGCGGACCAGCGTGCTCTGGCCGGGCGGGATCTCCGTCTCGACCTCGGACGGGGGGCCTGGTCTGGTCTGGCCTGAGCTTTCCATCGGAACCGGGGTCGGCCGTTTCGGGCAGCGTGGGTTGCCCGGGGTCGTTTGGATGCCCGGGGCCGAACCCTCCCGGCGGGGGTGGCTCGCTCACGCCCGGACGAACGGCGATGGGCTGGGCTCCGTGGCGTTCCGCGCGCCCCGGGTTGGCGGGGTCGGCGGGGTCGGCTGGATCCTGGGATGAATTGGCGCCGCGCTCGCTGGAGTGCTCGTGGAAGTCCGCGGGCGTGGCAGGCCGCTGCACGACCGTGCAAGCGCTCGCCAAGGCGGCGAGGGAGAAGGTCAGCGCGGGGGCGAGTCGGAACGACGGAAGCATGGTGAGCGCCTCAATGGCGTGCGCGAGGGGCACGCTGCTTGGGTTGCGACATCTGATCCTTGGACGAGCGAGCCGGCGGTTTGTTCGATCGACCACCCTTGCGCTCGAGCAAGGCAGTACCAGAAACGTGGGACCATGCTACCCCCGATCTGCATCGCGCACGTGGCGCTTCACTGTGCCGACCTGCCGTCGATGGAGCAGTTCTACCGGGAGGCGCTCGGGTACGAGGTCGTGTGGCGACCCGATCCGGACAATTGCTACCTGTCTCGCGGGCGCGACAGTCTTGCCTTGCACGCGAGTCCGATGTCGGGGACGGAAACCCGCTTGGACCACTTCGGCATGACGCTAGGCAGTGGGGAAGCGGTCGAGGCATGGGCGCGGCACATGGAGGCGCTTGGCGTTGCGTTTGACGGGCCTTTGCGGACGCATCGCGACGGGACGACGAGCTTCTACGTGCGTGACCCCGAAGGCAACCGCATCCAGTTTCTGCACCTGGGGCCTGGGATGACGTTGGGCTGAGGGTCAGGAGCCGTCAGGAGTCGTCAGGAGCCGGCCGAGCCGAGGCGTTTGGGCAGGTCCCGCACGTTCTCTTTCTCGAGCTGGAACACGATGTCGCCGTTCTTCTTGACGACGACGATGGTGCCTCCAAAGACGGCGGAGCCGAGGCCGTGGGAGGTGCCCACGACCTTGACGAGCTCTTGGACGGCGAAGGGGTCGGGGGCATCGCGCAGGCCGTAGGTGGGAAACGCGAGGACTTCGCTCTTGGCGTACTGCTGGGCGCCGGCGTGGTCTCCGAAGACGAGTCCGACGAAGGCCATGCGATCGGAGAACCGGGCGTGTTGCTCGTTGACGATGCCGCTCGCGAACTTGCTGATCTGGCAGTTGGGGACGAGAAACACGAGCAGGAGGTAGTCCTTGTCGTCGAAGAGCTCCTCGAAGGCCACGGGCTGACCTGTCTCGTTGGCGACCTGGAAGCGCGGAATGGGCTCTGGCCACAGCGCGTAGGCGGTGACGCCCGCGATCGCGGCCAAGGCGATGGCTCCGACGGCGAGGAGTACTTTCGAGTTCATGGCGGCTGCTGCGTTGCGTGGGGTCTGTGCAACCCGTCCACGATATCGAAACGACGGGTCGTGGGAAAGAGGGGGCTACTCGCGACGGAAAGTGAAGCTATCGAGGACGTGGTCGGGGTGCTCGTAGCCGAACACACCGCGCAGGGACAGGACGGGTTCGACGGGTTCGATGTGCTCGAACACGGAGTGAATTTCTTCGGAGCCGATTTCGAAGAGGCGGCTTGCGTGGGCGGGTTTGATGCTGACGCCCAGGGGCTGGAAGAGGTTGACGTACTTGCCGGTGCGCTCGTCGAAGATGTCGATGAACACACCGGTGAAGGAGGCGAAGGCGTAGGGCAGGCAGTCGGCCGCGCGGATGCGATCGGTCAGGCGGTTGTATTCGATGTTCGTGTTGGTGACGGCGGCCTTGAGGGCCAGGGGGGCGGTGGGGGCCGAGATGATGTGCTTCACGTAGGGGAGCAGCCGCTTCTTGGGGACTCCATCGGGGGCGATCTCGGCGTGGGTATCGAAGATGTCGTAAAACTCGCAGGAGAGTCCTTTGCCGATGGGGGTCGGGGTTCGGGTCTTCGCGACGGCGAGTTCCTGGGGGCTGAGCGAGTCGAGGAAGCGGTTCTGGACGCGGAACAGCGACCTGCCGGCGAGCGTTTGCGTGCACGGGTGGGCGGGGTCGTAGGCGACCGCCTCCTTGACCAGCGTGTCCATCGCTACCATCAGCTTGATCGGGTGTGAGCTCCAACTCGGCTGGAGGAACTCGTTCGGCACGCTGACGATGACGTCGCCGCCCTCGGGTTGGAACAGGAGGATGTTCTCCGAAGCGTCGTCGTAGACGGCCTTGAACGGAAGAAGAAGGGCCATCATCGCGCCACAGTTCGTGGACCGCTCGCCGGGGTGCAGGGGCCGTGCGATGTACCCGAACTCGCCGCCCTTCGGGCCGGGCGTGTAGCCGACGTGCGACCCACCGAAGTCGATGTTCAAGGGTGAGTGATGCACGGCTGCACCCACCGACCCTTCGTTGAACAGGCCGCCGATGAGTCCTTTGTCGAACGGGTACTGTCCCATGTACGCGTACACCGCGAGGTCCACCCCGAAGAGCGACTCGTCGGAGCACTTCCATTTGCAGGGGAGCGCCTTGGTGGGGTCGAACTCGAACCCCATCTTCCGTACGGTCGAGCTTTGCAGGAACGCCAGGGCCTTGCCCACGAAGTCCGCGAACAGGAAGGGATGGTGCTTGAACACCATCCGTGTCTCCTGCACCATCGGCAGGAACGAGTCCGGGTTGCAGTACGGGGGCAGCCAGCCCCGGTTCGTCCGATACATCATGCAGGATTCGTGAAGTCGACTCATGGGGCCTCGCGTGTGAGCACCAGAATCCCTCTCGTGACAGCTTGCTGTCGCGACGTGGTCTCGCCCATGACCGGCACGAGGGCGAAGCACGAGGATATCGGCGGTCCGGGGCCATGGCAACCAACGCCTTCCGTTCTCCGTGCTCGAGCTTGGGCGGCGCGTTAGAGTCAGTCGCCATGGGACTTCCGAAGACCAAGCGTCTGCCCACCCACAGGGAGAGGGACGCGAGCGGCAAGCTGATCTACCGCCCCACCTATGCGGTGTGGGAGGTGACCCTCCGTTGCGATCAGTGCTGTCACTTCTGTGGAACGCGGGCAGGCCACGCCCGCAGCGACGAGCTGGACACGGCGGAGGCGGTCGATGTGATCCGCCAGCTGTCGGAGATGGGATGCCGGGAGGTCGCCCTGCACGGCGGCGAGGCGTACCTTCGTGCTGACTGGTTGGAGCTCGTGCGCGCCGTACGCCAGCACGGCATGGATTGCACCATGGTCACGGGCGGCAAGACCATGACGCGTGAGCAGGCGCGCCAGGCGGCCGAGGCCGGCATGACCGCCGTCAGCGTCTCGATCGATGGGCTCGAGCCCACCCACGACGCGCTCCGAGGCGTTCGGGGAAGCTGGGCCTCTGCCACCGCGACCCTCACCCACCTGCACGACGCGGGCGTCAAGATCGGCTGCAATACCCAGGTGAATCGTCGCAACTTCCGGGAGCTGCCTCAGCTCGTGGAGGCCCTGGCCGCATGGCCCCTGTACGGGTGGCAGGTGCAGCTGATGGTGCCGATGGGCCGGGCGGCCGACGCGGAGAGCCTATGGTTGCAGCCCTACGACATGCTCGAGCTGATGCCGACCCTGGGTAGGACGCGGCGTCGCGCGGACGAGCTCGGGATCGTCCTGTGGCCTGGGGACAACGTTGGCTACTTCGGAACGTTCGAGCACCTGTTGCGGCACGACCGGAGCCGCAGCGGGCACTCGGGCGGGTGTGGCGGGGGAATCCTTGCGATCGGGATCGAGGCCCATGGCGACGTCAAAGGCTGTTCGGCGATGGGGTCGGAAGGGTTCTCGGGAGGCAACGTGCGCCGCGCGAGCTTGCAGTCGATCTGGGACGAGGCTCCGGAGCTGAAGCTCTCCCGTGAGTTTCGCCTGGACGATCTCTGGGGGTTCTGCCGGACCTGCTACTACGCCGAGGTGTGCAAGGGCGGGTGCCCCTGGACCGCCGCCACGCTCACAGGGCGCCGCGGCAACAACCCGTACTGTCATCACCGCGCTCTCGAGTTGCTCGCGATCGGCAAGCGAGAGAGGCTGGTTCAAACCGAGCGTGCCGAGGGTAAGATCCGTGACACCGCGCAGTTCGAGCTCATCCTGGAGGACGCGCCCGAAGACTGGGTGGCGGGCTTGCCCGACCAGAACCCATCGTCGATGCACGGAGTGACGAACCCCTTGCAGCGTGGCTGACGGCGACTGTCACAGCATCCGAGCGCGCCGTTCGCGGACGGCATGCGGGACGCTTGACCCTTCCCGGTTCCCAGCCCCCGGGTCACCGTTTCTCGCACGCTGCGCCCAAGCGCTTGATCACGTTCTTGCGGGACCGTGTACCAAACAGGACCCTACAGAGCCGAAGCCACCCTGGTGAATGCGGAGCTGGCAGCGGGGACTGGAAGAGTGCCTGCGTTCAGAATTCCCGGTTCCCGGTCCCCTGCTCACCAGTTTGGCTGTTGGCGCTCCGCCCACGTTCAGGGCCCACTGTCCGGAGGCGGACCATAGGCGCCAGCCATCCCTCCGTCCTTGTCCGCATCCGGTCCCCCATCCGCATCCGGTCCCGCATCCACAGGGGGAGGCCCGTAGGCGACATCGAACGAAGGAACATCTTCCGCGGCATCCACGGGCGGAGGTCCGTACGCCGCATCGGCCATGACCGGGTCCTCGTCCGCGGCATCCACCGGCGAAGGACCGTAGGCTGCCACGTAGCCACCCGTGCCACCCATCCCCTCGTCGGCCGCATCCGGCGGAGGGCCATACGCACCGGCTTGACCTTGGTCCGTGGCCGCGTCGCTCGTCTTCTCGTCCCCTTCTTCCACGGAGCCCGAGCATGCGGCGAGGGCTACCCCCAGACCCAGCAACGCCATGCCCACCGTGGTGGGGCTCCGGTGTCGCTCGTGCAAGGGTCCCCCGCAAAAGGGACACGCCACCTCGCCCCGCTTGATGTGCCTGAAGCAATGCGTGCACAGGAAGAAACCCATACCCCCGAATGTACCGGCGCCCGACGGGCGGAACAAGCGGTCGTTTCGGGCTTTCCCACCGAACAGCTCAGGGGCCGCACTCGAATCGGACGTCGACCGTGGCTCCCTCCGCGGTCAGCGTGTCGATCTCACCGTCCCTGGGGTGGACGATGAGAAAGCGTTGCCGGCTCTGGCCGGGCGCAATCGTCGCGTCGCTCAGGGGCATCTCCTTGCTCGAAGAGCCCCAGGACAGGGTGTACCCCTTCATGGTGCACGGTGTGCTCGTCGGGTTGAACACCTCGATGTGCACGCGTCGGTCCGCGGGATCGTCCCTGCCTGGAAGGACCTCGAGGACCTTGGCGTGAGGCTTGGCTGCCGGCGCTGGAGGCGCAGCCGATTCCTCGGGCACCTCTGGGGATGTCGCTTCGCTCGGTGGAGCCGTGGGTGCTTCGGGTTCGGTCGGGGGACCGCCGCAGGCGAGCACCAGAACGGCGGCGCCGACGACGAGAGGTGTGCGGGTCGGGAATGGCATCGGCATGGCCCATCATCCTCGATTCGGACCTACGCGTCCACGTCGGGACACACGCCGCCTGGCTCCTCGTGCTACCCTCCAAAAGGTCATGACGGAGCGTGGGAGGTCACCGATGGGCGTGCGAGCTCTTGCGTGGGGCGTGGTGGGGGCCATCGTCGCACTGGGTTGCGGCGAGAAGGTGGACTGCAAGCGACTGTGTGACCGCGAGGCGGAATGCGTCGCAGAGATCGCCGTGGTGCTAGGCACGGCCACACCCGAGCAGACCGCCCTGATCAAGGACGACGATCGAAAGGCCCTCGGCCAACGACAGAGAGACCGATGCACCGCGAACTGCACGTCGCCCACCAAGCCCGCCTCGGTCCACACAAAGTGGAGAGGGTGTCTCGCGGCCGAATCGTGCGACGCGTTCGCTCGCTGCGTCTATCGCTGACGCGTCAGAAGGACCCACCCAGCTGCAGGTGAGCGATGCGCAGGTCGTGGGTGACGTCGATCTTGCTCTCACTCACGCCCGTCCGTGTTTCCACGCCTGTCTCGTTGTTCTTCAGCACCTGGTTGGCGTCGAGAGTCTTCAAGGGCCGATAGACTCCGAACCACTCCACGCCGAGGGTGAAGCCGCCCCACTGCCACCGGTTCCCGAGCGCCATGTCGAGCCCGATGTCGCTCTGCTCGATGAACTCGTCGTCCAGGAGTGGCTCAGCTTCGAAGAGATACTCTTCGGTGCGGAGCCTGCGGTAGCGGACGCCGCCTTTGACGTAGAACGTGGGCGTAACGAACTGCCGGACGCCGAAGGACACGGAGTCGGAGCGGGGGACGTTGGGGAAGATGGCGACCGCGGTGAGGGCGTCGACCTCGAGGAGGGTGTTGGTGGCGACGTAGGCTCCGCCCTGGATGCCCACGCCGAAGCCGAGGACGTTGTACAGGAAGGTTCCGGCGCTGAGGGCGACGACGTCGTCGGTGCGAGCTTCCTCCACATCGGGTTTCTTCTCGGCTGGGGGAGGAGGGTAGCCGTAGGCCTGGTAGCCGTAGCCCTGGGGGGGGTAGGGAGGCGGGTAGGGGGAGGGTGGATAGGCAGCGGGGGCGGTGGGCTGCGGGGCCGGCGCGGGTTGTACCTGGGTGGGGGCGGGCGGTGGTGGGGGAAGCTCCGCGGGGGCGGGGTCCGGCGGGGGCAGGGGCGGCGCTGGCGTTTGGGCGGACGCCGCGGCGGCGCAGGCGAAGGCGGCGGTGCCGGCAAGGAGAAAGACAAGATGCTTGGGTCGGTCGGCTCTCATGGTCGCTCTGTCGGTCATGGGGTAGGTCCGTGCTCGTAGGGGGCTGGTCTCCGCCGTTGGCGGGGGTGGGCTTGCCTGATGCATTGACCCGAAATGGCGCCCCGAACTGGTGCACAGCGCGCGCGGCACGCCGTGGTTCGCCGCGATCCAGCGGTCGGGATGATGGCACGCCGATTGTATCTGCGTCCACCGCAAGAAGGACGAACGACAGGGAAGGAGCAGAGCCATGAGAATGCGTATTCGATTCTGGGGAGTTCGAGGGAGCATCGCGTCGCCGGGTCTCGACACGGTGGAGGTCGGTGGAAACACCAGCTGCGTGGAAGTGATTGCGGAGGGCACGCGGGTGATCTTGGACGCGGGGACGGGGCTTCGGGCCCTGGGCAACATGATGATGCGGGAGTCGGCGCCGAGGCGGGCGGCCCTCTTGCTGTCCCACTTGCACTGGGACCACATCCAAGGGTTGCCCTTCTTCGCCCCGCTGTACGCCCCGACCACGGAGCTAACCGTGTACGGACAGGAGACGTCCACGGCCACGCTGCAGGGGGCGCTGTCCCAGCAGATGACTTCACCCGTATTCCCGGTGGAATTGAGGGACGTGCCCGCCGCGATCTCGATGTGTCCACTTCGGGATGGTTCTCGGGTGCAGGTGGGGCCGATGGAGATCAGGGCGCGCAAGCTCAACCACCCGGGTGGCGTCCTGGGCTATCGGATCCAGTGCGGAGGGCACGTGGTGGTCTATGCGACCGATACGGAGCACTACGACTGCGTGGACCCCGTGCTTCGGGACCTGGCGTCGGATGCGGACGTGCTGATCTACGACGCGCAGTACACGCCGGAGGAGTACCGGGGCGAGGTGGGTCCGGCGCGTGTGGGGTGGGGGCATTCGACGTTCGAGGCGGGGGCGCGGCTGGCGGAGGCGGCGGGGGTGCGGCGGTTGGTGCTGTTCCATCACGACCCGACGCGGGACGACCGGGCCGTGGCCTCGCTGGAGCAGCGGGCGCACGCGCGGTTCGCGGGGACGTTGGCGGCGAGGGAGTCGCTAGTGCTCGAGCTGTCGGACATCGCCCGAGCGGCGTGACGGGACGGACCCATGCAGCCTATGCTTGTCTCCGTGCCGACCTCGATCACCCGCCTCTCCTTGCTGGTGGATCTCGCGTCCGTGCTCGCGCGCGAGGTCGACCTGGACGCGTTGCTCTCGATGGCCGCCGAGCGTGTGGCGACGGCGCTGCGCGCCGATCGTGCGAGCATCTGGTTGATCGACGCGGACCGGGGCGACCTGGTCACGGGGGTGGCCGTGCTTCCCGAGGTGCGTGAGCTGCGGCAGCCGATCGACAAGGGGCTGGCCGGGTTCGTCGCGCGCACGGGGCAGGTGGTTCGCGTGGACGATGCGGGTACGGACGACCGGTTCGACCCGTCGGCGGACCGGGCGACGGGGTACCGGACGCAGTCGGTGTTGAGCGCACCGATTCGGGAGGATGCTCGGTCTCCGGTCCGGGGCGTGATTCAGGTGCTCAACCGGCAGGACGGGCCGTTCGACGAGGAGGACGAGCGGTACTTGGTGGTGCTTGGGGTGCAGCTGGGTCGGGCGCTGGAGATGACGACGTTGCGTGCGCGGGGTGCGGACCGGCCGGGGTTCGTGCTGCGTGGCCGGTTCAATCACATCCTCGGGCGCAGCGCGGCGATGCAGAGTGTGTTCAATCGGATCGCGCTGGCGGCGCAGACGGACGCGACGGTGTTGCTACGGGGGGAGACGGGGACGGGGAAGGGGTTGCTTGCGCGGGCGGTGCACGTCAACTCGCCGCGGCAGTCCGGGCCATTTGTGACGGTGGATTGCACGACGCTTCCTGCGCAGTTGATCGAGAGTGAGTTGTTCGGTCACGAGCGAGGGGCCTTCACGGGGGCGGACCGGCGGGTTCCCGGGCGGCTGGAGGTGGCGAACGGCGGCACGGTGCTGGTCGACGAAATCGGGGACTTGCCGCTGGAGATGCAGGGCAAGCTGCTGCGTTTCATGCAGGACAGGACATTCGAGCGCGTGGGGGGACGCGCCTCGTTGCAGGCGGACGTGCGTGTGATCTGTGCGACGCACCGGCATCTCGAGCAGCAGGTGCAGGAGGGGCGTTTTCGCGAGGACTTGTACTATCGGATTCGCGTGGTGGACATCCGGGTGCCGTCGCTGCGCGAGCGGGGGGGCGAGGAGATCGAGGACCTGGCGAGGCACTTCGGGATGCTGTACGCGAAGCGGTACGGGCGTCCCGAGCCGCGCTTCACCGAGGCGTGCCTGGCGTCCCTGACCTCGCATGGTTGGCCGGGCAACGTGCGTGAGCTCGAGCACTGGGTGGAGAGTTCCGTGGTGCTGTCGATGGACGGGGTGTTGGGGGAGCGCAGGCCGGCGTCCCTTCCTCCCGCGCCTTCGGCGGCGCAGGTTGGCCAGTCGATCTGCCCCCTAGGGCTGACGCTGGAGGAGGCGAATCGCCGCTACATCACCGCGACGATCGACGCGTGTGGGGGCAACAAGACGGAGGCGGCGCGCCGGCTCGGGGTGGGTCGCAACACGGTCAGTCGGGCCATGGGCAAGCGAAGCTAGTCCCAAATGAAGCGCTGTCCTTCGAACCGTGCTCGGTTCGGGACGACCGTGTTTCGGGGCTGCCCGCCGGGGTCGTACCTGTGGTAGCACTTCCATCGTGCTTGGCATGACCTGGAACGAGATCGCCCTGGTGGTCTTCCTGTTCGTTCTCATCACCTCCTGGGGGGTGCTGCAGCGCGTGGGTGACTGGGTCGGGTTCCTCGTCGGACCCAAGCGGACCCCGAAAGACCGTCCTTGACCGTCGTGCCGCGCTCGGCTTTCGTCCGGCACCGCGCCCTCCTGCCGTTCTGGTAGACTGCCGCCGTGATCGATCCGCCCCTTCGTCGTCCTCCCACCGAGCCCCCCGCGGGCCGCACGATGATCTACGTCGTGGGTGCCGAGGACTCCGCGCTCGACGAGGCGTTGCGCAAGGAGGGGCACATTGTGGAGTGGGTCGAGCCCGACGACCTGCTGGGCCGTGTCGAGAGGGTTCGCCCGAGCCTCGTCATCCTGGACGCAGCTCGTGCCGACGTGCGCCGGGTGGCGTCGGAGCTGGCGGTTTCTCTGCGAGACTTGGACGTGGGCGTGTTTCTCATCGTGGGTGAGCTCGAGGCGGAAGCGACGAACTCCCCGGAGACGCCGGAGGGCACGGGGGTCGACCCCTCGCCCGACGGACAGGAGGCCGTCCCGGTGGACGTCGAGCTGTTGTGCGGCATGATCGAGGAAGTCGTCTCGCGTCCGCTCGACCTCGATGCGGTGGTCGATAGGATCACGTCGCTGACGAGGCATCGAAGCGGGGTGACGGCAGCGCCTCCGCCCCCTTCGTCGCGTCGCAGTCCCGCTCCGGACGCGATCGGAATGTTCGACGGTACCGCGGAGGAGCTCCTGATCGGTGCGGGGTTGCCGCCCGCGCCCTTGCTGAGCTATCCGCCGATGGTGGTGGAGACGTCTCACCCGCCGGGGAGCAGCTCGGCGCCGCCGGGCTCTGGCTGGCCTTCGTCGGTGCCGCAGCCTATGGGGGTGGGGCTGTCGGCAGGGGCGTTCGCGGGGCCGACGTCCGTGTCTGCGGAGCTGGAGAAGCTGCTCGCGGAGGCGGAGAAGAAGGTGCGTTCGGAGGCGAACTCGGTACCGGACGTGCCGAGCCCGGAAGCCGAGGTCAATGCGATCTTGCCGCCCGAGGTCCTTGCGGCGCTCGATGACCCGCTCGAAGTCGCGGACGACGAGAACGTGTCGGGAGGCGCCGAGTCGCAGACGCCGGTGGGACGTGGCACGACAGGAGGCTTTTCGGGAGGGACCGAGGGGGCGTCGAAGCCTCGAGGGGGCACGGATGCCGGAGACCTGGCGTCGCCGGCGGAGCCTGTGACGGCCCATGGGGAGGACGACGACGCTGCGCCGGTGTGGGCGGAGTCGGTGGGGCGACGCTCGGCTTCAGGTATGGACCGAGAGGTGGTTTCGCGGGACGTCGACGCGAAGCCCACGCCGGTTCCCGGCCGAATGGAAGTGCGAGGGCCTTGGCAGAGGGGCCTTTCGCTGCAGGACCCTGGGGCCACGCCGGTTCCGTCTGACGTCGACTACCCGCCGCGGACGACGCACATGCGGGACCCGGTGGTGATACCCGAGGAGCCCTTCAGTGCGGGGCCTCGCACGACGGCGCCGCTGCAGCCCAGACCGGTCGCGCCCTCGGCTCCGCAGCCCGCGCCGCGCGCCGAGCAGACCCTGGAGCTGCCGTCGGTGCTCACGCCCACGTACGACGGGTCGCGCGTGTTGGGGGTGTGCATCGCGGGGCGTTTGTCGGCCACGTTGTGCTTCGAGTACAGCGGGGCGTTGTGCCGCGCGGTGATGCGCGACGGGGACTTCGTGACCTGTGGTTCGAGCGCGGACGACGAGTCTTTGCTGGCGTTTCTGATGCTGCGGGGGGACCTGCCGAGGGAGGTGGGGTTGCAGCTGGTGGGGAAGATTCCTCCGTTCGGGCGGCACGCGGCGGCGGCGCTCATCGCGAACGGGTTCGTCAGCCAGGACCAGCTCTGGGGGGTGTTGCGTGCGCATGCCGAGTGGTTGCTGGGCAGGATGGCGAGCACGCAGGGAGGCTCGTGCGCGCTGGAGGACGAACCGCAGGGTCGGCTGCGTGCGGAGCCGGCGGTGTTCGGTGGGGCGACCGGTGCGGAGGTGCTGGTCGAGGTCACGCAGCGCGTATTGCCCCAGGAAGATGCGATCGTGAGGATGGGGGGACGCGGCGCGCGCCTCGGGCCGGGCCCCAATCAATCCCTGCTTTCGGAGTGCGCCCTGCCTGAGCGAGAGCGCGCCGTGGTGGAGAACGCTGCGGGAAAGCCGGTGCATGAGGTCCTCGAATCCGCGGGCCGCCCCGAATTCGCAGCCGTTCTCGCCGCTCTGCAGGACCTCGGCGTGGTCGAGGTGATGGCGTCCGTCGGCAGGTCCGTGCACCCCGAGCCCGACGCGTTCGATCCCCTCGACGCCGAGGCCGTCCGCAAGCGCGTCGCCGCCAGGCTCGCCCTCATCCAGGAGGGGGACTACTTCGAAGTCCTTGGCGTGCCCCGCGCCGCCACCTCCTACGAGATCCGCAGAGCCTACCTCGAAGCACGCCGCGCTTTCGAGCCCTCTCGCTTGCTCACCGTACAGACCGCCGATCTCGCCGACGACGCCACGCTGATCGTCGAAGTCCTCGACGAGGCCTACGAGCTGCTTCGCGACGGCACCCGACGCGACAGGTACCGTCGCGCGATCGAAGCGGTTCCCCCTCGTCCTTGACCCCGCCACCGTGCGGGGCGACCCAAATGCACCGCTTCATCACCTTGGGGCTCGACGCGCGACGCGCTCCACCTTAGGCTGCTGCCCGCTCGGCATCCGCTTTCGGCGGCCTCCGAGCGGACAGTTCCACATAGGCTTTCAAGCTCGTCCCCTGTCGACAGCAGACCGTATCGGGGAGGTCGTCGGATGACACCTAGGTCGCATTCTTGGATCGTTCAGCGCTTGTTCGGCAGCTTGCTCATGGTCGCCACGCTGCTGCTCGTTCTGACCCACGGCTCGAGCGCGTCCGCGCAGCAGCGAACGTTCTACCTCGACCGCCTGCAGATCGGCGGCTCGCCGGAGGACGGCTTTGCCCTGTGGCGTCCACGCATGAAGCAGGAAACCGTGTTCTTCGGGCAGATGGCGCTCGGCTGGCAGCATCGCCCCCTGCGAGGCTCCACCGTGGCCTACAACGATCGCCTCGCCCCCGACACACCCAACCCCGTGCAAAACCAGTTCACCACCTACCTCACGGCCGGGCTCGAACTGATGGAGCGCGCGAGCTTCGCGGTCACCCTCCCCGTCGTGGTCTACGAGCACGGAACGAGCCCCTGTCCTCGCAACGCGGGCGCGAACTGCCAGTCCACCGACGTCAACAGCACCATTCCGAGCGATACGCGCATCGACCTGCGCCTGATCGCGTACCGGTCTCCGAGCCGCAAGTTCCATCTCGGAACGGCGCTGAGCTTGTGGGTGGCCAGCGGTGACAACATCTCGTTCACCACGGACGACCAGACGACTGGTGCCGGCCAGATCCTGGGTGAGTACGACTTCGGAAAATTCGTCTTCTCGGCCAACACGGGCCTGCACTTCCGCCCCAACCGCGGCCTCAACATGCTGCGCGTGGGCAGCGAGTGGACGTGGGCGGTGGGTGGCTTCATCCCCCTGCGCGACGGCGCCGTGCGGCTGGGCGGCGAGGTCTTCGGTTCCACGGGCATCGTGGACGCGGGAACCACGCCGGTGGCCAAGGACGGCAACACCGTCTTCACCAAGCGCAACACGCCGGTGGAGTGGATGGGCGAGCTTCGCTTCGCGATCGACCGCGAGAAGGCGGGCTGGCTCGGCTTCGGGGCTGGCACTCGCCTGAGCGCTGGCTACGGCGCTCCCGACGTGCGCGTGCTCGCCACCGTTGGCTATGCGTTCTCCCTGCGCGACACCGATCCTGGCGCCCCCAGCAAGCGCTACGTGGCGGACGATCAAGTCGAGCCCACCTATTCCGACAGGGACAAGGACGGCATCCCCGACGACCTCGACCTGTGCCCCGACGTGCCTGAGGACGGCAAGGAACCCGACCCGAACGACGGCTGCCCCGCTGCCGCGGACCGCGACGGCGACGGCATCCCGGACGACGTGGACGAATGTCCCGACGAGCCCGAGGACATGGACGGTCTCGCGGACCACGACGGTTGCCCCGAAGACGACTTTGACACCGACGGCGTGCCCGACGTGGAGGACAAGTGCCCGCGCGAGCCCGGCGCTGCCAGCTCGGACCCGGAGATGAACGGTTGCCCGAAGTTCATCCGACGCATCGAAGGCTCCACCGAGATCCAGATCCTGAAGCGCGTCGAGTTCGCGACCAACAGCGCGGTCTTGCTGCCCCAGTCCTTCCCCATCCTCGACGAGGTCTACGCGCTGCTCAAGGCCAACGCCGACGTCACCAAAGTGGCGGTGCAAGGGCACACGGACGACCGCGGCGGCAAGGACCTGAACACCAAGCTCAGCCAGGCCCGCGCCGAGAGCGTCATGCGTTACCTCGTCGGCAAGGGTGTGGTGGCATCCAGGCTCTCGGCCACCGGTTACGGCTTCGACAAGCCACTCGACACCAACGACACTGCCGAGGGGCGCCAACGAAACCGACGCGTCGAGTTCCACATCCTCGAGCAGAACAACTGACGTTCCTCTCCGCTTCTTCTCCCGACATCCCCAGGCTGCCCTCGCCACACGCGAAAGGCCCCCGCCCATGAACGATTACGTCTCCCTGCTCCCGGAGGTGCACGACGCGTTGCAGTCTGGCGCCCCCGTCGTGGCCCTCGAGTCCACCATCATCTCTCACGGCATGCCTTACCCTACCAACGTGCGGACGGCGCGGGAGGTGGAGGACGTGGTGCGCGCCGGCGGGGCTGTCCCGGCCACCATCGCCATCCTCGGGGGGCGCATCCGTGTGGGCCTCTCTGCCGAGGACCTGGAGTCGCTGGGCCAAGCCGAGCATGTCCGCAAGGTGAGCCGTCGAGACCTGCCGATCGCCATCGCCTTCGGGCAAGTGGGAGCCACCACGGTGGCTGCCACGATGATCTGTGCGCACCTCGCTGGCATCCCCGTGTTCGTGACGGGCGGCATTGGTGGCGTGCACCGGCAGGGTGAGGTCACGCTCGACGTCTCTGCGGACCTGACCGAGCTTGCGAGGACGTCGGTGGCGGTGGTCTGCGCGGGAGCCAAGGCGATCCTCGACCTTCCTCGCACGCTGGAGGTGCTCGAGACGCATGGCGTGCCGATCATCGGGTTCGGGACGGACACGTTTCCGGCTTTCTACACGCGGTCGAGCGGCTTGCCTGTGGACGTTCGGTTGGACAGCCCCGCGGATGTGGCGCGCGTGATGGCCGCGAAGTGGGGTCTCGGGCTCGACGGCGGGGTCCTCGTGACGACGCCGGTGCCCGAAGCCCACGCCATGGATACCGAGGAGATCGGTGCGATCATCGAGCAGTCCGTGGAGGAAGCGGACCGGACTGGGATCAAAGGCAAGGACGTGACTCCCTTCCTGCTGAAACGGATCGTGGAGCGGACTGGGGGGCGCAGCCTGGCGACCAATGTCGCGCTGGTGAAGCACAATGCCGAGGTAGGCGCCGCCATCGCGGTCGCGTACGCGCAGCGCTAGCCAAGATCTTTGATGAGCTTGGTGAACTAGGAAGAGGGATGCAAAATGATCCGGGTGGATCAGCGGCGAGCAGCGATCGGCATACACCGCTCAGGCCATTCATCATTCCGTGTTCGCATTCCTGTTCTCAGCTCCTAGTTGATGTCTGTCATCCGTCCATAGTCGGCGCCGGGCCTCACCCCGATAGCGATTTCGAGCACCATCGAACTACAACCCCACCGACTCCGTGCGCGCCACCACCGCCGTGTGCACGACCGCCCCTCCCTCCTGAAGCAAGGCACGACACGCATCCAGCGTGGCCCCCGTCGTGCTCACGTCGTCCACCAGCAGCGCGCGACGGCCTCGCAGGTTTCTCCCATCTCGCAGGAAGAAGGCCCCCTGCAGGTTCTTCAACCGATCGCGACGGTTCAGGGCGGCTTGTTTGACGGAGCCGTCCCGACGGGCCAGAGCGCGAGTCTCGAGACGGGCCGAGAGAGCGGAAGCCAGAGGCCCGGCGATCAAGGCGGCCTGGTTGTACCCTCGCTCGACGAGGCGGGCGAACGGGACCGGGACGGGGACGACGAGGTCGACGTCGGAGGGGGCGAGCTGGGACAGGACGACCGGGCGAAGGAGTTGGCCGAGGGCGGGACCGAGGTCGGGGCGGTTGCCGTACTTGAGGCGAAGCAGCGCGGAGGAGAGGGCCCCTCCGTAGTGACCGAAGGCGAGGGGGCTCCCACCTCGCGTCCATCGGATGACCGTGGATGCGCACAGGGGACAGAGCAGTGCACGCTGGGTAAGGGAGGCGTCACACGCGGCGCATCGCAGGGGGGAGAGGAGGTCTCCGAGGTAGGTCACGGCGGGGTCGAGCCATCGCATACCTCCCTGTTCGGCCAGCCACCGGAAGTGGTTGCGTGCTTTCTACTCCAGGTACTTCCCGCTCGAGTCGTTGTGGCGGCTGTAGCAACCGTCGAAGCGACCGGTGAGCGTGCCCGTGGTCTCCACTTGCGCGCCGTCTTCCTGATACGTCTTGAAGGACAGCTGGTAGGAGGCCTTGAGCTGGGGCGCCGGGACCACCTCCGACAGGGACGTGGTTCCCTCCTCGATCTCGACGTAGTCGCCGTTGGCCGGGTCGAGCTCGAGCGTGAAGGTGTGCCGGAACCCCTCGTCGTACTTCACCGATAGGTATGCGCCGTGGCTGCCGAGGACCGTGTCCTTGCGCGGCTCGAGTCCGCGGTTGGCGTCGTCATCATCGAGCACGTCGATGAGCAGCTTGTAGTCCGGGCCCATGTAGTCCTTCTCGAGGGGCATGTCCGAGGCGTACAGGGCTTCAAAGCGGGTGTTTCCTGAGTCGCCGGACACGACCTGGACGCCGTCGGCCTCTTCCAGGTTCACCTCGATCGGCTCGCCAGCGGCCGGGGTGGCCGTGCCCGTGGCGGTGAAGGTCGAGTGACAGGCGTAGGGGTCATCGGACCCGCCCGTGCCGCCTGACCCGCCGAAGTCCGACCCTCCTGACCCGCCGGAGCCTCCGCCTCCCACGTTCGACCCGCCGGACCCCGCCCCTCCGCCTGTGGACGAAGACCCGCCGTCATCGCTTCCGCATGCCGCGAGCGCTCCAGCCAGTGCCATGATGGAAGCAATCCAGACCTTGTTCATGGGAGACTCCTCGAAGAAGTTGGGAATAAACGGTCAAGGCGAACCGTACCCCGATGGTTCTGGTTTTGTCTACGCTGCGGGCGTCGAAAACCTGACGTCTTCGAGGCCTGAGCCTTGCGTTCTGGGCCCTGACCCCTTTGCCCTTTGCCCTTGGCCCTTTGCCGTGTACGTGATCGACCCAACCCCGAGGCAGCCCCCGTGAAGAAAGCCACGAAGATCGTCGTCTGGGCCGCGGTGGCCCTGACCTTTGCCGGCATCGCGGGCGCCGTCGCTCGAAGCGCGATGGCCGAGAAGAAGGTCACGGTCTACACCCGCCCCGTCGAGCGCAAGACCATCGTGCAAGCCGTGTCCGCCTCCGGCAAGGTGCAGCCGGTCGTCAAGGTCGAGATCTCCGCCTACGTGTCCGCCGAGATCACCCAACTGCCCGTCCAGGAAGGCCAGCGCGTCAAGGCCGGCGACCTGCTCGTCGAACTCGACTCCACGCGCTACAAGGCCACCCGCGACGGCTATGGCGCCGCCGTCACCGCGGCCCAGTCCCAGAGCAAGCTCGCGCGCATCAACCTCGACCAGGCCCGTCGTGACCTCGAGCGCGTCCAGAGCCTTCACGCCCAGGGGCTCACCTCCAAGGCCGACGTCGAAGCCGCCCAGACCAAGCTCGACGCGCAGCATGCCATCGTCCGTTCGGCCCAAGACGACGTGCAGCGTGCCGCGGCCCAGCTACGCCTCGCGGGCGATGACGTGTCGAAGACGGTGCTGCGCTCTCCCATCGGCGGGGTCATCATCGCGCTCAACAAGGAAGCCGGCGAAATGGTCGTGGGTTCGGGCTTCACCCGCGACGTCATCATGACGGTCGCGGACCTTTCGGCCATGGAGGTGCTGGTCGAGGTGGACGAGAACGATGTCCCGCACGTGAAGCGGGACCAGAAGGCGATCGTCACGGTCGACGCGTATCCGAAGGACAAGCTCGAGGGTGTGGTCACGGCCATCGCGAATTCGGCGATGGTCAAGGGTGCGGGGACGCAGGAGGAGACCACGAGCTTCGAGGTGTCGATCCGCCTGACGGCGCCGCTCGCCGGGGTTCGTCCCGGCATGAGCGCGACCGCTGAAATCGTCACTGCGTCGAAGGAAGCGGTGCTCTCCGTCCCGATCCAGTGCCTGACGATGCGGGACCCCGAGGCCGATTCCAAGCTGCCCGTGAGCATGATGCAGGCCGACCGGCTCAAGGAGGTGCTGTTTCCCGTCGAGGGCGGGCGGGCCACCCTCGTCCCCGTCGAGACCGGTATCAGCTCGGACTTCGACATCGAGGTGAAGGCGTCCCTGGAGCCGGGCACGCAGCTGGTCTGCGGTCCCTTCAAGGTGCTCAACAAGGAGCTCACGCCCGGCGCGCTGCTCGACATCAAGGACGAGGCCACGATGAGCACGGACAAGGACGAATGAGCCTGCTCCGCTGCGTCGGTCTCGGCAAGACCTACGACCTGGGAACCCAGAAGCTCCAGGTCTTGCGAGACGTGGACCTCGGCATCGAGCCCGGCGAATACGTCGCCATCATGGGCCCGTCCGGTTCGGGCAAGTCCACCTTGATGAACATCCTCGGCTGTCTCGACACGCCCAGCTCGGGCCGATACGAGCTCGACGGCGAGCAGGTCGCGGGCATGAACGAGGACCAACTCGCGGACATCCGCAACCGCAAGATCGGCTTCGTCTTCCAGACCTTCAACCTGCTGCCTCGGCAGTCCGCCCTGTCCAACGTCGCCCTTCCCCTCGTCTACTCGGGTGTGCCCGCCTCCAAGCGCAGGCAGCTCGCTCTCGAGGCCTTGCAGGCCGTCGGGCTCGGGGAGCGTGCGGGGCACCGCCCCAACGAACTTTCTGGAGGAGAGAGACAGCGCGTGGCCATCGCTCGCGCCCTCATCAACCGCCCGTCCATCATCCTGGCGGACGAGCCCACGGGCAACCTGGACACCCGCACGAGCGCCGAGATCATGAAGCTGTTCGGTGACCTGCACCGCGCCGGCAACACGATCATCCTGGTCACCCACGAGCCCGACATCGCCGAGTACGCGCATCGCGTGGTGAGGCTGCGCGACGGGGCGATCGAGTCGGACGCGCCGGGCACGGGCAAGTCATGATCTACGCCCTGGTGGAGAGCTTGCGGCTCGCGCTCGGTTCGCTGCGATCGAACCTGCTTCGGAGCCTGCTGACCACTCTGGGCATCGTCATCGGCATCACGACGGTGATCGCGATCATCTCCGTGATCACGGGCCTGAATCAGGCCTTTGCTACCGAGCTGTCCTCGATCGGAAGCAATGTCATTTACGTCCAGAAGTTTCACTGGGCGAAGAACGATTGGAGCCTTACGCGCAAGTGGAAGGACATCGGCACCGAGGAGCTGGAAGCCATCCAGCGTGGCAGTCGATTGGTCGACAAGGCGGCCCCCTACGTGGTCACGGTCCGCCGTATCAAGAATGGTCGGCTGAGCATCGAGGACGCCTTCGTCTACGGGGTTGGCGCCGGAGACCACGAGATCCGCGGTGCGTCTCCCGCCGCGGGACGCCTGCTGCTGCGCAACGACTTCGACAGCAACCGTAACGTGGTCGTCATCGGTTGGGATGTCGCGGAGAAGCTCTATCCGCAGGAGACGCCGATCGGAAAGCCGATATCCGTCGCTGGCGTGCGCATGCAGGTGGTCGGTGTGCTCGACAAGCGAGGGAGCCTGTTCGGCTCCAACCTGGACACCACCATCACCATGCCCATCGGCACGTTCATGAAGCACTTCGGGCGACGACGGATGATGACCATCTCGATCCTCCCGAAGCAAGGCGTGGATCCGCTCGAGGTGACCGACGAGCTTCGGGGCATCCTCCGGCGCGTGCGCAAGGTGCCTTTCGGCGAGCCGGACAACTTCGCCATCAACCGCGTCGACGTGTTGCAGGACCTCTACAGCAAGCTCACGGGCGGGCTGTATGCGGCGATGTTCGGCGTGGGGACGATTTCGCTCCTCGTGGGCGGCATTGGCATCATGAACATCATGCTGGTGTCCGTCACGGAGAGGACCAAGGAGATCGGGATTCGCAAGGCGCTCGGGGCGCGGCCTCGCACCATCCTGCTGCAGTTCCTGGTGGAGGCGGTCGTGCTGTCGTGTCTGGGCGGTGCGATCGGCACGGGTCTCGGCTTCGGGCTGGCTGCCCTGATCGACGCCGTCAGTCCGGTCCCTGCTGCGGTGCAGTCGTGGTCCATCGTGGTCGGGCTCGGCTTCTCCGCCGGGGTGGGGCTGCTGTTCGGCGTCATGCCCGCGCGACGCGCCGCTGCCAAGAACCCCATCGACTGTCTGAGGTACGAGTGATGGCGGGTCGATGGGACCTGATGCGCCGGCTTCGCCTGCGTGCGTCCTGGGAGAGCGGGCGCATGGCCCTGGGCTCGGTGCGGGCCAACGCGATGCGTTCCGTGCTCACGTGCCTCGGGATCGTCATCGGTGTCGCCACCGTCATCGGGATGCTCGGCATCGTGGCCGGCATCAACGGCATGGTCACCCAGGAGTTGGGGCGATTGGGTGCGTCGTCGTTCTTCATCCAGAAGTTCCCGGTGATGCGCATGGGAAGCATGCGCGACTATCGCAAGCGCCCCGACCTCACCGTGGAAGACGCCAAGGCGATCCTTGCGTCGTGCCCTTCCGTGGAGATGGTGTCCCCCGAGGTTACCTTCCGCGCGCAGCAGGTGCGCAGCGGCAACAACAAGACCGACCCCGACGTCGTCCTCGTTGGCGTCACGAGCTCCTATTCGAGCATCGCCGGCGTCGACGTGGAGCACGGGCGCAACTTCACGCCCCTCGAGGACGCGGGGCCGCGCAACGTCGCCATCGTGGGGCAGGACGTGGTGGACCGTGTGTTCCCCTACGGCAACCCGATCGGACGGTTCTTGCGGGTGGGCTCCTATCGCTTGCAGGTGGTGGGGGTGCTCGAGAAACGCGGGGCGATCTTCGGCGAGAGCCAGGACAACGTGGTGGCGATGCCCTTGCCCACGGTGCTGCGTCGCTTCGACCCGGGGGACAACCTGGTCATCACGGTGAAGGCGAAGCCCGACGTGCCGCTGTCGAAAGCGATGAGCGAGGTGCGGTCGCTGATGCGGGTTCGTCACAAGCTCAAGCTGACGGACAAGGATACGTTCGAGCTCGAGACCAAGGAGTCGCTGGTGTCGACATGGACGAACTTGACGGGGGCGGTGTTCGCGGCGGCGGTGGGGATTGCGGGGATCTCGCTGCTGGTGGGCGGGGTTGGGATCATGAACATCATGCTCGTGTCGGTGAAGGAGCGGACGCGGGAGATCGGGGTGCGCAAGGCGCTTGGGGCGCGGCCCCGGGACATCTCGCGACAGTTTCTGATTGAGGCGTGTGTGCTGTCCTTTCTCGGGGGCCTGGTGGGCGTGGCGCTCGGGGTGGGGGGGTTGCAGGCCGCGGCGCTGACCGACGTGCTGCCCGTGGCGGTGGAGTTGCCTTCCGTGGGTTTGGCGTTGGGGTTTTCCGTGCTCGTGGGGGTGTGCTTTGGGTACTTCCCGGCGCGACGCGCGGCGAAGCTCAATCCCATCGAGGCGCTCCGTTACGAGTGAGTGCGAGCTTGGTGGACCGTGTCTTGCCGTCGATGCTGCGCTCGCGCCGCTGCCGTGGCATCCTTCGTCGTCCGAAAATGCAATCCTACCCATCGACGCAGACCGTCGACCCCAGAGCCCGCGGTATCAAACGGGTCTTGTGGAGCATTCTCGTTCTCAACCTCCTCGTGGCTGCCGCCAAAGCGACGTGGGGTCTCGTCAGCGGCTCCACCGCGATGTTCGCCGACGGCATCCATTCGCTCACCGACGGCTCGGGCAACATCGTCGCCTTGATCGCCATGGCCGTGGCGGGCAAGCCGCTCGACGAGGGGCACCCCTACGGGCACCATAAGTACGAGTCGTTCGCGAGCGCCGTCATCGGCTTGTTGCTCCTGATCGCTGCGTGGCGGGTCGGACGTTCCTCGGTCGACAGCCTGATCGCTTACTCGAAGAGCGGCACACTGCCCAAGATCGAGGTCACGACAGTCTCCTTTGTAGTCATGCTCGTCACCCTGGCCATCAACGTGTTCGTCGTCTGGTTCGAGACCCGCCGAGGAAAGGAACTGGACAGCGACGTCCTGCAGTCCGACGCCAAGCACACGCTTTCGGACATCTGGGTGACCGTCGGCGTCATCGTGTCTCTCGTGCTGGTCAAAATGGGCGTGCCGATCGCAGACCCGATTGTGGGCTTGTTCGTCGCGCTCGCGGTAGTGTGGGCAGCGTTCGACGTGTTCAAGGGCGTGAACACCACCTTCTCCGACAAGGCGAGACTCGATCCACACGAGGTGTACCGGAAGATCGTGAGCTTCGAGGGCGTGAAGGGATGCCACAACATCCGGACGCGCGGCACGGGTGCCGTCGTGCAGATGGACGTGAGCATCCTGGTCGACCCCGGCATCTCGGTCGAAGCGGGCCACGGCATCGCGCAGGCGCTCGAGACGTGGCTCTGCGAGCAGTACGCGCCCCTGAAAGACGTCGTGGTGCACGTCGAGCCCGACAACGACGAGCAGAGATCCCGGCCGTTCCTGGCGAGCCATCGCCTGTAGCAGCAGCGGTGTTGCTCGGACGGACGCCGGAGGCGTTTGGGCCTCGACTCCCTCCCAATGGCACGCGGACCCCGCCTCCCCGCCGGCTGGACAGAGACTGCAACCGGATACACCACCACGGACCCGACGGTGCAATCGCTTGCCAAGCCCTCCGAGCTCGAGGTCGTGGGTTTCCGGATGTGGAAGAGCTTCCGTTGCTCTGTTGAATCGGTTGCCGGCGGCGCGGTGACCATGACCCAGCCCTGCTGGGCCAACGCCAATTCCCACCAGGGCTCGGGCTACGACTACACGATGGCCCTG
Source organism: uncultured Polyangiaceae bacterium (assembly GCA_964488865.1). Lineage (GTDB taxonomy): Bacteria > Myxococcota_A > Polyangia > Polyangiales > Polyangiaceae > MWCO01. The sequence continues at coordinate 72,741 of CAZAWR010000019.1, read as the reverse complement.
CCCGAATGGGTCGAGAATGCCTTGGAGTTTGTCGACGAGGACGGTGAGTTCTACCTCGACTCTGCCACAGGGGATCTGTCCTACAAGCCGAGAGACGGTGAGATCATGGGTTCGGTCGAGGTCGTGCTCCCGCGCCTGGAGAAGCTCCTGAGCGCCGAAGGCACGCTCGACGACCCGGTGCAGCACCTACGATTCGAGGGGCTGGTCTTTGCGCACGCCACCTGGCTGCGTCCGAGCACTGCCGAGGGCTACGCCTGCCTGCAGGCGAGCGTGACCGGCACGGGCGCGGGCGGACAGGAGAAAACCCCTGCGAACGTTTCGTTCCGCATGGCCACCCACATCCACCTGCAGGGCAACAGCTTCCTTCACCTGGGAGGAGCGGGGCTGTCGTTCGAATGGGGAAGCCAGGACAACGAAGTTGCAGGCAACCGATTCGAGGACATCTCCGGGATCGCGCTCACGATCGGCGATGTGACCCATCAGGAGGATCACCACCCGACCGATGTGCGCACCGTGGTCAAAAACCACAGCGTGCACAACAACTTCGTCACCGCTGCGGGCGCCGAGTTCTTCGATTCTCCGGGGATCTGGGCCGGGTACACCGATGGCACAGTGATCGAGCACAATGACCTCTTCTTCCTTCCCTACACCGGAATCTCCGTGGGGTGGGGGTGGGGGGGGGCCGACCCGCCCAACCAGCCCACTCCGAGCATCTGCCAGAACAACCGGATCGAACGCAATCGGGTGAGCTGGCACATGCGGGTGCTCGAGGACGGCGGCGCCATCTACGTGCTCGGTGCCCAGCCCAACTCGACCTATCTCGGCAACTACGTGCACAACCAGGGCAACAAGTACGGCGCGCTCTACCTGGACAATGGCACGCAGTACTACACCGTAACCCAGAACGTGGTCGCCCACGTTCCCTACTGGCTCCTCGTGCAGCCCGGCAATCCCAAGGCGTTGAACAACACGGTCACCGGCAACTGGCACGACGAGGACAACTCGTTTCCGACCGCGCCGGATCCGTCGAACAACGTGAGCGGCAATGCGATCACCGGTGGCACCTGGCCGTCAGAAGCAATTGCGGCAATCGGAGCGTCCGGCCTGCAAGCCCCCTGGAAGTCCTACCATCCGGACAACGTCGCTGCGGGCAAGCCGGCGACCGCGTCATCGCTGTACGATGCCAACTACCCGGCTTCCAAGGCCAACGACGAGTACTTCGCGACCGGCTGGTCTCCCCTGGGCACGGACGGGCAGGCGTGGTGGCAGGTGGATCTGGGCGCGACCGTCTCGATCGGGCGCGTGGAAGTGATCTTCCGCTGGGAGCTGGACCAACCCAGCACGCGGAGGAACTTCCAGGTCCAGGGGTCGGATGATCCATCCTTTGCCTCGTTCGAGGTGCTGGGAGGGTGGGGCAACACGGCGCTTCCACACCAGGGAATGTGGGCCGTGGATGTTCCCGTGGGCAAGAGCTTCCGATACATCCGGATCGCCAAGTCCAAGACGGAGTACTTCTATTTGTCCGAGGTGCGCGTGTTGAGCGAGGGATGACCCGCCCTCTTGCGCCCGCGGCTCCACAACGCCGCGACTGCCACGACGACACGCCCGAAGGGCCCATCAAACCTGTGTGGACAACGGGTCACGCTCACTTCGCCATGAGCCGGTACGCCACGTACGCTGCCGCGAGGGCCAAGCCGATTCCCGTCGCCACCCAGTGAAGTTCCCGCCCGCGTGTCACCTCGGCCGCAGCGCGCTTGCTCTTCCCGAACGTTCCGTGCAGACGCTCGAAGAACTCACGCTGGGTGGACACGTGCTCGTCGGAAGGGGCGTTGCGGTACTCGAGCATCCGCCCGTCGGCGAGCTCGAACACGACGGTCGACCCCAGATGCACGCCGAGAATCTCGCCGTGGTTCAGGCGCGTCAGGCCGTGGTTCTCCAGCAAGGGACGCACGGCTCCGACGCGCGTGCGAACCAGCAGCAGCGCGCGGTCCGTGAGCGCCGCGAACGCGGCTTCCGCTTTCGCAGCCTCGACGAATACCCCCACCCCGCCGCTCTTGATGGGTGGAGTGAGGTACGCACAGACCATCACCCGCTCCCCATCCACGAGCACACCGCGCGTTTGCTCGAGGATGAAGCGATCGGTCTCCGTGCGAGGGTCCACGCCGGCTACGTCGACGGCTTGAGAGAGAACGACACCTCGCGCACCTCGACCCCCTTGGGGCCCGACACCCGCAGCGTGCCCGAGATCGCGCCGTCCTTCAGCTCGCCCACCCCGCTGCCAGCCATGGCCGAGGGCGACGTCGGGTCCGACGGGACCAGCTCCAGTCGCAAGATGGTGTCGTCGAGCATGCCGGCCAGCTTCTGAGGACCGAGCGGTCCCGTGGCATCGCCTCCGACGACTCCCTCGGTGATCGTCATCGAGATCTGGCCTGTCCCGAGGGCCTTGGACCCGTCGTCGTTCTTCCAGGTGAAGTCGGTGACCTTCGGGGGCGTCTCGAGCGTTGCGCGCTTGGCTTCGTAGGTGCCGGTCCACTTCTTGGCGGAAGCCGGGTCGGGAGGTGCAGGCTCGCCAGCGGACGCGGAGGCCGCTGCGGAGGAAGAGGTGAGCGCGATTGGCTCTTGCGTGGGGGTCGGCTGCGGAACCGCGGGCTTGTCACATCCCACGCTCGCGAGGAGCAGCAGCAGAGCACACGTCCAACGACTTCTCTTCATGTCGCTCCATCCTTCGAGGTAAGCAGCTCGTGGATGCGCACCCCGAGCTCCCCTTCCACGTCTACGAGCTCGCCCCGGGCGACCTCGATCCCTCCCACCCGCAAGCTCACGCGCTCGGCGATGCGCCGTCCCGTGAGCACGACATCCCCGGGCTGCAACGATGCCCACTCTCGCGCGGACAGAGTCACGGACCCCACCTCCACGCGCACCACCACCGGCACATCCGCCAGCACGTCCGCGGGCAGCTCGCCGCTCGGCACAGAGGCCGGCGCCCCTGACACGTCCTGTCCGTCCTTCTCTTGCATCGTCCTTCCCCGTAGCACGATTCCACCGTCCTGCAGCAACTGCCCGCACCAACCGATCGATCCGCCAGGCGCCATCAGGCTCACGTCGCCCGTCAGCGCCCCGTCTCGCAAGCGCACCGTCCAGCCGTCTCCCGCATGCCAAGCGTCCCCCGGCTCCAGCGTGGACAGGTCGCCGCGCGAGATGCTCGACATTGCAGCGACCACCTCGAGGCACAGTGGCACCTCGCCCATCGAGCGCAGCGCGGGTTGTCGAAAGGGGTCCGGCTCCGCGCTCGGGGGAGGGGTCGCATGCCACCAAACCGAAGCCCCGAACCGTGAACCGGCCACCTCGACCGTGGCATCGAGAACGGTGCTGGCCGCTCCGGTCGCGAGGAATGGCGGCCGGGCGGCCGGGCCGACGGCTACGAGGTGAAGACCGGACTCGGGGGCCGCCTTGCGAAGACACGAAAGAAGAAACGCGCCGATGGCCGGGTGCAGCGCGGGAGGCGTGGGCTGAGCTCGATCGACCCAGAGGGGCGGACGAGACAGCAACGTCGATGCGACGTGATGGGCCAGCTCCGGTTCGACCTCGACGAGGGCGAGAAAGGTCCGTGGTGGGTTAGCGAACAGGCACACCGCCCCATCTCCGTAGACGGGACGGGATGGCTGGTTCGCGCGAACGCGGCGCACGACGATCCTGACGTTGCCGCCGGTGCCGAGATGATCTCGCGCAGCGTCGGCCAGGGCATCCGCCAACCCCGCGGTTCCGAGCGTCGCGAGCCCGTCGCGCACGGCTCGCAGGGTGGCGCGCGGGACTTTCTCGAGCGCGTGCCATGGGTACGGAGAGGGGCGAATCGTCACGGGAAGCTCACCTGAGTCCTTCCTTTAGTACACCGCCCCGCAAGTTGGTATCCACTCAGGTCGAGTCAGCCCGCTCCCGGAAAACCAAAGAGGACGCAGAGGTCACAGAAGGGGATTGGGGTTGGTGCGGAGGTTGGCCGCGCGGGTGGCGCCTGAAGCACGGCAGCCCGAGCCCGCGCCCGAGCCCGGGTCGGTACAAATCCGCCGACGTAGCGACTCGACACCGTCGAGTCGAGCGCTGTGCGCGGCACCGCCGCGCGTGGGATGGCCGGGATGGGCGCCCTATCGTACGTGACACCTTGCGTCAGCCTCGTCTGTGAAGGATAACGTGTTCGCTTGTGCGAGACGAGGTGCATGAGCCGATTCGGAGGAGACCCATGCAACGGACGATGATGCTGGTGTTGGGCGTGGTGTGGATGATGGGGTGTGGCGGAGCGGAGCCTGCGCCGCAGCTTGCCCCGGATCGGACGGCGCCCGGTGCGGAGCGGGACACGAAGGTGACGACGTGCCGTTGGGTGCCCGCGCTGCCCGAGGATCGCGAGGACCCGTGCACGCACGACAACCAAGGGGCCGTCCTCGAGATCACCGAGCGGGCAGACATGCGTGAGGAGAGCAAGACCCAGCAGTCGCACACGTGCTTGTGCGACTGACCGCGGCTTCGTGATCCGGCGCCTTCGATCCTCAGGATCTCAAGCGCCCAGCCACGTCACGAAGGCCAGCGCGCCGAAGGCGATCGCGATGAGGAACGTCGCGATCAGCATTTTCAGCCAGAACCGGGAGCCTCCCATCAGGGCGCGGCTGACGGTTTCGTCCATGTCGATCTGCGAGGCGATGAGGTGTTCGAGCTCACGTCGGGCGCTGCGTGCGCGAAGCCCGATCAATCCTGCTTCGAGCAACGCGGCGACGGACAGGATCAGCAAGGCGCGGAGCCGGCCTGCGTGAGCCCTTTGCTTGGCGGCGGCGCGGGCCGCCGGCATTCCATCCACCAGCATGGGCGTGGACACGTGGGCCGCTTCCGCGGGGACGTCGGTCGACGAGGAGATCGGCCAGGCCAGCAGGTCCGTCTCCGACCCCGTCCCCTGCGGATCCGGCGACGCCATGACCCAGCTGTCTCCCGCCGGCAGTGAGGGAAGCGGCATCGTCCCCGTCGCACCGCCGGCCTCGTCTCGTGCGAGCGGCAAGCGCGCGGCGAACAGGCGCGCTTGTTCGTTGAAGACGGTGAGGTACGCGTGGTGGTGTCCCACGGGGGAAGCCACGACGATCGTGTTGTGAGCGAGCTTGTCCGGGTCGATCCACATGGCGCCGGTTCGGACGGGCAAAGCGCATTCGAACGACCCCGTTTGCCCTTCGGCATCGGTGGCGCGGATCTCGAGGGTGGGGGACGGGAAGGAAGTGACCAGCGTGATCATGGCGCGACCTTCGGCGTCCGTGACCGGGGTGTTCGAGGGTCGAAACGTCATCCCGTCGCCGGTGATGACGAGGCGCGCCGCGGGGACTGGGCCATGGCTTCGTGACACGCGCACGAGCGCTCGTTCGGGGAACGAGGACGCGATGGTGCCACGGAGCAAGAACAGATCGACCTGCAGGGAACCGTCGCGGCGTCCGCTCATGTGGGGGGAGGCGCGGCGAAAGGAAGCGTTCCAGAAAGGGGGGTGCAGGGGCACGAGCCCATGGAGCAGCACGGTGTTCGAGTCGCGGCGCCGCACGGTGATCTCCACCTGGTCAGGCCCTGGCGGCGAAGGGACCCGCGCCTCCCAGGCCCCTTCGTCGTCGGTCGTGCCCTCGACGGTTGGAGAAAACTGGGTCTCGATCGAAACGGGCAACCGTGGTACGGGTTCGTAGAAGCCGCGGTCGTGCAACGCCACGACCACTCTCCAAGCCACCGTGTCATCGGGGCCCGGGGGGCCTCCGTACACGCGGGCGGCGCTGATGTCCGGCGAGCGAGCGATGTAGGAAGACGCAACGACGGCGACCACGGCCAGGGCCGGGATCACCGAAAGTAACTTGGTAATCAGTGCGTTATGTTGCTCGCCGGGATTCACGGGCCAGTCTTTCACGGCGGGGATCTCCCCCTGGAACTTCGGGCTTGCATTCGCCCGATGTGCATCTATACTCCGCCGTCCTGAAATTTACCGGTGAGATGCCATGTATGCCGTAATCAAGACGGGTGGAAAGCAGTACCGCGTCGCCGAAGGCGAGAGCCTTCGCGTCGAGAAGGTCAAGGGAGAACCCGGGGACAAGGTCGTGTTCGACCATGTTCTCATGCTCGGCGGTGACGAGCCTACGGTGGGTAAACCCATCGTGACCGGCGCCAAGGTCGAAGCAAAGATCGTTGCGCAGGATCGAGCCAAGAAGATCATCGTCTTCAAGTTCCGGCGCCGCAAGAACTACCGTCGCAAGCAGGGACATCGTCAACCCTACACCGAGTTGCAGATCACCAGCATCTCGGCTGGATGAGGAGATAGCCATGGCGCACAAAAAAGGTGGCGGTTCCTCCCGCAACGGTCGTGACTCGAAGTCGCAGCGACGTGGCGTGAAGGTGTATGCCGGCCAGAGCATTCGCGCGGGCGGCATCATCGTTCGTCAGGTCGGCAACAGCATCCATCCCGGAAAGAACGTGGGCCAGGGGCGTGACTTCACCCTCTACGCCCTCACGGATGGGCTCGTTGCTTACGAGTGGAAGAGCAACAAGAAGAAGCAGGTCTCGGTTCTCCCCGCCGAGTAGGCTTGGATCTCCCTTTAGGGTCCTCTCCTCCAGCGGCTCGCCGCTGGTTCTGCGTCACCATGTCGCTCGTCCCGTGCTAGAAGATCGGTCGTCTTCTCGCACTGCCGTGCCGCTCTGACGAGCGGTCGACGGATTCGTGCACCCTGATCCCCAGCATGTCCGACCCTCGCCCCTCGATGCCTCCCCGCCCTGCACGGCCCCTGTACATGGTCGTGGCTCTGATCGTCGGCTGGACCTTCGGCATCGGTGGCGTCATGAGCGGATGTGAACTGCTCCGCTTCTACCAGGAGCCGGACACCTCTCCTGCACAAGTCCACGAGACCGCGGACGAAGGCCTGGCCGGCTACCTCGCCGAGCAGCAGCGCATCTCCAAGGAGGCCTCTGCCAAGGCCCTGGAGCAGCACCACGGACGCATGGTGCCCCTCGCCGCTGCCAACGTCCTGCTCTCCGCCCTGCTCATCATCGCTTGCGCTCGTGCCCTCGCCGCCAAGCGAAACGCCCACCACCTCGCCCTGCAAGCCGTCGCCGCCAACATCCTCTACGCCATCGTCGACTACTTCGTCTCCGCCCCCGTGCGCGAAGCCGTGATCACCGCCACCACGTCCCAGGCTTTCCCTGGCGAGTCCCAGCAGCTCGACCCCGCTCAGCTCGCTTCCGCCGTCGCTTGGTCCGTTCGCTTGCTGTCCCTCACCCACGTCGCTGTCCTCGGCCTCGTCGCCTACGCCCTCACCCGGCCACGCGTCGTTGCCTTCTTCCAGCCCCCGGAAGAGGAAAAGCCCAGCGAGGAAATCTGACGTGGGCACCATCCTCCGGCTTCCCGACGAGCTATGCAACCAGATCGCCGCCGGCGAGGTCGTCGAGCGACCCGCCAGTGTCGTGAAGGAACTCGTCGAGAACGCCATCGACGCGGCCGCCACGCGCATCGAGATCGATGTTGGTGCCGGTGGCATCGGCATGGTGAGGGTGACTGACGACGGCGTGGGCATGGACGAGAGCGATGCCCGGCTCGCGGTGGAGCGCCACGCCACCAGCAAAATCGAAGCGGTCGACGACCTGCTGTCGCTCACGACGTACGGCTTTCGCGGAGAGGCGTTGCCGAGCATCGCGTCGGTTTCGCGCTTCGCGCTGCGCACGCGGCGTCGCGATGCGGACGCGGGTGTTGAGGTTTCGGTGGAGGGAGGCCGGGTGGGGTCGGTTCCCTGTGGCATGGCGCCCGGCACGATCGTGGAGGTGCGTGAGCTGTTCTTCAACGTGCCTGCGCGAAGGAAGTTCCTCAAGTCGATCGGCGCCGAGTCCGCTGCGATCACGGCGGTGGTCGAGGGGCTCGCGCTCTCGCAACCGTCGGTGGCGTTCCTGCTCAACCGCGACGGTCGTTCTGCGCGTCAGTGGCTCCGTTCGCCTTCGCGACAGCAGCGAGCTGCGGCCAACCGGCCGGAAGACAAGCTCGAGCCCGTGAGCGGCGAGCGAGGCCCGCTGAAGGTGGAAGCGTACCTCAGCCCTCCGGAACGTGCTCGCACGGGTGCTGCGGGGTTGTCCGTTCTCATCAACGGACGTGTCGTCCGCGATCGCGTCCTCGCGCGCATCGTGGCCCAGGCCTACGGCAGCGTGCTCGATTCCGGTCGCTACCCCGTGGGGGTCGTGTACCTCGATGTCGATCCCGCGCTCGTGGACGTGAACGTGCATCCGCAGAAGGCGGAGGTGCGCTTTGCCGACGCGCGTGCCGTGCAGGACGCGCTGTTTCGGATCGTCACCGAGGGGCTCGCGGGAGCGTTCGGTCTTGCGCCAGCCTCCCGTGCGTTCTTCTCCAAGCAAGGCACCCAAGCGAGCGCGTCGACCTCTTCGTCGACGGCTTTGCCTCCGTGGATGCGCCCGCTCGATCTTGCACCGGGGCTCGGCGGGGCCGAGGCAGTGGCTGGCGCTGTGCAGGGCGCTCCTGACCCATGGGGGTTGCGTCCGGATTCGCAGCCCGAGCCGTCACCCGCGCAGCCCGTTCTCGGCTTGCGTCCTGCGTTGCCCTCTGCTGTTTGGAATGCGCCGTCGCCCGTGGGATCGCTGCCGGGCGCGCCCGCACGTGCCGACGAAGTTTCCTATGGCGGCCTCCGTTTCCTTGCGCAGCTGCGCAACATGTTCTTGCTGTGCGAGGGGTCGGACGGGCTCGTGATCATCGACCAGCATGCGGCCGCGGAGCGCGTGACCTTCGCGAGGTTTCGCAGCGCGTACGAGCATCGCTCCGTGGCTTCGCAGCGCTTGCTCGTGCCGGCGACGTTGACGCTCGATGCGGAGGACGTGGCGTTTGTCGAGGAGGGATCGGAAGCGATCGAGGCGACCGGGCTGGAGCTCCGGGTGGTGGGACCGACGCAGGGGATGGTGACGGCGGTGCCGCAGATCCTGACGCGGGCGGACCCAGCGCGGCTCGCGCGGGACCTTTTGGACGAGGTGAGGCGGTCCGGGGGGCGAGGCTTTTCGGATGCGGTCGATCGTGTGCTTGCGACGATGGCTTGTCACGGCTCGATTCGGGCGGGGGACCCGGTGAGTCCGCAGGAGGCGCAGTCGTTGCTCTGTGCGCTGGATGAAGTCGAGTTCGGGGGGCACTGTCCGCACGGTCGTCCGTTGTTGATGCGGATTCGTTACGACGAGCTCGAGCGGTTGGTGGGTCGGAGATGAGCTGGCGGTTGCCCTTCGAGCCGGACGACGGCGAGCTTCTGTGCGTGGTAGGGCCGACGGCTTCGCAGAAGACCGAGCTTGCGATTCGCATTTGCGACCAGGTGGGGGGCGAGGTGATTGGCGCGGACAGCGTGCAGATCTACGAACACTTCGATCTTGGATCGGGCAAGCCTACTGCGCAGGAGCTCGCGCGCGCGTCGCACCACTTGGTGGGGATCGCGGACCCGCACGACCCGGTGGACGCGGCCAGGTTCGCGCAGCTCGCGGGCGAGGCGATCCACGACGTCTCGGCCAGCGGCAAGGTTCCGGTCGTGTGTGGCGGCACGTTCCTTTGGGTTCGGTCCCTCGTGTACGGGCTGGCGGATGCCCCGCCGGCTTCGCCGTCGCTGCGGGAGCGTTTCGATCGGGAGCGAGCAGAGCTGGGCGATGGGGTGATGCACGAGCGTTTGCGAGCGATCGACCCTGAGACGGCGGACCGACTGAACCCGAACGACTGGGTTCGTGTTCAGCGGGCGCTGGAAGTCTACGAGCTGAGCGGACGTCGCTTGTCCGAGCTGCATCGAGAGCATCAGGTCCGAGGGCCTCGGCACCGGGCGCGGTTCGTTGGCGTTCGCTGGGCTCCGGACCAGCTGGAGGAGCGGATTCGCAGGCGTGCGGATGCGTGGCTCGGCTCCGGGTGGATCGAGGAGGTGGAGGCTCTGATCGCGCGGGGCTACAGGAATACGCGTCCGATGGGATCCGTTGGGTATCGTCAGGTCGTGGAGTACCTCGACGGCGAGGTAGGCAGGGAAGACCTGCTCGGGCGGGTCGTTCGTGCGACCAAGGTATTTGCGCGAAGGCAGCGGACGTGGCTGCGGGACGAGGCGGTCCATTGGATGGATCCCTTGCACGACGCATGAGCGATCTTGCTGGTGTGTTGGAAACGGTATGCAACGGATCGCCCAGCGCGCGCGAGGGTGGTAGGCTAGCTTGACGATCTGGAAGGGGACTTCGAGGGACTCTGTTCGTGGAAGAGACGTTTGGGCGCTACAAGCTTCTTGAGCCGCTAGGTCGGGGCGGAATGGCCGAGGTGTACAAGGCCAAGAGCTTTGGCGTGGAGGGGTTCGAGAAGATCCTCGTCATCAAGAGGATCCTGCCGCAGTTGGCGTCGAACCAGGCCTTCATCGACATGTTCGTGCACGAGGCCAAGCTTGCCGTGCGCCTCTCCCACGCCAACATCGTCCAGGTCTTCGACCTCGGCCGCGTGGTCGACAACGGCTCCCCTCCCGCGTACTACATCGCGATGGAGTACGTGGCGGGGCTCGACGTCGCCTCGCTGCTCAAGCGCTTGCGCCGTCGCTCGGAGATCTTGCCCGTGGGGCTTTGTCTCTACGTCGCTGCGGAGATCGCGAAGGGGCTCGATCATGCCCATCGTCGTCGGGACGAGCAGATGCGTCCGCTGGGCATCGTGCATCGGGACGTGTCGCCGCAGAACGTGCTGTTGTCGTGGGAGGGTGAGGTCAAGGTGACGGACTTCGGGATCGCGAAGGCCCGTGACATCATGGAGGACCGGAGCGACGGCAACCGGCTCAATCAGCTCAAGGGCAAGTACGCGTACATGAGCCCGGAGCAGGCGCGCAACTTGGCGGTGGACGCGCGCAGCGACATTTTTTCTCTCGGTGCGATGCTCTACGAGATGATCGCGGGGGTGAACCCGTTCAGCGCGGCGACGCCCTTCGAGACGCTGCGGCGGGTTCAGGCTGCCGAGTTTCCCCCGCTCGAGTTGTTGCGCGAGGACGTGCCCAAGGACCTTGCAGCCGTCGTGCAGCGAGCGCTCGCGAAGGCGCCGGACGATCGCTTCGACAACTCCGGTCGTTGTTACGAGGAGCTGCTCGGCTACATGTACTCGTCGGGCACGCGCTTCACGGCCAACGACCTGGCGGAGTTCCTCGCGGGCTTCCGGGAGACGGACGCGGGCGAGTTGAAGGCGAGGGATGTGCTTCGCGACCTCGAGCCTCTCTCGGACGAGCCGGACAGGACACCCGTGGAGGTGCCGAGCGCGACGTCGGAGGGGCGGTCCGAGTCTCCGTCCCTGGGACCGCCGAGCCTTGTGGGCACCACGTTCCTTGGGGAGCGACGCGAGGTCACGGCGTTGGTGATGACCTTTGGCGAGCGGGATTGGACCTTTCCGCAGCACTTGCGTGCGCGTGTGAAGGACACGCTGGCTCGCTATGGGGCGCGCCTCATCGACGAGGAGCCCTTGCAGATGGTCAGCCTATTCGGGCTGGGCGAGACCGACGGTCGGGAGACCGAGACCGCGGTTCGCTGTGCGCTCGTGTTGCTGCGCCAACTGAGTGTCGGGAAGGTGTCCCCCAGCGCGGGGGTTCACGTCGGGCGCATCTTGCTGCACGCATCGGGCGAGCCTGCCCGAGACACGCGATTGACGTCGTTGGTCAGCGAGGCGCAGGCGCTTGCGCGGGCGACGGAGCAGCGCTGTGCCGTGTCGGCGGCTGCGACGCGGGAGGTTCGGGGCATGTTCTTCCTCGAGCCGCTGACGGACGTGTCCCGTGCCGGACTGGCGCCGGGATCCATGCTCGTGGGCGACCTGCGCGCGCCGGACGAGGCGATCGGCAAGTTCGTGGGGCGCAAGAACCAACTACGTCGCGTGGGTGAGGTTCTCGCCGCGGCCACGCGCCGGCGGTTGCGTATCGTGGTGGTGCAGGGCGAGCAGGGCGTGGGAAAGACCCGGTTCCTGTACGAGGTGCATCGTCGCTTGCGCAAGGGGGACTACAACGTCGGCTTCTACCTTGCTTCGTGTCCTCCCCGGGGGCGGGAGAGTTCGCTGTCGGGGTTGACGGCGATGCTCGAGGTGCTGTGCGGTGTGCGCGAGGGTGACCCACTCGAGCGGGTGCTGGGGGTCGAGCCTCGCCTTCGTGCACTCGGCTTGCCGGACGAGGAGCGCAATGCCGTGCTCGGTCAGCTCGGTGCGAAGCGAGCAGGGCAGGCCGGCCCGAACCTTCCTCCGCTGCGGGCGGCGTTCGCGCGCATGGTGCAGCGCCTCTGCGAGGACCGGCTCCACGCCTTCGTGTGGGACAACGCGCACGCCCTCGATGAGGACACGCTCGATGTGTTGCACGGTGCTGCCATCCGGCTCTCCGCGGTCCGGGCCGTGTTCCTCATGACGATGCGATCGCCCTTGCAGCACAAGCTCTTCCGCCATCCTTCCTACGAACAGATCCAAATCGGTGAGCTGGACGAGGGGGACACCGCCAAGCTCGTCGCCGTTCGCGCCGGACTGCAGGAAGCTCCCCCCGACCTTGTCGCCTTCTGCCGAGCACGCGCGGGGGGACACCCCTTGTTCGTCGAGGAGTTGGTCAAGGAGTTGGTCGAGACGGGGGCCCTGACCGTGCAGGACGGGCATGCCCTTTCCATCAAGCTCGCAGGCGACGTTGCGGTGCCGCGTCCTCTTCGGTCTTTGCTGGCGGCCCGCGTGGCCCGGCTCGAGGCGGAGCACAAGGCGGCCCTGTATGCCGCGGCCATTCTCGGTGACCCCGTGGATACCACGGTCCTCGCCACCATGTTGGGGCTCAGCCTCCAGCACAACGAACGTGCCATCGCCGCCCTCGAGGAACGCTCCCTGCTACGTCGGGTTGGGCCCTCTTCGGCCACCCTCTCCTCGCCGATGCTCCGGGAATCTGTGATCGAGTCTCTCCCAGCGGACGCTCGACACGACCTGCACACGGCTGCGGCGGCTGCCTACGAAGCGGTCTACGGACAGAGGATCGACCAAAAGGCCCATCGCGTTGCCCAGCACCTGCACGAGTCTGGGGACCGCAACCGGGCGGCGGACTTCTACGCCATGTCAGGCAGGCGGCGGTTGCGTTCGGGCCAGCTCGAGTCCGCCGTTCGCGACATGCTTCGCGCCCTCGACCTCAGCGACCTGTCCCAGAGAAGCGCCAAGGAGCTGTGCGAGTGGCTCGAGGACCTCCGCACGGCCGTGCATGCCGTGCGATCCGCCCCCGCCCTGCCCAGCATCGTCGCGCGCGTGCTCAACCGCATCGACGCCGACGGAGACCCCAAGCGCTGCGTGGTGGCACGTACCCACAGCGCGGGCATGCTCGGTGCCGTCCACCAGTTCGACGCGGCCAACGAGTACATCGAGGACGCCCTCGTGCTCGCAGGACAGCGTACCGGCTTGAAGCGATCCGCCCTGCTCACAGGCGCAGAGATCGCGTTCCGTCGCGGTCAGTTCCGTCGCGCCCTCGAGATGTACGATCAGGTCGCCGCGCTCGGGGAGCCGCAAGGACGGGAGGCCTACCGTCTGGCCATCGGTCTCGCGCACACCATGGCTGCGCAAGGCGACAGGACGGGAGGACTCGCTCACCTCGACCGGGCCAGCGAGCTCGCCGACCCTGCGGATCTCGCCGCGGCCGTCGAGCGCGAAAAGATCAGGGGTCTCATTCACCACTTCACGCGAGACTTTCGCGGCGCTGTCGCGGCGTTCGAGCGCGGGGTCGACCTGGCTCGCGCTTCCGGCCTGTCTTACGAAGTCGCCCTCGCCCTGCACAACATGGGGGATGCCCTCGTCTGGCTCGGAAGCTTCGCTCGTTCTCATGTCGCCTTCCGCGAGTCCCTGGCCGTCTGCGACGAGTACGGCTACGAGCGGCTCGGCTCTCACGATCGGATGTATCTTGCGTTCCTCGATGCGGAGAAGGGACGGGACGACGCGACGGCGACCCTTCGCGACCTCATCGCCGTCGCGGAAGCGCACGGCTACTTGTGGGACGTGCTCGACGGTCGCCATTTGCTTGGCACGCTCGCGTTCCGCCGTGGGGACACGGACACCGCGCGGATCGAGCTGGGTCTCGTGCGTGACATGGCGCGGGACAATCACAACCAACTGCTCGAGCAGAGTGCTTCGGAGATGCTCGATCAGCTCGACCGCGAGGCGATGAGCGCAGGGTAAGGGACCGTCAAGAATCCTTCCCCTGCACAGCAACCACACAGATTGCAGAAGCCACAGAACGGGGATCCGGCTTTCTGGATTCTGCGACCCCCGCGTTGTCTGTGGTTGTTTCCCAGCCGTGTCCGTCGTTGCTGGCTCAGTACGCGTCGTCGGGGATGCGGACACCTGAGGGGAGGTGCAGGTCGAGCACAGGGATGCCGGCCTCGCCGTGAGCCAGGTAGCGATATCGCGCCCAGTTGCCGACCACGCGCCAGATGTAGTGTCGGGTTTCGCGGTAGGGAACCAGGGCTGCCCAGACGTCGAGCGGGATGTCCTCGGCCCCTGTGAGCCATCGTCCCACGGCGGCGGGACCGGCGTTGTAGGCGCCGGCGGCGAGGGGGACGTTGTTCTGGAGCATGCGCAGGAGCAGGGTCAGGTAGTGGGCTCCGAGGGTGATGTTGAGGCCCGGGGAGACGACGAGGTTGGGGTCGAAGGGTTTGCCCATGCGCTCTGCGGTCTTTGCGGCGGTCTTGGGCATGAGCTGCATCAAGCCTTGGGCGCCGACGGGGGAAAGGGCTGTGGGGTCGAACGCGCTCTCTTGACGCATGATGGCGTGGAGCAGTTCCGCGGGGATGTTCTGCTGGTCTTCCAGGCGTGCGGTCAGTGCGTCGTAGGGGTGGGGGTAAAGGCAGTCCCAGGCCCAGCGATTCGACGGCGCGGGAGCCATCTGAACGAGCCTGACGGGAACGTGTCGTTGTCCGACGCGGTAGAGCCTGCTGCCGGTGTGAAGCTGGCCGTAGGCATGGCAGAGGGCTTCTCCGCCGCGCTCGCCGTAGGCGCGGCTGAAGGAGTCTTCCTGCGAGCGCATCTGTTCTTCTGCGTCGCGGACGAGTCCGATGTCGCGCAGCAGGCTGACCTGGGGGGGGAGTTTGGCGTGGAGGGGTTGGGTGCTGGAGACCGGGGGGGCCGGGGGGACAGGGGTGGGGGGAACCTGGCCGATGGACGAGAGTCGGGCGGCGGAAACCAGGGCGAACCACGACAGCGGCTGCTGCGAGACGATGTCGCGCCAGGTGGCGGCGGCTTCGGACGACTTGCCTTGTGCGTGCGCGGCCACGGCGGCGAGGTAGCGATAGGAGGTGGCGTCGAACGCTTCCTTTTCTTCCTTCGCGAGCTTCTCGAAGGCTTGGCGGGCTCCCTTGGGATTTCCGGCGAGAAGCAGGCAGAGGGCGAGCTCATAGCGCGCTTCTTTGGCGAAGCTGCCGCGTGGGTAGCGCTGGAGATAGGCGCGATATCCCTTCTCGGCCAGCGGCCATCGACGTTGGAACCGCTGGAGGCGCGGGGCGAAGTAGCCGGCCCGTTCGGCCCAGGGCGATGTGGCGTGTGACCGAATGACTTTGCCGTACAGCTCGAGCCCACGATCGTTGTCGTCGGCTCGGCTCCAGGCCTTGGCTGCGAAGTAGAGGGCTTGGGGGACGTGGGGGCCACGGATTTGGGCTGCTTGCTCGTAAGCCTGGGCGGCTTCTCGGTACTTGTCGCGGCTGCCGTACAGGGCTTTGGCGCGAGCGAGGAGCTGGTCGATGCGGGAGGGTGGTCCGCCGGGCGCGGCGATCGCCCGGTCGATCTCTTCGATGGCGTGGTCCGCGTGTCCACGGTTGGCGTGAGTCCACGCGCGGTCCATGTGCTCGGCTGACGTGAGTCGGTGGTTGGGATCGATCTGGGCGAGCAAGGCCGACGCGGTGTGAGCGGTCTTCGGGTCCTGGGCGTGGCGGGAGACGAAGCGCAGATCGGCGATGGCGGTGGGCAGGTCGCCTGCGGATTGGGCCAAGGTGGCGCGATGGTGGCGAGCTTCGACGGTGTCGTCGTTGATCTTGGTGCCGGCGATTTGAATGGCCCGGTCGATGGTGGTGCGGGCCTGCTTGGGATTGCCGGCGCGAGAGAAGGCCAGGGATGCCTTGGTGAGTGCGCGAACGGACTTGGCCTGGGCGAAGTGCTGGGCAGCCAGGTCGGCGTGGCCTCCGTGCAGGTGAGCTTCTGCGCGGTGGAGGGCGAGGTCTGCTGCGAGCGCTGGGAGCGGTTGCTCGAGGCCTTCCATCAGGGTCAGGGCGCGCCGCCAGTCCTTCTGAGCGAGGGCGACCCGTGCGCGGACATAGCGCATTTCCGGTGGGTGCAAGGACGGCTCGGGCAGGGCATCGAGCAGGGAGGCAGCCAGGTGCCAGTCTTCGAGACGGACGGCTTCGACCCACGCGATGTCGTAGACGACGGGCGGAGTCGGAGTGGAGGTGGATGGGGTAGGCGCGGGGGACGAAGCAGTGGCCGAGCCGTTGTGAGCGAGCGTGTTGCCCCGAGGTTCGGACCGTGTGCATGCGAGCCCGGCGACTACGGCCAGCAAGCCAAGGCTCGCGAGGTGCCTCATGAGGGTTTGGGCTCCAAGCTGGCGCGAATCCAAGGTTCGGTGAGCTCGCGGAACCGTGCCCTCGTGCCGAGGCCGCCGAGGATCGAGGCGAGTCCCCACTGCAACCGGTTCACGAAGGTCAGATCGAAGGGCATGTGCATGGGAGTGGGAAGCTTGGGCCCCCCTTTCGCATCCTTGATCAGCTTTCTCTGGCCGCGCACCAGGAACTGCACCGTCTCCTTCGCGCCTTCGGGCGTACACTCGTAGACCGAGTGGGTGGCGATCGGGATGAGCAGCTCGAGGGCGTAGCTGCGGTACAGGTCCCAGGACTGCTTGTCGCTCGGATCCATGCCCATGAACTCGTGGCAGAGCCGATCGAACTCCGGCCAGTTGGCGTCCAGGACGGCTGCCATGTAGGCCTTGAGCCCTTGCACCATCGTGGGGGGCAGGATCTTGACGCACCCGAAGTCCAGAAAGCCCACCCGTCCGCCGTCGAGAAAGCGGTAGTTGCCGGGGTGGGGGTCGGCGTAGAGCACGCCGTGCCGGAGCAGGCTCCGCATCATGAAGGTCCAGATGGTCGCGCCTGCTTGGTCCCGTTCCGTCTGCGAGGCTGTCTTGCGGAATTCCTCGTATCCGATCCCGTGCAGCATTTCGGCCGTGAGCACGCGACGGGTGGACAGGGAGTGGTAGATATGAGGAATGACGATGGAGGGCAAGTCGGCGAGGAGGCGTCGAAACAGGTCTGTGTTTTCGGCTTCGAGCCCGTAATCGAGCTCGTTGAGGAAGACCTTGGTGATCTCGTGCAGCGTCTCCTTCGACTGGTACTGTCGGGACAGGGGAGCGATGACGATTTCGAGCATGGACAGGCTCTTGAGGTCATTCTCGACGGCCTTGTCGATGCCGGGGTACTGGACCTTGACGGCCACCTCCTCACCGCTGCGGGTGACGGCGCGATGGACCTGGCCGATCGAGGCGGCGGCGAACGGGAGTCGTTCCCAGTGGGCGAACAGCCGGGCGGGTTCCACGCCGAACTCGTTGACGACCATCTGTTCGGCGGCTTCCGGGGAGAGGGGAGGGGCCTTCTCTCGGAGTTGTTGCAGCAGTCGCTGGACCTTGTCCTCGTAGCCGGGAGGGGCCAGGCCATCGATGTAGCTGAACATCTGCCCGAGCTTCATCGGGAGCCCCTTCATTTCCCCAAGGGTCTTGAGCAGGGCCGTGCCTGCCTTCTTCGCGTTCTCGTACGTTCGTTGGCGAGCGATGCGCTCTTGCTCTTCCGTGCGCTTGATGCCGACGGCGCGCTTGGCGCCTTCCAGCGCCACGGGAAACGCCCTGGGCGCAAGGGCGCTGAGGCGAGCCAGGCGTCCCCACCGCGACGATGGGGCTGCCGAGCGATCGGAGGCCGGCAGCGACGCCCGTGCTTCCCTTCGTTCGTCGGGGTTCTTGTCTCGCTTCATCGATGCACCGGTCTGCAACCTTAGCGTAGCCCGGGCCGTGGGCCACCCGGGAAGCGAGGATTCGGCTTGGCGGCTCCTTGTGTCCGAGGCCGGTAGGGATGGTAGGATCCCCCGCATGACCTGTTTTCGCACTTTCGCCGCTGCCTCGCTGCTTCTTCTCGTGGTGGGCTGCACCAAGAGGGACGAGCCGATTCCGCTTCCCGGGGAGCCTGCGGGGACCGAGCCGAGGGTCGTGGGGGTCGCCGAGACGGGGGTGGTGTCGCCCAGTGCTTCCGCGGTCGAGCCTTCGCCGGGGACGACCGGAGCGGTGACGACGCCGAAGGGGGACGCGGGCGTGCCGGACGGGGGCTTGGTGCTTCCGCCGGTGCCGACCCTGCCACCGTCCTTGCTGCCGACGGGTTTGCCTTCTTCGCTTCCTCCGCTCCCCACGTTGTTGCCGAGCGCGTTTCCTCTTCCGCTTCCCGCGAAGACCTGAGGGCATTCCGGTGCCGATGCTCTACGAACTTCCGCCATGGCTTCTGCGCGTTTTTGCGCTGTCGTTCGGTCTGATCTGGGGAAGCTTCTTGAACGTTGTGATTTACAGGGTTCCTCGGGGCCAGAGTGTGGTGCGCCCTGCATCACGATGTCCCCAGTGCGGCGAGCCCATCCGGCCGTGGAACAACGTTCCTGTTGTGAGCTGGTTGTTGTTGCGAGGTCGAGCGTCGTGTTGCGGCGTGAAGATCCCAGCTCGCTACGTGTTGGTCGAGGCGGCGGGAGGGCTGCTCGCGTTGGCGCTGGTGGAGTCGGTGTTGCTCCCGATGCCACCCGATACCTCGTTGTTGCGCGGTGTCCTGGTGTTTGCGCTGTGGTTTGCGCTCGCCCTGGCGTTGATGGCTGCCGCGTTCATCGACCTCGAACACATGTACATTCCTGACAGCCTTTCGATCGGTGCGATCGTGCTCGGGCTCGTCACCTTCTGGCTCCGACCGCCTTTGTCTTTCACGGAGTCTCTCGCCGCGGCCGCGGCAGGCTTCGTCCTCGTATGGCTCGTGTTTGGCGTCCTGTACCGCCTCGTGCGGGGACGCACGGGCATGGGATTGGGCGATGCCAAGCTCCTTGCCGTCGCGGGCGCCTGGTTCGGTTGGAAGGGATTGCTCTTTGCCTTGCTGGCGGGGGCTGTCCAGGGGACCGTTGCCGCATTGCTGGTTCTCATGGTCCGGGGGCGCATCGACGAGCCCGAAGCGGTGGAGCGAGAGCGGGCAGCGCTTCTGGCGGAGGTGGCAGCGATCGAAGACCCCGAGGAGCGGGAGGAGGCCGAGAAGGAACT
This sequence comes from uncultured Polyangiaceae bacterium, assembly GCA_964488865.1. GTDB lineage: Bacteria > Myxococcota_A > Polyangia > Polyangiales > Polyangiaceae > MWCO01. Next base: position 53,419 of record CAZAWR010000019.1, on the reverse strand, counting down.
TCAGAAGGACCCGATCTTCGAGCCGTCGGCCGGTGTGGCGGGTGCGCGTATCCCGTTCGGCCCCTTCCTGGTGCTGGCGATGATCGAGTATCTGCTGGTGGGAGAGGCCTTCCTGGCTCACTATTGGGCATGGCTCGGCTATTGAGTGGCTCCCATGGATACCCCGAAGTGGGGTCGAGCGGCGCAGGTCCTGGCCTCTCCCGAGGCCGCCTCGCCTGTGCGCTTGGCGCATGGCTCGTCCTTTCCGTCGGCTGTGGGGTGGTTACGCCCGTGCCGGAGCGGGGGACCCATCTGGCGACGGAGCCTTTCGTTCCGGTGTCCAAGCCGCCCGAGACGGTGGAAGTGCAGGTTCTGGGTCCACGGCCCGACGACCAATCGGTGTGGGTGGATGGTCACTGGCAGTGGTCGGGGCGTCGTTGGACCTGGCAGGAGGGGGCCTGGGTGCGTCCACCGGAGGGGGGGCGATATGCGCCGCCCGACCTGGTGTTGACGCCGGTGGCTGACTACGAGTGGGTGTTACCTTCGGACGCGGGAGCAGGTCACTGGGAGGTTCGCGGCTACCGGGCTGAGCTGCAGTACCGTCCGGGCCGGTGGTATGGGGGGGATGGGGGGGATGGGGGCGCACCTACACAACCGCCCGCAGGCAGACCGGACGCCGGCCCCTGATGCCCCTCAGCCGTACATCATACGAAGTAGAGTGTGGCGCGTCGCTCGCCGGTCTTCTTGATCTTGCCGATCGAGATGAGCTTCTGGATGGGGCGCATGAGCTGTCGGGTGTTGGTCCCGAGCTGCTTGTTGATCTCCTCGACGCGCATGGAGCGCTTGGTGGTCGAGAGCAGCTTGACGACATCGTCGCCGACGCGCACGAGCTCGTTGGCGGAGCGTCGATTGCGCTTGTCGGCGGCGGCCTTCGCCTTGGCGGCGGCGGTCGACTTGGCGGCCTTGGCAGGTTTGGCTGCGGGCTTCACCGCCTTGGCTGCCTTGGCCGGCTTCAGCGCCTTGGCGGCCTTGGCCGGCTTCACCGCCTTGGCTGCCTTGGCTGGCTTGGCTGCCTTGGCGGGACGAGCCAACGCAAGCCTCTTGGGGGCCGACTTCAGCTCCATCGGTCCAGATTTGAACTCTGCTGCCACAGAGGCAAAAGCCTCCCCGAAAATGGCACTCACCTCTTCGGTGAAGTGGATGGCAGCGGCACGGATCTTTTCACGAAGTTCGTCGCGGGTCATGGCGGACGAGCTTCCCACAACGCTTTGGGTCGTACAAGAGTAATTATCAAAAAATGATCGTCTGCTCGCCCCTGTCATCGAGTTGCCTAATAGCTTGACTAATTCCTATGGAATGTCGAAAGGTTACGGCGACAGTTCCCTAGGGACTGCCCCTTCCCTGGTCATCTTCCGGCAAACCGATACCCCACCCCGCGCACCGTCTCCACGTAGGTTCCAGCCGGCCCAAGCTTCCCTCGCAATCGCTTCACATGCGTGTCCACGGTTCGCGTCACCGCGTCGCCGTCGAGGCCCCACACGTCACGAAGCAACTCGGCCCTCGTCTGGACGCGACCCCGCCCATCGAAGAGCGCCACCAAGAGGCGAAACGCGAGTGCCGTCAACGAACACTCCGCCCCGTCCACCCAGGTTCGATGCGCCTGCCGATCGACGCGCAGTCTCCCAACGCCGTCGCAGGACCCGCGATGCACGCCGCGTCCCAGTACGACGTCGATTCGGAGCAGCAGTTCACGAAGGCTGAAGGGCTTCACAAGGTAATCCGCCGCCCCGGCCTCGAACCCTGTGACGCGGTCTTGTTCGGTGCCCCGGGCGGTGAGCATCATGATCGGGATAGGGGCGGTGGAGGGCTTGTCCTTGAGCGTGCGACAAACATCCACACCCGAAAGGTCAGGGAGGATGAGGTCGAGCAGCACGAGGTCGGGGAGGGACTCTTCCACCATGCGTGCGCCTTCCGCCCCCGTTCCGGCGGACTGCACGTCGTGCCCTCCTCTCCGAAGATTGTACTCCAGCACGCCGCGTAGATCCGCCTCGTCTTCGATGACTACGATTCTCGCCATGGCACCCTCGGAAGGCTACGGCGCGGCCGTGACAGTGCGGTGACGGGGGGGCGACGAATGCGAATCGGGTGGGAATGGGAAAGGAGCCGCGGGCCGAGCGAGTGAGACGGGCCGTGCCTCGAGGGAGGCTCCAAACAGGATCACACAGAGCCGAAGCCAAGCTGGTGAATGCGGAGCCGGCAGCAGGGAACGAGAGAATGCGTCCGCTGAGAATTCTCGGTCCAGTGCTCACCCGTTTGGCCGTTGGGTGTTCGGTACCTCAGGAGACGGAACTTCCCCTCCCGGCGCTGTGGCCGGGCGGGGCGTTGTGTGGGCGCTGCGCGATTCAGGTGGCGAAGTAGGTCGTGGACCTGCGGTCGCCGCGCTTCTGGATCTGGCCGGTGGAGAGCAGCTTCTTGATCGGTCGCATCAGCTCGCGGGTGGAGGTGCCGAGGGCCTTGTTGATCTCCTCGATGCGCATCTCGGCGCCCCTGTCTTTCAGGAAGGCTGCCACCTTGTCGGCGGCCACGTCGAGCTCCTTGATGGAGCGACGGCCGGACTTGCCTGCGGCCTTCGGGGCAGGAGCGGCCTTGGCGGCCTTGGGCGCGGAAGCTTTGGCAGGCTTGGCAGCCTTGGCGGGCTTGGCGGGCTTCACAGCGGCCTTGGGCGCGGCAGCCTTGGCGGGCTTGGCCGCTGCCTTCTTGATTGCAGGCTTGGGCGCCGCTGCCTTCTTGGGGGCGGGCTTGGGAGTCGCAACCTTCTTGGGGGCGGGCTTGGGGGCGGGCTTTGCAGCCTTCTTGGGAGCGGGTTTGGCGACGGGCTTTGCAGCCTTCTTGGGGGCGGGCTTGGGAGCTGCTGCCTTCTTGGCCGGCACCGTTGCCTTCTGCAAGGGCTTCGCATCCGCGACCCCGACAGTGACATCCTTGACGACACTCTGCAGCATCTCCCCGAAGTACCCAACGAGTTCGTCGGTCAGTCGGACGGCGGCAGCCTGAATTTGAGCACGAAGATCTTCACGATTCATGAACGAGGAGGGTCCCACAGACACCTCCGACAAGACAAGAGCAAATGCGCGAGAGATCAAATCTGTGGGGGAGGGCTCGAGTTGACCCTCAATAATCGCGAGAAATTCCGCAACCGCCTTCGGCTTGGGGTGCAGTGGGGACATCCGGCCAAGGGGACCGACTTGCGCTCTCTCTCGCGCGCTCCCCCTCCGCCGCCCACCGACCGGACGCCCCTCGCGCCTCCGCGCGCTGGACGTCGTTGCGTCTCCGCGTAACGTTGTTGTCCCGATTGGGGCTGCTCCGATGGTCAGTGCCAAACGGGCGCCGCTTCTCCGCGTCAGAACAGCCGTGCGCTGCCGCCCCGAATCCCTCGTTGACGTCGAAGCGACCCGCGAGCGATGCGTGGGCGGGCCGAAGTAGTTCGCCCACACGCTCTCCCGTGCCCTGTCTCCATCGATGTGCATTCCTGGGATTGCAGCCTACTTTCTGGCCTTCTTCGTGCGAGCCAGGGTTGCCCTTGCACCATCACGTCCGTTCAGTGTGCGGACACTGTAGCGCTCGTCCGCTTACGTCACTCGCACCCATCGTCTCTCGACGCTGGATCGAGGATGGATCTTGCCGAATGGGACCACGGGTCAGCCATGTGTATACGGATCGGGATATAATTCGTGTGTCCTGGTGGGCGCGTGAAGGAAAGCGTGATTGCTCACCCGTTCAGGCCCCGTTTGCCGCCGCGATCGGTCGAAATTGCACCCAAGACCCATGGCGGCGCTATAAGAGCGGCGTGCAGACGACGACCTCGAACGAACACGAAGCGCCCGCTCGAAGCGTGGGCGACACCGCTCTCGCCATCGCTCGCGAAGCCCGGTCGTTGATGCTGCAGTCGACGCTGATGCATCGGGACCTGCTGCCTTCCGTGCCCTCTACGATCGCACCGGGCCAGCCCATCGTCGTCGTGTTGCACGGGCTGTTCGCCACCGCGGGTGCACTCCGCCCTCTGCGAAGACGGATCGAGGCCGCGACGGGACACGCCACGGCGTCCTTCTCCTATGCACCGGGAAGCAACCTGCGGACGTTGGTCGCACGGCTGCGTCGACTGCTGCGCGAGCTTCCGGACAGCCCGATCTCGCTGGTAGGGCACAGCATGGGTGGGCTGGTCGCGCGGTACTGTGTGCAGGTTGGCGATCGCGACGCGCGCGTGCGACGAACCATCTCTCTCGCAAGCCCGTTCTTCGGTTCACGCATCGCGCACTACGTACCGCGAGCGTTGTGTCCGGGCATCGAGCCGGGCAGTCCCGCGCTCGACGAGTTGCTCCGCAACCACGACCGCGGCGCCCATGTCCCGCACACCTCGATTGCCTCGACTCACGATCAGCTCGTGTGGCCCTGGCACAGCGCAGTCTATCCCCACGGGCAGAGTGTCGTCGTCCAGGCGCGAGGACACAACACACTGCTGTTCGATCCCGACGTCGCTGCGCGCGTGATTGAAGCGCTCATGGACGAAGCGTCCGCCCAGCCCGGCCGGCGCCCCTCCGTGGAGCAGAGCCTTCCGCTCGCCAGCTGACTCCCGCAAGGTTCCGCGCCGGGCCCGTCGCACCTCGGGGTTGCCATGTCGCACCGTCCGGCGTATGCGTTGCACTCCACCCGATCGGAGACCGCATGAGCCTCAAGAAAAAAGCGATGCACCACGGCATGAAGCTCATGAGCGACCCTCGCGTCATGAAACTCATGCAGGACGAACGATTCATGAAAGCCATGATGGCTGCCATGAGCGTTCCGGGACGCGTCACCTCCGCCGCCCAGGAGCACACCGACCGCGTCGCCCGGATGATGTCCCTCGCGACCGAGCAAGAGGTGCGCGACTTGCGCCGCACCGTTCGCTCTCTCGAAGACCAACTCGCCGACCTCAAGCGTGAGCTCGAACAGGCTCGCTCACGACGCGACGGCGCCAACTGATCTCTCCTCCCTCTCCCGACCGTTCGCGTCGCACCCGATAGCCTCCAACGTGGCACATCGCCGGGCCGCAGTGTGCCCAGGATGCGCCGGACTTAGGAATCGTGTAGACTGACGACCCCTGCGAGGGTGGCACGGATTGTCACACGGAGGCCCCATGGGTTGTGTCAAGTCAGCTTCACTTCTCTTCTCAGTCCTTTCCCCCGTCGTTCTGATCGCTGTCGCTCACGGGGCCGAACCCCCCGGGGTCGAAGCTGAGGACGAAGCAGGGGAGGAAGCCGCGGGCAGTGCACAGGACGAAGACCGCCCCCCGGCGGGTGAGGCCAAGGAGAACAGCGTTGCCAAGGGAGGCGCGAAACCCGAGTCGTCGCCGTGGGTCGAGGAGGAGGACCAGGACTACCGATTCGTCGGCTTGCGGGCACGGATGGCGTACATCCCGGAGTGGATGTTTGGGCTCTTCGGAGCCGATGGCGGCAGGGGAGTGGTTGTCCCATCCTTCGGCCCCGAATATGTCACGCGTCGGGACGGGTTCGAGGTGGACACGTGGCTGATGTTCGCGAGCTACGGGATGGGAGACACGCCGTTCAAGGCGAGCTCGGACCCGGACACGTCGTACGAGATCGTGCGTTCGGAGATCAAGACGTTGTCGGTGGGGGCTGACTTTCTCTGGACGAAGCCTCTGAACGACAAGGGGTTATCGCTCACGTACGGCATGGGGGCGGGCATTGGGGTGGTGTTTGGCAACCTGTACCGCAACCAGTCCTATCCCCCGAATGGTCAACCGGGCGACCCGGAGGACTACGTGAAGTGTCCTGGACCTGGGGGCGCTCACGGGGACTACTGCGACAACGAGAACGACCACTATGGCGACTTCACGGAGTCGAGCTGGATCAACGGAGGGGCGAAGCCGGTGCTGTTCCCGTGGGTGGCCGTTCCGCAAGTGGGGCTTCGGTGGAAGGCGAGTCGGCAGCTCGTGCTTCGCCTGGACACGGGGCTGTCGTTCCCAGGTCCGTTCTTCCTCGGTGTGTCGGGTCAGTATGGGCTGCTGTGAGGTCGCGATGTCTACCCAATTTCCAGCGCGTTATGAAGAGGTAGCTGTTCTGGGCCGCGGAGGAGGAGGGCAGGTCTGGGCGGTGCGGGATCGGCTCACGCGAGAGACGGTGGCCCTCAAGGCTCTTGCGGAAGACGCCTCGGAGCGCGAGGTCCAGGCGCTGGTGCGAGAGGCCGTGACGCTCTCCGGGCTCGAGGGGCTTGGCGTGCCGAAGGTGCTTCGGTTTGGCCGATTGCCTGACAGCCATCGTCCTTACTTGATCCGCGAGCTCGTGCAGGGGCGTAGCTTGCTCTCGTTGATCGAGCGTCCCGACGCCGACCCGCGTGCCTGTCTCGTTGCGGTGGTCCACGCTGCCAATCAGCTCACGGGGCTGCACAGAGCCTCCTTGCTGCACGGGGACGTCAAGCCCGCGAACATCATCGTTTCCGAAGGGGGTGCCACCCTCGTGGACCTCGGTCTCGCGGCGCCCTGGCGTGAGGAAGGCTCCCGACCGGAAGGTCTGACTCCCCGCTACGCAGCCCCCGAGCTCTTTGCCGGCATGCGCATCACCGTGCGTGCCGAGATCTTCGCCCTTGGCGCCACGCTCCTGGATGTGCTCGAGGCGTGTGGCGACAGGCTCGCCCCCCCTGTTCGCAAAAGCCTGCAAGCGATTGCCGACCGCGCCATGCATGCCGACCCTTCCCAGCGACACCCAAGCACCGACGAGATCGGAAGCGCCATCCGACTCGCCGCCGGCTTGCCCGACCTCAACAGCACCCATGCTGTCGACCTTGCCTGGCCCATCGTGGGTGTCGATGCCGCGGCCAATCTGCTCCTCTCCCAGATCGCGACGATGGTGCTCGGGTCCGTCATTGCCGTGACGGGCAAAGCCGGTTCCGGTCGCTCGACCTTGTTGCGACGCCTCGCGTGGACGCTCGGGGTGGAGGGCAGAGACGTCGCCTGGATCCAGGACGAGCAGTCCGTGCCATGGATGGCCGCGCTCGAGATGGAGCTTGGTGCCTATTCCGACCTTGCAGGGGTCATCGTCCTGGCGGACGGAGCGGAGCAACTTCCGGCGCCTGCGAAGCATCGTCTTGCGGCGGCGCGGCAGGCCGGAGCCAAGATCGTCCTGGTCACGCACCCGCGGGTGGCTGCCTCCCTGGGCGGTCCCGTGGAGCGCTTTGCCATTCCTGCCCTCGACGACGAAGCCGCTGCGGGGCTCGTGCGTCGCGCGGTGCCGTCGCTTTCCGACTCGCTCGTGGAGCACGTGGTGCAGCGTGCGGAGGGGCGCCCCGGAAAGCTCCGCATGATCGTGCGTCGCATTGGTGTTCGTCCGGTACTGAGTACGAACGACATCGACGAGATGATGGGGAGCGGTGCGTCGATCAGCTCGCGTGGGGGGGAATCCTCGGACATCGCGGAGGTGGAGCACTTGCTGGATCAGGGGCGGTTCGAGGAGGCGGCGGGGAGGCTTCGGCAGGTATCTGGGGCGGACCCATTGGAGCTGTTGCTATGCAAGGCGCGGCTGGAGCTGGGCCAGGGGGAAGTGAGCCAGGCTCTTGCGACCCTCGAGGTGGTGCAGGAGGCGACGCTTCCCCCGGCGGGGTTGAGCCGAAGGCGCTGGATGCTCAGCGTGGCACGTTGCCAGCTACGGCTCGGGCGTCATGAGGAGTCGATGCGTCACGCGCGGCAGGCCGTGGACAACGACGTCACGGAGGCAGGGGAGGTGGCGGTCACGCTGGAGGCGCGTGCGTGTGTTGGATTGCTCCAGAGCTACTGTGGAGATCACGCGGGAGCCGAGCGCGAGCTTCTGGACGCGGCGGTGTTGGCGCGTGCGCTGGCGGACAAGCGGGTGGAGTCCATCGTGCTTGGTTCCCTGGCGGTAGCGTTGCAGCGAGGCGACAAGCTGGGGGAAGCGCGCAGGGCGTTCGAAGAAGCGCTCGAGTGTGCGGAGCAGGCGGGGGATGCGGGGGCGGTTGCGAACACGCGACTCAACCTTGCCGTGCTCGCGAACATCGAGGGAGATCTTGCGGACGCCAGCAAGCATCTCGAGGCGGCCATCGACATGGGACGGCGTGCGGGGCGTGGGTCGACGACGCGGCAGGCGCTCTTGAATTTGGCCCACCTGGACATCTACTTGGGGCGGTACGCGCGGGCGCGTTCGGGTCTTGCGTCGCTGGCGGAGCAGCGAGAGAAGTTGGCTCCGAACCACCGTGCGCAGCTCGTGGGGATGGAGGCGGAGCTGGCCGCGCGAACGGGCGAGCACGCGCGCGCGGCGGAGCTGTACGAGTCTTGCGGGGCGCAGTACGAAGCGCTCGGTCGGAGTGTGGACGCTGCCGAGGCAAGGCTCGAGGGCGTGCTCATCTCCGCGCGGTCGGAGATCGAGGACCCTGTGGTATTGTCGAAAGCCATCGAGCAAGCGATGACGTCGCTTTCGGGGGCCACGGCACATCGCGCCTTGTTGCACCTCGCCCGGGGTGCGGTGGCTGCGGTCCAGAACGACGAGGACCGTGCGCGCACGTCGTATGATGCGGCGCTGGTGGCTGCCCGGGAGGCGGGGCAGAAGGAGTGGATCTGGAAGACGTTGGAGGCGCGGTCGCGTTTGCTGGCGGAGATGGGTCAGGATCTTGCGGCACGACGGGACTCTGAGGAGGCGTTGTCGGTGCTGGAGGGGATTGCGACGCGTTTGCCGCGGGACTTGCGAGAGGTGTTCTGGGACGATCCGCGCCGACGCGCGGTGCGGGCCAGCCAGCTAGGGTCGCGCGTATCGGCGGCGGGCACCGTGCCGAGCGGTCCCTGGACGTTGGGGGCGCGCTCGTTCGGTGCGGGGGCGTCTTCCACGTTGGCGGCGCTCCCCGTCGAGGAGCGGCTCACCAAGCTGCTCGAAATCAACAGGGAGCTTGCGCGTGAGCACAAGCTCGAGCCTTTGCTCGAGCGCGTGACGGATCATGCGATCTCGCTGGTGCAGGCGGAGCGAGGGTTCGTCATTCTCGCCAAGGATGGCGCCTTGGTGCTTCACACGTCGCGAAATCGCAAGGGTGATGCATCGCATGCGAAGTTCTCCTCCAACATCGCCGAGAAGGTCATTGCTACGGGGGAGCCGGTGATCACGCTCAGCGCGCGGGACGACGAGCGCATGGCGGATTACCTCTCGGTGCACCAGCTCAACGTGCAGTCGGTGGCATGCGTGCCGATTCGGGCTCCAGACAACCGCACGGCGGGGGCGTTGTACGTGGAGACGCGTCACCGGCCCGGTTCGCTCTTTCACGCAGAGCTGCCGACCTTGATGGCGTTTGCCGACCAAGCGGCGGTGGCCATTGAGAATGCCCACCTCATCTCCGAGAACCAGCAGAGGGCCGAAGAGCTGGCGAAGACCAACGCAGAGTTGGAGAAGGCGCATGCGCGCTTGCAGGAGGTGCTAGGGCACCGCACCGCACAGCTCGAATCGACGCGTCGCGACCTCGATGCGACCCGTGCCGTGCTGCGTGGGCACTTCGGCTACCAGGGGCTGGTGGGTACGAGCGAAAGAATGCGGCGCGTCTACGCGCTCGTGGACCGTGTGAAGGACATGGATGTTCCGGTGCTGATCACGGGAGAGAGCGGGACGGGCAAGGAGATGGTGGCGCGTGCGATTCACCGTGGTGGCCCGCGGGGCAAGAAGCCGTTCACGGGAATCAACTGCGGTGCCATTCCGGAGCATCTGCTGGAGAGCGAGTTGTTCGGTCACACCAAGGGCGCCTTCACGGGTGCGGACCGGGATCGCAAAGGCCTTTTCCGGGAGACCGAGGGCGGGACCATTCTTCTCGACGAGATCGGGGAGATGCCCCACAAGATGCAGGCGGGACTGTTGCGGGTGCTGCAGGAGCACGTGGTTCGTCCGGTGGGGGGGGCGCGCGAGGAGCCCGTGTCGGTTCGCGTCATCGCCGCGACCAATCGGAACCTGGAGCGCATGGTGGCCGAGGGCACGTTCCGGGAGGACCTGTATTACCGTCTTCGCGTCGTGGACGTTCTGCTGCCTTCGCTGCGCGAGCGGGCGGAGGACATACCGATGCTCATCGACCACTTCCTGAACATCTTCGCGGCGCGCTACCGCCGGGAGCGAAAGACGATATCGCGCGACGCGCTGCGCTTGCTCTGCTCCTGTCCGTGGCCCGGCAACGTGCGTCAGCTGGAGAACTCGCTTCTCAACGCCTGGGTCATGAGTGACCGTTCCCAGCTGGAGATCGAGGACTTCGAGATGACCGGGCTGCAGGGCGCGAGTGAGCAGTTCGCACGCGCCTCCGAAGAGCGCCGGGCGACCACGTCCCAGGTGCGCCTCATCGACACGCCCGGGCCCAGCGACCGAGCCGCACCGAGCGAGACCCTGTCGGCACACGAGGCTTCCGAGAAGGAGCGAATGATCGCGGCCCTGTCGAATGCGAATTGGAACCGCGTCAAGGCGGCGGAGATGTGCCAGATCCCTCGCCGTACGTTCTATCGGCGCCTCAAGAAGTACGGCATCCAGTAAGGGCTCCTCCAAGGAAGCGTCCCGTCGAACGACGGGGCGCGGCTGAGGACGAGCCACAGAAAGCGCCTTCGCGTTTGCTCTGGAGGGTCTGTCGATGAGTCTCCGATCTCACATCCCGTGAGATCGGAGCTTCTTGTGCAAGCCCTCGCGCGTGATGCCGAGGGTCTTTGCCGCGTTGGTCTTGTTGTTGCCGTGGTCCCTGAGGGATTCCAGAAGCAAGTACTTTTCGACCTGGTCCATCATCTCGCGCAAGGTGCCTTTGCTCACGCCCGCCTTGCCCACGACCCCTTCGACGCATCGAATTCGCTCCGATAGTAGCTCGGGAACCACGAACGCTCCCTCGTCGAGTTGGATGACCAGCCGCTGGATCTCGTTCTGCAACTCGCGGACGTTACCCGGCCAGTCGTAGGCGACCAGCAGCTCCATCGCTTGCTGGCTGAAGCCCCCGACGCTCTTTCCAAGCTCAGAGGCATAGCGCTTCAGGAAGGCTCCTGCGAGCAGGGGAATGTCTTCCCGACGTTCGCGCAAGGGAGGGGCTCGCAGGGGGAAGACCTTGAGGCGGTAGTACAGGTCCTCTCGAAAGCGTCCTGCCTTGACTTCGTTCTCCAGGTTCCTGTTGGTGGCGGCCACGATTCGCACGTCCACCAGGTGGGTGCGGGACGCCCCCACGGGGCGAATCTCTCCCTCCTGCAGGACACGGAGCAGCTTGGACTGGAGAGAGAGGGAGATCTCCGCCACCTCGTCGAGGAACAGCGTGCCTCCGTCGGCGATGTCGAACAGTCCTTTCTTGTCCTCCGTGGCGCCCGTGAACGAACCTCGCTTGTGGCCGAAAAGCTCGCTTTCGAGCAGATTTTCGGGAAGAGCGGCGCAGTTCTGGGCCACGAACAGCTTGTCACGCCGCTTCGAGCGGTAGTGAACCGCGGAGGCAAGCAGCTCCTTGCCGGTGCCCGTCTCTCCCTCCACCAGGACGGTGACGCGGGTGTCGACGACCTTGTCGAGCTGCGAGAGGACGGCTTTCATGGGGGTGCTCTCGCCGATGATCGTTTGGACGCGGCTGCGTGTCTCCTCGCGGGTGCGCAGGAAGTCGTTCTCCTTGCGAAGCTGCTCCTGTGCAACTTGGAGTCTTCGGATCAGGCGCGCGTTGGAGACGGCGAGGGATGCGTTGGAGGCGAAGAGCGCAAGGACTTCGAGGTCCATGGCGCTGAGCATGGCGGGGGCTTGGCGGTTGTCGGCTTGGATGACGCCGAGGATGGTCTCCCCGCGCCAGAGCGGGACGGCGGCCGTGCTGCGGATGGACGCACCCACGATGGATTCGGCCTGCGCCACCTCCTCGGGAGCATCGGCGGCGAGTACCGCGGCCCGCTCCGACAGCACCTTGCGAAACACGCTGCGTGCGATGGGAATAGGACCGCGAGGCGTCGTGCCCTGCCCGTCGGCCCCCCGCACCCGTGTGAGAACGGGCACGTAGACCGCCTCCTGGGGTCCGTCCTCGTCGTCGCGCAGCGTCACGGTGACGTGGGTCGCCCTTGGCAGCAACTGCAGGACACCGTCGCAGATGGCTTGCAGCACTTGGTCGAGGTCGGCGGCCGCGCCGAGTCGCTTCTGGACCGCATACAGCTTCTGCAGCGTATCCAAGTCCCGCTCGATGCCTTCGCCCGCGGGGCCGATTTCCTCGATGCGCCGCATGGACACGACGCGGGCTTCCTCTTGCTCGAGGAGCTTGATCTCGAGGAGCGTGTGCTCCTCTCCCGTGCCGACCTCGACGTTGCACCCTCCCTCGATTTCGAGGGTACGGGTGGGGAGCTCGTCGAGGCGGAGCCGGCCTCGATCGGAGACGACGACAGTGCCGCGGGTAGACCGCAGGTCTTCGACGATGGTGCGGGTGGGGCCCCGGATGATGCGAAGGTGGTGTCCGGAGACGTGTGGGTCGGCGAGGACGACGTGGTTGTCGGGGGCGCGCCCGATGGTGACGACGTCCTGGTCGAACTCCAGGCGCTGGCCGATCTGGACGCCCGAGTGGACCGAGACTTGGATCATGGTGATAGCGGGAGCGGCTAGAGGCGGGCGACGAGGCGGATGCGGATCTGGCGCAGGGGCGCGTCACCGGAGATGAGGTTCTGGTCGCCCTTGGCGAGATTCACCTCGAGCTGCTTGCTGATCTCGTCGGCGGCGGCCTGATCGCCCTTGGGGGCGAGGAAGTCGAGCGCTTGTCCGGCGGTGTACTTGATGGCGGCGTTCTTGATGTTGGGGAAGCGCTTGACGATTTCCAAGCGGGTCTTGTCGCTGCCAAGGATACCGAGCATGTAGGCGGACTTGATGCCCTGGAACTGCTCCTTCTTCTCCTGGACGGCAGCCTCTTCCAGCTTGGCGAGGTAGCACTCGGGCTTGTCGCCGCAGGCGTTGAGCACGGCCTTGGCCTTCTCGAGGGCTTCCTTCTCGAGCTTCGCGTCGTCCTTGCCCGGGGCCCACTTGCCGATGGCTCCCTCCACGAGGGCGATCTGGTCCTTGCGCATGAGCTTGATCATGGTCGGAAGCACGGAGTCGCGCAGCAGGTCCTTGTCTTCCTTCTCGCCCTTGAAGCTGTCGACGCGGTTGATGAGCACGTCGATGACGCTCGGGTCGTAGAACTGGGCGATGGACTCGGCCAGGACGGCGACGGCCGTATGTCCCGGAGGAATGACAGCCGAGACGGGCATGTCGTTGAGGACCTTGATGTAGGCCTTGAGAGAATCCGGGGTGCCGGGGCACTTGGACAGCTCGCGCGCGAGGATGGCCTGGGTGATGTAGTCCGCCTTGTCGGTCTTATCGAGGGCGAGCATGATGGGCTGTACGCCGTCGGCCCGACCGATCGTTCCGATGACGAGGGCTGCGGAGCGCACCGGTGTGATGGCGGCTTCCTTCTGGTCCTTGATCTTGACCTTGGCGAACTCGGTGAGCTCTGCATCCTTGCCGAGCAAGGCGTCGACAAGGGTGTTCATCGAGTCCTTGCCCATCTTGACCATGGCCATGATGGCCGTGGCTGCGACGTCTGCCTTGTTCGGGTCGATGACGGTCTTGAACAGAGGCTTGATGGCGTCGGTGGCCTTGATTTCGCCGAGGACTTCGGCGGCGGTCACCTGCCAGAACTGCTCGTTGCGATAGGCCGTTACCTTGTCCTCGTTGGTGCGGTCGCTCTGCTCGAGCTTCTCCATCGGTCGGTTCAGCCGCTCGAGCAGCTGGGGCTTCCAGGACGGGGAGGCGATGTCGACGAGGGACTTCTTGAGGTCGACGTAGATGAGAGCGCCCTTGGGGGAGCCGGCTTCGAACTTGACGAACACCTCGATGATGGCATCCATCGCTTCGGGGTCCTTGATGCCGGTTTCGGCGATGACCTTGGCGCACGCGCGCACGTCGGCTTCGGTCACGTTGGGCTTGTAGTCCTTGAGAGACTTGATCCACGCGGGCTTGGCGCGCTCGTCCCGGGAGTCTGCGAGCAGCTTGATGATGTCGCCCTTGGTGCGATCGTCGATGGTGTCGCCCTCGAGGTAGGTCTTGGTCAACGGAGGAATGATCTTGTCGAGCAGCTCCTTGACGTGGGGCTGCGAGCGGTCCTTGTCGGCGCGGGTCATCGCGTCTTCGAAGAACTGCACGAGGCGCTTGACGGCCTGGGGACGCAGGGCGGGATCATCCAACCGTTTGGTGTAGTACTCGGGCTGGTTCTCGTCTTCGCACCCCATCATCACGGCGGATGAGACCGACACCGTCGACACGGCGGCGACGCCGAGCAGCAGAGAACGAAGGAGCGGGGTGATCTTACGCACGTTGCGGAGCATGGTAGCCCTCCGATGGCCCCGAAGGTGGCCGGATGGTTTCGAGTGAGACTCGACTACGAAGCCGTGCCGGATCGGAACGGCCGCACGCAGGGAGGCTAAGTGCACCGCGACGGGGTGTCAACGCGAGTTGGACGCCGGTTCGGTGCAACAGGTCCCGCGGTGGGGGCCCCGGCTCGACGAGGCGGGTTCGAGCAAGGGAAGCGAGAGCCTCTCCTCGCGTTGGGCACGCAGTCGCTGGAGCGTCGAGCAAGGGAGAGCGAATCACGCTTGCCGAGGAGTCAGCCACGGCGAACACCTCATGGAATGCCGCGCCTGCGACCGCAAGGCGAGCCTTGGGCGGCCCCGCTTCTGCGTTCCGTTCTCTGTTCGTCTTCCGGGTTTCTGTCCGGGCGCTAGGCCTCTTCTTGCTCGTGGGCGTCCTCGATGTCGGCGTCGCAGGTCAGGCAGCGCTCGGGCAGGGCTTCCATGTGATAGACCTCACCGCAGCGAGGGCAGAATCGGGCATCGCGTTCGAAGGTGATCGCACGCTTGCTGGCGCGGCACGCCCGTCCGGTGACTTGAAGGGGCTCCACGTCAAGGCGCTCACCGTCCTCCGGGGAGGTCTTGGGCAGGGCCTCGACAGCCGCCTTGTCGGCCTTCCAACGCTTTGGAATGCGCGCCTCGGCTTCCTTGGCCGCCCAGGCAGCGGCGACGGGGTGGGTTGTGACGCTGAACGTGAGCGTCTCACCCTCCGCCTCGATCCGAACCGCGCCATCGCGGATTCCGACCTCACGCATGTCGCACCAGGCGACCCTACGGGTCACCTTGCCCTCGCGCTCCCAAGCGATTCCCGCATCCCCGACCCGCAGGCTCGTTCCCTCCAGGTCTCCCCAAAGCAGGACGGCCGCGAGCACGGCGGCGCCGCCCGCCACCAGCCAGGGCGCGAACCCAACCCGCGGGTCGGCCACCCACTGGCCATAGATCCCGGCACCCACGCCAAGTCCGCCCGCGATCGTGCCCGCCATCGTGAGCATCGTCGTGTTCGAACGTTCCGGCATAAAGCGCCTCTCCGTTCGCTCCGCCTTCTTGGCCCTGCCGCCCTTGGTCTTCTTGCTCTTCGAGGAAGCTTTCTTGTCCGCCATGCTCCGGTCACCTCGTGCGCGTACTGGACGAGTCCCCTCTACCACGCTTTGTCCCAATCCGTTCGCCTCTCTGGCCCCTTCCCACGCGATCGCCTCCTTCCCCCGCTCTCCTCCCTCGCCTTGCCACGCTTGACCCCCCCTGGTCCCAAGGTCAGGATGCCCGTCCCCATGAACGCTCGCGTTCTCGTCGTCGATGACAGTGCCACCGTCCGCAAGGTGGTCCAGGCGATCCTGTCCGGTAGCGGATACGCTGTCGTCGCTTCCGGCGATGGGCAGGACGCGCTGCAACTGCTCGAGCGCGAGAGTGTGGACCTCGTGCTGTTGGACTTCGTGATGCCGCGCATGAACGGCTATCAATTCTGCCGAGAGCTTCGGGCACGGGAGGGGGTGCGGGACCTCCCGGTGGTGCTGATGAGCGCGAAGGCAGAGCGGATTCGCGACCAGTTCTTGCGCCAGACCGGCGCGGTGGACGCCATTACCAAGCCCTTCGACCCGCGTGCCCTCGTCGCCGTGGTGGAAGGGGCCCTACAACGGATGGCGGAGGGCCGCGCCCCCCAGGTCCCTGCGGCCGAGGACATGCCTGAGGAGGAAATGCTGTCCATGACCAACGACAGCGTTCCCCCGAGCTCTCTCTTGGTGCCGGGACCCAGCGCCCACACGGAGATCGCTCAGGCTCTGGTCGATGCCATCGGCGCCGACCTTGCCTCCGCCGTGCAAGACGGTCGTCCACCTGCTGACCGCCTTCGCGGTGTCATCGAGTCCGCCCTCGCCAGCAAGGGAATGCCCGCCCTGCTCCAGCGCCTCCGCTGGTCCCTCGCGCCGGGCTCCGACGAAGTCCTCGTCGGTGATGTCGAGAGCATCCCCATCGGCGAGATCATGCAGCTGCTGCAGATGCAGCGACAGACAGGAATCCTCGAGATCTCCAACGGAAAGATCGTCGTGCTCGTCCATCTGCGTGCAGGCTTGGTGGACCTGGCCCAATGCCGTCACGGTGACCCTGAGCTGCTACTCGGCCGCTACTTTCTCGAGCGCCAGCTGCTCTCCGGCCAGGACCTCGAGATCGCGGTGCGGGATGCAGAGACCCGTGGCGAGCTGCTCGGTGCGCGGCTGGTCGGGCTGGGGCTCGTTACGCAGCAGGACCTGACCGCCGCGCTCGCCCGCCAGACCAGCGAGATCATCTACGAGGCGCTCCGCTGGAAGCGCGGATGCTTCTTGCTGCGCCGCGACGTGCGAACCCCGGAAGCGGAGAACGCGGCTCTCGCGTTGCCCATTGCTTCCATCGTGATGGAGGGGTTCCGACGGGTCGACGAGTGGCGAATGATCGAGGAGACGATTCGGTTCGAGGAGGTGTTGCTGCGTGATGACCTGGCCATCAGCGCGCTCAAGACCGAGCAGCTCACGGCGCAGGAGCACGCGGTGCTGGCGGAGATCGACGGCAAGCGGCGTGTGCGGGAGATCATCGAGCGATCGCATCAGTCTTCCTTCGACATCTGCAAGGCGTTCTACCGGCTGCTCAAGTCGCGGTTGGTGCGTCGGAAGGCGGCCTAGGATGGCGGGCTGCGCGGGGATGGTGCTCGACACGGGGGAGTGTTTGCGGTTCGTGTCCGCGCGCGAGGCGGGCTGGGTGGTTCCGTCGGAGGCCGTGGTGCCGGTGCCGGGATTGGTGTTGCCTGCCGTGGGGCTGGTGTTGACGGAGGATCGTGTAGCGACGGCGATGCGGGTGGGGACGGTGGATGCGGGGCACATGGTCGTGTGTGAGACCGAGGGCGGGTGGGTCGCGCTGATGGGCGCCCGTGTGGTGGCCACTGGGATCTTCTGCGAGGCGTACGACGGAGCGGGAGTGGTTCATCGCGGTCAGGTAGCGCGCGAGCTGGACGTGCGTGGTTTGACGCTGGACGTGGAGGCTGCGATCTGGCGAGCGGCGTGGCCGACAGGGGAGGAGAGGCTTGGATGACGAAAGGAACGCGGCGAGGTTGGTTCGGACGGGAGCGAGAGGCGGGTGAGCCTGCGGATCATGCCGAGGAGGCCAAGCTTTGGACGGCGCACCTGCAGGCTCGCGAGGCGGCGAACCACATCGTGGAGTCCGCCGCGCAACTGCTCGCGTCCACGGCGCGCCAGCAAGCTCTCCTCGATGGCGTGACCGACCTCGGGCGCCAGGCCGCCAGCCGCGGTCCCGAGATCCAGGAGCCCATGGACCACATCGTCCAATCGCTCGATCGGCTGCGCCTCGTGGCCCTCAACGTCGGCCTCGAAGGGGCACGACTCGGTGACCCCGCCGGCAGGGCGCTCATGAACGTGGCCGACGAGGTCCGCGGCTTGACCGAGCGCGCGGACGAAGCCATGCAAGAGCTCCGGGGATCCTTCGACGACACCCTCTCCACCTGGAATCATGCCGTCCGACGCACCGATGAGCTGCGCGACGCCCACGCGGCCATCGTGGTTCAGGCCAGCCGGCAGCAGACCGTCGCCCAGGACATCGTCAGGCACGTCGATGCCATCGGGGAACACGCTCGGTCCCTCCTTGAAACCGACCCGCAGACGGCCGTCGTCCTCGCTCAGGTCGTCGAGCATGCGAAAGGTCTCGTTCAGGCGCTGGGCTCCCTCGGTGGCCGGGCGCGACGCGAGGTCGTCCGGTCGGCCCTCGGTCCGTTGCTCCAGCCCTTGCTCCGCACGTTGCTCGACGTCGCCCGAACCTCGAAGGGCAAACCGGGCAGCGAATGACGACGTCGGACCCGGAGCTGCGCGCGCTCCTGCTCGAGGAGCTTCGCAAGCACCTCGAGACCCTGGAGCGCGGTGACCTCGACGCTGCTGCCCTGCGACACGTGTTGCATGCGGTCAAGGGGACTTCGGGTGTGGCGGGGGAGATCGCCTTGTCCGAGTCGTTCTCTCGCCTCGAGCGCAGGGAGCCGCGGGACGAGGCTGTTCGGCTGGCCACCGGGATCTTGCGCGACGCCCTACGGAACCTCGAGGCGGACCTCCCCGCGTACGTCGATCCTTGGCCGATCCCGCCGGAGGACCTGTCCGTGCGCGACCAAGCCCCCGGACTTCGCGCTCGGTACGAGGCTGACGTGCAGGAGAGGACCGCAGCGCTCGACGCCATCCTCGCCGACCCCTCCGACCCGTGTGGGCGCCTGTCCGATGCCTTGCGTCACGTGCATGCCCTCAAGGGGGCGGCTGCGTCGGTGGGCGACGAGGTGATGGCCTGGTTCTGTCATGGTCTCGAGAGCCGCATTCGACGCGCTACCGAGCCGGAGCAAGCGCGTGCGATGCTCGAGCAGGTGGAACACTGGCGTCCGGTGCTGGGCGGGATGGCCATCGATCCGGCGGGAACGATCAGCGTCCTTCGCGCGTCGTCGGGGGCGTCGAACCCTGCGGCCATCCAGGGCAACACGCCGGCGCCCGGTCCGCTGGGAGATGCGTGGCTTCATGTTCCCGCGCACGCGATCGATCTCGTCCTCGAGCGCCTGCGCCGCGTCTCCTTGACCGTGCGCGAGGTGGATGGGCAGGCGGAGACGGTACGACGCGCGGCGCGGTCGCTTCGCCACGTGAAGCAACAGCTTCTCGAGTCGCGTCGTCTGATCGGTCCTCCCCGCCCTTGGGGCGCACCTGTCGCGGCGATCGACGGGATCGAGGAGGCGACCCGGGCGGTCGCCCAGGCCGCTGCACAGCTGGAGGTCGTTGCCTCGACGGCGCGACGCGGAGCGCGGAGCATAGGACAGAATACGAACACCTCGCAGATCGAGCTCGGCACGGTGCGACGCGCCACGATGGCGCTGGTCTTCGACCGCGTGGCCGAGGCTGTGCAGGCGATGGCGGGGCGCTCCCGGGGGGAGGTGAGGGTCGAGCAGGTGGGTGCGGCCACACCGGTGGACCGAAGGCTTGCGGAGGCGCTCGTGGACCCCGTCCTGCAGCTTGCCCGCAACGCCGTGGCGCACGGCATCGAGTCGCCTGACCTTCGCGCCTCCCTGGGCAAGCCGCCCTTTGGACGCATCGTGCTCTCGGCGGAGGTGCGTGGCGCGCACTTGCTCGTGCGTGTGGCCGACGACGGAGCCGGCGTGGACCTGGACGCGTTGCGCGCGGAGGCCGTGCGGTCGGGGCGCCTGTCCGGAAACCAGGACCCTCCGATCGCGGACGAGGCGCTGCTTAACCTGCTCTTTCTGCCAGGCATGACGACCCGGACCACTGCGGACCTTCTCGCCGGGCGTGGGGTCGGGCTGGACATTTCCCTTCATGCAGCGAGGCGTCTGGGCGGAACCATCCGGTTCCGCAACCACCCCGGAAGTGGCCTGACCGTTGTCATCGACGTGCCGCTCGTGGAGCGGGGGCATGCGCGGGTGCTGTGGGTTCGCTCCCTGGGCAACCGCTTCGCGCTGACCGGGCGTCACGTGCTTCGTGCGCGCGCTTGCGACCCCAACGAATCGCCTCCGCCGGCGCTCGCCGCGTGGATCGACCCTGCCCTGACGGGGCCCGAGTCCGGGTACGTCATCGACGTGGGGCGAGCCGCCGACCGCGTCGTCTCCGTCTCGGTCAGCGCCATCGAGGGGATCGAGGAAACCCCCGTCCGTCCGGTGCCTCCGCTGATCGCGCTCGCCGGTCCGTACGTGGGGGTCATCGTCGGCGCCGATGGGCACCCTTCCCTGCTCGTCGATGCCTTGCTCGTCGTGGACCGTGCGCTGCGGAATCAAACCGCACGCCACTCGACTTTTCCGCCTCCCGCTCGTGCCTGACGTTGCCGTGGCACCGGAGGATTGCGGGCTCACGACATACCCGCCGTTGTGCGGGAGCGCACGGCGCAACCGGGCAACCCTCGGCACCCAGCCCAACCCCTTCGGCATCCTTCCCGACGGGGTCGGCATCCCGCGGAAGCCAAATTGCAGGGCTTTCGAAAGGCTTCCGCGGTG
Source organism: uncultured Polyangiaceae bacterium (assembly GCA_964488865.1). Classification (GTDB taxonomy): domain Bacteria; phylum Myxococcota_A; class Polyangia; order Polyangiales; family Polyangiaceae; genus MWCO01. The sequence continues at coordinate 33,056 of CAZAWR010000019.1, read as the reverse complement.
GCGCCGGGCTCCTTTTCGGCCAATCCGTAAGGATTCCGAACAGTGCCGAGGGTCTCCTGCGTGACGCCGAGGGTCTCTGCCACAATGCAGAAGGCCTCCACGGGACCAACCGCGTGAAGAAAGCCGCCAACGGGATTCGAGCACGACTCCATTCGACAGAGGTGCCGGCCGGACCTAGGCTGGCGCCGTGTCCCAGCGTGCTCGTGAGCCGATCGACGTCGAGGTCATTTCCCTGCGTTCGGCAGACGCAACGGTGGAGGCGGCGCAGCGGCTCGACGCGCGCTGTTTCCGGGGTGGCGAGCGGTCTGACATCGCGTCCGAAATCGATCGGCCCTTCACGTTCGCCTGGGCGGCGAGGCTGCCCGTGCTCGACCCAGGGGCTGACGTCGTTGGCTACATCCTGACGTGGCACGTGGCGGACGAGCTGCACATCCTGAACGTGGCGACGGACCCTGATCACCGGCGTCGTGGCATCGGGAACGTGCTGGTGGCTCGCGCGATCGACTTCGCGAGGGAGAACAAGGTGCGGTTGGTGCTCTTGGAGGTTCGCAGGGGCAACCTTCCGGCCATTCGGCTCTATCGTTCGTTCGGGTTCTCACTGCTCGGGCTGCGCAAGGGTTACTACGCGGACGATGGGGAGGACGCGATCGAGATGGTTCTTGTGCTCGACCCGGAAACGGGTGACATCGTGCCCGGCCGTGACGAACTGCGGCTCGAGGAGGTCTAGTGGAGCGTCTTGACAAGCACCGTGGCAATGCGCGGCAGGTGGTGGTCCCCCTCGTGCGACGGGACTCGATCGGGGCGAGTCACCATGTCCTCACGTTCGAGTTCGAGACGGCTCTCGAAGCGGCAGCAGGCCAATTCGCGATGGTGCGTGGGGCGAACTGGGGTGAGTCGCCTTTTCTCCCCCGCCCCATGAGCTTGCTCAGCGGGGGGAAGCGACCGTCGATCCTCGTGAAGGTGGTGGGGGAGGGGACGCGTCGTCTGGCCGCTTCGGAGCCTGGGGACATGTTCTCCGTGCTCGCGCCGCTGGGGCGGCCCTGGTCGCCGTGTCCGTCGGAGCGGACGCCCCTTTTGGTGGCGGGGGGGGTGGGCGTGTGTCCCTTGCTGTTTCTCGCGAGGACGTTGACCGAACAGGGGCATCGGTCGATCGCCTTGTATGGGGGTCGTTGCGCTACGGACCTGGCGCTCGATGAGGAGCTGGGGGCCGAGAGCGATCTGCGGTTGGCGACCGAGGATGGCAGTCTCGGGGCGATGGGGCGCGTGACGGTTCTGCTCGAGAAGGCGCTCGCCGAGACGCGAGGGCGAGCCAAGATCTACGCGTGCGGTCCCGAGCCCATGATGGCGGCGGTGGTGCGCCTGGCGCGCGAGGCCAAGGTTCCTTGCGAGGTGTCGCTCGAGACGGTGATGGCGTGCGGTTACGGCGTGTGCCTGGGCTGTGCGGTTCCCAAGGTGGACGGCGGGTTCCTGTACGCGTGCTCCGATGGTGCCTGTGTCGACGGGTATCTCATCGACTGGGACAAGTGAGGAGGATGGTGGTGGACCAACAGGTGCGCATCGGGGAGCTGACCCTTTCCAATCCCGTCCTTGCCGCGTCGGGAACGTTTGGATACGGGCTGGAGTACGAGGGGTTTTTCGAGCTGTCCCGGCTGGGCGGGATCTGCACGAAGGGGTTGAGCTTGCTGCCCAGGGCGGGCAACCCGCCGCCTCGCATCCGCGAGACGGCAGCCGGAATGCTCAACGCGATCGGGCTGGCCAACATCGGCGTCGAGGCCTTCTGCAAGGACAAGCTGCCCCGCCTGCGCGAGCTCGGAGCCACCGTCGTCCCGAACCTTTTCGCCACGAGCATCGAGGACTTCGTGGCCCTCACGGAGCGTCTCGATCGGGAAGAAGGGATTGCGGCCATCGAGGTCAACATCTCGTGCCCCAATGTGACGAAGGGCGGTCTCGAGTTCGGCGTGGAACCTACGGCGGCGGCTGCCGTCACCCGCGCGGTACGCAAGGCCACCCGGCATCAGGTGTGGGTCAAGCTCTCGCCCGAAGCAGGCCGTGTTGCTGACGTCGCGCGCGCCTGCGAGGAGGCCGGGGCCCATGCCCTGTCCGCGATCAACACCATCCGGGGCCTCTCCATCGACGTGGAGACGTGGCGACCTCACCTTGCGAACCGCACGGGAGGGCTGTCAGGGCCGGCCATCAAGCCGATCGCGGTGCGCATGGTGTGGGAGGTTTGCAAAGCCGTTCGTATCCCCGTCATTGGAGTGGGAGGGATCGTGTCCGCGAACGATGCCATCGAGTTCTTGCTCGCGGGAGCGTCGGCCGTGCAAGTGGGCAGCGCGAGCTTCCGGGACCCGCTCGCCACGATCAAGGTCGCGGACGGCATTCGTGCGTACTGTGAACGCAAGGGGCTTGCGGCGAGCGAGCTCACCGGTAAGGCTCTGCTCGACTGACATGAAGAGCCAAATCTTGCCCCTCGCTGGCCTGTTGGGCCTCGCTCTCGTCGGGATGGGCTGTCCCAGCCAGGACGCACCTCGGCCGTCGGAGGATGCTGGCAGGAGTCCGAACGCGACGCTGCTTCCTTCTCCGCGGTCCTCGATCCCGACGCCGGTCCCGCGCGATGCCGGGTACGACGGCCCCGTGGGGATGCCGGCGGATTCGCGCGGGCGTCTCGTGTTGCGCGACGCGCAGGCGCCGGAGCCAACGCCCCTCGCCCCCGCCAAGGCCCTCGAGCCCGAGCGACTCGTCCACCGCGAGGTGCAGGGACTCATTCTCACGGCGGAGTGGAGCTGGGATGGGGTGCCCTCTTCGCCGCCGGGCCCGGAGGTCCACGCCGCGGGCGTCAAGGCGGCCCGCGCCGTCACGCGCCACCTCTGGCAGATCGAGCTCCTCGAAGCCGGCCGGCTTCGCGTCGTGTTCGATGCCCCTTCCTTCGCCGTCACCAAGTACACGGAGCTGCGCTCTCGAAGCGACCTGTTCGGGCACATCCTCGTGTGGCCGAACAGCGAAAGCTACCGCATCATCCCCTCCGGGGCCCTCCGCGCGCTGCTCGACGAGCGGCGTGTCGACGTCAGCCCTCTGACGACGGGACAAGCGGAAAAGGAGCAGGCCGGGCGTCCCTCCTTCGGGTTCCCGACGCGGACCGTCGTGGTCGCGACACCCTGGGGCAAGGTCGACCTCGTGCAGGCACGAACGGTCAACGCAGGCTCCGGTGGGCCCCTTCTTTGCCGCTTGCTCCTGGAGTTGGTCGGTGCGCGACCGGACTCCCCCGTCTGCGAGGACGGCAAGGTTCCCGTCCGTGCTTCCTACACGTGGAAGGATGGCGGAAAGGTCGAGTTCGAGGTCTCGTCGCTCTTGATTCGATCGGACTTCCAGTCCTCGATGTTCCTGATCCCGCCTGCTCGAGCGACGTTCACGGACATGGGGCTTCCCCCCCACGCGACGGGCATCTTCTTGACGCGCGAGCAGATGGCGGCGTTTCGCTCGCGGGCGGCCGACCTTCCCGACCCCCGGACCGACCCGGAGTCCAACGGGGCACCCGGCGAAGGGTTCGTCGCGGTGAATCGCACCGACGCTCTTCGGTTCCTCGTGCTCGACGGCGTACCGGTCGCGTGGGTGCCGGCCCACGGGGAGCAGTATGTCATCGGCTCGCGCGCCGGAAAGTACACGGCACAGTGGCGGTCCTTCCTGGGAATGAGCGTCGACGACCCGTTCGAGGTTCTCGTGCCCGCGCGATTCGCCTTGGGCGAGCGGCCGGATGCGGGGGCTGCGGGGGCTGCGGGCGCCCGTCCCTGAGGGGCGAAGCGGGATTGTGTTCCGGGTCCCGCCGCGTTTACGGCTTCCGGAACCGAAGCCGCGCAGGCACGAGCCCTGCCGCCATCACGCGTCGCTCCCGGTTGCTCTTCGCACACCAGGGCGTCCCCGACATCATCGGCGACCCCGCCTCGTCCCCGTCGGGCATCAGCCCCTCCATGCTCGACAGCAGCGTCTCGTATTGCTCCCCCCGTTCCAGCACGTCCGTCTGCACGAACACAGTTCCCCCGGGTACCAGCAACCGCACCATCTCGCGCACGAACGTAGGCGTCACCACCAGCCGTTTCTGCTGCCTCTTCTTCCACCAGGGGTCGGGGAAGTGAACGTAGAACCGTGTGACGCTCGCGTCGGGTTGCAGGCGCGGGAGCAGAAAACGCGCGTCCGCGGCATAGACCCTCGCGCGATCGCCGAACCCGACCCGGGTGAGTCGGTCATCCACGATCTTCGCCCACTTGTAGCGAATTTCGAGGCCGACGACGGCGACGGTCGAGGTTTCTGCAGCCCGTTCGAGGATGAACGCGCCTCGACCGGGGCCGATCTCGATCTCGAGGGGCAGGGAGGACTGGGTGAGGGTCGACACGTCCACGGGCCCGACCGCGGGCAGGGTGGGGGCATCCGCGTAGGGGTGCGGCTTCTTGAGAGAAGCGAGCTCGCTCATGGGGCCCTCTTACAGCTTCGCGGGCTCGCCTACCACGGCAACTGCCGCTGGACCCGGTTTCGATCGCCCTTGCAGCCCGCGGATCCGCATGCCATGGCGCGCAGGTGCGCTCGACCTGGATGAAGCGGCTGGGGCGCGGGGCCGAGCGGCTCCGACCCACGATTCCCTATCTACCGGCAGCGGTCGTTGCCGGTGCGGTCGCGTACGGGTCCATCTCCGCCATCCTCGCGCACGTGGGCCATCCCGCCGTACCGCTCGACGATGCGTTCATCCACTTCCAGTACGCCCGCAACCTCGCCAGTGGGCAATTCTTTCACTACGCCCCGGGCCAGGGCTACGTCTCGGGGGCCACGAGCTTGCTGTGGCCCCTGCTGCTAGCACCTTTCTATCTCATCGGGTTCCGGGGCCTGTCGATCATCTGGATCGCTTGGATCTTAGGCTTTGCTGCGTTGGCTGGCCTGCTGGTGGAGGTGGTTCGTCTCAGCGAGCGGCTGACCGGGCGCGCGGTCGCGATCGCCGCCGCCGCGATGTGCGCCCTGTTCGGCGCCTTCGTTTGGTTCGCCGCCAGCGGTATGGAGACCATCCCCCTGGCCTGGATCCTCGTGCGGACGGCCCGGGTCGCCGCCGAGTGGATCGAAGCCCCGCGCGCGAGCCGCCTGCCCAGGGCACGCAACGACCTGCTGATTTGCGGACTGCTCGCACCCTTGATCCGTCCGGAAGGCGCCCTCGCTTCCGTGTTCGCCGCGGGTGCGTTGCTGGCCTTTCCCCTCCCTCCCACGCGCCGGGGACGCATCCTGTCCGCCTTGCCCCTCGCCGGTCCCCTCATTACCCCCCTCGTCCACCTGATCATGGCGGGGTCCACCTCGTCCAACACCACCGCCGTCAAGTGGCTTCCCGCCAATCCGTACTACACGAGCCTCGCGTCGCTCTGGGAGACCGTCGGGCAAAATCTGCGCATCTTCTTCTCCATCCTTCTCGACGGGCAGCAGTGGAGCGCCGTGTTTTTGCCCGAGGGCAGCCTGCCCATCGCCCTCTTGGCCCTCGGCGCCATCCCCGTCGCCGGGTGGCGATCCGGGCGCCCCTGGCGGGGCTTGCTCGTGCTTCTCCTGGCGCTTGCGATGCTGATTCCATGCACGTACCACACGTTCCTCTGGAACCGGCTTCGCTACCTGTGGCCCTTCGCCCCCGCGTGGTTCATCGGCGTGGCCTGTCTCGCCAAGCTGCTCGGGGATTCGCTCGCCTTGGTGCGCATCCGCTGGGCGTTCACGGCTCCCGTGCTCGGAGGAATCGCTGCCGGCGCGCTCATCGGCAACCTGAAGTGGACACGCAGCGACCTGGTCAAGAGCGCCGCCGCCATCGACCTGCAGCAGGTGGAGCTTGGACGATGGGCCAAGGACAACCTACCCGCCGACGCGATCATCGGTGTGAACGACACGGGCGCCATCGCCTACCTGTCCGAGCGGGCGACCTTCGACGTGATCGGGCTCACCACCCAAGGAGAAGCTCGCTACTGGGTGGCGGGCGCAGGGTCGAGGTTCGAGCACTACGAGCGCTTGCATGCCTCCACCCCGCAGCGGTTTCCCACGCACTTCATCGTCTATCCGCACTGGATGGCGTGCGAGCCTGTGCTGGGAAAGCGGCTGCACGAGGCGAGCGTGCATGACCAAACCATCCTGGGGGGGGTCACCATGGTCGTGTACGAAGCTCGCCTCGATCTGCTCGGCTCCGGCGCCCGTCCCGTGCAGCTGCCGCTGTCCGGTGACCTGATCGACGAGCTGGACGTGGCCGACCTCGAGTCCGAACAGGAGCATGCCTACGAGATCGAGCACGGGGGGCGCGACGAGGCGAACAAGGTGCACACGGACTTCCTGCTCGACGTCGGTTGGGGCGATGCGGAAAGTGAAAACGAGGGAGAGGCAAACGACGACGGCGTGTCGGGCAGCCGTGTCTGGGCCGACGGAGGGCGGTTTGCGCGGACGGCCGACCGATTCGTGGCTCGCTTGCGACCGGGTGTGCAAGCAAGGGCGATCGCGCGCTGGGTCGGTTCCGACGACGGCGAGGTCGAGATCGTGGTGGAGTCGGGCTCGCGCGTGCTGGCCAACGTGCGCCTCGGCGCATACCGGATGCAGGAAGACGAGTTCGTCATTCCCGCCGACGTCGCCTCCGAGCGCACCCCCATCCAGGTCCGTGCGCTGAACGGTACGTTCGGGTCCCTGCACTACTGGTTCGTGGCGGACCGGTAGATCCGTCGCGCTGGCCATTCCCCCGGATGTCCCCTAGATCTTTGCTCGTGAGACGACGCAACTTCGCTCCGCTCCGCGCGGAGGTCACCGAGCTGAGCCTGGGCACCTGGGGGCTGTCGGGGGAAGGCTACGGCTCCGTGTCCCCCGCGGAAGCCGATGCGGTCATCGACCGCGCCGTCGAGCTCGGCATCAACCTGTTCGAGACCTCCGACGCTTACGGCAACGGGGAAATGCTGGCGCGACTTGGCCGTCGTCTCGCCACCGCGAAGACCGCCTACGTGGTCGCGCGCGTGGGCATCGACCGATCAGGCGAGGGCGATGCGAAGAAGAACTTCGACCCGGCCTACTTGCGCGATGCGGTCGCGCGCGCCGGAGAGAAGCTGAAACGCTCCCGCATCGACGTCGTGCTGCTGCACAACCCCGGTGCGCCCACCGTCGAGCGCGGAGAGGCCACGGGTGTGCTCGAGGAGATGCGCAAGGTGGGCGAGATCGGGGCCTGGGGCGTTAGCGCCGGAAGCCGCGAGGTGGCCGTCGCGGCTGTCGAGTCCGGCGCCAGCATCCTGTCCGTCGCCTACAACGTCTTCCACTCTCACGACCTCCACGTCGTGGCGGCCGAGGTGGCCATGCGAGGGGTGGCCGTCCTCGCGCACTCCGTCCTCTCTTACGGCCTGCTCGTGTCCCACTGGGGGCCGGAGCGCAGCTTCGACGAAGGAGACCACCGGCGCGATCGCTGGACCCCGTCCGCCTTGCGCAAGCGTGTCAAGCAGCTGGAAGTCGTGCGCGGTCTCGTCGGGGGCGATGTGCTCACCCCGCGGGCAGCCGCCCTGCGCTACGTGCTGTCCAACAGTCTCGTCTCGAGCGCCGTGCTCGGTCCTCGCAGCACCTCGCAGCTCGATCAGCTCGTTCGGGAGGCCGGCAAGGGGCCCCCCTACTTGCCCGACAAGGCCCTCGCCGACCTCCCCTCCAAACTCATCTCCGCGGGAATACACTCGTGACCCCATCGCTCGCCGAAGAAATCAACGTCGCTATCACCGCCGCCCGCGAGGCAGCTCAGATCGTCCTGTCCGTCTATCAGCGCGACTTCGACGTCGACCACAAGGCCCGCAACGAGCCCGTCACCCAGGCGGACCGACGCGCGAACGCGTTTCTCGTGCAACGCCTTTCCGACGCTTTTCCCGCTGACGGCATCGTCGCCGAGGAGAGCGTCCCGTCGCCGGAGGTCCTCGCCGAGCAGGTCTCGCGGGAGCGCGTCTGGTTCGTCGACCCGCTCGACGGTACCAAGGAGTTCATCGCGCGCAACGGCGAGTTCTCGGTGATGATCGGCCTGGCCGTGCACGGGCGTCCGGTGCTTGGCGTGGTGGCACAGCCCGCGTTCGGCAGCGTTGCCGTGGGTGTGGTGGGACAGGGCGCGTGGCTGCTCGCGTCAGACGGAACGAAGACGCCGCTGCGGGTGTCCGACCAGGACCGCGTGGACGCTTGCACCGTCATCATCTCGCGATCGCACCTGTCCCCCCCGCTGCAGAGAATCGTGGATGCGCTGTGCCCTGCCGCCCGCGTGGCGTGCGGCTCCGTGGGGGTCAAGGCCACCCGCATCGCGCAGCGGCAAGCCGACGTGTACGTCAACCCGCACCAGCCCGGCGGCGCCAAGCTATGGGACGGGTGCGCCCCGGACGCGATCCTCGTCGCGGCAGGGGGACGAACCTCCGACCTGTCCGGCATCCCTGTCGACTACGCCACAACTGCCTTGGAGCTCGTCGGCGGCTTCCTCGCTACCAACGGCCGTCTGCACGACGAAGTCCTCGCGACAGCGCGCCGGGTGCTGGACGAAGCGTAGAATCAGAGGCCCATCACGTGCACGACGAGCTGTCGTCGGTGCGCGTGGGCGCGGTGCTCCCACAGGTAGAGTCCCTGCCACGTGCCAAGGGCGAGGCTCCCCTGGGTCACGGGAATGGTCTCCGACGTGCGGGTGATGGCGCAGCGCGCGTGAGCCGGCATGTCATCCGGCCCTTCGTCATCGTGCTCCCATCGTCGTGTTTCGGGGGCCAGGTGCTGCATCCATCGCTCGAGATCGGCGAGCACGGACGGGTCGGCGTTCTCCTGGATGAGCAAGCTGGCCGACGTGTGCCGGACGAACACCACGCACAGACCGGTGTTGATGCCGCTTTCGCGCACGACGTCGGCGACCATGCTCGTCACGTTGTGGATGGACTTGGGGCGGGTGTTGACGGTCAAGGTCTTCTGAAGCTGCAGCACGAGCCGACGCTAGGACCCGAACGCATGGGCGCGCAAGCGGATCCAGCACGATGCGGGCCCGATCCCGAGCGCGTGGGATCGAAGCGCACGAATGCAACAGGGGCGAGCGTGAAGGAAACAGGAAGGAACGGGGAAGGACTGTGCGAAACGATCGCTGCTAGCCCCAATTCAAGCACTGTTCGACGAACGCGCTTGGGTTTGGGGCTATCCGAGCTGAAGGCGAGGCGTTTTGGGGTGAGCCGCGGTGAGCGCGGCGAGGGGGCTTTTCGAAAGCCCCCTTAGAAAAACCTAGACCCAAAGCAGCGCGGAGCGCTTGGTTTGGGTCTAGCGGCGCTTCTTGCCGCGATCGGACTGGGTCGATGCGGTTTTCTTGTCGCCGTCGATCAGGATGCGCAGGGTCGAGCCGCTGGCCTGCACGCGGTAGGCGGGCGTTGCGCCCTTGAATCGGATGCTCAGCTGGGAGTTCGACCCGCGATTCACGACCTTGGAAACCGCGATGCGGCTGTCCTGGCGTCGCAGTCCCGCGGCGGGTTCGGCGCTGCGTGCGCCGATCACGTCGATGGCGAAGCCGTCGGACTGGGCGACGCCACGGATGTCCTTGATCTTGCGGTTCATGCGCAGGGTGAGCACCACGGGGTTGCTGACCCTTCCGCGACCGAAGCTCTTGGGTGCGTCGGCCTTGGCGGTCTTCTTCGAGGACTTGGCGGTCTGCTTGGCCGGCTTGGCCTCGGGCTCCGCACCCTCGTCGTCGCCCTCCGAATCGTCGACCGCCGCCGTCGCGCTGGCAGCTTCCGAATCACTGCCCTCTTCGGCACCTTCGTCCGTGCCTTCTGCGGCGCCTTCTTCGGCACCTTCGTCGGAACCCGCGCTTCCTTCGTCTCCGGGCGGCAACGCTGCGTTGCCCACAGCGGGGACGGGGACGGCGGCCATGGGTGCCATCGGTGCCGCGGTGCTCATCGGCTTCGGGCCAAACAGCGGAACGTTGGCCACCAGGCTGGCGCTCGCCGTGTCCGTGCCCATCGAGCCGGGGACGATCGGGGCGTCTCCCTGATCCTCGGCTTCCGCCGAAGCCGCCTCGTCCGCCGCGGCCACCTCATCGGGGTCGGACTGGAACGCCGCACGAGCGAACCCTCCACCCACGATCAGGACGAGCAAGGTCACCACCGCGATCATCGCCGTGCGCTTGTTCAGGTGCTTCTTCAAGCTCGCTTCCGTGTTCACGGGAGCGGCCTCTTCGGCCTCTTCCCCACTCTGCTTGCGCAGACCCGCGCTCCGATACCCGCCCTTCGGGGGGGGAGCGGTCGTGCGCCGCGGCGCCGCGGCCGCCTTTCGCTCCTCCACCTTCTGCGCTGCCTTCTTCTTCACGACCACCACGGCGTCTCCCACCGCGTCCTTGGCCTTGACGCCCCAGCGCTGGGCAAAGGCACCGAGCACGGCGAACTTCGGGCCCACCTTCTTGACCTTGGTCCAGACGGCGGCTCCCGCTCCAGGCTTCGACTCCGCCTCGTCTTCCCCGTCCCCCTGCACGTACGCTCCCTCGTCCTGCTCTTCGTCCGTCTCGTCGTCGGCGTACTGCGTCTCCATCGCCGCAGGTTCCTCCTCCGACACGTCGAGATACCGGAGGGCGACGATGAGTTGGGGCACGCGCGATGTCGGCTCGACTTCGACCGAGATGCGCTCGATCCGGGCGGGCCGGTTCGACTCTGCGTCGACGTTCTCGAGGTCGATGCTGCGACCCACCCGCAAGAACTCGAGGTTGGACCCGACCAGGACTTCGTGCTGGGTCCCCTCGCGAACGCGCGCCTTCATCGGGGAGCCGAGCCCCTCGATGTGCAGGCGCACGCGCGTCCCTCGGCCGACCGCCGGGCTCGCCCTCATCGGCTCGTCGTCGCTCTCGCCCTCGCTCTCGTCCTCGCCTTCGATCTCTTCACCTGCGATGGCTCGCAAGGCGTCGAGGCTCTCCTGGTCCATCTCGAGGAACCGGACCCCGAAGTCGCCTCCGTAGCTGTCTTCCGTGCGCCAAGCGACCTCGCCTTGCACAACGACCTCCGTGCCACCCCCTTCGAAGCGACACACCAGAGGCTCTCCGACCTCGGGAAGGTATGCCGTTTTGAGGTGCATCCCGGCGGTCGTCACATCGATCGCCTCGGCCTCGAAAGCAGCAGAACCTCCCTCACCCGCCCCGATTTCCACCAGCGTGTGAAGGGGGACCCGAGGACCACCTGCGCGACGCTCTTTCTCCACGCTCATGCCTGAATCCTCCGTGTTGGCGTCGCCACGTGGCATTCCCGTGCGAACTCGCCATCCTGGCAGGGCCTACGGCGTTCCGCGCAAGGGGGCCAAGTTTGCGACGAGAGGTTGTCAGCGGGGCCGGCGGACGGGCGCTTCACCGGACCGGTGGCAGGAAGATCCCGTGCGCTCGTTTCGCGTGCTCGATGGTCTTGAGCCATTCGTCCGATCGGATGCTCGGCACGATCTCCGTCAGGTCGCGAACCACGGCCGAAGCCGCGAGCCTCGCGCCAACCCGGAGCTCCCGTATCGACCCGTCATCCCCCAGCACGAGGATGCCGGGAAATGTGCTGTCGCCCTCCAACCGCCGCAGCCGGGTGCGGACCGGGGCCTGTCCCATGACCCCCACGAGGTACCTGACGAGCATGTTGAGCGCTCCCAGGAACCGACTCGCGTCCTCGTCCACGCTCTCGAGGTCCATGCCCATCGGTAGGTGCTCCAGGTGATCGAGGAGCGCGTCGATTTGGTCCTCCGCGAAGATGGCCCCGTGCTGCGGCGCGATGAGCCGTGGAGGCGGATCGAGCTTTCGGATCTGCTCGATCGCGAGCTGCACCGCACGGCCACTCGGCATGTAGATCTGATGGAACACGTCGATGCCATCCCAGACCTCGCCCCGGGACAGCAGCTGCTTCGACCTCGTCAGCCCTCCGAACAGGTCTCCCGAGAACAGCACCCGCGAGGACACGTCGTAGTACATGACCGCGCCCCGGAAGTGGCAGAACGGCGTGGGCACGAACCGCACCTCGTGCCCCGTCACCAACCGCATCGTGGCATCGCGAAACTGGTCCACGGCGCTGTAGTGCTGCGGCTCCAGCCCCATCAGGTGGATCAATCGCCACGTGTGCTCGGAGCAAATCACGTGCGCGCGAGGGTTGAGCTGCTGGAACGTGACCGTGTTGAACGACACGTCCGGGTCCTGATGGTTCACGAACAGCAGGTCCACCTCCGTGATGGACCCGAGCACTGACGCCACCTTCTGTCCGATCACCTGCAAGTCCCGCGGCGGTCCGGGGTCGACCACCACCGCAATCCGCTCCTGCTCGGAACGGTAGACACGAAGGTACGTGTTGCACTCGAGCGCTCCCCCCGTGCGCCTTCCCACCCAATACACGTCCGGCGCGAGTGAGACGACCTCCGAGTCCAGCCCCTTGGCCGAGGCGAGCGGGATCGTGCGCGTGGACAGCGGAGCCGCGGAAGCTGGGGACGGCCGCGAAACGACCGGAACCCGAACGGTGTCCACGGACTCGCCGACCACGGAGTAGGAGGTCGCCATGCTATCGCGTAGAGCCTGAATGGCTCGTGCGAAGTCGGCCACCGACGGGTAGCGCTTGTCGGGCGTCTTCTCGAGCGCCGTGAAGACGACGTCTCTCGTCGATGCGGGGAGCCTGCGCCTGGTGGCGACGTCCGAGGGCCAGGGGGGGGACTCGGTGATGTGCTTGATCAGCACTTCCATGTAGGACTCGCCCGTGAAGGGCACGGCCCCGAGGAGCATGCGGTAGAGCATCACCCCGAGGGCGTAGATGTCCGAGCTCAGGTCTGCCTTCTCCCCTCGCGCCTGCTGCGGGGACATGTATTCGGGCGTGCCGAAGACCGAGCCTGCCTTGGTCAGGTTCGTGGTGGTCTTCTCGTCCACGATCTTCGAGATCCCGAAGTCGAGTACCTTGACGACCCGAGCGCCGGAGGCTCGCCGGGTCTCGAGAAAGACGTTGGCGGGCTTGATGTCTCGATGGGCCACGCCGGCGTCGTGGGCGGCCTGGACGGCCTCGCAGACCTGCATGACGATGTCCAGCGCCTCCGCGGCGGGTAGCTCGCCTTCTTCCAGCTCCTGCTGCAGCGACCGCCCCTGCAGCAGCTCCATCACCATGAACAGCGCCCCTTCCCGCAGGGAGCCGAAGTCCTCGACCGCCACGACGTTGGGGTGCGTGATGCGGGACAGGAGCAACGCCTCGCGCCGAAAACGCTCCAACGCCGCGGCCGGGTCCACGGCGAGACGAGGCTGGACGATCTTGATGGCCACCCTCCGTCCCGAGGCGATGTGCTCGGCCACGTAAACTTGCGCCATGCCCCCCTTGCCCAGGAATTGCAAGACGCGATACCGGTCCTGGACGACCTCCCCGATCCACCCTACTTCTCTGCCCTCCGCGTCGAGAAGCGGGCTGCCGTCATTCGGGCAACGCCGGTAGCCACTGTCCACATACTCGGCGTGGCAGATGGGACAGCGAAGCGGGGCTGGCCCCGTCATGGTGCCCCACGGTTCGGCTGAGCGAGATCTCGGTAGCGTTGCTGCGGGCCCGGCGGGACGAAGAGTTGGACGGCAAGCAGCGGCTGCTGGCCCGCGGGCTGGTACGCGTGCGCCACGCCCGGCGGAATCATGATGACGTGTCCCGGCCGCACGTCGACGCTCGGGGGTGCACTGGCGTTCGACGTGACCCGCTCCCCCGACAGCGCAAGGGCGCCTGCTCCCTGCAGGGGCACGATCACCTCCCAGCTGTCGTCGTGATGATGCTCGGCCACGGACAGCTTGGCGTCGAGTCGCAGCAGGCCGAGGTAGGCCTTTGGGGATCGGTCTTGCTCGAAGCCGACCCACGCGTGGGCCGTGTCTTGCGCCCAAGAAAGACGCTCGACACGCTCGAGATCTTCGACGGCGAACGTGCCGGGGCGCTTGTCCCAGAACACGGCCTTCTCGCTCTTGCGCACAGCGGCGACGGCAAGGTCGAGCGAGCCTTCGAGGGGGTAAGCCACGAGCAAGATCGAGCCGCCGGAAGGGTCGGCAGTCAGCGTGAGCCCAGCACCAGGAGCGGAGAAAGCGCTCCATGGGTCGAGGGCCGCGAGCGCGGCACCCTCCGAGGGCGAGACGGTTACGATCCCTTTGAGCACCACTCCGAGCAGCCCGATCCCTTTGGTGCGCGGATAGTCGAGCTTCACGTTCGGTTGGAGGTGCTCTTGCCAGACCGCGACGGGCGCGGGAACGCCGAGGTCCGGGTGCGGCGCGCTGGGGGGTGCTTCCGTTTCTGCGGGGCGGGGCAGGACCCAGGAACGCCAGCAATGCTTCTGCGGGCAGGTCGCGGTTCGTCCGGAATCCAGCGTCACCGACGCAGGCAACGCGGGGGGAGCAGGCGGAGCCACGAGTGTCGCTGCCGATCCGGATGATGCGGCAGGTGGCGAAGGCTCCGTCGAGATGTACAGCGGCTCTGCGCTCGTGGTGGTGGAAGGAAGAGCGGCAGTATCCATCGGTGGGGGCGGAGGCTGGCAGGCAATGACAGCCGAGCAGCACATCCCCAGGAGCCATCCAAACGCGACGGGTTGACGAGACATGGGGCTAGTGTAGTCCGATCGCTCCCCGGTTCCATCGTCCTTGGACCCACCCTGATCCGGAGCGAAGCGACGCCTGAAAGAGCAACCTCTGGGTCTTGCTCTGCGAATGGCGAGGCGACGTGCCGCCAACGAGGTGGGTGGTGCGTGCGAGGGCTCCTTCCCCCGCGGGGCGCGCGGGGCGGGGGCCTTGGCCGAGACAGTTCGGGATTGTGGATCAGGTGGCATGCGCCGCGCCTCCGGATCTTGGACCCAACTGGCAGCTTGCGAATCTGGTGGGGCCGAGTACCGTCGTGAGTTCCAGGGCGCCGGAGATAGGGAAATGAAGAAGAACTACGTGCTCGATACCAACGTGCTGCTCCACGACCCGCACGCGATCTTCAGCTTTGAAGACAACGACGTGATCATCCCGATCTTCGTGATCGAGGAGGTGGACCAGTTCAAGCGGGAGGGCAGCGAGCGGGGGCGCAACGCAAGGACGATCTCGCGGCTTCTCGATGGCCTGCGGGAGCGCAGTGGCTCGCTCGCGGAAGGTGTTCCCCTCGAGGGCGGAGGCACCCTTCGGGTTGCGCTCCCCCATACGCGCGGAAACCTGTTCGTCGCCCTGGACCCGTCGGACGCCGACCACGCCATCTTGCAGACAGCGATCGACGTGCGGGACGCTTCTCCCGATCGTCGCACCGTGCTGGTTACGATGGACACCAACCTGCGCATCCGTGCGGACGCGCTGGGTGTGGTGCCGGAGAACTACGAGAGCCAGCGGGTGCAGATCGACCGGCTGGACGCGGGGGCCGTGGAGCTCTCGGTGTCCGACGAGGCGATCGACACGTTCTACGAGCAGCACGAGCTGGCGTTGCCCTACGAGATGAAGCTCAACCCGAACGTGTGCGTGCAGCTCAAGGGTTCGGACGAGGCGACGGGTGCGCTGGGCCGCTGGGACGCCTCCCGGGAGAGGATTATCCCGTTGCGGATACAAGGCGACGTGATGGGGATCCGTCCGCGGAACCGGGAGCAGGCTTTCGCCCTGGATCTCTTGATGGACGAGAACATCAAGCTCGTCACGCTCGTGGGCAAGGCCGGGACGGGTAAGACCCTGCTGGCGTTGGCGGCGGCACTCAAGCGCACCATCGAGGACGGGGCCTACTCGCGGGTTCTCGTGAGCCGTCCCATCATCCCCCTCGGACGCGACATTGGCTACCTGCCAGGCTCCGTGGACGAGAAGCTCAACCCCTGGCTCCAGCCGATCTTCGACAACCTGGAGCTGCTCATCGGGGCCGCCTCCACCAAGAAGGGGCTCTCCATGCAGAAGCTCATCGACGAGGGCTTCATCCAGGTGGAACCCCTCACGTACATCCGCGGCCGGAGCCTCCCCCATCAGTTCCTGGTCGTCGACGAGGCCCAGAACCTCACCCCTCACGAGGTCAAGACGATCATCACCCGCTCCGGCCAGGGTACCAAGGTGGTCCTCACCGGGGACCCCTACCAGATCGATAATCCGTATGTGGATAGTGCCTCGAACGGTCTGACGATCGTCACGGACCGCTTCAAGCAAGAGCAGCTCGCCGGGCACGTCGTCCTGTCCAAAGGCGAGCGTAGCGAGCTCGCAGAACTGGCGAGCAACCTGCTCTGATCCAAGCGGGCTCACACAGAGCCGAAGCCAAGCCTCCGTTCAGAATTCCCGGTTCCCGGTCCCCGGCTCACTAGTCCCAAATCAAGCGCTCCGCGCTGCTTTGGGTCTAGGTTCTTCTCAGGGGGCTTTCGCAAAGCCCCCTCGCCGCGCTCCGCGGCTCACCCCAAAACGCCTCGCCTTCGGCTCGGATAGCCCCAACACCAAGCACGTTCTTCGAACAGTGCTTGATTAGGGACTAGTTTGGCCGTGCTCCGCCAGGTCATCCGGTCCGGCCTTCCGGAACGCCTCCGGGTCCTTCCGCCACTGCGTCTCGTGCTCGAGAAGCTCCGGCAAAGGCAACTCCCTCGTCACCCGAGCCCCGGGACACCGCGCCTGGACAAGATCAAACAGCTCGTGCGCCTCCGCCTTCGGCAACGCGAGCCGCACGTACGTCCGATCCAGGAAAAATACGATCACCGTGGCCTCCCCACGTCGCAGCTTGTTCGCGATCGACGACACGTGCAGCCAAACCACCTGGCCAGGCGTCTGCTCGAGCCGTCGATGCAGGGTCCGTAGCTTTCCCGCATCGAGCCGGTGAATCGCCAGCCCCCCCATGCCTCCCACCAAAAAGAAGAGGCAACCGAACACCACACCGGCCGTGTCCCTCGCTCCGACGAACAACATCACCCCCACGCTCACGCACAACACGCCCACCGCCCACGCGGCGATGACGTCCTTGCGCCGGGCCTTGTCGATCAGCTCCTGAATGCGTCGGTCGGGCAGGTGGGACACGATGGCGGGCCACGCTAGCGAGGGGGCGGGGGCCCGCGCAACGAATTACGTCTCTCCCAGGATCTGAAACACGCGGTCCGTCAGCTCCGACGACGTGTAGGGCTTCTGGATGAAACCCGACAGTCCTCGGTCCGCGAAGTGGTTCACCGCCTCCTGCTCGTTGTACCCGCTCGACAGAAGGATCCGGACGTCCGGGTCCAGCGAGCGAAGCGCGCGGAACGCCTCCTCGCCACTCATCTTGGGCATCGTCATGTCCAGAACCACGAGCCGGATCTGGCTACCCTGCTTCCGAAACAACTCCACCGCCTCCACCCCGTCCACCGCCTCCACCACCGCGAAACCTTGGCGCTCCAGCACGAGACGAGCCACGCTCCGTACCGTCTCCTCGTCGTCCACCACCAGGATCGTGCCCGACCCGACCCGCCCCAAGGTCCCCCGCTCCTCGGCCCGGGACTGCTCGACCGCTCCTCCCGCCCTCGGGAAAAGCACCCGGAACGACGTCCCCTGACCCGGCTCGCTGTCCACCTTGATCGCCCCTCGATGTCCGCGCACGATCCCCAGCACGGCCGCGAGCCCCAGTCCCCGTCCCGTGAACTTCGTCGTGAAGAACGGGTCGAACATCCGCTCCACCGTCGCCGCGTCCATCCCGCAGCCCGTGTCGGAGATCTCCAGAACCACGTAGTCGCCCGCTTTGAGTTGCTCGTCCACGTACGTGGACGCGAGGTAGCTCGCATCCGCGTGAACCAATCCCGTGCGAATCACGATCACCCCATCCTCGTCCCCGAGCGAGTCCGAGGCGTTGGTGATGAGATTCATGATCACCTGTCGCATCTGCGTCGCATCCGCCTCGATCGGAGGCAGGTTCCTCTCGAAGTCGAGGTGCACGGTGGCCCGCTTCGAAATGACCGTGGCGAGCAGATGGTTCATCTCCTCGACGACCCTGGACAGGTCGAGGGGGCTGACGAGGAATCGGCCCTTGCCCGAGTACGCCAGCAGCTGCCTCGTGAGGTCCGCCGCCCGCCGTGCCGCCACCTCCACCCGCTGCAGATGGTCGCGCGCGGGCGCCTCAGGCGGCAGGTCGAGCAGCGCCAGGCTCGCGTTGCCCAGAACCCCCATCAGCAGGTTGTTGAAGTCGTGCGCGATGCCCCCCGCCAACACCCCGAGGCTCTGCAGCTTTTGCGCTTGTTGGATCCTTTGCTCGAGCGATCGACGTTCCTCCTCCGCGCGCTTGCGCTCCGTCACGTCGTGCGCGACCACGATGCTCGAGGGTTCTCCCTGAAATTCCAGAGGAATCGCGACGACCTCTCCGTACCACACTGTCCCGTCGTCCCGGACGAAGCGCTCCTCCATCGCGGCGACCGGCTCGCCCGTCTGCTGCTGCTGCACGATCCGTTGCCGTACGACCTCCCGGTCGTCCGGGTGCACCAAGTCCAGCACGCGCCGGCCGATCATGTTCGCGAGGTCCGTCCTGAAGACCCGCGCGCAGGACTGGTTCGCCCAGACCACACGTCCGCCGCGATGCACCGCGATGAGATCTGGCGACCGCTCGATGAGCAAACGAAAGCTCTCCTCGGAGCGACGCAACGCCTCTTCCGCTCGCTTGCGCTCAGTGATCTCCCGCAAAATCGCCTGCACCCGCCCGTCGGGCATGCGGCTCGCGCTCATCTCCACGTCCAGCAACTCGCCGCCGCGGTGCCGTAGGCGTGCCTCGACCCGTACCGGTCCCCCTTCGCGCAACCCCCGGAACAGTGGGGCCACGCTGACGTCCTCATTGACGACCAGCAACTCCGCCACGTCCCGGGACAGCATGGACGCTTCGTCCCACCCCGAAAGCTCGCACGCCTGGCGATTGGCTGCGACGATGCGACCGCCGGCATCTGTGAGGACAATGCCGTCCGACGCTCGCTCCATGAGCATCCGGTACTGCTTCTCGCTGGCGCGGAGCGCTTCCTCTGACGTCTTGCGCTTCGTGATGTCCCGCACGATGGCGAGCACCTCGCTCGAATTCACCGCGACGTGCCGCGCTTCGAAGTAACGATGACCCGGCGCGACGGGAAGGGAGTACTCGAGGGTCTGCACGGCAGTCGTCTCGAGGGTCTTCGTGATGCAGGCCATGCTCTGGGAGCAGACCGGCTCCGGCAGGAGCTCCCGGATGGTGTGTCCCACGATCTGCTCGGGGGGGGCGTAGAGCAACTGCTCGTTGGAAGCGTAGAACTCGAGGAACCGACCCTCGGCGTCCATTCGGAACACCAGATCCGGCATGAGCCGCAGCAGGGCGCGGCTGCGCGCCTCGGTGGCGAAGCCGCGGTCTTCACACGTCGCCGTCTGGCTTGCGTCCTCCGCGATCCCGATGCCGACGGCATCGCGGCGCTCTCCCCAACCCAAAGGGGTCCAGTGCCACCGCGTCACGCGTCGCGACCCGCTGACAGCCGACCGGGCCCCCCTGACGGAGATCGGCCTTCCGTCGGACAAGGCCCCTTCGATGGACGGGCGAGCGCCGGCGGCATCCTTCGCGTCGAACAGCACGTCCCACACGGGCTTGCCCAGGACCTCCTCGGCCGTCACGCCGAGGTAGTCGCACCCCTCCGCATTGACGAAGACGAGGGAGCCTCCACGGTCGATGACGACGACAGGGAGCGCGACCTTTCGGAGCGCGAGAGAGGCCAAGCCTTCAGGCAATGCCATCGGTTCAACCCCGGGTACGTCTGGCATGGGCCTGACTCCTTCGGGGCATGCTGCCGAGTACAGCCCGTGTCCGCACGGGGCCCCGCACCAATCGCATCCCAACCCCGGACGCGTGTCAAGGATGCCGCGCGTTCCGCGGACGTTCCCCCTTCGACCGCTACCGATAATCCTCCCGCACCGGATGGAAGACGTCGATGATCCGGCAGTCGGTCAGGGCGCGGCCTGCGTGGGGCACCCCGGGCGGGATGACCGCCACCAAGCCCGGCTCGAGCACCGCACACTCTCCCCCCACCACGATCTCGAAGCGGCCCTGCACCACCTGGGAAATCTGCTCGTGAGGGTGAGCATGCTCGGGCAACACGCTGCCCGCGTCGATCTCCCAGTGCGCCGCCGTCATGGTCGAACCGTGCGCGAACCGCACGCGAAAGCCAGGGACGAGCTCCCGGGACTCGTCGGCGTCGAGACGATGAAATGGCACGCTGGCCCCCGTCTATCTCACACCGGATCCCGGTGCTTGAGGATGATGAGCAGCGTGATCAGCGTGGCGATCGTCATGCCGCCCATGACGGCAAAGGGCATCCAGAGCACGTCGTAGTCGGTGAAGCCCCAGGCCCCATTGAAGTTGTCCCCGGCGATCTGGGCCGTGGCGCACTCGAACTTCCCCGCGGTCACGAAGTCGCCAGGGCTGTTGGCGTCGGGCTTGCCGAGGTCCATCACCCAGGCGGGGTCCTTCGCGATGGCCATGCGCTCGTGGGCGATCACGCCCTGGAATCCCCAGCGGGCGGGGACGACGTACATGGGCCACTTGAGCAGGGAGTTGGTCGTCATGGGGACCATGAGCCCTCCGAGCACGACCTGCGGGATGAGGGCGATGGGGGTGAGGGCCTGGGCCGCCTCACTCGAGGTGACCATGGTGGACAGCAGCAGGCCGAGGGCCGCGGACATGCAGGCCACCACGTACAGGTAGCCGAGCTCCCACAGGAAGGCCTCGATGCCCCCGTTGAACCCGAGGGAGAAGAACACGATGCCGAGCAGCATCGTGCACTGGATGACGCAGAACAGGCACAGCAGGATGTACTTGGACGCCACGTAGTTGAAGAGCTTGAGGTTCACCATCCTCTCCCGCAGGTAGATGGAGCGCTCGCTCACGATCTCGCGTGCAGCGTTGGAGGTCCCGAACCACACGGCGGCCACGACGACGAAGAAGGCGGCGCCGGAGTTGTCGCGGGTCACTTGCATGGCGGAGAGAAGGTCGCCCGCGGATCCCCCGAACCCGCCGGCGCGCTTGGAGAGTTCTTGCAAGGCCCCGAGGCACCAATAGGGGATGGCCTCCTTCTGGCCACCGAACACGACGGCGAGCAGAATTCCGATGATGGGGGCCTGGAGGAACATGATCGCCGTGCCGGAGTGGTCCCTCCACTTGACCTTCGCGTAGCGGGACAAGAGCAGCCGTAGCTGTCCCTTGGTTTTGGGGGCGCCCGGCGGCATGTAGTTCTGCCCTCCCCCCGTACCGACCGCCCGAGGGGGAGCGTACATCTTCTGGTAGACCGGGCTCGCCTTGTACTCCGCCTCCCAGATCTTGGCCGCGTACTGACGCGCCGCCCCTCGCGGCGTGCTGGGGTTCTGCGCCAGCATCTGCTGGTAGATCGGCCCCTCGCGCTGGTTGAGGATGTCGAACATGTCGCGCGGGTTGTCGATCGTGTTCGGCTTGCCCTGCGTCTCCAGAAACGTCCCGAAGAAACGGTACGCGTCCGGCGACGTCGGCCCGAAGAACATCGGCACGCCGCCGTAGCCGAGGATGAGCGCGAGATTGAACCGCTCGAACTCGTCCTTCGCCGGCTGGTGGATCGTCATGACGATCGTCTTGCCCGTGGCCTTCGCCAGATCCGCAAGCAGGTTGATCAGGGCCGTGGTGTCGTCTGCGGCGAGACCGCTCGTGGGCTCGTCCAAGAACAGGATCACAGGGTCCGTCACGAGCTCCAGCGCGATGTTCACGCGCTTGCGCTGCCCTCCCGACAGGATCTTCTTCTCGGGCTTGCCGATCTGCAGGTTGCGCACCCCCTCGAGCCCAAGCTCCTTGAGCGTCTGGTCCACCCGCTGATCGATCTCCGTGTCCGAATAGTCAGGCGGCAGACGAAACCTCGCCGAGTAACGCACGGCCTCGAACACCGTCAGCTCCGGGTGCACGATGTCGTCCTGCGGCACGTACCCGATCGACCCCCTGAGGTTGTCGTAGATCGCGTAGAGATTCTCACCGTTGATCCGAACCAAGCCCGAGGAAGGTGGGAGGTATCCGTTAAGGGCTAGTAGCAGGGTGGTTTTGCCCGCCCCGGAAGGTCCCATCAACGCGATCATGTCACCAGGCAAAGCCTTGAACGAAATCTTGTCGAGCAGGACCTTGTTCGTGGATGGATTATCCCGATCGGGTACCTCCAGGAACAGCTCCCACGCCTCGATCTCGTACAGCGGCCGGCCCTGCCACTTGCTCACGTCCGGGATCAGGACCTGGCCCGCTCCCTCCGCCGGTATGTGGATGACCAAAGGCATCGGGCCGAGGTAGATGCGCTCGCCCGGCTGCACCGGAACCTTGACGCCTGGGGCGATCCTCTGCCCCTTCACGTACGTCCCGTTGGCGCTGCCGCGGTCTTCGATGAACACCTGGCCGGCCGTCTTGACCAGCACCGCGTGCCGGCTCGACACCTGCGGGTGCGACAACACAATGTCGTTGTCCGGCGTCCGGCCAATCGTCTGGAACGGCTTCTGGAAATCCAGGTTGCCAATCACCGTCTGGTTCTTCTTCTGCCCCCCCGACGACGGACCAGGCGCCTGCTGTACCGACTGGGACACCATCGCCGGTTGCGCGGCAGCCTGATGCACCGCCTGGGACACCAGCGGCGGCTGCGCCGCCTGCACCGCCTGCGATACCACCGGCTGCACGGGCCCCTGCACCGGCTGGGCACCGCCCGCCATCGCACGCGCTATCTGCCCCAACGTCCCCACCGGCACCACCACCGGCCCGAACGCCACCACCCCGTTCGGATCCAACGGCGTCGGCGCGTTCGGAGCAATCCGGCCCGACCCCAGATACGTGCCCGACGTCGACCCCTCGTCCACCACGAGCATCCGGTCGAGCATCACGGTGGCGTGCCGGGAGGAAACGGAAGGGTGCCGGATCGCGAGCGTGGCCCGCACGGGATCTCGACCCACGATCAGCTGCCCCGGCGGCGCCTGCGCCGTACCACGCTCCATCAACATCAGCGCGATGGCCGGATGGTTCAGCGGGACCGTCACCTGGCCGCACGCGAAAGGCGTCCGCAAATCGAAGGGCACGCTCCCACCCTTCGGTACCACCTGCCCTCCCGCGAACGACGGCCCCAAGCCGCCATCCACGAACAACAGTTGCCCCGCTCCTTGGTGAACGATCCGCGCATGCTGCGGAGCGACACCGGGCCCGGACAGCACGATGTCGCAGTCCGCAGCGCTGCCTAGGGTGATCGTCTGCTTTCCAAACCCTGCAATCATGAGACGAACCATTTTCTGACGCCGGGTCGACGCCGGGTCGATGCCGCTTCCCACGGCACCGGCTTGAGAAAGGTCTGCTCTGCACCAGGACGGCTCCTGGCAAGGAGTCCGCGCACCGTCACGTCCCGGTGCGCAAAGATACCGGGCGCCGGATCCGACATCTGCGCAACCGCCAACCGCTCGGTCGCCTCCCCCTCACGCATCGCCGCCGCCGCCCAAGCCCACCAAATCGACGTGACCACGAGGCCAAGCCCGAACAGCACCAGCGCCGTGCCCACGATCAGCCACGTCAGCTTGCGTCGTCGTAACGCCTCGAGGGCGTACTCCGTCTCCGAATCCCGTTCCGCCGGCTCGTCCCCCACCCACGTGGGCGTGGGCTCGACCGCCGGCTGCCCCGCTGCAAGCTCCGCACCGTCGTCCACCATCGTGGGATGCAGGCCCCCCGGAGATAACGGGACCGTCAACGGGACCGTCAACGGGACCGTCATCGCGGCCGCGTCCACCGGCACAGCGTCGTCCGTCACCACCGTGCGCGACCTCGCCTCCGAACACGATGGGCAGTCCAGCACCTCGGCCACCAACACCGTGATGTTGTCGTGGCCGCCTCGAGAGTTCGCCAGCGCCACGAGCTGCTGACACGCGAAGTCGAGCCCCCGCGCCTGGCGCGCCTGCAACGTGACACTCAAGATCTCCGGCGGCATCACCAGATCAGTAAGCCCGTCCGTCGCAAGCACGAACAGGTCCCCCGTCTGGTGCGCCAGCGGGGTGGCTCGAACCTCGACCTCCACCGTCGCCGACATGCCCAGCGCACGCGTGATCTTGTTGGCATCCGGATGCCCAATCGCCTCCTCCGGCTTGAGCACCCCCGCGTCCACCATCTGCTGCACCATCGAGTGGTCGCGGGTGATTGGGTGAATCTGCGACGCCCGGATCAAGTAGCCGCGACTGTCGCCCACGTGCGCGACCTCCGAGCCGCCCGCGTGCGAGAGGATGGTCACCACGGTCGAGCCGGGACGCAGCAGGTTCGCCGACGACCCTCCGAGGTCGTACACGACCTTGCCCGCATGCCCAATCGCCGCCTTCAACGAAGCCCCGGGGTGAACGTCCGGTCCGACGGCCCCCATGTGCTCGAGGATGGTCCGGATGGCCGCCTCGCTCGCCTCTCGCCCGCCCACGTGGCCGCCCATACCGTCGCACACCACGAGCAGGTGACCGATGGGTAAGTCCCTCGCCACGCACGCGTCCTCGTTGACCTGCTTTTCCGGGTCGAGACCCGGGTCGGTCATGGACGCGACCGCCAACGAGACGCGTGGGGGTTGGGGCACGGGCAAAACCATGGCCCGTCGAGGCTACTCCACTCGAACGACAAACTCGACGGGTCCGAACCGAAGAATGGACCCGGAGGGGACAGGCGTGTCGACGTTGGGCGCGATTCGGTTGCCGTTGACCAGGGTGCCGTTGTTGCTGCCCATGTCTCTCACCAGGATCTGGCTGCCGTCGAACCGCACCGCCGCGTGGGTGGCAGAGACGCGTGGTTCCTGCAAGATCACCTGGCAGCGTGCGGAATCTCTGCCGATGAAGATCTCGGACCCCGCGGCGATCGGGTAGGTTCCCGGCGCACCCGAGAGCACCGCCTTGGACCCCGCCGCGCCCGGCGCGGCTCCGTACGGGTTGGGTGGGGGCTGCTGATGCTGGGGTTGCGCCCCCGTCAGCCCGAAGCCTTGCCCACCTTGCGGTTGCCCACCGCCGTACATGAAGCCGGGGGCTCCCGCCGCCGGCTGCGGGGCAAGGGGTTGGCCCATCCCGGGAGGGCCCGCAGGTGCCGCCGCACCCGGATAGGGTGCACCACCCGCACCCGGATAGGGTTGCC
Organism: uncultured Polyangiaceae bacterium; assembly: GCA_964488865.1. Classification (GTDB taxonomy): domain Bacteria; phylum Myxococcota_A; class Polyangia; order Polyangiales; family Polyangiaceae; genus MWCO01. Next base: position 8,016 of record CAZAWR010000019.1, on the reverse strand, counting down.
CCACCGGCGCTCCCGCGCCTGGATAGGGTTGCCCCACCGGCGCTCCCGCGCCTGGATAGGGTTGCCCCACCGGCGCTCCCGCGCCTGGATAGGGTTGCCCCTGAGGCGCTCCCGCGCCTGGATAGGGTTGCCCCTGAGGCGCACCATACCCCGCCACCACGGGCGCCGGAGGTGGTGAACCCCCTCGCCGACGCTTTCCTCCTCCGCCCGCTCGCACGATGGCGACGATCAGAAGAAGAACGACGAGCCCACCGAACACACCGCCGCCGACCCACAAGATCGGGAACGGGGACTGCTGCCCCTTGAGCGTGAGGATGTGCTCTGCATCGGCTGCGCTCGCCCGGCGCGCCTTGTTGTCGTAGATGACCATGCGCACGACGGACTTGTCGCCGGTGCCGAGCAGAATCTTCTCGTCGTCGGGGGCCTCGAACTCGACGAACGTGTCCGAAGCTTCCTTCGCGGTGCCGCGCATGTTCATCGCGATGAGCTGTTGCTGTGCGCGCTTCGCGGTCTCGATGTCGCCGCCCTTGATGGTGGGAGGCGCGGGCTGGTTTTTCGGCAGGAAGTAGATCTCAGCCCTCGACTTGTCCCCGCTCCAGCAGAAGTCCCCGTACACGCGGAACGTCCCGCCCGGGTGCACGGGGTTCTTGGCCGCCCGGTCGACCGTGTACTGCGTGTTGATGTCGAGGGGCCAGGTGCTCGGGTCAATGCCGACGGGCACGTCCTTGAACGTCGCGTCGCCCCCGATCATCGGCGTGATGTTGGAGAACACGAGCTGGAACGTCTGCTGCACGTTGGACGCGATGCACGACACCCGGTACTTGACGATGTGCATGTGGTTGAAGCGATCGCGCACGGCGTTGACGATCTGCGGCGCACGCCCGGCGCCCCCAGCTTGCACGTTCGTGTAGAACCCGCCGTACTCGGGGTTCGCGAGGTTCACCATGAACTCCTGCGCGTTCTGGGAGAGCTCCTCGATCTGCGTCCGCGGGAACCAGACGGAGATGACCGGCAGCGGCGTCTTGGGCAACGCGCTGTTGTCCTCCGGGAATCGACCCTTGCTCAGGTGCTGCGTGAGCATCAGGGCCCCAGGTCCCGTGGACGACGGGTCCGTGCCCGCCGCACCGTCGGAGATCACCACGAGCGCCTGGTGCATCGGCAAGGTCACGTTGCTGCCCACGTTGCCCAGCTCGTTGAACGCGTCGTTCACGCCCGCGCGGATGATGTTCGCCAAAGGACGGGTCCGGCCCCAGCTGCCGTAGTTCGTGCCGATGCCGTTGACGAAGCTGTTGGCGTCCGCTTTGCGGCTCGCCGGGACCCACTTCGAGTCCTTGACGACCTGGCGCCCGTCGAACGCCATCACGTTGATGATGTCGTTTGGGCCCATCGCGTTGATGAACGCGCTGGCAACGGCCTTGGCATCCGTGATCCGCGACGACATCGAGCCGCCGGCATCGACGAGGACGAGCCAAGCGGTCCCCACGCCCACCATCTGCTGGCTGTCGCCCCAACGTCCCTTCCACACGTACTTCGTGGGGAAGGCCGCCCCGTCGATGGTGACGAGGAAGTTCGCGTTGGTCTCGGGGTAGGGGAAGGGCTGGAACAGCGCCTTGGGCTTCTCGAGCTTCTCGGACTCGCAGGAGAGGTTGCCCGCGCACTCGGCGATGGCCGAATTCACCCGCTTGGACTGCACGAGGTCGACAACAAGGGTGAGCACCGGGGCCCCATCGGTCGTTGCCGCGATGGGATCGATGCGCAGAATGCGCGCCATGGGGGCAGCGAGCGCCGGTCCCGTGAGGACCAGCAACAACGCCGCCCACGCCAGAGCAACTACAAGAGATCGTGTTCGCATAGGCTGTTCTCCGCGCCGGTCCCGAAGTGAATCACCTCGACCGCCGGCGCCACAAGTCGCTACCGGGTCACGAACCGAACCGTCGCGTTGTACCCTCCGAGACGGACACGGTCGCCGTCCCGCAGCTCGACGGAACCTTGGTAGCCCACGGGTTGATCGTTCACGAACGTCCCGTTCGTGGAGCCAGCGTCCTGGAGCATGATCCTACCGGGGCCGTCCGAGACCAGCACCGCATGTCGCGACGACGTGGTGGGGTCCGCGATCGGGATGTCGAGGGCCTCGCCCGAGTCGGCGCGACCGATGGCGTTGTGGCCCGAGAACAGGGGCCAGAACTCGCCCTCGGGCTTGGCGTGGAAGCTGTACAGAAAGCCTCGCAACTCTCGCCCGCTGGCTCCGGCCTTGCTCGTTTCCGCCATCGCATCGGGGACGCCGTACGCGCCCGGAGGACCTGGCTGCGGCGGGGCGGGGGGGCTGTACATGCCCGGAGGCCCACCGGGCACCGGACCCTGCCCGAACCCCGGGGCGGCCGGGGCGGCAGGGGGATAGGGACTCATCGCCCCCGTCGGGGGCAGAGGCGCGGGACCCCCAGGAGAAAACGCGGTGGCCTCGAACGCCTCGCTTCCCGCGATCCGCATGTCAGCCAGCGCGGGGGGAGACCCCGGCGGACCGTACGCGCCTCGGTCGTGGGGGGTGCCCGTGGTCCCGAACGGGTCGGCCATCATGCCCGGAGGACCTCCCATGCCAGGCGGTCCTCCCATACCAGGGGGCGCCATGCCTCCAGGGGCAACCGGTGGCGGACCATCAGGGGGGCCCATGGGCGGCGGTCCGGGCGGCCCACCCATCGGAGGTCCACCCATCGGAGCCTGCTGTCCGTAGCCCATGGGTTGCTGCTGTTCATAGCCTTGCGGCGGCCCACCCATGGGTTGCTGTTGCCCATAGCCTTGCGGCGGCCCACCCATCGGAGGCTGCTGCGCGTAGCCTTGGGGAGGCGCGTAGGCAGGGGGCCCCGGCGCATAGCCCGGCGGAGGCCCAGCAGGCGCCTGTCCTGGCGCCGCTGCCATGGGAGCCGCGCAAACACCACAGAACTTGTCGTTCGGATTGACGGGTGCGCCACAGCGCCAACAAACACTCATCAGGTCAACCTCTCCGTAGAATCGACGCGTCCAGGCGTCGTCGGTCCCGCATGGTAGCCTGTCGGGGAAATCGATGCGAGTAGTTGGAAGGGGTACCCGTGCCGGGCCAGGATGGGGCCGAGCAGGGATCCACGGCCCCACGACACCGGATGGTGCGTGAGCGAGCAGGGAAGCTTTTTCGGAAAGAGAGCGCAACCGGGCCGATCGCGCGGGCCGAACGCGTCAGACCTCGCGGCGAGCCTTGATGCGCGCCTTCTTCCCGGACAGCTTGCGCAGGTAGTACAGCTTGGAGCGACGAATCACGCCCTGGTTCATGACCTCGATCTCCGAGATGAACGGGCTGTGGGCCGCGAACACGCGCTCGACCCCGACGCCGAAGCTGATCTTGCGGACGGTGAAGGAGCTGCGGGCACCGGCGCGGCGGCGCCCGATGACGACGCCCTGGAACACCTGGATGCGTTCTTTTTCGCCCTCACGGATGCGGTAGTGCACACGGACGGTGGCGCCCGGCATCACACGGGTCAGGTCGTGACGGAGCTGCGTCTTCTCGAGGGCTGCGATCTTGGGATGGGTCTGCATGGCACGTCTTCCTGCAAGCGAAGGGGAGCGCATTATGCACAGATTCGATCACCAGTCAACGTGCCTTTCTCTCCGTGGTGTGGTCGCCCGGCCCTTGCTCGGCGCGTCGTGAGGCCACCGCAACGAACAACCTTTGCGGAAGCCCCAATGAGCCCGTGCAGCGCCTCCCGCCGGTTCCGACTGCGCCGCTTTTCGCCGTCGCACCGCCCCCGGACAACGCCTGCCCCAGGAGCCTCACGCCGTCTCCCAACGCCCAACAACGTCTGCCCGACATGCTTTACGGCGTCACCGCACCGTGAGCAACCCTCCGCGAACGACCGGCTGGATTTTTCCCCCTCCCGACGCTACCTTCCGCCCCGTTGTAACGCAAACCTGAGGTGCCCCACCGCACCAGCAAAAAGGACACACCCCATGGGAAAGCTCGAGGGAAAGGCCGTCGTCGCCCAGGGAGGCGGCCCCACCGCTGTCATCAACCAGAGCCTCGTCGGCGCCGTTCTCGAAGCGCGCAAGTACGGGCACATCACCAACGTCTACGGCGCCAAACACGGCGTCAGTGGCATCGTCGCCGAGGACTTCCTCGACCTGTCCCAGGCCACCACCCACAACTTGGAGATGGTCGCCAACACCCCCTCCTCCGGCCTCGGTTCCACCCGCGACAAGCCCGATGAGGAATACTGCGCCAAGATCTTCCAGGTCCTGCGCGCCCACGGCGTCCGCTACTTCTATTACGCCGGCGGCAACGACTCCGCCGACACCTGCCGCATCGTCAACGAAAACGCCAACAAGGCCGGCTACGAGCTGCGCGTCATCCATATCCCCAAAACCATCGACAACGACCTGCGCGTCACCGACCACTGCCCAGGCTACGGCTCCGCCGCCAAGTTCGTCGTCTCCGCCTTCGCCGGCGCCAACCTCGACAACGCTGCCCTGCCCGGCGTCTACCTCGGCATCGTCATGGGTCGCCACGCCGGCTTCCTCACCGCCGCTTCCGTATTCGCCCGAAAATACCCCGAGGACGGCCCCCACCTCATCTACGTCCCCGAACGCGCCTTCGACCCCGAGAAGTTCCTCGCCGCCGTCGATCGCGTCTACGCCAAGTACGGCCGCTGCGTCATCGCCGTCTCCGAAGGCATCGTCGACGCCAACGGCCAGCCCGTCGTCGTCGGCCTCCGCGGCGACGCCGAGCGCGATGCCCACGGCAACGTCCAGCTCTCCGGCAGCGGCGCCCTCGGCGACGGTCTCTCCGACCTCATCAAGAACAAACTCAAGATCAAGCGCGTCCGCTCCGATACCTTCGGCTACCTCCAGCGCTCCTTCCTCAGCGTCGTGTCCACCGCCGACGCCAACGAGGCCCGCGAGGTCGGCGAAAAGGCCGTCCAGTACTCCGTGTGGAACAACGTCGACGGCTCCGTCGCCATCCGCCGCACCGGCGACTACTCCGTCGATTACTTCCTCACCGAACTCGAGTCCGTCGCCAAGCACACCAAGCACATGCCCGAGGACTTCCTCGAGGGTGACTCCGACGTGTCCGTGGCCTTCAAGAACTACGCTCGCCCCCTCATCGGCAACTTCCCCCACTACGAGCGCATCGCCGCCCCCGTCGTCGAGAAGGTCCTGCACAGGTAGGCCAGCCCGACAACCTCACCCCATCGCGTTCAGCTCTCGCACGAACCGCTCGACGTCTTCGTCGCCGAAGCCCTTCTGCTCGGCGGCCTCGGCCAGGCTGCCCCAGATCGGCTCACCGCAGCGGATGCACCGGATCCCCTTCTCCCTTAAGTACCCCACGGAGTCGGGCACCCATTGGATCAGGTCCTCGATGCTGGTGTCAGAAGTCACGGGAGGATGGGGCATCACGGCTCCTTGGACGTCGGTCTCGACTCGGTTGGAGATCCGAAGCCCCCATTGGGTGCGAATCACTTCGGCGGGCGCTCGATCGGCCCCCCTTCGGGTCGCAGCTCGGCCTTCTCGCGCCACTTCTTCAACCGGAACGCGTACCGGTCCGCAACCCCGTCCGGGTCCACCCGCGCGTTCGCACAGCAACGAAAGCCCACCTGATAGAAACGAAAGATCTCGTTGTGCGCCGTCGTGATCGGGCGGCATGCGGCGCGGATCGGTCCCCAGTACCCACCCTTCAGTCCCGAGATGAACGGTGGCTTCCGATCCTCCGTCTCCGCTTGCTCGAAGTGATCTTCATTGAGCACCCACTCGTCGACGTTGCCGGTCATGTCCTGCACGCCGAACGGGCTCACGCAGCCCGCAAGAAGCCCGCTCTCGACGCGCATGTCGAGCCGCGCGACCTCCGCACCGACCTGCCGCGGCCGCGCGAACAGCTCGAAGTTCGGCTCGGGCGACGGGCGCGGGCGATCGAAGTTGCACACCTTGCGGTCGCGTATTTGACCATAGGGATAGGGGTAGCGCTGCACCCCCTCGCAAGCGAAGCTCCACTCGCTCGCAAGACACAGTCTCTTGCCTTCGATCTCGCACCCGCGCAGGGCGTCGTACCAGCTGACCATCACCGTGGGTTTTACCCCCGCGAGGTTGGGGTACTCGTAGCGATCGATACAAAACCTTCGAAGGAATCGATGCCCCACGCACCGGCTCTCGTCGAACCGGGCGCAGCGTCGCACGCCCCCGCTCACCCACTCCTGACAGGGCTGCATCAACCCGGGACAGTACTCCCCCGCGATCAGCACCATGCCCGGCGGACACGCCTGCTCCACGCCCGCCACGGGGGCGACCGGATCCGCGGTTCGCGCCGGATGCGCCTCGAGGCCGTCGGGAAGCGAAGGCTTCCCCGCTTGCTCGCTATGTGCCGGCGAAGGGGTAAGGGCCGTGCCCACCGCGCTCGACCCCAAGGCGGCACCGCCTGCGCCGTCGATGGCCGCCGAAGGTACGGGTGACGGATCCGACGCGGGAGGATCACATGCCCCGCACGTACAGGTCAGCGCCAGCGCCACTGCTCGGCCTAAGCTCCGAAACACGCTGCGTCATACGAACGGCGGGGGCCCGGGTCAACGCGGGCTTGCGCCCGGCGGAAGGCAGACCTCCTGACCATTCCCGGTCCCCGGACCCCGACTCACCAGTTTCTCGCTACTGCTTGGCCCCGTGCGCTTGCGCCGCGCCGCCTCCGATACCAGGACTGGAGCATGGGACTGGCGACCAAACCACGGCTTCACGTGATCGGAGGCCCCCTGCCGTCCGGCGACGGCGCCCGGGCCAAGCTCGTGATCGCCCACGTCCTCAGCCATCTCGACATCGGCGCCCCTGCGCAGCTCGCCCTCGACCTCGCTCGATCGCAGCGGGCCGACGGCGACGGTGTCCTCGTCGTGTCCCTCGCCAGCGCCCCGGCCCTTCGCATGGCGCCTGACTTTCGATCCGCTGGCATCCCGGTCCACATCCTCGGCCGTCATGCACGAATCGATACCACGCTGCCTCTGCGCCTTGCCCTGCTGCTCCGGAAGCGCCGCGTCGACCTCGTGCACACGCACGACGCTACCGCCCTTCTGGTTGGCGTCGTGGCGGGGCGCATGGCGGGAACGACCGTGGTGCACAGTGAACGTGGGGACGGCGGCCCGGCTTCCTGGTCCGCCTGGGCAAGGGTGAAGGCCACGCGCCTGCTCGATTGCGTCGTCTCCGTGTCGGACCGGGGGGCCCGTCTGGCCAAGCTCTGGGGAACCGGTGGGCACACCCTCCTGCGAAACGTGGCCCAGGCCGTCGATCTCGAGAGGTTCCGGCCCGACACCGCGATCCGCGAGCAAGTGCGTCGGCAGCTGGGCATCCAGGGCGACGACTGGGTCATCGGGACCGTCGGGAACCTCACCAAGACCAAGGCGCATGAGCTCTTGCTCCGCGCCGTGGCGCCCTTGCTGGGAAAGGGCACGTCCTTGCTCGTGGTGGGGGCGGGGCCCGAAATGGCTTCCCTGCGCGCCCTCGCGGACCAACTCGGCGTGGCGGAGCACGTCCGGTGGCCGGGGGCCCGACGCGACGTCGCGCGCATGATGGCCGCCATGGACACGTTCGCGTTGACCTCGATGGATGGAGACCTTCCGCTCGTGGTGCCCGAAGCCATGGCTGTCGGGCTTCCGGTCGTGGCGCCGGCCATGGGCTCCATCCCCAGCGTCGTGGTCGCTGGGGAAACCGGCTGGGTCGTGCCGCCGGGGGACATGGACGCGCTGCGTACGACCCTCCTCGAAGCCTGTCAGTCGGAACAGCAGTGCCGTCGGATGGGGGCGCGCGCGAGGCGAGCCGCCCAGACCCGGTTTTCTCTGCAGCGCATGCATCGCGAATACCGGCGGCTCTACCAATCGCTGGTGAACGGCGCCGCACCCTGAGTCCGCAAGCGCAAAGACCCTGGGCAATGGGCACGGCGTTGCCGTGCTCAATGCTAGGCGCGACGATGTCGCGCCGCCAGTGCGCTCACGAGCGCACACCATCAAGGAGGTGCAAGTCCTC